>NZ_JBYRES010000003.1:206594-701086 GCF_058349945.1 Agromyces cucurbitae | reverse complement strand
GAAGCTAAGACTCGCAGCGCCGATGGTACTGCAGGGGGGACCCTGTGGGAGAGTAGGACACCGCCGGACATTCATTCAGGAGTGGCCACCCCCTGAGCTCAACAGCGAGCTCAGGTGGGTGGCCATTTCGCGTTAACAGCGGATCGGGCGCGGCCCGGCAGTACGGTTGAGTCTGACGAGACTCCCATTCGACAGGAACATCGTGAGCGATTCGAACAAGGACCGAGACGACCAGGGACGCCCGGCGCGGGCCGGCGGCTCCCAGGGCCGCGGAGGGCATGGCTCCGGTCAGCGAGGATCCGGTTCGTCGTACGGCCAGCGGGATGCGAAGCGCCCCTCGGGCGACCGCGGCGACCGCAAGCCCTACGGAGACAAGAAGCACGCCTCCGGCGACCGCGACGCGAAGCGCTCGTACGGTGACCGTGATCAGAAGCGTCCGTACGGTGACCGTGATCAGAAGCGGTCGTACGGTGACCGTGATCAGAAGCGGTCGTACGGTGACCGTGATCAGAAGCGGTCGTACGGTGACCGTGACGCGAAGCGTCCGTACGGTGACCGTGATGCGAAGCGGTCGTACGGCGACCGCGATCAGAAGCGTCCGTACGGTGACCGTGATGCGAAGCGCTCGTACGGCGACCGTGACCAGAAGCGTCCGTACGGTGACCGTGACGCGAAGCGCTCGTACGGCGACCGCAAGCCCCACGGCGACCGCGACCAGCACCGTTCGCACGGCGGCGAGCGCCGTGGTGCGCCGTCCGCGCCGGCCTACGAGCGGCACGGCGCTGCCGATCTCGCGGTGCGCCAGCGGCACGACGACCCGATGCTCCCGGATCGCATCGAGGCGCGCCAGCTCGACAAGGTCGCCCGCGCCGAGCTCAAGACCCTGAGCAAGGAGAACGCCGACTGGGTCGCGCGCCATCTCGTCGCGGCATCCGAGTACCTCGACGTCGACCCCGAGCTCGCGCACCGTCACGCCATGTCGGCGGCGCGGCGGGCCGGTCGCATCGCGGTCGTGCGCGAGACCCTCGCGATCACCGCGTACGCCACCGGCGACTTCGCCCTCGCGCTGCGCGAGCTGCGCACCTACCGCCGGATCTCGGGCAGCAACGACCAGCTGCCGCTCATGGTCGACAGCGAGCGCGGCGTGGGACGGCCCGATCGCGCGCTCGAGGTCGGCCGCGCGGTCGACCGCAACGAGTTGCCGGCGGCGGTGCAGGTCGGCTTGGCGATCGCAATGTCGGGCGCCCGGCTCGACCTCGAGCAGCCCGAGCTCGCCCTCGCGGAGCTCGAGATCCCGCAGCTCGACCCCGACCGTGCGTTCTCGTACAGCCCGGCCCTGTTCTCCGCGTACGCGGAGGTGCTCGAGGAGCTCGGCCGTGCCGCGGAGGCGGCCCGCTGGCGCGAGCTCGCCGGACGCGCGGAAGCCGCTCTCGCCGGCCCCGCCGAAGCCGAGCTCGTCGAGATCTTCGAGCTCGAGGACGCCGCGGCCGACGAGTTCATCGTCGAGGAGCCGGCGGTCGAGCCTGAAGAGGCTGACGCCGAGGTGTTCGCCGTCGTCGACGACGCGGATGACGCCGAGCCCGGCGACTACGGCGACGTGCTCGAAGACGATGTGCGCGAGGTGCTCGCCGAGGGCGCGACCCTCGACGCCGAGGCCGCGACCGAGGATCCCGCCGATGGCGCTGTTCCGAGCGAGGACTGAGCCCGCGACGCCGCTCGACGGCGTCGATGCGGTCTTCGCCGACCTCGACGGCGTCGTCTACGCGGGCGCCGGGGCGATTCCGCACGCCGTCGAGAGCCTGAACCTCGCGAAGCGATCCCACCCGGTCGGCTACATCACGAACAACGCCTCCCGCAGCGACGTCTCGGTCGCCGGGCACCTCACCGAGCTCGGGCTGCATGCGGCGCCCACCGACGTCGTCACCTCGCCGCAGGCAGCGATGAGCCTCCTCGCCGAGCAGGTCGCACCGGGGGCGCTCGTGTTCGTCGTCGGCGGCGAGGGCATCGAGGTCGAGCTCCGCAAGCGCGGCTACCGGGTGACCCGATCGGCCGACGACGGCCCCGATGCGCTCGTGCAGGGATTCACCCCGGAGATCGGCTGGAAGGACCTCGCCGAGGCTGCGTTCGCACTGCATTCCGAGGGACCGGCTGCCGGCGGTTCGGATGCCTCGGGGCCCGGGATCCCGTGGATCGCGACGAACATGGACTGGACGATCCCGGTCGCCCGCGGCATCGCGCCGGGCAACGGCACCCTGGTCTCGGCCGTGCACACCGCCGTCGGTCGGTTGCCGCTCGTCGCGGGCAAGCCCGAGACGCCGATCTTCGACGAGGCGCGGCGGCGGTTCGAGGCATCCGCGCCGCTCGTGGTGGGCGACCGGCTCGACACCGACATCCTCGGGGCCAATCGCGCAGGCATGGCCAGCGCGATCGTGCTCACGGGGATCGACCGCGCGAAGCAGCTGCTCGCCGCGAACGCGGCGAGCCGGCCCGATTTCATCCTCTCCGACCTGCGTGGGCTGCACGAGCCCTATCCGACGGTCGAACGGCTGCGCGGCGACGTCGTGCGGGTGGGGACGGCCCGGGTGCGCCTGACCGGCAATCGTGTCGAGATCCTCTCCGAGGGAGACGGCGGACTCGACCTGCTGCGCGCCGCGTGCGCGACGATCTGGGATTCGGGGTCGGCGATCCACGTGCTCGACGTCCCGGCGCGCCTCTACGCATGACCGTCCGTGTGACGGATGCGCGGGGTAGCGTGGACGGGTGAGCATCGACCACGAGTACGACCCGAGCGGCCCCGACGACGACGAGCTGGGCGAGGGCACGCGCGCCGCGCTCTCCGACATCGAGGGGCTCCCGCTCGACGAGCGCGCGCCCGGGTACGAGGCGCTCACCGCCCGCCTGCGCGACGAGCTCGAGCACTCCGACCCGTCGCAGGCACCGCGCTCGTCATGAGCGGCCAGCGTCTCGACGCCGCGCTCGCGGCTCGCGGCCTCGTGCGCTCGCGCACGCTGGCCGCGGCGCTCATCGCCGAGGGTCGCGTCGCCGTCGACGGCCGGCCGGTCGTGAAGGCGTCGTTCAAGGTCGACGCCGACGCCGTGCTCTCGGTCGAGGCATCCGACCACTACGTGAGCCGCGCCGCGCACAAGCTGATCGCCGCGCTCGACGCGTTCGCCGTCGACCCGTCGGGCAGAGTCGCACTCGATGCGGGGGCGTCGACGGGCGGTTTCAGCCAGGTCCTGCTCGAGCGTGGAGCACGCACAGTGCTCGCCGTCGACGTAGGTCATGGCCAGCTCGCCGCGGAACTGCACGGCGCGGCCGGGCTCGTGCTCGTCGAGGGGTGCAATGTCCGAGGACTCACCCGCGAGTCGCTCGCGACCGCCACGGGCGTCGCCGAGCCGCCCGATCTCGTCACCGCCGACCTGTCGTTCATCTCCCTCACGACCGTGCTGCCGGCGCTGCGCGCCACCGCGGCCGACGACGCCGACTTCGTCCTGCTCGTGAAGCCGCAGTTCGAGGTCGGTCGCGGGGGAGTGCGCGAGGGCATCGTGCACGACGGTGCACTGCGGTCCGAGGCCGTCATGAACGTGCTCTGGGCCGCGCACGATCTCGGCCTCGGTACCGACGGCGTCCTGTCCTCCCCAATCGCGGGCTCGCACGGAAACCGCGAGTTCCTCGTCCACCTCCGAGCGGGCGGCTCGAATCCGACAGAATGGTCAGGTCGGGTCGACGAGCTGACGAGAGGAGAGCACGGGTGAACGACGCACGCCACTTCCTCGTGGTCTCGCATACCGGCAGGCAGTCCGCCCTCGAGGCGACCGGCGCCGTCTGCACCCAGCTGCTCGCCGCCGGCGCCGTGCCCGTGATCGCCGCCGAGCACTGGGACGACGTGCACACGTTCGTCCCCGAGCTCGACGGCGGCGTGGTGCGGTTCGAAGACATCGACCCCGCTCGCATCGAGCTCGTGATCGTGCTCGGCGGCGACGGCACGATCCTGCGCGCGGCCGAGCTCATCCGCGACCATCCGGTGCCGCTGCTGGGCGTCAACCTCGGTCACGTCGGCTTCCTCGCCGAGAGCGAGCGCGACGATCTCGGCTACACCGTCTCCCGGGCGCTCGCGCGCGACTACGCGGTCGAGGAGCGCATGACCCTGTCGGTGCGTGCGAAGGTGGGCGACGAGGTCGTCTACGAGAGCTGGGCGCTCAACGAGGCGACCGTCGAGAAGGCCGAGCGCGAGCGCATGCTCGAGGTCGTGATCGAGGTCGATCGGCGGCCGCTGTCGTCGTTCGGCTGCGACGGCGTCGTGATGTCGACGCCGACGGGCTCGACCGCCTACTCGTTCTCGGCCGGCGGCCCGATCGTCTGGCCGAGCCTTGAGGCCCTGCTGCTCGTGCCGCTCAGCGCGCACGCGCTGTTCGCCCGTCCGCTCGTCGTCGGCCCCGAGTCGTCGCTCGCGGTCGAGATCCTGCAGCGCACCGAGACCTCCGCGGTGATCTGGTGCGACGGGCGTCGCACCTACGATCTGCCGCCGGGTGCGCGGGTCATCGTGCGGCGCTCCGACACGCCCGTGCGGCTCGCGCGCCTGCACGAGGCGCCGTTCACCGATCGCCTCGTGAACAAGTTCCAGCTGCCCGTCACCGGGTGGCGCGGACCGGCGGGGCGCGAATGAGGGTTGAGACGGGACGCGCGGCGATGAGAAGGGGTGTTCGATGATCGAAGAGCTCGGCATCCGCGATCTCGGCGTCATCGCCGAGGCGACCCTGCCGCTCGGTGCGGGGTTCACCGCGGTCACCGGCGAGACGGGCGCGGGCAAGACGATGGTCGTGACCGCGCTCGGGCTGCTGCTCGGTGCGCGTTCCGACGCCGGCGCCGTGCGCTCGGGGGCCAGGCAGGCGTGGGTCGAGGGCCGATGGATCGTGCCCGACTCGGGGGCGATCGCCGACCGCGTCGCCGAGACCGGCGGCGAGATCGAGGCCGGCGAACTCCTGCTCGGGCGATCCGTGTCGAGCGAGGGCCGCAGCCGTGCCGTGGTCGGCGGTCGCAGCGCGCCGGTCGGCGTGCTCGCCGAACTCGGCGACGAACTCGTCGTCGTGCACGGACAGGCCGACCAGCAGCGCCTGCGATCGGCCTCGGCCCAGCGAGACGCCCTCGACCGGTTCGCCGGCGCCCCGCTCGCCGAGACGCTCGACGCCTACGGCGCCGTCTTCGAGCGGTGGCGCACCGACGCCGCCGAGCTCGCTCGACTGCGCGACGAGCACGACGCCCGCGCACGCGAGGCGGAGGCGCTTCGGGCCGACCTCGACGAGGTCGAGGCGGCAGACCCGCAGCCCGGCGAGGACGCCGAGCTGCACGAACGCGCCGAACGGCTCTCGAACCTCGAAGAGCTGCGGCTCGCCGCAGCCCAGGCCAAGGCGCTCGTCTCCGGCGACGAGGTCGTCGACGACGCACCCGATGCGGTCACTCTCGTCGAGGCCGCGCGTCGGCACCTCGAACGCGTCGCCGAGCACGATGCGGCGCTCGCGCCGATCGCCGAGGCGCTCGCCAACGCCGGGTTCCTGCTCGCCGACGCCGGCACCGACCTCGCCGGCTACCTCACCGGACTCGACACCGACGGCGCCCGCGAGCTCGAGCTCGTGCAGGAGCGCCGGGCCGTGCTCGCCGGGCTCATCCGGCGTCACGGGGGCGACCTCGACGACGTGCTCGCGTTCCGGCGCGACGGCGGGCTCAGGCTCGTCGAGCTCGACGGCGACGACGAGCGCATCGCCGAACTCGATCGCACGGTCGACGAGCTGGCGGCCGAGGTCGACCGGCTCGCAACCCGCATCACCGAGCAGCGCACCGAGGCGGCGGGCCGGCTGGCCGAGGCGGTCACGATCGAGCTCGCCGCACTCGCGATGCCCGACGCGGTGCTGACCGTGAGCGTCGAGCCGGGCGCCGAGCCGACCGCGCACGGGCGCGACCAGGTCGCGATCCTCCTGCGTCCGCACCCGGGCACCGAGCCGCGCTCCGTCTCGCGCGGCGCGTCGGGCGGCGAGCTCTCCCGGGTCATGCTCGCGATCGAGGTCGTGATCGCCGGCACCGATCCCGTGCCGACGTTCGTGTTCGACGAGGTCGATGCGGGGGTCGGCGGCGCGGCGGCGATCGAGATCGGGCGCCGGCTCGCCCGGCTCGCCGAGCGCTCGCAGGTCATCGTCGTGACCCACCTCGCCCAGGTCGCCGCGTTCGCGACGAACCACCTGAGCGTCGTGAAGGGCACCGACGGTGCGGTGACCGCGTCGAGCGTCCGACAGCTGCACGGGGCCGAGCGCGAGGCCGAGATGGCCCGCCTGCTGTCAGGCCTCGCCGACTCCGAGAGCGGGCTCGCGCACGCACGGGAACTGCTCGAGATCGCCTCCGAACGGGCGGCCTGAGACTACGGGCCGCAGGGCCGAAACCGACCGGGGCCGGTTCGCTCCGAACGACGAAGGGGGAACGCGTGGGGCATGTCGCGGCAAGCGATCGGGATCGTGGGTTAGAATCGAAGCCCGTGGTGGATGAACGCGGAACAGCGCAGAGCGCAGACAACAACGACACGACCAAGCACATCTTCGTGACCGGTGGTGTCGTTTCTTCTTTGGGCAAGGGACTCACCGCCGCGAGCCTCGGCAACCTGCTGACGGCACGCGGCCTCCGGGTGGTCATGCAGAAGCTCGACCCCTATCTCAACGTCGACCCCGGCACGATGAACCCGTTCCAGCACGGCGAGGTCTTCGTGACCGATGACGGCGCCGAGACGGACCTCGACATCGGCCACTACGAGCGCTTCCTCGACATCGACCTGTCGCAGGCGGCGAACGTCACGACCGGCCAGATCTACTCGACGGTGATCGCCAAGGAACGCCGCGGCGAGTACCTCGGCGACACGGTGCAGGTCATCCCGCACATCACCGACGAGATCAAGCGCCGCATGCGGCTGCAGGCGTCGGAGAGCCCGAAGCCCGATGTGATCATCACCGAGATCGGCGGCACGGTGGGCGACATCGAATCGCAGCCGTTCATCGAGTCGGCCCGCCAGGTGCGCCACGAGCTCGGCCGCAAGAACGTGTTCTTCGTGCACGTCTCGCTCGTTCCGTTCATGGGCGCCTCGGGTGAGCAGAAGACGAAGCCGACCCAGCACTCGGTCGCCGCACTCCGCTCCATCGGCATCCAGCCCGACGCGCTCGTGCTCCGCAGCGACCGCCCCGTCACCGAGTCGAACAAGCGCAAGATCGCGCTCATGTGCGACGTCGACGAGGCCGCCGTCGTGAACGCCGTCGACGTGCCGTCGATCTACGACATCCCGACGATGCTGCACGAGCAGGGCCTCGACGCGTACCTCATCGACGCGCTCGGCCTGGGCGAGAAGGCCGACGCCGTCGACTGGTCGGGCTGGAGCGACCTGCTGCGCGTCGTGCACGACCCCAAGCACGAGGTCAAGATCGGGCTCGTCGGCAAGTACATCGACCTGCCCGACGCCTACCTCTCGGTGACCGAGGCGCTCCGCGCGGGCGGCTTCGCGAACGACGCGAAGGTCAACATCGAGTGGATCCCGTCCGACGAGTGCCAGACGCCCGAGGGTGCGCAGAAGCACCTCGCCCACCTCGACGGCATCTGCGTGCCCGGCGGCTTCGGCGTGCGCGGCATCGAGGGCAAGCTCGGGGCGCTGCACTTCGCCCGCGACAACGGCATCCCCGTGCTCGGCCTCTGCCTCGGCCTGCAGTGCATGGTCATCGAGTACGCGCGCAACGTCGCCGGGCTTCCCGGCGCGTCGTCGAGCGAGTTCGACCCCGACACCGAGTTCCCGGTCATCGCGACCATGGAGGAGCAGGTCGAGATCATCTCGGGCGGCGACCTCGGCGGCACGATGCGCCTCGGCCTGTACCCGGCGAAGCTCGGCGACGGCACGATCGCGGCCGAGCTCTACGGCTCGACCGACGTGAGCGAGCGTCACCGCCACCGCTACGAGGTCAACAACGCCTACCGCGACCGCATCGCCGAGGCCGGCCTCGTGTTCTCGGGGCTCTCGCCCGACCGCAACCTCGTCGAGTACGTCGAGCTGCCGCGCGACGTGCACCCGTTCTACGTGGGAACCCAGGCCCACCCCGAGCTGCGCAGCCGCCCGAACGACGCGCACCCGTTGTTCCGCGGGCTGGTCGCGGCGGCGCTCGAGCGTCAGCAGGCGAGCCGCCTGTTCGACGTCAACAATGGCTGATCCGGTCGGCACGGTCGTCGGCGGGTCGCGCGAGCGACTCGCCGACGACCCCGTCGAGCTCGCGCTCGTCGACGGCGAGGAGGTCTTCGCCGGCCGCGTCTGGAGCATCCGGCGCGAGACCTTCGAGCTCGGTGGCGCGCCGATCGTGCGCGAGTTCATGGACCACACCGGGGCCGTCGGCGTGCTCGCGCTCGACGACGACGATCGGGCCCTGCTCATCAAGCAGTATCGGCACCCGATCCGGATGCGCGACTGGGAGATCCCGGCGGGCCTGCTCGACGTGGCCGGCGAGGACCCGCTCGCGGCCGCGAAGCGCGAGCTCGCCGAGGAGGCCGACCTCGAGGCCGCCGAGTGGGCGGTGCTCGCCGACTTCGCGACCTCGCCCGGCGGCAGCGACGAGGTCATCCGGGTGTACCTCGCCCGTGGCCTGCGTGCGACCGCCGAGGCCTACGCGCGCGAGGACGAGGAGGCCGAGCTCGAGACCCGCTGGGTGCCGCTCGACGAGTGCGTCGACGCCGTGCTCGGGCGACGCATCCACAACGGTCCGCTCGCGATCGCGGTGCTCGCCGCCCACGCGGCCCGCGGCCGCGGCTGGAACGGGCTCGGCGAGGCGGATGCCCCGTGGCCGAGCCGCACGCCGCCGATCCGGGGGTCGGCGGGCCCGTGACGACCGCATCGCGGGTCGACGGGTACCTGCGGCACCTCGCCGTGGAGCGCGGCCTGTCGCGCAACACGACGGGCTCGTACCGTCGCGACCTCGCGATCTACGCCGACTGGCTCGAGACGCGCGGACCGGGCGAACTCGACCGTGTGGCCGAGCGCGACCTCTCGGACTTCGTGCGGTATCTCGGCACCGATCGCGATCCGGTGCTCGCGACCTCGTCGATCGCCCGCGTCCTCTCCGCCGTGCGGGGGCTGCACCGGTTCCTCGCCGAGGAGGGCGAGCTGACGGCCGACGTGTCGCGTGAACTGCGTCCGCCGAAGCTACCGGCGCGGCTGCCGAAGGCGATCCCGGTCGAGGACGTCGAGGCGCTCATCGCGGCGGCCGGCGGCGACGAGCCGGCGCAGTTGCGCGACGCGGCCCTGCTCGAGCTGCTCTACGCCACCGGGGCCCGCGTCACCGAGGCGATCTCCCTGAATGTCGACGACCTCGTCGACGACGAGGTCGTGCGGCTGTTCGGCAAGGGCGGCAAGCAGCGCATCGTGCCGCTCGGCAGCTACGCCAGGCGCGCGGTCGGCGCGTACCTCGTGCGAGCCAGGCCGATCTTCTCGGCGCGCGGCCAGGCGACGCCCGCGCTGTTCCTCGGCGTCCGCGGCAAGCGGCTCTCCCGGCAGGGGGCATGGGACGTGATCCGCCACGCGGCCGAACGAGCGGGGCTCGAGGCATCCGTCTCGCCCCACACCCTGCGCCATTCGTTCGCGACCCACCTGCTCGAGGGCGGGGCCGACGTGCGCGTCGTGCAGGAGCTGCTCGGGCACTCGTCGGTCGCGACGACGCAGATCTACACGCTCGTCACAGCCGATACACTCCGGGAGATGTACACGGCAGCGCACCCGCGTGCTCGCTAGAATCGACCAAGCCCAGATCCGAACAGGGCGCGCAGCACCGCCCCGGCCCAGGAGAGAAGACGACACGTGACGCAGCAGAAGCACGACTCGGCGGACGGAATCGCTTCGCTGGAGCCGGAGCTGGGTCCGACGGGTCGACCGCACCGCGAGTTCCCCGAACCGGCGCCGCTCGCCTCGCACGGGCCCGCGCGCATCATCGCCCTCTGCAACCAGAAGGGCGGCGTCGGCAAGACGACCACGACGATCAACCTCGGCGCCACGCTCGCCGAGTACGGCCGCAAGGTGCTCGCGATCGACTTCGACCCGCAGGGCGCGCTGTCGGCCGGTCTCGGCGTGCAGACGCACGACGTGCCGACGATCTACGACCTGCTGCTGTCGCGGCAGATCGAGCCGAAGGACGCGATCCAGAAGACGACGGTCGAGGGCCTCGACGTCATCCCGGCCAACATCGACCTCTCGGCCGCCGAGGTGCACCTCGTCACCGAGGTCGCGCGCGAGCAGATCCTCGCGAGCGTGCTGCGCCGCGTCGCGCCCGAGTACGACGTCATCCTCATCGACTGCCAGCCGTCGCTCGGCCTCCTGACGGTCAACGCGCTCACCGCGAGCCACGGCGTCGTCATCCCGCTCGAATGCGAGTTCTTCGCGTTGCGCGGTGTCGCCCTCCTCATCGAGACCATCGACAAGGTGCGCGACCGGCTCAACCCGGCCATCACGCTCGACGGCATCCTCGCGACGATGTACGACGCGCGCACGCTGCACTCGCGCGAGGTGCTCGAGCGCGTCGTCGACGCGTTCGGCGACCAGGTGCTCGAGACGGTCATCACGCGCACCGTGAAGTTCCCCGACGCGACGGTCGCCGCGACGCCGATCACCGAGTTCGCCCCCGAGCACCAGGCGTCGAAGGCGTACCGGCAGCTCGCGAGGGAGCTGGTCTTCCGTGGCGCGGTCGCCTGAGCAGGCGCCCGCCGAGCTCACTGCATCACCCGATGGCGGGGCGGTCGCGGATGCCTCGGGCGAGGGCGACGACACCGGTTTCCGAGTCGCACTGACCAACTTCGAGGGGCCGTTCGACCTCCTGCTCTCACTCATCGCGAAGCACGAGCTCGACATCACCGAGGTGTCGCTCTCGAAGGTCACCGACGAGTTCATCTCCTACCTGAAGGGTCTCGACTCCGAGGAGGAGCTCGACCGGGCGAGCGAGTTCCTCGTCGTCGCCGCGACGCTCCTCGACCTCAAGGTGGCGGGCCTGCTGCCGCAGGGCGAGCTCGTCGACGCCGAGGACGTGGCGCTCCTCGAGGCGCGCGACCTGCTGTTCGCCCGCCTGCTGCAGTATCGCGCCTTCAAGGAGGCGGCGCGCTGGTTCAGCGGGGAGCTCGACGCCGAGGCGCGGCGGCACGCGCGCACCGTGCGGCTCGAGGAGAAGTTCCGTCAGCGGGCCCCCGAGCTCGTGTGGACCCTCTCGGCCGACGACTTCGCCGCGCTCGCGACGCTCGCGCTCACCCCGCGCGAGATTCCCGTCGTCGGCCTCGACCATCTGCACGCGCCGCTCGTGTCGATCCGCGAGCAGGCCGCGCAGGTCGTCGCGGTGCTGCGTCGCGGCGATCCCGTCACGTTCCGCCAGCTGATCGCCGGCGTCGCACAGCGCGGTGTGGTCGTCGCCCGGTTCCTCGCCGTGCTCGAGCTCTACCGGCACGCGGCGATCGGATTCGACCAGATCGAGCCGCTCGGCGAGCTCACGCTGCACTGGGCCGCCGAGCACTGGACCGACGCGAACCTCGAGAGCCTGGGGGCCGACTATGACGAATGAGACGCAACCGCTGATCGACGGGAGAGCGGCGCGACCGTCTCGAGATCCGGATGCCGCGGGCGAGGTCGTCGAGACGCCGCCGTCGTCGGCGTCTCGACCTGCTGACGCCAACGCGCCCGAGCTCTCGGTGGCGACGCCGCTCGACGTGCCGGGCCAGCCCCGCCTCGACCTCGACCGCGCCGTCGAGGCGATCCTCTTCATCGCCGACGAGCCGCAGAGCGTCGTGCACCTCGCGGCGGCGGTCGCCCGCCCGGTCGCCGAGGTCCGGGCGTCCATCGCCCGGCTGCGCGACGACTACGACGGCGGAGCGGCCTCGGGCGAGCCCCGCACCGACCGCGCCGTCGACGAGGGCGAGCCTCGGGGCGTCCGCCGAGCCTTCGAGCTCCGCGAGGTCGGCGGGGGATGGCGGTTCTACGTGCGCGGCGAGTACGACGCGCTCGTCACCGACTTCGTCGTGACGCAGTCGTCGACCCGGCTCTCGCAGGCGGCACTCGAGACGCTCTCCGTCATCGCCTACAAGCAGCCGATCTCGCGGTCGCAGGTCGCGTCGATCCGCGCGGTCAACGTCGACTCGGTCGTGCGCACCCTGCTCGGCCGCGGGCTCGTGACCGAGGTCGACACCGACCCCGAGACAGGGGCGATCCTCTACGGCACGACCGAGCTGCTGCTCACGAACCTCGGCATCAACTCGCTCGACGAGCTGCCGCCCATCTCGCCGCTCCTCGACGACGGACAGGGAGGATTCGACCTCGATGGCTGAATCGGATGCCGCGGGTGCGAGCCCGTCGGCGAACACAGGACAGCGCCTGCAGAAGGTGCTCGCCGCCGCGGGCGTCGCGAGCCGGCGAGTCGTCGAGGAGTACATCCTCGCCGGCCGCATCGAGGTGAACGGACGCATCGTCACCGAGCTCGGCACCCGCGTCGACCCCGAGGTCGACCTCGTCTCGGTCGACGGCGTCGCCGTGCAGCTCGATACCGCGAAGCGGTACTACATGCTCAACAAGCCGACCGGCGTCGTCTCGTCGATGCGCGACGAGCAGGGGCGCCCCGACCTGCGGCGCTTCACCGACGACCTCGAGGAGCGCGTCTACAACGTCGGGCGGCTCGACGCCGAGACGAGCGGGCTGCTCGTGCTCACGAACGACGGCGAGCTCGCGCACGTGCTCGCGCACCCGTCGTTCGGCGTCGAGAAGACCTACATCGCGAAGGTGCGTGGGCGCCTGACACCGCAGACACTGCAGCGGCTCAAACAGGGCATCGAGCTCGACGACGGACCCATCAAGGCCGACCGGGCGAAGATCCTGCAGACACAGGGCGACGCGAAGCACACGATCGTCGAGATCACCCTGCACTCCGGCAAGAACCGCATCGTGCGCCGCATGCTCAAGGCCGTCGGCCACCCGGTCGTCGAGCTCGTGCGCCGCCAGTTCGGGCCGCTGCACCTCGGTACACTGAAGGCCGGTCAGCTGCGCGAGCTGACGAAGGACGAACGCGGCCGGCTGCTCACCATCGCCCGGGCCGCGGAGGGCGGCGCACCCGCGCGAGAGAGGCACTGACGTGGTCGAATCACGACTCACCGGACCGGTGCGCGTGGTCGGCGCAGGGCTGCTCGGCACGAGCGTCGCGCTCGGCCTGCGCGCGCGGGGCATCGACGTGATCCTCGCCGACGCCTCGCCGACGCACGTCGCCATCGCGACCGACCTCGGTGCCGGACGCCCCGCCCGCTCCGATGACGCCCCGCAGCTCATCGTCGTGGCGGTGCCGCCCGACGTGACCGCGCGGGTCGTCGCCGACGAGCTCACCGACTTCCCCGACGCGATCGTGACCGATGTGGCGAGCGTGAAGGCGGGCATCCTGGACGAGCTCGTCGCCGGCGGCGCCGACGTCTCGCGGTACATCGGGTCGCATCCGCTCGCCGGGCGCGAGCGCGGTGGGCCGCTCGCCGCCCGAGCCGATCTCTTCGCGGGCCGTCCCTGGGTGGTCGCAGCGCACGACGCCATCAGCTACCAGCGCGCCGGCGCGATCGACGACCTCATCCTCGATCTCGGAGCGACCCTCGTCGAGATGACCCCCGAGGAGCACGACCGGGGCGTCGCCCTCATCTCGCATGTTCCGCAGGTCGTCGCGAGCGTCATGGCCCGTCGCTTCATCGACGCCCCCAACGCCGCGCTGGGCCTCGCGGGGCAGGGCGTGCGAGACGTGACCCGTATCGCCGCGAGCGACCCCGACCTCTGGGTGCAGATCCTCGGCGCGAATTCTGCGCCCGTCCGGGACATCCTCGTCGCCTTCCGCGACGACCTCGACCGCTTCATCGACGCGCTCGGCGACCCCGCCGCGCCCGGCGCCCGGCGTCGTGTCGCCGAAGAGCTCACGGGCGGCAATACGGGCGTTTCGCGCCTGCCCGGCAAGCACGGCACCGACAAGCGCTTCACGACCGTCGTCGTCATGGTCGACGATCGTCCGGGCCAGCTCGCCCGGCTGCTCGCCGAGATCGGCGAGATCGGCGTCAACCTCGAAGACCTGCGGCTCGAGCACTCGCCGGGCCGTCAGGTCGGCCTCGCCGAGGTGCAGGTCGTGCCCGAGGCCGCCGACCGACTGACCAACGAGCTGGCCGAACGCGGCTGGCGCATCGCCGGCTGAGCCGGCCCGAACCGACCCCCTTGGAGGCATCCGTGGAGCTCCCCGTCGTCGTCGCCGTCGATGGCCCAGCCGGCAGCGGCAAGTCGAGCGTGTCGAAGGCGGTCGCGAAGCGACTGTCGTACGGCTTCCTCGACACCGGCGCCGCCTATCGCGCGCTCGCGTGGCACGTCGAGGCGTCGGGCGTCGACACCGACGACGCCGACTCGGTCGTCTCGTGCCTCGCGAGCTTCGACTACCGCATCGGCACCGACCCCGCCGGGTACCGCGTGCACGTCGGCGAGACCGATGTCACCGAGGCCATCCGCGATCCGCAGATCTCCGCCGTCGTGAGCCGCGTCGCCCGGGTGCCCGAGGTGCGCGCGCACCTCATCGAGCTGTTCCGGTCGATCATGGCCGCCGAGCGCCGGCCGGGCATCGTCGTCGAGGGTCGCGACATCACGACCGTCGTCGCTCCCGACGCGCCCGTCCGGATCCTGCTCACGGCTTCCGAGGAGGTGCGCATGGCGCGGCGCGCGGCCGAGCTCACCGGCAGCTCGGCCGCGGCCGTGGGCGAGGCCATGCGCAAGCGCGACGCCGACGACTCGAAGGTCGTGGAGTTCATGACGGCCGCCGACGGGGTCACCACCGTCGACTCGACCGAGCTCGACTTCGACCAGACCGTGGACGCGATGATCGCGGTCGTCGACGCGCGGCCGGCGCGAGCATAGCGGCGCCCGAGGCGCGCCCCGGGCGCGTCGCTCGCGCCGATGCGCGTCGCGCGCGCCGAGCACGGGCGGCGGCATCCCGAGTTCACAGCCGGCATACGGCAGACTGGTAGCCGCGCGCATTCGCGCCCACGACGTTCCAGGAGACAGCATGACCGACCAGCGCGACGAGAACCTGCGCGACGAGTATGGCGACGTCGCCGACGACGACCTGGCCGAGCGACTCGCCGGCGTCGACGACGAACTCGCCGAGCAGCGGGCCGCGGCCCTGCGCTCGGGCCTCAGCGACTACGAGCTCGACGACGACGACCTCGAGGTGCTCGAGCACTCCGAAGAGGGCGTCGAGGGCATCCGCTACCTGCCGGCGCTGCCGGTCATCGCGATCGTCGGCCGTCCGAACGTGGGCAAGTCGGCGCTCGTCAACCGCATCCTCGGCCGGCGCGAGGCCGTCGTCGAGGACACCCCCGGTGTCACCCGCGACCGGGTCTCGTACAAGGGCGAGTACCTCGACCGCCGATTCACGCTCGTCGACACCGGCGGCTGGGAGCCCGACGCGAAGGGCATCGACGCCTCGGTCGCCGCCCAGGCCGAGGTCGCGATCGACCTCAGCGACGTCGTGCTCTTCGTCGTCGACGCGACGGTCGGCGCGACCGCGACCGACGAGCACGTCGTGCGCCTCCTGCGCAAGACGAAGAAGCCCGTCTTCCTCGTCGCGAACAAGGTCGACGACGCCCGCCAGGAGCCCGAGGCGACGGCGCTGTGGAACCTCGGCCTCGGCGAGCCGTACCCGGTCTCGGCGTTGCACGGCCGGGGCGTCGCCGACCTGCTGGAGCAGGTCTTCACGGTCCTGCCGCAGGTCTCGGCGGTCGCGAAGGAGGAGTTCGGCGGCCCCCGCCGGGTCGCCATCGTGGGCCGCCCGAACGTCGGCAAGAGCTCGCTGCTGAACAAGGCGGCGGGCGAGGAGCGGGTCGTCGTGAACGACCTGGCCGGCACCACCCGCGACCCGGTCGACGAGCAGATCGAGCTCGGCGGCAAGATCTGGCGCTTCGTCGACACCGCGGGCATCCGCCGTCGCGTGCACCTGCAGCAGGGCGCCGACTTCTACGCGTCGCTGCGCACGCAGGCCGCCCTCGAGAAGGCGGAGGTCGCGGTCGTGCTGCTCGACGTCACGCAGCCGATCTCCGAGCAGGACGTGCGCATCATCGACCTCGTGCTCGAGTCGGGGCGCGCCCTCGTGCTCGCCTACAACAAGTGGGACCAGCTCGACGACGACCGCCGCCGCTATCTCGAGCGCGAGATCGAGCAGGACCTGCACCACGTCACGTGGGCGCCCCGCGTGAACATCTCGGCGCGCACCGGACGACACCTCGAGAAGCTCGTGCCCGCGCTCGAGACGGCGCTCGAGGGCTGGGACACGCGCATCCCGACGGGCAAGTTCAACGCGTTCCTCACGGAGCTCACGCAGGAGCACCCCCACCCGGTGCGCGGCGGCAAGCAGCCCCGCATCCTGTTCGGCACGCAGGCCGGCAGCCGCCCGCCGACATTCGTGCTCTTCACGACGGGCTTCCTCGACCCGGGCTACCGCCGGTTCATCCAGCGGCGCCTGCGCGAGGTCTACGGCTTCGAGGGGACGCCCATCGTCGTCAACATGCGCGTGCGCGAGCGCCGCCAGCGCTGAACCCGGCGAACGAGCGGAGGGCGCCCGATGGAGGTCACCGTCCGGGTGAAGCCCGGCAGCCGCAAGGGACCGCTCGTGGAGGAGAGGCCCGACGACCCCGCGGCGTCGCTCACGGTGTTCGTGCGCGAACGTGCGGTCGACGGTGCGGCGAACGCCGGCGTGATCGCCGCGATCGCCGCCCACTTCTCCGTGCCGCGGCGCGACGTCGAGATCGTGCGCGGGGCGTCGGCGCGCATCAAGCGGGTGCGGGTCGAGATCGAGGGCCCATGATGCGGCACGCGGATGCCGCGGGAACGGCCGCCGACGTCGTGCTGGCCTCGCTCGCCGACGCGTCGGCGCGCCTCGACGGGCTCGCGCCCGCCGTGGCCGTCGACGATCCCGATGCGGTGCACCAGGCCCGCGTGCTCGTACGCCGGCTGCGGAGCGTGCTGGCTGCCGCCCGTGCCCTCTTCGACGCCGCCGAGGTCGATCGTGCCCGCGACGAGCTGGAGGTGCTCGGCGACGAGCTCGGGCGCATCCGCGACCTGGAAGTGCGGATCGCCCAGGCGGAGGCGAATCTGGACGCGGACGCCACCGACACGATGCGTCGGCGCCTGGTCGAGGACGTCCGCGCCCGGCATCGCGCGGCGCATGCGGACTTCGTCGCCCGACTCGACCTGCGGGCGCCGCTCTCGAGTCCGATCCACTCGTTCCTCGACCTGCCGTCGCGCACGCTCGTGCCGGGCGAACCGGATTCGAGTGCCGCACGCCTCGTCGACCTGCTCGACGGGGAGGTGCATCGGGTGCTGCGCGCCGACGCTCGTGCGGGCGGCGACCTCACCTCGCTGCATCGACTCCGCCGGGCGGCCCGACGGTTGCGCTACGTCGCGGAGGCGGTGGCCGACGACCTCGAACCCGCGCTCGGTGACCGCGTGCGCGGTCTCGCGGCGGCCGCCGAAGCGGTGCAGGACCTGCTCGGCGCGAATCGCGACGGGCGGCTGTTCGCCGCCGAACTCGACGCGCTCGCCCACGAGCACTGCGGCGACGGCGACCCGGCGTCGGTCACCGGCTACCGGATGCTCGCAGCGACCGTGCGCGACGAGGCGGCCGCGCGCTTGCGCGACCTGCCCGAGGCGATGGGCGAGTTGCGGCGGCGTGCGAGGACGGTGGTCGGCTCGCGCGACGACTGATCGCTCGGAGGTCAGAGCTCGCGGATGATCGTCGCCCGCTGGGCGTCGTACTCCGCAGGGGTGATCACGCCGCGGTTGCGCAGGTCTTCGAGTTCGCGGAGGCGCCCCTCGACGGACCGCGGAACGGGCGCCCCGCGATCGTCGGTGGCACCCGAGCTGCGGGTGACGAGGACGATCGGCACCACGATCGCCGCGACGATGAGCGCGAAAACCAGCATGACCCCGAGGACGACGAGGACGTGCCAGCCACCCATGCCGTAGAACATGGGCTCATCGTAACCCCGTCGACGCTCGACGGGGGTGAGTTCGACGACGCCTCGCTCAGCCGAACTGCCGCTGCATGATCGCACGGTCGGGTCGAGGGCGGGCCACCTCGGTGAACCCCGCGTCGACGAACATCGACACCGTGCCGTGGTAGAGGTCGGCGGCCGGCGTCTTCGCCCGCTCCGACGGGTCGACGGCGTACCCCTCGAGCACCCGGGCCCCGCGAGCTCGCGCGTATTCGACGGCCGCGGCGGCCAGCGCGCGCCCCACGCCGCGCATGCGGAACTCGCGAGGAACGACGAAGCACGAGACCGCCCAGACGCGTTCGTCGTCGAAGTCGGGGTCGGGCGTCGAGGAGGATATGATGCGGCTGCGACGCAGGCGCGACAGGTTCGGCCGCGGCTCCACGGCGCACCAGCCAACCGGGATCTCGTCGTCGTAGGCGAGCAGCCCGGGGCCGTTCTCGGACGACTCGAGCTGCCGGTGCAGGAGATCGCGCAGGTCGGCGTCGCCCGTCGTGCGCCAATCGGCGGGGGCGAGCTTGAACCACTGGCACCAGCAGTGCGCCGGGTCGCCCTTCGTGCCGAATACGGCCTCGACGTCGGCGAAGGGCACGTCGCCCGCGGGCACCACGCGGAGCGGGTTCGGCTCGAGCTCGCCGCTGAGATCGCTCATCATGCGTCCACGCTAGCGGTGCCCACCGACATTCGTCCCGGCCGTCGATCCGCCCGAATCCCTCAGATAGTGAAGTAAGGTAACAATGCAGTAGACTCACGGTATGACCCCCGAGATCACCGTCCTCGACCGGCTGCTCGAGGTGAGCGAACTCTTCCAGAAGGACATGGCGCGCGCGTTCGCCGGCACCCCGCTGACGCCGTCGCGGGTGCGCGTGCTCTGGGTGCTCGCGGCGAGCGGACCGGCGAGCCAGCACGAGCTCGCGGCGCAGCTCGAGGTGAGTCCGCGCAACATCACCGGGCTCGTCGACGCACTCGAGGCGGGCGGGTACGTGATGCGCGCACCGCATCCGCACGACCGACGGGCCATCGTCGTCTCCCTCACGGCGTCGTCCCGAGCCCTCATGGCGGACATGCGGGCCGAGCACGCCGCGCTCACGGCCGACCTGCTCGCCGCGGTCGAGCCGGCCGACCGTGCGGCGCTCGAGCGCGGCGTCACGGCGATCGCCGATCGCCTGCGCCGGCTCGTCGCCGAGGCGGCGACCGCCGATCGTGCGACCGCCGATCGTGCGACCGCCGACCGCGCGGTCTCCGGGCGTCGGCCGGGGGAGTCGTGACGACCGAGGCCGGCGTCGGCCGCGAGGCATCCCGGTTGCTGATCGCGCGGGGTCTCGCGGGGCGGGCCCTGCGCATGGAACTCGCCGTGTACGCGAGCATCGGGCGGTTCGTCGCCCGGCGACCCGCGATCGAGCGCGGCGGGGCGGGGTTCGGGTACCACCGGCCCGTGCTGACGGTGCTCATCGTCTTCATCGTGCTGTCGGCGGTCGAGATCCCCATCCTCGACCTCGTGGTGCACCGCTGGCCCGCCGTGCGGATCCCGGTGCTCGTGCTCGGAATCTGGGGGCTCACGTGGATGGTCGGACTGCTCTGCGCGTACCTCGTGCGCCCGCACACGGTCGGCCCCGAGGGCATCCGGGTGCGCGCCGGGCTCGAGACCGATGTGCTGCTGCGATGGGACGACATCGCGTCCGTGGAGCGACGGCTGCTGGTCGACGAGCCGAAGTCGCCGAAGATCGTCGAGACCGGTGATGGGGCGGATGCCTCGCGCATGCTGCTCGTGCGCGTGAACAACGAGACCGTCATCGAGATCCGCCTCGAGCGGCCGACCGCCGTGCGGCTGCCCGGGCGCGGCGCGACGGGCGGCGAGCAGGTCGTCGACGCGGTCCGTATCTGGGTCGACGAACCGGCCGCGTTCATGGACGCGGTGCGGGAGCACCTGTAGGCGGGTTCAGGGTGCCGACTCGGCGACGGCGAACCGCCCGGCCTCGATCGCGGCGCAGAACGCCTCGTAGTCGGCGCGCGACTGCTCGGCATAGGCGAGCGACCAGTCGGCGATCGCTTCGTCGAACCGTTTGCTGCCGCCCGTGTAGCCGGCGATGAACCCAGCGCGCGGACTCTGCGAGTGCGCGCGGGCGAGCTTGCCCGCGCAGGCCTCGACGTACTCGACGAACGCCGGCTCGTCGAGTTCTGCGATCGCGAACGACGCGTTGCGGTCTCGGAACTGGCGCACGTAGAAGCCGCGTTCCTCGACCATGACGTGGCCGAGGAACACGTCGGACGTCGTCTGCAGGATTCGCTGCAGCGTGACGACACGGGCCCCGCCGGTGAGCTCGTCGATGCGCTTGGCGCTCGGACGGTCCGTGCGATCCCGCAGCCCGCCGAACTCGTCGAGCACCGAACGGCCGGCCTCCTTCACCTGCAGGATGACGATGTCGCCATGCGATCCTGCGAAGACGACGATGTAGCAGCGGGTGCCGACGCTGCCGACCCCGACCACGCGTCGCGCGACATCCGTCGCCGTGTACTGGGTCATGAGCATCGCGACGTCGGGCTGGACGGTGTGCAGGTAATCGTCGACGACCTCGGCCAGCCGGGCCTCCACTTCGGCCGATACGTGCGTCAGTGTCGGCGGCTGCTCGCGGAACACGGGCACCCCCGCCGCTGTCCGGTCGACGATCTTCGCCGCGACGCGCTCGGTCGTGCGCTTCGTCGACTGCTCGACCACGTCTCGGATCGCGGCGCGCGAACTCGCGTGCGCCCCGCCCTCATTCCCCGTCTGTCGCAGGTAGTAGCGTTCGACGGGGGAGAGTTCGGTCATGCGCCGGATGCTCCGTCGGTATGCCGCGATCGCCCTGACCGTGGCAGTGCGAACCGTCTCGTCGTCGAACCCGTTCGCCTGCGCCCCGATGACGACGCTCGTCGCGAGACGCTTGAGATCCCACTCCCAGGGCGCGAGCGCGGCCTCGTCGAAGTCGTTGAGGTCGAACACGAGGCTGCGATCGGGTGCGGCGTACACCCCGAAGTTGCTGATGTGCGCATCGCCGCACGCGACGACGAAGAAGCCCGAGTCGAGCGAGTTCGCCAGGTCGGCGGCTTGCAGGGCCGCGGTGCCCCGGAAGAACGCGAACGGGCTCTCGGCCATTCGCGCCATGCGCAGGGGCACAAGCTCCTGCAGCCGATCGGCGTTCTGGCGCTCGATGATGGCGAGCGGGTCGCGGCCCTCCGGCGCGTCGTAATGCGCATGCTTCGAGCGCTTGACCCGCTGCCGCGCCTCGCGGCCCTCATTGCGGTAGGCCTCGCGCTCGGCGACCGCGCCGTGCTCGTAACGAAGGTGGCCCGTGGTCTCGGTCGGCATCGACATGCGTTGATCGTGCCATAGGAGTGCGTCGCGGGATAGATGGCGGGCTGAGGTGTGGTGCCGAGGCGCCCATGTGCACGAGCACCCCTTCGGATACCGCTATGATGGTCAAGTTGCCTCGGCGAAGTCGCCGGAGCATCGGGCTGTGGCGCAGCTTGGTAGCGCACTTGACTGGGGGTCAAGGGGTCGCAGGTTCAAATCCTGTCAGCCCGACCGAAAAGCCCCGGTGAGAAGAGATTCTCACCGGGGCTTCGTCGTACGCGGCGAGGTCTGCCCGGCGTCGATTCGGGCGACACGGGAATGCCCCGATGGGATCGACATCCCACCGGGGCATCCCCGTCTCACCGACCGCGGTTCAGAAGCGGCGGTCGCGCCGATCGTCGCGGCGGTCCTGGCGCCGGTCCTGTCGACGGTCGACGCCGTTCGAGACGACCTTGGCCGTGCCGACGACGGCCGCGGTGCGCGCCACGGGGCGTCCGATCATTCCGACGCGCCCGACGCGTCCGATTCCGATGGGCATCAGTTGTCTCCTTCGCTCGTCATCGAGGCGACCAGCGCCTGCGTCGGGATCCGGCCCGACGCGATCAGCTGGGCACCGGTCTTGCGCAGGGCGACCGCGAACGGCGCCGCCCAGGTGTTCTCCCACACGAGCACGGCGGCGCTCGAGCCGGGCTCCATCGCGGCCGAGATGTCGATGAGGTCGGCTTCGGCGAGCACGTCGGCGAGCGTGGCCTCGAACGCGCCCAGCGGGCCGAGGTCGTCGATGTCCTCGAACTCGTCGACGTCGATCGAGCCGTCTTCACCCTTGTGCACGACCACGAGGTCGAGCACGCGGATCGTCTCGGTGGCGGCGAGCGTGGCGAGCTCCTCGGCGGCCGCGCCGGTCAGGCGGGTCTGGCCGGCGGGGAACTCGACGACGATGTAGTCGATCGGCCCCAGTTCTTCTTCGGTGAGGTCGAGGTCCTCAGTGGTCTGTTCCGACACGTGCCGGCTCCCTTCATCGATCGCACCGCGTCGTCGACGGGTGCGATTCCCATGAAAGTCGCGCGTCGGGAGCGAGGCATCACATGAATGGGATGAATCGTGCGCGCCATCCGGGATGGGGCGCAGCCCGTCACGGTGCGGTGACGGCGGCGAGCGCCGCCGCCACAGCACCCGGCCCTCGACGAACCCGAGCTCCTCGTGCTGCGCGCGGATCGCGGGCGCCTCGTGCCGCACGATCGCGCGGCACAGCGTGCCGCCGGGATGGTCGAGCACGATCTCGGTGGTCATCGGGACGGGTGCGCGGAACTCACCGCGGATGTGCGAACGGCGGGAACGCCTCCCGCCCTCTCCAGTTTATCGGCGGGTGGGGGGCTTGCGGCAAGGGCCCCCGGCGGAGGCATGATTGACGCTTCCGTCCACCTGGAGCTGAGCATTTGACCCGTTCGTCGACCGACGTCTTCACCCTGCCCGACCGCCTCGCCGCAAAGGCCACGCCCGGATCGATCGGTGGCGACGAGCGGCACTTCGCGCGCATCGCCGCGACCCTCGCGAACCAGGCCGCCGACGTCGCCGGCCGGTTGACCGAACTGCGCGCCCTTCCCGCCCGCGGCGGAGAAGCGGCGCTCGAACGCGACCTCGAGATCCATCGGTCGAGCGCCCGGCTCCGGCTGCTGCAGCGATTCGGACTCGACCTCTGCCTCGGCCGCATGGTCCCGGCCGACGGCGCCGATCCCGTCTACGTCGGTCGAACCGGGCTCACGGGCGACGACGGCGAGCCGCTGCTCGTCGACTGGCGGGCTCCCGCCGCCGAGCCGTTCTTCGGCGCGACGCACGGCGATCCCATGGGGCTCTCGAGCCGGCGGCGGTACCGATGGACGGGCGGACGGATCACCGACTACTGGGACGAGGTCTTCACCCCGGGGCGCGGCGACGGCGGTCTCGCGCCGGACGACCAGTCGGCGTTCATCGCGAGCCTCGGCGTGAGCCGTTCACCGCGGATGCGCGACGTGCTCGGCACCATCCAGGCCGACCAGGACGCCGTCATCCGTGCCGGGTCGCGCGGGGCGCTCGTCGTCGACGGCGGCCCCGGCACGGGCAAGACGGTCGTCGCGCTGCACCGCGCCGCGTACCTGCTCTACTCCGACCCGCGACTCGATGCGCGACGTGGCGGGGTGCTCTTCGTCGGCCCGAGCCACGCCTACATGTCGTACGTCGACGACGTGCTGCCGAGCCTCGGCGAGGAGGGGGTGCGGATGGCCACGCTCGGCGATCTCGTCGACGAGGGCGCGGACGCGCGACCCGAGACCGACCGGGAGACCGCACGGCTCAAGGCGGCCGCCTCGCTCGTGGAGGCCGTGGAGGCCGCGGTCAGGGCGTACGAACGACCGCCGACCGACGAGCTCGTCGTCGAGACGCCGTGGTCGGAGCTGTCGGTGACCGCCGCCGACTGGGCGGAGGCGTTCGACGCGCCGGAGCCCGGCACGGCGCACAACGACGCGCGAGCGGAGGTCTGGGAGGCGCTGCTCGGGATCCTCGCCGACCAGCTCGACGCGGACGACCTGCCCGCTTCGCTCGTGCGTCGCGCGCTCGAGCAGCACGAGGAGCTCGTGCGCGTCTTCAACCGATCGTGGCCGCTCCTCGACCCGGCCGGCGTGGTCGCCGACCTCTGGTCGGTGCCGGACTACCTGCAGCGTTGCGCTCCGCAGCTCGCGCCGGCCGACGTCGAGCGCCTGCAGCGCGACGACCCCCGGGCGTGGACGGTCGCCGACCTCCCGCTGCTCGACGCCGCCCGCCGCCGTATCGGAGACCCCGAGGCCGCTCGCCGACGCCGCCGACGGCGGCTCGCCGCGGCGGCGGAGCGCGAGCAGCGCGAGCGGGTGCGCGACGAGCTCATCGCCGCCGACGACTCGGAGATGCTCATCATGTCAATGCTGCGCGGGCAGGATCTCGCGAACACGCTGGCCGACGACGACGATGGGATGCCGCGCACGGACCCGGAACAGCTCGCCGGCCCCTTCGCGCACGTCGTCGTCGACGAGGCCCAGGAGCTCACCGACGCCGAATGGCAGATGGTGCTCGCACGCTGCCCGTCCCGGAGCCTCACGATCGTCGGCGACCGGGCGCAGGCGCGCCACGGCTTCATCGAGACCTGGCGCGAACGGCTCGACCGCCTCGGAGTCCCGAACGTGCGACTCGCCGCCCTCGGCGTCAACTACCGCACCCCGCAGGAGGTCATGGACCTCGCCGAGCCGGTCATCCGTGCCGTCCTGCCCGATGCCAACGTGCCGACCTCGATCCGCCGCAGCGGGGTGCCGGTCGTCCGCGCCGGCGTCGGCGAACTCGGTGCGATCCTCGAGCGCTGGCTGCGCGAGCATGCCGAGGGCACGGCGTGCGTCATCGGCGCGCCCGGCCTCCCGAGCACGTCGCGCGTGCGTTCGCTCGCACCCGAGGGCGCGAAGGGACTCGAGTTCGACCTCGTCGTGCTGGTCGACCCCGACCGGTTCGGCGCCGGCATCGAGGGCGCCGTCGACCGCTACGTCGCGATGACCCGGTCGACGCGCGAGCTCGTCGTGCTCACGAGCGACTGACGTTCACGGTCGCTCGGCGAGCGCCGCCTCGATGCGCTCGAAGACCTCGGGATCGCGTGCGACGAGCCGCACGTCGTCGACGTGGGTGTCGGCGGCCTCGATCGTCTCGATCGCTGCGGCGATCGCGTCGTCGAGCGGCCAGCCGTAGATGCCGGCGCTGATGAGCGGAAAGGCGATCGAGTGCACCCCGAGCTCGTCGGCGACGGCGAGCGAGCGCCGATAGCAGGATTCGAGCAGCGAGCGATCGCGCTCGCCGGCGCGGTGGTTCGGCCCCACGGTGTGGATCACCCACGGGGCGGGCAGGGCACCGCCGGTCGTCCAACCCGCGTCACCGGTCGCGAGTCCGTAGGGGAAGCGTGCGATGCAGTCGTCGAGCACGGCCGGCCCGCCGGCGCGATGGATCGCGCCGTCGACGCCGCCTCCGCCGCGCATCGCGTTGTTGGCGGCGTTGACGATCGCGTCCACGCGCTGCTCCGTGATGTCGCCGAGGACGGCGGTGACGACGGCCATGCGTCCAGTCTGCACCGGGCGGCCCCGTCTGCGCGAGGCCGCCCGATGCCGATCAGGCCGGAACCGCCGACGGGTTCTGCGCCCAGAGGTCGGGTCCGAAGACCTCGTACTGGATCCGCTCGCTCGGGATGCCGCGGACCATGAGGGTCTCGCGCATGGCGCGCATGAAGGGCAGCGGACCGCACATGAAGACGGTCGCGTCCGTCGGCAGATCGACCTCGTTGAGGTCCATGAACCCCGGCAGTGCGGGGTGCAGGGTGGGCGCCTCGGCCGCGTCGCGCTCGTACCAGTTCTGGGCACGGGCGTCCTCCATGGCGAGCACCTGGCGTCGGAGCGAGGCGTACAGGGCGTGCGAGTCGTGCGCGCGATCCGCGTGGAACAGGCGAACGGTGCGGTGCGGCTGCGTGCGCGAGAGGTCCTCGAGGATCGCGGCGACCGGGGTGATGCCGATACCCGCCGACACGAGCACGAGCGGGGCGTCCGAGTCGTCGAGCACGACGTCGCCCGCGGGCTGCGAGACGTCGAGGATCGTGCCCGGACGCGCGTGCTCGTGCAGCCAGCCCGACACCTGGCCGTCGGGGGCGCCGTCGACGCCGCGCACTCGCTTGATCGTCACCCGCAGCGAGTCGCCGCGGGGACCCGAGGAGATCGTGTACTGGCGCGGCTGGCGCATGCCGTCGGACAGGTCGACCGCGATCGCCACGTACTGGCCCGTGTGATGCGCGGGCACGGCCCCTTCGGTCGGTGCGAGCACGAGCGAGAAGACCTCGTCGGACTCCTCGTAGCGCTCGACCACGCGGTACTTCCGCCACGGGTGTTCGGGGTCGGTGCCGCCGAGCGCGTAGAGCTTCGCCTCCTCGGCGATGAGCGAACAGCCGAACAGCCAGTAGACCTCGTCCCACGCCGACCGCACCTCGGGGGTGACCGCGTCGCCGAGCACGGTGCCGACGGCGTCGAGCAGGTGCTTGCCGACGATCGTGTACTGGCGGGCGGTGATGCCGAGCGACACGTGCTTGTGGGCGATGCGCCGCATGACGGGTGAGAAGTCCGGCGCGTCGGGGTCGATGAGCCGCACCGCGAATGCGACGACCGAGGCCGCGAGCGCCTTGGGCTGCTCGCCGACGGCCTGGTTCGCGCGGTTGAAGACCCGCAGGAGCTCGGGGTGGGCGGCGAACATCGCGGGGTAGAACACCCGCGTGATCTCCTCGGCATGCTCGGCGACCACCCCGGCGGTCGCGCGGACGATGGCTTCGGACTCGGCAGAGAGCTGCATGACGTACCTTCCAGGTTCGAGAGAACGCGTCCCTCCGAGTCTCGGACCGGAGCGCACCGTGCGCTCGCGGTTCCACCGGACTTATTCGACGCGACGTAGAATCAGTCCGTGCCACGTCGCGTCGGGGACTTCCGGGGACTCACCCAGCCGAGCCGCATCCGCCTCCTCCGTGCGATCCAGCGCGAGCCCGGTCGCCGGGCGGCCGAGCTGGCCGACGAGTGCGGCATTCCGACGAACACCGTGCGCGACCATCTCCAGGTGCTCGAGCGCGAAGGACTCATCCGGGGCGAGTCGATCCCGACGTCGTCGCGCGGACGTCCGCCGATCGGCTTCCACCCGGTGCAGGACGCCGCGACGAGCGCGGTCGCGGGCGACCGGATCGACGCCGCACGACGGCGTGGGCAACTGCTGCGCGCCGCCACCGGTTCGGGCGGGGTCGACCTCGACGACGCCGCCCGGACGCAGCTCGACGTGCTCTACGAGCATCTCGACGACGCGGGCCTCGAGCCCGAGGTCGACGAGGCCGCGCTCACCTTCGAACTCGCACCGTGCCGCTATCACGAGCTCATCGACGAGGACGTCGCCCTCGTCTGCTCGGTGCACGCGAGGCTCGTCGGCGACGTGCTCGGCCAGACCGGCGGCCCGCTCGCGCTCGAGAAGCTCGAGCCCTTCATCACCGGGCACCGGTGCAGGGTGGTGCTTGCGCGGCGCACGGTCGACTGACCGACCCGCCGACCGTCCGGCCGAGTCGTGCGATACGTGGAGCGTATGCCGGCGATGCTGTCCCCGCGACGATCGGCGCGTCCACGAGGCATCCAGCGTTCATGCGGCCCCGGCCGCGTACCCTTGGAAGGTGACGAACTCGACCGACCAGACCGCCGCCGACGCGGTGCGCCGCACGAAGCCCCGCCAGGTGCGCCCGGCCACCGAAGGCTGGGAGCAGAAGAAGGGCCCCGATGGGCGGCCGATGCTGCAGTTCGCCTCGCCCAAGCGCGGCAAGCCGCCCGTGCACCTCGCCGACATCGCGCCGGCCGAGCGCAAGGCGCACGTCGCCGAGCTGGGGTTCCCCGGCTACCGCGCCGCGCAGCTCGCCACGCACTACTTCGTGCACCACACGAACGACCCGGCGCAGATGACCGACCTGCCCGCGTCGTCGCGCGACGCGCTCGCCGCAGCGGTGCTGCCGAAGCTCCTGACCGAGGTTCGCCGGTTCACGACCGACAACGGCGACACCATCAAGTTCCTGTGGAAGCTGCACGACGGCGCGCTCGTCGAGTCCGTGCTCATGCGCTACCCGGGCCGGGTGACCCTCTGCGTGTCGAGCCAGGCGGGCTGCGGCATGAACTGCCCGTTCTGCGCGACGGGCCAGGCGGGGCTCACCCGCAACATGTCGGCGGCCGAGATCGTCGAGCAGGTCGTCATGGCGAACGCGGCGCTCGCTCGCGGCGAGCTCGGCGGCCGCAAGCAGGGCGACCACACGCCCGACCGCGTGTCGAACATCGTCTTCATGGGCATGGGGGAGCCGCTCGCCAACTACGCCCGCCTGATGTCGGCCGTGCGCACGATGCTCGCCCCGGCGCCCGAGGGCCTCGGCATGTCGGCCCGCGGCGTCACCGTGTCGACGGTCGGCCTCGTGCCCGCGATCAAGAAGCTCGCCGACGAAGACCTGCCGGTGACCTTCGCCCTCAGCCTGCACGCTCCCGACGACCAGCTGCGCGACGAGCTCATCCCGGTGAACTCGCGCTGGAAGGTCGACGAGGCGCTCGACGCGGCGCGCGCGTACTTCGACAAGACCGGCCGTCGCGTGTCGATCGAGTACGCCCTCATCAAGGACATGAACGACCACGGCTGGCGCGCCGACCTGCTCGCCGAGAAGCTCAACGAGCGCGGTCGGGGCTGGGTGCACGTCAACCCCATCCCGCTGAACCCGACGCCCGGCTCGATCTGGACCGCCTCCGAGAAGGACGTGCAGCAGGAGTTCGTGCGCCGGCTCGAAGCGGCCGGCATCCCGACGACGATCCGCGACACCCGCGGCAAGGAGATCGACGGCGCCTGCGGGCAGCTCGCCGCCGCCGACGCGTAGGGGTCGTCGGATGCCTCGTCGACGGCGTCGCGAGGCCGGACAGCCGTGGCATCCCCGCTGGTGAATCAACTTTAGTTCATCTAAAGTTGATTAAGGAGTCACCGGGCGGAAGGAGGCGCGATGGGGCGATTCATCGAACGCACCTGGCATCCGCAGGATGCCGGACACCTCAGCCGTCGCGACCGCGAGCCCGGCCGGTACCTCGCGTACGTGCCCGACGAGCTGGGCGACGCGCTGCCCGAGGTCGGCGCCGCCGCCCGCCAGGCCGCCGAGGACGCACTCGCCGTGCTCGCGCGCGC
The DNA here is from genome assembly GCF_058349945.1 of Agromyces cucurbitae. Lineage (NCBI taxonomy): Bacteria > Bacillati > Actinomycetota > Actinomycetes > Micrococcales > Microbacteriaceae > Agromyces > Agromyces cucurbitae. The sequence continues at coordinate 671,919 of NZ_JBYRES010000003.1, read as the reverse complement.
CGACGAGCGCATCGGGCCGCGGGGCGGGTACCTCAACCACCTGCTCATCCGCTCCGAGAGCATCTCATCGTCGTGGATCGAGGGCAATCGCATCACCCCGAAGCGGCTGGCGATCGCCGAACTGCTCGAATCGGGGCCGAAGGTCGCGCTCGACGTCGTCGCGAACGTTCGGGCCACCGAGCGGGCGATCGCCGGGCTCGCCGACCGCGGCCGCACGATCGCCGTCGCCGATCTCGTGCGGCTGCAGCACCTCATCGAGCCGACCTTGGCGCCGGGCCTGCGCACCGAGCAGAACTGGGTCGGCGGAGCGGGATGGAGCCCGCTGCGCGCGGACTTCGTGCCCCCGCCCGAATCGGAGGTCCCGCGCCTCGTCGAGGACCTCGCCCGGTTCGTCACGGCGACCGACGGCAACCCGGTCGTGCGGGCCGCGATCGCGCACGCGCAGTTCGAGACGATCCACCCGTTCATCGACGGCAACGGACGCACCGGGCGAGCGCTCATCCACACGGTGCTGCGTCGCGCTGACGCCGTGCGCAACGTGCTCGTGCCGATCAGCACGGTCTTCGCGGGCGACACGAACGCCTATCTCGCGGGTCTCACGGCATTCCGTGCCGACCGGCCCGCCCTCGACGACTGGATCATCGGATTCGCGCACGCGGCCGAGCTCGCCGCGGGCAACGCCGTGCGACTCGCCGACGACCTCGACCGGATCGACGAGGAGCTCATCGAGCAGCTCGTCGAGACGCGCCGTGCGCGCGGCGCCTCACCGGCACGCCCACGCAGCGACGCGGTGGTGCTCAAGGTGCTCGGCGACCTCGCCGCCGAACCGGTGCAGACGATCGACCTCGTCGCGTCGAGGCACGCGGTGTCGAAGGCGGCCGCGCAGCGAGCGCTCGCCGAGCTCGCCGACGCGGGGATCCTCGGTCGGAGCAAGGACCAGAAGGGGCGTCTCGTCTGCTGGACGGCCGACCGCCACCTCGCGCTCGTCGCGCTCACCGAGCGCAGCAATCGCGTGGGCGGCGGCGACACCCGCGAACGGGCGCCGCGGCTCGGGCCGCCGCGACCCGACCGGGTCGGCTGACGAAACGAGCCGGCCGAGCGGCGTGGCCCGGCGACGTGCCTCGATCCCGATCCGACCGAGAGAGAAATGACGACGATGCCCCGTTCCGAGCCGCCCCGAGCGCAGCACGCCGACATCATGCCCCGTCGCGAGGTGGAGGCGTGAGCGCGGCGGTGCTCGAACTGCGCGACGTGACCTTCCGGCGCGACGGCAACCCGATCCTGCACGGCATCGACCTCACCGTCCGCGCGGGCGAGCACTGGGCGCTGCTCGGTCCCAACGGCGCGGGCAAGAGCACGATCCTCGGCTTCTGCGGGGCGCGTAGCCACCCGACCTCCGGCACGGTCGAGGTGCTCGGCAGGCGCCTCGGGCGGGTCGACGTCCAAGAACTGCGTCGCGAGATCGGACAGGTCGACCCGAGGCACCCGCTCCGATCACCGCTCACGGTGCGCGACGTCGTGCTCACGGGGATCACCGGCAGCATCGAGACGCCGATGCGTTGGCGCCCCGGATCCGACGAGGTCGCGCTGGCCGACGCCCTCGTCGACGACGTCGGGCTCGCCGACCGGCGTACCGCGGTCTGGCCGACGCTCTCGCAGGGCGAGCGCGGCCGAGCGCTGATCGCGCGGGCGCTCGTCGCGCGTCCGCGGCTCCTGCTGCTCGACGAGCCGACGACCGGGCTCGACGTCGCGGCGCGCGAGCAACTGCTCGAGACGCTCGACGAGCTCGCGCACCGCACGCCCGACCTCGCGTCGATCCTCGTCACGCACCACCTCGAGGAGCTGCCCGAGACGACGAGCCACGCGCTCGTCATCGCTCACGGCCGGGTCGTCGCGGCGGCGCCGGTCGACGAGGCCGTGACGACGTCGACCATCACGCGCGCGTTCGAGCACCCGATCTCGGTCGTCCGGGAGGGCCGCAGATGGACGGCCCGGGCGACGCGCGGGGCGCGGACCTGACGGTCAGCGCCCCTGCAGCGCCGCGATGAGCGTGCCGATCGCGACGAGCACGATGATGCCGACCAGGCCCCAACGCCGCAGCTGCACGGCGAGCAGCGCCGCCGAGAGGCGCCGGCGACGCCGGCGCCTCGGCGGGCGCGGTGCGGGGGTGCTCAGACGGCACCCGGCACGATGAGGCCGCTCGTCGCCGAGCGGGCGCGGTCGAAGCGGGTCGCGACGTCGGCCCAGTTCACGATCTCCCAGAACGCCGTGACGTAGTCGGCGCGCACGTTCTTGTAGTCGAGGTAGTACGCGTGCTCCCACACGTCGAGCTGCAGGAGCGGCGTGACGCCGAGCGGGGCGTTGCCCTGCTGATCGAAGAGCTGGAACACGACGGGGCGCGCCCCGACCGAGTCCCACGCGAGCACCGACCATCCCGAGCCCTGCACGCCGAGTGCGGTCGCGGTGAAGTGCGCGCGGAACGCGTCGAACGAGCCGAACGCGTCGTCGATCGCCGCCGACAGCTCGCCCTCCGGCGCGCCGCCGCCGTCGGGCGACATGTTCTGCCAGAAGACGCTGTGGTTGATGTGGCCGCCGAGGTTGAACGCGAGGTCCTTCTCGAGCTTGTTGACGTTCGCCAGGTTGCCCGAGTCGCGCGCCTCGGCGAGTTGCTCGAGCGCGGTGTTGGCGCCGGTGACGTAGGCCTGGTGGTGCTTCGAGTGGTGCAGCTCCATGATCGTGGCGGAGATGTGCGGCGCGAGCGCCGCGTAGTCGTACGGCAGGTCGGGCAGGGTGTACGTCGACATTGCGATGTCTCCTTCTTCGGTGAGTCGCCGCCCGCGGTCGCGAACGGCGGGATTCAGAGTTCGGGGGCCCCGTGCTCGAGGCGGTGGAACCGGCGGTCGTGGTAGACGAGCGGGGGAGTGTCGGGGCCGGGGTGCACGTCGAGCACCTCTGCGAGGACGAGTGTCGAGTCCCCGACCGGCACGAGCTGCAGCGCGCGGCACCGCAGTGCCGACCGTGCCTCGGGGAGGATGGGCTCGCCCGTCGGCAGTCGGCTCCAGCCCTGGTCGGGCGTGAATCGCGGCGCCCCCGATCGCGCGAACGCGCGTGCGAGCCCGACCTGGTGGTCGGCGAGCAGGTGCACGACGAACGAGTCGGCGCCGAGCAGTGCGCCGGCCGAGCCGGTCGCCCGCGTCACGGAGAACGACAGCACGGGCGGGTCGGCGGCCACGGATGCGACGCTCGAGGCCGTGAGTCCGACGGGCCCCGTGGCCGTCGCGGCGGAGATGAGCGCGACCCCCGCGGGATGCACGCGGAACGCCGCTTTGAACGCCTCGGCGGTGACCTCCGTCGGCGCCGGCTCGTCGGCCAGCGCGGTGTGGCGTGCGGCGTTCACCCCTCGCCGCCCTGCGGGCCGAGCGCGGCCACGAGCGGGTGGTCGTAGGCGAGGGCGCCGGTCTTCGCGGCTCCGCCGGGGGAGCCGAGTGCAGGGGCGCCCCCCGGGGCGATCTCGAAGAACTCGACGTTGGCCTTGTAGTAGTCGGCCCATTCGTCGGGCAGGTCGTCTTCGTAGTAGATCGCCTCGACGGGGCAGACGGGCTCGCAGGCGCCGCAGTCGACGCACTCGTCGGGGTGGATGTAGAGGGACCGTTCACCCTCGTAGATGCAGTCGACGGGACACTCGTCGATGCAGGCCTTGTCCTTGACGTCGACGCAGGGAAGGGCGATCACGTAGGTCACACGATCACCCCGGAGTTGGAACGCATGCCACCAGCCTAAAACCTCAAGTAGCCTTGAAGTCCAATCGAGAGGAAGCCCGGCATGGCCAAGCACGCGCCCGACGAGTTGCTGACCGTCGGCGAGATGAGCCGTCGCACCGGTGTCGCGCCCTCGGCATTGCGGTTCTACGAGGATCTCGGGCTCATCGCCTCGCAGCGTTCGGGCGGCAACCAGCGCCGCTATCCACGGCACATGCTCCGGCGCGTCTCGCTCATCGTCGTCGCCAAGCGGCTCGGAATCCCGCTCGGCGACGTGCAGTCCGCGTTCGAGCACGTGCCGCTCGACACGACGCCGAGCCACGAGGACTGGCAGCGCGCCTCGCGGCGGTGGAAGCGGCAGCTCGAGGCGCGGCGCCTCGGCATCGAGCGGCTGGAGCGCGAGCTCACCGGCTGCATCGGGTGCGGATGCCTCTCGATGAAGGCGTGCGGGTTGCTCAACCCCGACGACGCGCTCGGGGACGACGGGGCCGGACCGCGCCGCCTCGGTCCCGAGTCGGTCGAGGAAGAGGTCGACGCGGCCGACTGAGCCGCGGCGGTGCCCTGCGTCCGTCGTGGGGTGGATGGCTCCGTGCCGGCACCGATGCGGGCGGTGCGCGAATGTGAGGCAGGCTCGCGTTTTGACGACTTTCACAGGAAGAAGTGAGGTTCTGTCCAGAACCCCTCGGCAGACTGGCCACTTCGCCCGGGCGCCCCCGCGTCCGAGGAACGTCGACCGAAGGTCCGGCCCGCGCTCGCGCGAGCAGTGCCGCCCACGTGAAAGTCATGCAGAACCAGTCTTCCTCCCTGAATACCCCTGACAATTCCCCCGAGAATGACTCCCGTCTCAGCCGTCGCGAGCGCCGTGCGCGCCGTGGCTGGCGGCGGGGCCCGGTCATCGCAGCCGGCGCCGTCGTCGCGGTCGGCGCCCTCGTCGGCTCGGGATTCATGCTGCAGTCGGCCGTCGCCGCGCAGAACGAGCGCATCGCCGCGACCGCGGAGCTGAGCGCCGCCACCGACCTCAGGGTCGAGCAGCTCGGCTCGCACTCGAACATCCTCGAGGCGCGCGCGGTGAAGACCGCCAAGGACACCCTGAGCGGCGCGAAGGACACGATCACCGCTGCGAAGGGCAAGGCCGACGCCAGCGAGCTCGCCTCGTCGGTCGCCGCGCTCGACAACTACCGCCTGCTCGCGCCCGAGCGCGTCTTCGAGCTCGCCGACGCGACCGAGTCGCACACGACCGAGGTCAAGAGCGCGATCGCGAAGGCCGACAAGATCGCGGCCGAGAAGAAGGCCGCGGCCGAAGCCGCCGCCCGCGCCGCCGCCGAGAAGGCCGCCGCCGAAGAGGCCGCGGCTGCGGCCGCGGAGGAGGAGTCCTCGGGCGGTTCCCGACCGTCGGGCCCCGCGAACCCGAGCGGCGCCCAGGCGATCGCGCGCGACATGCTCGCGGCGCGCGGCTGGGGCGACGACCAGTTCGGATGCCTCGTGGCGCTGTGGGACCGCGAGTCGGGCTGGAACGTGTACGCCTCCAACCCGTCCGGCGCCTACGGCATCCCGCAGGCGCTGCCCGGCTCGAAGATGGGTTCGGCCGGCGCCGACTGGGAGACCAACCCCGCGACGCAGATCGCGTGGGGCCTCGGCTACATCGCCGACCGGTACGGCAGCCCCTGCGGCGCATGGGATCACTCGGAGTCGGCCGGCTGGTACTGAGCCCGGCGCTCGCCGCGGCATCCGACCCGAACTCGACGAACGGGCCGCAGCAGACCGATCGGTCTGCTGCGGCCCTTCGCCGTTCTCGCAGCGGATGAGGCGCGTCGGATGACGCGCGTCAGGCGACGCGCGTCAGGCGACGGTGTCGGCCTGCACCGACGCGGCGTCGCGCTTCGGCAGCTTCCACCCCGGGCGCACGAAGTGGCAGGTGTACCCGTTCGGGTAGCGCTCGAGGTAGTCCTGGTGCTCGGGCTCGGCCTCCCAGAACGGGCCCGCGGGCGCGATCTCGGTGGTGGCCGGTCCCGGCCAGAGGCCCGAGGCGTCGACGTCGGCGATCGTCTCGCGGGCGACCTGCTCCTGCTCTGGCGAGGTCGGGAAGATCGCCGAGCGGTAGCTCGTGCCGATGTCGTTGCCCTGCCGGTTCCTGGTCGACGGGTCGTGGATCTGGAAGAAGAACTCGAGCAGGTCGCGGTAGCTCTCCTGCTCGGGATCGAAGACGATCTCGATCGCCTCGGCGTGGGTGCCGTGGTTGCGGTAGGTCGCGTTCGGCACGTCGCCGCCGGTGTAGCCGACGCGGGTCGCGAGCACCCCGGGGCGCTTGCGGATGAGGTCCTGCATTCCCCAGAAGCATCCGCCGGCGAGGATCGCGGTCTCGGTACGTACGCTCATGGTGTCTCTCCTGGTCTCTCGATGGGCGGGGCTTCGTACACGCCCGAATGCCTCAACAACAAGGGGCTGGTTCGTGTTCCGTTGCACTCGATAGCCTGACACGGTGATGGCGGGGGAGCAGCGTTCGTTCTGGCAGGGAGTGGTCCGCCGTGGTGAGCGGGTGTGGGAGTGGGCGCTCCGATTCACGCTGGTGCAGGCGATCGTGCGGTACTTCACGCTGCACGGCCCGATGCTCGCCGACAGCGTCACATACCGTGCGCTGTTCTCCGTGTTCGCGGGGGTCTTCCTCGGCTTCGCCGTCGCGGGTGTCTGGCTGGCGGGCAGGCCCGACGCGATCGAGGCCATCGTCCACGCGCTCGACTCGGTGATCCCGGGACTCGTCGGCGACGACGGCCTGATCACGCCCGAGCAGCTCGTGCAGCCCGTGACGCTCAGCGTCGCGGGCGTGCTGGCGCTCATCGGCCTCGTGGGCGCGGCGATCGGGGCGATCGGGTCGCTCCGGGTGGCGTTCCGCGATCTCGCCGAGCAGCCCGACGACCCGCGGTTCTTCGGCTGGCTGATGTTCCGCGACTTCGTGTTCGCGATCGGGTTCGGCGCCGCGTTCGTCGTCTCGGCGGTGATCATGGTCGTCAGCACCGCGGCCCTCGGCACGATGTTCGATTGGATGGGCGTCTCGGTGCGGTCGCCGTGGTACGACGCGCTCACCAGGACGGTCTCGGTGCTGCTGGCGTTCGCGATCGACGCCGGGGCGATCGCCGCGCTCTTCCGTCTGCTGTCGGGCATCAGGGTGCGAGCGGGCTCGCTCTGGCGCGGCGCGCTGCTCGGCGGCCTCGGCCTCACCGGACTGCAGGTGCTGTCGGGGCTGTTCGTTGGCGGAGCGATGGCGAACCCGCTCTTCGCGTCGTTCGCCGCGCTCATCGCTTTGCTCATCTGGCTCAACCTGTCGAGCCAAGTGATCCTGATCGCCGGCGCCTACATCATCGCCGACGACCGCGCGGTCACCGCCCGGCGATCGGCCTGACCGGCGGGCGGCGACGCGGTGCCGGGCACCGTCAGATCGGGAATCCCCGCCCCGGCGGGATGATCGCATCGGGCGCCACGATGTCGACCTCGTCCTCCTCCTCGATCTCGACGTCGCCCTCGTCCTGGTCGACGTCGACCTCGAGCGCCTGCGTGTCCTGCTCGGCGCTCAACGCCTCCGCGTGGTGGTCCCGCTCGGGTGTCGCGCTGCGCGCGTCCTCGGGCAGTTCGGAGTCGGTGTATTCGCCCTCGGCCGGTTCGCCGGGGCGCATCGGGTCGGTCATGGCTCCTCCGATCTCTCTCGTCTCCTTCCACGGTAGGTCGACGGCGGCCGTGGGCAAGGGGGTTGACCGACAGGCGGCCGGGCGGAGGCGTTGCGACGTGCCCGGGAGCCGGCGACCCGCCGCTCGCGGCCTCGACGCGGCGAGCGCTGGCCCTGCAGAATGGGCCGCATGCCCAGCGTCGTCCACCTCGTCAGATCCGTGATCTCGCCGCTCACGCGGACCCGCGTCTTCCGGTGGGCCGCGCCCCGGCTGCTCCCGCCGATCGAGCGCCTGATCGGGTGGGCGAGCGGTGGCCGGGTGCAGCTGAGCGCCCTCCTCGTGCCGTCGCTCGTGCTCCACACGGCCGGGGCGCGAACGGGCGAGCCCCGCGACACGGCGCTCATGTACACGCCCGACGGGCACGGCCGTGCGATCGTCGCGGGGACGAGCTTCGCGCGAGATCGGCATCCGGCGTGGACGTACAACCTGATCGCCCACCCGGCGGCGGCGATCACCGTGCGCGGCCGCCGGATGCCGGTGCTCGCGACCCGCATCGGCGACGCCGACCGCGATGCGGCGTGGGCGTTGATCGAGGCCCAGTGGCCGGGATATCGGGCCTACGAGCGGGAGTCGGGTCGCGTGGTGCGGCTGTTCCGCCTGCAGCCGGTGGTGCCGCCTCCGGAGTCGAGCGTTCCTCGGACATGAGGCGTAGGCTGCACGGCATGTGCAGGAACATCCATCCCCTCCACAATTTCGAGCCCGTCGCCACCGACGACGAGGTGCACGCCGCGGCACTGCAGTTCGTGCGCAAGGTGAGCGGGTCGACGAAGCCGTCGAAAGCGAACACCGAGGCGTTCGATCGCGCCGTCGAGGCGATCGCGCACATCACCCGGCACCTGCTCGACGAGCTCGTCACGAGCGCGCCGCCGAAGAACCGGGAGATCGAGGCTGCGAAGGCGCGGGCGCGCGCGGCGCGCCGGTACGAGTCGATCCCTGCCTGATGCGGTCGCCGGGGCTGCGCGACGTCGGTGCTTGCCGGTAGCGTCGCTGCCATGGCCGGTGACGCGATCGAGCTCCTTGTCCCCGGACCCGACGGCGAGCGCGCCGTGCGGGTCTCCAGTCCCACGCGGGTGATCTGGCCCGAGGCGGGCATCACGAAGCGCGAGCTCGCCGAGTACCTGGTCGCGGTCGGCGACGCGTTCATCGAGGCCAACGGCGATCGCCCGGTGTCGTTGCAGCGCTTCCCGGGCGGCGTCGACGGCGAGCAGTTCTTCTCGAAGAATCCGCCGAAGGGGGCGCCCGAGTGGATCCGCTCGGTGACCGTCACCTATCCGAGCGGGCGCAAGCACCCGCAGCTCGTGCTCGACGAACCGGCCGGTGCCGTCTGGGCGGCCCAGATGAACACCGTCGTCTTCCACCCGTGGGCGTCCCGCGCCGAGCAGAGCGACTTCCCCGACCAGTTGCGCATCGACCTCGACCCGCAGCCGGGCACGGGGTTCGCCGAGGCCGTGCCCGTCGCGTTCGCCCTTCGCGAGCTGCTCGCCGAGGTGGGCCTGACCGGGTTCGTGAAGAGCTCCGGCAGCCGCGGCATCCATGTCTTCGCACCCATCGAGCCCGAGCACGAGTTCCTCGACGTGCGGCACGCGGTGATCGCGCTCGGTCGCGAGCTCGAGCGCCGGCTGCCCGAACAGGTGACGACGAACTGGTGGAAGGAGGAGCGCGGCGACCGCATCTTCATCGACTACAACCAGGCGAACCGCGATCGCACGATGGCGGGCGCCTACAGTCCGCGTCCGCTGCCGCACGCGCCCGTGTCGTGTCCGCTCGACTGGTCCGAACTCGAAGGCACCGATCCCGCCGTCCACACGATCCGCACCGTGCCGCAGCGCCTCGCGGAGCGCGGCGACCCGTGGGCGGGCATGCACGACGAACCCGGCCGGCTCGGCACGCTGCTCGACTGGTGGGCGCGCGACCTCGACGACGGCCTCGGCGAACTGCCGTTCCCGCCCGACTTCCCGAAGATGCCGGGCGAGCCGACCCGCGTGCAGCCGAGCCGGGCGAAGAAGGTCGACGACGAGTCCGTCGAGTGAGGGCCGCCCGCCCGCGGCCGGTCAGACCGCGATGTCGCGTGGCACGCGCGGCAGCTGCGGCGCGCCGTGCACCTCGTGGTGCAGGCGCTCCATGCGCGCGTCGAGCTCCGACGCCGTGTGGGCCGCGTCGGTGAGCCCGTCGAGCAGTTCCTGCGGCACCTGCCGGTCGTACTTGTAGTAGATCTTGTGCTCGAGGCTCGCCCAGAAGTCCATCGCGATCGTGCGGATCTGCACCTCGACGGCCACCGGGTGCGGGCCGGTCGAGAGGAACACGGGCACCTCGACGATGACGTGGAGGCTCTGGTAGCCGTTCGGCTTCGGCTCCTTGATGTAGTCCTTCACCTTGAGCACGCGGATGTCGCGCTGCGCGGTGAGCAACTCGAAGATGCGGTAGGCGTCGGAGACGAAGCTGCAGGTCACCCGTACGCCGGCGATGTCGGTGATCGTGTCGCGGATCGTGTCGAAGTTCGGCTCGATGCCCTTGCGGGCCATCTTCTCGATGACGCTGTCGAGGCTCTTCAACCGGCTCGAGATGTGCTCGATCGGGTTGTAGTCGTGCGTCTGGTTGAACTCCTCGCGCAGGATGGAGAGCTTCGTGATGACCTCGTCCATGCCGAACTTGTACCGCAGCATGAAGCGCTCGGTCTCGTCGCGGAGCGCGCGCATCTCGTCGAGGGTCTGGCCGTCGATGGTCTCGAGCGTGCGCTGGGCACGTGCGGTGAGCATGGCCGGGGCGTCGGGACGCCTCGTGGGGCGAGTGCCGTCGAGCGGAGTCACGAGCACCACGCTAGGCGTCGAAGCTCTGGATTCGCTTTGATTCGCGGCGGCGTTCGCCCGCAGCGGAGCGGCGGCCGCCGCCGGTCGCCGCCGGTCGGCGTCAGTCGACCGCGTCGACGTAGCGCCAGCGCCCGTCGACGCGCGCGAACCGGCTCGTCTCGTGCTGGCGACCGCGCTCGCCGCCGTGGCGGTAGTGGGCCGTGAACTCCACGATGCCGTCGCGGTCGAACGGCCCGCCGCGTTCGGTGCGCTCGACGTCGAGTCGCAGCCAGCGGATGGAGGCGTCGAGCTCGAGCGTGGACGGGCGGGTCGCCGGGTGCCAGGTCTCGAGCAGGTACGCCGCTGCGCCGATCGCGAATGCCGTGTAGCGCGACCGCATGAGCTGCACGGCGGTCGGTGCGGTCGTCGCGCTGCCGATGAACCGATCGCAGCATTCGCCGAACGCGAGTCCCGACAGGCAGGGGCAGCGATCCGTCGCCGACGGAGCGGCGAACGAGGCGGAATCGGCTGGGAGCATCCTCCGAGTATCGCGCGTTTCGCAGCGGTATCCATGAACCGCACAGGCAGAACTGAGGATCCATCCAGAATCGGAGGGCAGGGTGTCTGACTTGTGCCCGTGCTCGGGGCCGCCCCCCACCGAACGAAAGCCGAATCCGAGCAGCTTCAGATACCTATGCGCAACCAGACTTCCCCCAGCCCCGAAACCAGCACCGCAGACCTCACCGGCACGACCGTCGACGACCACCCCCGCCGCTCGATGCGCCGCCGGGCCAACCGCCGCCGGCTCATGGCGGCCGGCGCCGTCGCCGGCATCGCGCTCATCGTCGGCACCGGCTTCACCGTCAGGTCGGCCGCCGAGTCGCAGGCGCGCATCGACGCGACCACCGCGCTCACCGAGGCGACCGGCGTGCAGCACGACCAGCTCGGCGCGTACAGTGCCATCGCGGCCGCCCGCACCCGCGCCACGGCAGAGGACACCCTCTCGACCGCGAACGCCACGCTCGCCGCCGTCGACGGCAAGACCGATACCTCGGACCTCGCGGCCTCGGTCGCCTCGCTCGGCGACTACGAGCTGCTGCCGGTCGACGAGCTCGTCGACCTGACCGCGGAGACCCGCGACGAGGTCGACAAGGCGAAGGCCGCTGCCGCCGACTTCGATCGCAAGCAGGCCGCGAAGGCGAAGGCCGCAGCCGAGGCGCTCGCCCGCGCCAACACTCCCGAGGGTGCTCGAGAGACCGCACGATCGATGGCCTCGAGCACGTACGGGTGGGGCGACGGCGAGTTCCAGTGCCTCGACTCGCTGTGGCAGAAGGAATCCGGTTGGTCGTACACCGCGATGAACGGCTCGAGCGGTGCCACCGGCATCCCGCAGGCGCTGCCCGGCAGCAAGATGGCCACCATGGGTGCCGACTGGCAGACCAACGCCGCGACCCAGATCGCCTGGGGCCTCGACTACATCTCGCGGTCGTACGGCTCGCCGTGCAGCGCCTGGTCGCACTCCCAGGCCGTGAACTGGTACTGATCGCACATGAAGCGCCCCGCCTCGAGCGGGGCGCTTCGTCGTGTCAGCCGCGCTCGACGAGCGGGGTGAACGCCGCGAGCTCGGCGCCGAGTCCGAGGTCGACGACGAGCACCTCGCCCGCGAGGTCGGCACCCGGCTCGATGAGCAGGCCGGCCTTCGCGGCGCCGAACGTGACCGTGACGCTCGCCGGCAGCACCGTCGGGTCGGGCACGCTGCCGTCGTCGGGCTGCACCCCGCTCGGCAGATCGGCCGCGACCACCACCGCCGGGTCGCCGGAGGCGAGCACCGGCAGGATCGCGGCGACGAGTTCGCGGGCGCGCCCGCGCAGCGCCGGGTCCGCGCCGGTCCCCGTTCCGAGGATGCCGTCGACGATCACGGATGCCTCGGCCGCACGCGCCGCGACGGTCGAGGCGTCCGCCTCGTCGAGTATCGGCACGCCCGCGGCGGCGGCCGCGGCCCGGCCGGCGGGGTGGAGGCGCGATCCGGTCGGGACCAGCTCGACCCGCACGCCGCCCGCGGCGAGGTCGGCCGCCGCATATGCGGCATCGCCCCCGTTGTCGCCGGAGCCCGCGAGCACGAGCACGAGCGGTGCGTCGACGCCGTCGTGGGGGAGCCGCTCGCGCACGACCGCGGCGAGCGCCGCCGCGGCGATCGCCATGAGCGGTTCGCCGCGCGCGAGGTGCGGCGCCTCGGCCGCGCGCACCTGGGCTGCGCTGTAGCCGGCGACCATCAGCCGAGCCGCGGGTCGAGCATGCCGCGCCGATCGGGATGCCGGTCGAACCACTCGGAGACGTACCAGCAGCTCGGCACGATGTGCCGGTCGGAGGTCGCCTCGACGTCGTCGACCGCGAAGGCCACGACCTCGGCGGCCAGGCCCGAGCCGCGGTACGCCGGATTCGTGAAGGTGCGGGTGAAGGCGACCGCCTCGCCGAGGACGCGGTAGTCGAGCACGCTCGCGATCGTGCCGTCCAAGCGCAGCACGTAGCGGCGGGCGTCGGGTTCGTGGGCGAGTTCCTTGTGCACGTGGCACAGGCTACGCCCCGATGCGACCGTCGCGGCAGCACGCGCGACGGATCGATACCGGGTCACCGACCCCGGAGCCGGTCGATGTCGCGGCGCTCCCGCTTGGTCGGACGGCCCGCGCCACGGTCGCGGACGATCGTCGCCGGGAGCTCGGTGCGAGGCGGCGGCGGGGGTGTGAGGTCCTCGGCCGCCTCGGCGGCGAGGGGCGCCGAGACGCGCTTCGCGATCGTGCGGCGCACGACCAGTCTCCGGTCGAAGCCGGCGATGCGCACGCGCACCTCGTCGCCGGGGCGCACCGACTGGGCGGCCTTCACGCGCTCGCCGTTGACGCGCACATGCCCGGCCCGGCATGCCGCCGTCGCCGCCGAGCGCGTCTTGTACTGGCGCACCGCCCACAGCCACGCGTCGATGCGCACGGGCCGTTCGTCGTCCATCCCACCAGCCTACGGCGGGGTGCGCCCCGGGCGCGGGCGTGCGTCATGCTGGAGTGGTGACGAGAGCGAGCGGCGATGCGTGGGTCGAGGGTCCTGGTGGAGTCCGTTACTGGGGCCGTTACGGCGCCGCCGGACTGCTCGCGGTGAGCCCGGCGGCCGAGGTGCTGCTGCAGCACCGCGCCGAGTGGAGCCACTTCGGCGGCACCTGGGGCATTCCGGGCGGCGCACGACACGCCGACGAGGCGGCGGTGGATGCCGCGATCCGGGAGGCCGGCGAGGAGGCGGGTGTCCCCGCGGAGGCGCTCTCCGTCCGGTTCACGAGCGTGCTCGACCTCGGATTCTGGTCGTACACGACCGTCGTCGCCGATGCGCTCGTGCGCTTCGAACCCGTCGTCAGCGATCCCGAGAGCATCGAGCTGCGCTGGGTGCCGATCGCCGAGGTCGCGAGCCATCCCCTGCATCCGCGCTTCGCCGAGGCGTGGCCGGTCCTCGCCGCGCGGCTCTGAGGCGCGGCATCCGGAGCCCCGATAGGATCGGGGCGTGGCTGGGGAGCGGGCGGGGGCCGTCGGTTCGGAGATCTGGACGATCCCGAACATCCTGAGCATGCTCCGGCTCGCGCTCGTACCGGTGTTCCTCGTGTTCCTCGTGCTCGGCGACTACGTGATCGCGCTCGTCGTCCTGGTGGTCGCGAGCCTCACCGACCTGGCCGACGGCTACCTCGCGCGACGGCTCGATCAGGTCACGAGGCTCGGCCAGCTCCTCGACCCGGCCGCCGACCGGCTGTACATCTTCGCCGCGCTCATCGGGCTCGCGGCCCAGCAGCTCGTGCCGTGGTGGATCGTGATCGTGATCGTCTCGCGCGACGTGTTCCTGCTCGTGCTCGGGGTCGTGCTCGCCAACCACGGGTACGGGCCGCTGCCCGTGCACCAGCTCGGCAAGGTCGCGACGTTCGCGCTGTTCTTCGGGCTGCCCGTCATCATGCTCGGCGCGGCATTCCCCGCCGTCGCGACCGTGAGCGAACCCCTCGGCTGGGCGATCACGCTGTGGGGCGCATTCCTCTACTGGTGGGCGGGCGTGATCTACGCGATCGAGACGGTGCGGGCCATCCGTATTCCGCGGGTGGCAGGCGACTCGCGATCCGATACGCTGGAAGAGGGAGGTTAGCCGTGGCGGATTCCGACAACACACAGGCCGACGGGGCGGGCGACGACGGGTTCGAGCAGGCCCAGACGTCGTCGCAGCCGGTCTCAGACAGCTCGGTCGACTCGACGATGGGCTTCAGCCGCGAGGCGGCCGCCCAACTCGGCGCGGTCGACGCCGACATCTCCGCCGAAGAGCAGGAGGCGATCGCGGCGCTGCCGTCGGGTTCTGCCCTGCTCGTCGTGCGTCGCGGCCCGAACACGGGTGCGCGGTTCCTGCTCGACACCGATGTGACGGTCGTGGGGCGCCACCCCGACGCCGACATCTTCCTCGACGACGTCACCGTGTCGCGCAAGCACGCCGAGTTCGTCCGGCACCGCACGGCGTTCGAGGTGAAAGACCTGAGCTCGCTCAACGGCACCTACTTCGACGGCGTCCGCATCGAGACCGCGCTGCTGTCCGACGGAGCCGAAGTGCAGATCGGCAAGTTCCGGCTCACCTTCTACGCCTCCCGACGCGACCTGGCTCCGGTGGCGAGCGAGTAGTGGCCGGCACCGCGGCGTCGACGCGCACGAGCGACCAGACGCCACTGCTCGGCATCGGCCAGGTACTGGCCCGGCTGCAGCCCGAGTTCCCCGAGCTGACCCCGTCGAAGCTGCGGTTCCTCGAGGAGCAGCGGCTCGTCGCGCCGGCGCGCACCGCCGCCGGCTATCGCAAGTTCTCGCCCGACGACGTCGAGCGCATCACGGTCGTGCTGTCGATGCAGCGCGACCACTACCTGCCGCTCAAGGTCATCCGGGCGCATCTCGAGGCGATCGATGCCGGCGAGACCCCGGCGCTTCCCGGGGCGACGAGCGCGGCAGGGTTCCTCGCGTCGAAGCGCATGAACCGCGCCGAACTCATCACGGCGGCCGGGGCGAGCGCCTCGCTGCTCGACGAGGCCGTCTCGGCGTCGCTCGTGCCCGCGGCCGAGAACTACGGCGACGATTCGCTCGCCGTGCTGCGAGCACTCGTCGCCCTGCGGGCGGTGGGCATCGAACCTCGACATCTGCGCGGCGTGCGCGGCGCGGCCGAGCGCGAGGCGGCGCTCGTCGACCGTGCGATCGCGCCCTCGCGCCGCAGCGATGCCGCGGGAAAGGCGCGCACCGCCGAGCAGGGCCGCGAGCTCGCGGCGGCACTCGAGACGGTGCACTCGAGCGTCCTGCGCTCCGCCCTCGACCGCCTTGCGAGATGATCGCGCGACACGCCGTGACGATCGGCCCGATATGTTTGGCGCGGGCCGCCCGCCTCGGTAGCGTGGAACTCGCGTCGCCGAGGTGGCGGAGCAGAAGTGAGGGGCGAATCGATGAGTGAGACCGTGCGCTCGCGTTACGACCTCGGCCTGCTGTTCACCGACGGGATGCCCGAGTACGAAGACGGCACCGGCTATCGCGGTGCGATCGCGGCCCGCGCAGCCGGCATCAGCTATCGCCAGCTCGACTACTGGGCTCGAACGCAGCTCGTGGAGCCGACGGTGCGCGGCGCGGCCGGCTCCGGTTCGCAGCGACTCTACGGCTTCCGCGACATCCTCGTGCTCAAGCTCGTCAAGCGCCTGCTGGACACCGGCATCTCGCTGCAGCAGATCCGCGCGGCGGTCACCCAGCTGCGCGAGGCGGGGGTCGAAGACCTCGCCCAGACGACGCTCATGAGCGACGGTGCGAGCGTCTACCTCTGCACCTCCGACGACGAGGTCATCGATCTCGTGAACCGCGGCCAGGGCGTGTTCGGCATCGCGGTGGGCAAGGTGCTCCGCGAGGTCGAGTCGACGCTCGTCGAGCTCGACACGCACCCGGCCGACCCGATGGACGAGCTCGCCGCTCGCCGCGGGGCGAAGTCGCGCAAGATCTCCTGACGTCACACGGCGTCACATTTCGCGACGTCGATCGAGCGGCTCGATGAGCGACCGAGACGGGCGCCCCGAGACGCGACGTCGAGCGTCGGCGTACGTCGTTCAGACGTCGCACCCGGGCCCGACGGCCGTGCTGCAGCTCAGATCGCGTGCGACTCGACCGCGAGCTGACCGTCGGTGTCGTCGGCGATGCGCCCGGTCCGCAGCACGCGGTCGAGCAGCTGGTCGAAGTTCGCCGACATCTCCTCCGCGCTCTCGCCCGGCCACATGTGCAGCGGCTTCGCCGCCCCCTGCGCCTGCTGCAGCGACGTGCGCTCGGGCAGCTGCGGGCTCAGCACGAGCGGGCCGAACATGTCGCGCAGCTCCTTGATGCGGAACTGGTGCTCGAGCGACTGCACACGGGCCCGGTTGACGATGATGCCGAGCGGCTGCAGGCGGGGGGAGAGGCCTCGACGGATCTCCTCGATCGCGCGCAGCGCGCGGTCGGCGGCCGCAACGGAGAACAGGCCGGGCTCGGTGACGACGGCGACGCGGTCGCTCGCGGCCCACGCCGTGCGGGTGAGCGCATTGAGCGACGGAGCGCAGTCGATGAGCACGAGCTCGTAGTCGGCCTCGACGTTGGCGAGCGCCTCCTCGAGCTTCCAAATGTCGCGGATCGACGGGTGCGGCCCGTCGAAGTTGATCGCCGACGGACTGCCGATCATGACGTCGATCGTCGACTGCGGGTTCTGGCGGGCCCAGCCGCTCGGCGCGATCGCCGAGCGGACGATCTTCTCCTTGGGAGAGGCGAGCACGTCGGCGACGTTGAGGTGGCCGGCGACCTGGATGTCCATGCCGGTCGAGACGTCGGACTGGGGGTCGAGGTCGACGACGAGCGTACGGACGCCGCGGGCGAAGGCCGCCGACGCCAGTCCGAGCGTGACAGTGGTCTTGCCGACGCCGCCTTTCAGGGAGCTGACGGAGAGAACGTGCACGAACAGATACGTTACCTTTAGTGCTCGGGCGATACCTAAACGTTCGCTGTGCGGATTCCGTTCGGAAAGGCTTGCATGTTCACGAAGATCCTGGTTGCCAATCGCGGTGAGATCGCCATCCGTGCGTTCCGCGCCGCTGTCGAACTCGGTGCGAAGACGGTCGCGGTGTACCCGTACGAAGACCGCAACTCGCTGCACCGGCTGAAGGCCGACGAGGCGTACCAGATCGGCGAGCCCGGGCATCCGGTTCGCGCCTACCTCGACGTGTCGGAGATCATCCGCGTCGCGAAGGAGTCGGGCGCCGATGCGATCTACCCGGGCTACGGCTTCCTCTCCGAGAACCCCGAGCTCGCCCAGGCGGCCGCCGAGGCGGGCATCGCCTTCATCGGCCCGCCGAAGCACGTCCTCGAGATGGCCGGCAACAAGGTCACCGCGAAGGAGCACGCGATCGCCGCCGGCGTCCCGGTGCTGAAGTCGACGCCGCCCTCGCGCGACATCGAGGCGCTCGTGGCGCAGGCCGACGAGATCGGATTCCCGATCTTCGCCAAGGCCGTCGCGGGCGGCGGCGGTCGCGGCATGCGCCGCGTGGACGCGAAGGACGACCTGCGCGCCGCCCTCGAAGAGGCGATGCGCGAGGCCGACAGCGCGTTCGGCGACCCGACGATGTTCCTCGAGCAGGCGGTGCTCCGGCCCCGGCACATCGAGGTGCAGGTGCTCGCCGACGCGAACGGCGAGACGGTGCACCTGTTCGAGCGCGACTGCTCCGTGCAGCGACGTCACCAGAAGGTGATCGAGATCGCGCCCGCGCCGAACCTCTCCGACGACGTCCGCCGGGCCCTCTACCGCGATGCGATCGCGTTCGCGAAGTCGATCGGCTACGTGAACGCCGGCACCGTCGAGTTCCTCCTCGACACGGCCGGAGAGCGTGCCGGCCAGCACGTCTTCATCGAGATGAACCCGCGCATCCAGGTCGAGCACACCGTGACCGAAGAGGTCACCGACGTCGACCTCGTCGTCTCCCAGATGCGCATCGCCGCGGGGGAGTCGCTCGCCGAGCTCGGCCTCGAGCAGGACTCGATCCGACTCCGCGGGGCGGCGCTCCAGTGCCGCATCACGACGGAGGACCCGACCGCCGGGTTCCGCCCCGACACCGGCAAGATCACGACGTACCGGTCGCCCGGCGGCGCCGGCATCCGCCTCGACGGCGGCACGATCAACCCGGGCGCCCAGATCAGCCCGCACTTCGACTCGATGCTCGCGAAGCTCACGTGCCGCGGCCGCGACTACACGGCCGCCGTCGCCCGTGCCAAGCGAGCGCTCGCAGAGTTCCGCATCCGCGGCGTCTCCACGAACATCCCCTTCCTCCAGGCCGTGCTCGAGGACCCCGCGTTCGTCGCCGGCGACCTCAGCACGTCGTTCATCGACGAGCGCCCGCAGCTGCTCCGCGGCCGCGTCTCGAAGGACCGCGGCACCAAGATCCTGAACTGGCTCGCCGACGTCACGGTCAACCAGCCCAACGGCCCGGCGCCGATCGGGATCAGCCCGGTCGAGAAGCTCCCTGCGATCGACCTGTCGCAGCCCGCGCCCGACGGCTCGCGGCAGCGCCTGCTCGAACTCGGCCCGGCCGGCTTCGCCGCGGCGCTCCGTGCGCAGACGCCGCTCGCAGTCACCGAGACGACCTTCCGCGACGCGCACCAGTCGCTGCTCGCGACGCGCGTGCGCACGAAGGACCTGGTCGCCGTGGCGCCGTACGTCGCCAGGCTGACGCCCCAACTCCTCTCGGTCGAGGCGTGGGGCGGGGCGACCTACGACGTCGCGCTCCGCTTCCTCGGTGAAGACCCGTGGGACCGGCTGGCCGCCCTGCGTGAAGCGCTGCCGAACATCAACATCCAGATGCTCCTGCGCGGGCGCAACACGGTCGGCTACACGCCGTACCCGACCGAGGTCACCGATGCGTTCGTGCGCGAGGCGGCCGCGACCGGCGTCGACATCTTCCGCATCTTCGACGCGCTCAACGACGTCTCGCAGATGCGCCCGGCGATCGATGCGGTGCTCGAGACCGGCCGCAGCGTCGCCGAGGTCGCGCTCTGCTACACGGGCGACCTGCTCGACCCGGCCGAAGACCTCTACACCCTCGACTACTACCTCCGGCTCGCCGACGAGATCGTGGGTGCGGGCGCGCACGTGCTCGCGATCAAGGACATGGCCGGCCTCCTGCGCCCGGCTGCCGCGGCGAAGCTCGTCGGCGCGCTCCGCGAGCGCTTCGACGTGCCGGTGCACCTGCACACGCACGACACCGCCGGCGGGCAGCTCGCGACCCTCCTGGCCGCGAGTGCGGCCGGGGTCGATGCGGTCGACGTGGCGAGCGCCCCCATGGCGGGCACCACGAGCCAGCCCTCGGCCTCGTCGCTCGTCGCCGCGCTCGCGCACACCGAGCGCGACACCGGGCTCTCGCTCGACGCCGTGAGCGACCTCGAGCCCTACTGGGAGGCCGTGCGCCGGCTCTACCACCCGTTCGAGTCGGGTCTTCCCGGGCCCACCGGTCGCGTGTACCACCACGAGATCCCGGGCGGCCAGCTCTCGAACCTGCGCCAGCAGGCGATCGCGCTGGGGCTCGCCGACGACTTCGAGCTCATCGAGGACATGTACGCTGCGGCCGACGAGATCCTCGGCCGGGTTCCGAAGGTGACGCCGTCGTCGAAGGTCGTCGGCGACCTCGCCCTGCACCTCGCGGCGGTGAAGGCCGACCCGGCGGACTTCGCGGCGAACCCCGAGAAGTACGACGTGCCCGACTCGGTGATCGGCTTCATGGCGGGCGAGCTCGGCGACCTGCCGGGGGGCTGGCCCGAGCCGTTCCGCTCGAAGGTGCTCGCCGGTCGCGACGTGCGCATCGGCGTGGCGGAGCTCACGCCCGACCAGCTGGCCGGGCTCGAGGCCGACAGCGCGACGCGACGTTCGACGCTCAACGCGCTGCTCTTCCCGGCGCCGACCCGACAGTTCGAGCAGATCCGCGAGCTGTTCGGCGACCTCTCGGTCGTCGACACGGTCGACTACCTCTACGGTCTTCGGCCCGGTGCCGAGCACGTCGTCGAGATCGCGAAGGGCGTGCGGCTGTACGCGGGGCTCGAGGCGATCGGCGAGGCCGACGACAAGGGCATGCGCACGGTCATGACGATCCTCAACGGGCAGCTCCGCCCGGTGTTCGTCCGCGACCGCAGCATCACCGTCGAGACCAGGGCTGCCGAGAAGGCGGATGCCTCGCAGCCGGGACAGATCGCCGCCCCGTTCTCCGGCGTGGTGACGCTGCAGGTCGAGCCCGGCACCGAGATCGCGGCCGGCCAGAGCGTCGCATCGATCGAGGCGATGAAGATGGAGGCCGCGATCACGTCGCCCGTTGCGGGCGTCGTCGAGCGCGTCGCCGTGCCCAAGACCCAGCAGGTGGAGGCGGGTGATCTGCTCGTCGTCGTGCGCGCACGCTAGGCTTGGCGTGGAACGGCGCTGATGAGGAGGGGTATCGGTGGCTGACGAGACGCAGGATTCGGGGCCGGTGAGCCGGCGCGGTGTCGGAGTTCGCACCGGACCGGTCGACCGCATCCCGGTGACGGGTACGAGCGGCGCGCATGCCGCACGACCCGATCTCGACCTCCGGGTCGACCTGCCGCCCGCTCCGGTGCACGAAGTACCCGAAGACGAGGTCGCGGTCGCGATCGACGACGTGTCGGTCAACCCCGGGGCCGTCGCCTCGGCCGACACCGGCACGCGGTCGGTCCCGATCCTCGCGAGCGGGCTGCCCCCGGCGGGCCGAGCCCCCGTGCACCGCGAAGCATCGCCCTACAGCGCACTGCTCGCCGCCGATGCGACGAAGCGCGCCCGCGACGTCGAACTCGACCGCGCAGCACCGTCGGCGGTCGAGGTCGCCGCGGTCGAGGGCCACGACCCCGCGGCGCCGGCCGAGACGCCCGAGACACCCGACTCGCTCACGCCCGACCGGCTCATCGACGTCAACCGCACGACCCGCCCGGCTCCCGAGGGCGGCCTCAACCGATTCCTCTACGAGGCATCCCTGCATCTCGTGAACCTGGGTGATTCCGCCAAGGTGCGGGCCCACAAGGCGATGAACCAGCGCATCCAGAAGCGCTTCGAGGGCGGCGCCCGCTTCGTGCCGGTGCTGACGCGCAAGGGCGGCGTCGGCAAGACGACGATCACGGCCCTGCTCGGCATGGCGCTGGCCGACGCCCGCGACGACCGCATCATCGCGATCGACGCGAACCCCGACCGCGGCACGCTCGCCGAGCGAGTCGACCGGCAGACGCGCGAGACCGTGCGCGACGTCGTCGCGAAGGCCTCGTCGATCGGCGGCTACACCGATTTCTCGCGTTTCGTCTCGCGCGACGAGACCCGGCTCGACATCCTCGCCTCCGACACCGACCCCACCCTCTCCGAGGCGTTCGACGACAACGACTACAACGTCGTCGCGGGGCTCGCCGCGCGGTACTACTCCATCGTGCTCACCGACTGCGGCACCGGCATCGTGCACTCGGTCATGCGCGCGACGCTCCAGCGCGCCGACTCCATCGTCATCGTCTCGGGCGGCAGCGTCGACGAGGCGCGCCTCGCCTCCGAGACGCTCACGTGGCTCGAGGCGAACGGCTACGGCGAGCTCGTGCGCAACGCGATCGTCGCGATCAACCTCGCGACGCAGGGCACCCATCTCGTCAAGGTCGACGAGATCGAGGCGCACTTCCAGTCGCGCGTGCGCGAGATCGTCCGCATCCCGTACGACCCCCAGCTCGCGGCCGGCTCGGTCGTGAACTGGCACCAGCTGCGCGCCGTCACCCGTGACGCGGCCCGCGAACTCGCCGCCCTCGTGGTGGAAGGCCTGCCCGCCGACCGCGGGCACTGATCGGAGAACATTGCCAGAGCGTCCCATCCGCCTGTTCGGCGACCCCGTCCTCAAGACCGTCTCAGCCCCCGTCGAACAGGTCGACGATCGCGTGCGGTCGCTCGTCGCCGACCTCGTCGACAGCGTGAAGCTGCCCGGACGCGCCGGCGTCGCGGCTTCGCAGATCGGCGTGAACCTGCGCGCCTTCAGCTACAACGTCGACGGTGAGATCGGCTACATCATCAACCCCGAGATCGTCGAGGTGTCGGGCGACACGGAGCTCATCGACGAGGGATGCCTCTCGGTGCCGGGTCTCTGGCACAAGACGCCGCGCCACCCGTACGCGAAGGTGCGCGGCATCGACCTCGACGGCAACGAGCTCGTGCTCGAGGGAACGGGCCTCATGGCCCAGGCGCTGCAGCACGAGACCGACCACCTCGACGGGCTGCTCTACCTCGACCGCCTCGAGAAGGACGAGCGCCGAGCAGCCATGAAGGAGATCCGCGAGTCCGACTGGTTCTGACGGATCCGACCCGCTCGCGGCATCCGCCGACGGCGCACTCGCGCCGTCCACGGGAGGAAGCCGAGCGCCTGACGCAGACGAAAGCGCCCCGCGGGGATTCCGCGGGGCGCTTTCGCGATCGAGCGAGTCCGATCAGCTGACGATCGAGTGGCCCTCGGTGGCGGGCGCGCCCGAGTACATCGCCTCGATGTGCGGGGCGAAGTCCTCGAGGATGATGTTGCGCTTGATGCTGAGCTTCGGAGTCAGGTGCCCGCTCTCCTCGGTCAGTTCGGTCGTGAGGATCGAGAACTTGCGGATGGACTCGGCGCGAGAGACGTTCTCGTTGGCGGCGTCGATCGCGCGCTGCACCTCGGCGAGCACGGCGGGGTTCGTCGACGCCTCCTCGAGCGACATGCCCGCGTCCTCGCCGTTGTTGTTGAGCCAGACGGGCAGCATCTCGGGGTCGAGCGTGACGAGCGCCGCGATGAACGGCTTCTTGTCGCCGACGACGACGACCTGGCCGACGAGCGGGTTCGCGCGGATCGGGTCTTCGAGAGCGGCCGGCGCGACGTTCTTGCCGCCGGCCGTGACGATGATCTCCTTCTTGCGGCCCGTGATCGTGAGGAAGCCCTCGGTGTCGAACGCGCCGATGTCGCCCGTCTTGAACCAGCCGTCGTCGAACGCCTCGGCGGTCGCCTCGGGGTTCTTCCAGTACTCCTTGAAGACGTCGACGCCCTTGACCTGGATCTCGCCGTCGTCGGCGAGTCGCACCGCGACACCCGGCAGTGCCGGACCGACGGTGCCGATCTTCGACTTCGTGGGCAGGTTGACGGTCGCCGGGGCCGTCGTCTCGGTGAGGCCGTAGCCCTCGAGGATCGTGATGCCGAGCGCGTGGTAGAAGTGGCCGAGGCGCGGCCCGAGGGGCGCGGAGCCCGACACCGCGTACTTGACGTTGCCGCCCATGGCCGCGCGCAGCTTCGAGAACACGAGCGCGTCGAACACCTTGAACTTGAGCTTCAGGCCGAGCGGCACCGAGCCCTGCTCCTTCGCCGTCGAGTACGCGACCGCGGTCTCGGCGGCGGCACGGAAGATCTTGCCCTTGCCGCCGGCCTCTGCCTTCTGCTCGGAGACGTTGTAGACCTTCTCGAACACGCGCGGCACGGCGAGGAGGAACGTCGGCTTGAAGCTGCCGAGCGAGGGGAGGAGCTGCCGGGTGTCGGGCTGGTGGCCGACGCGCACGCCCGCGTGCACGCACAGCACGGCGATGAAGCGCGCGAACACGTGCGCGAGCGTGATGAACAGGAGCGTCGAGGCGCCGTTCGGGTCGAGCACGACCTCGTCGAGCGCGACGGCGGCGTTGCGCGAGAGCTCGACGAAGTTCGAGTGGGTGAGCACGCAGCCCTTGGGCTTGCCGGTCGAGCCCGACGTGTAGATGAGCGTCGCGATGTCGTCGCCGTTCGCGAGCTTGCGACGACGCTCGATCTCGTCGTCGGGCACCTCGGTTCCGCCCGCGGCGATCTTGTCGAGGTCGCCGAGGTCGATCTGCCAGCTCTTGCGGATCAGCGGCAGGTCGGGGTGCACCTCGTCGAACCGGGCGAAGTGGTCGGGCGTCTCGAGGATCACCGCGATCGCCCCGGAGTCGCTCAGGTTCCAGCGGACCTGCGCGGGGGAGCTCGTCTCGTACACCGGCACGAGCACGGCGCCCGCGAACCAGGCGGCGAAGTCGATGAGCGTCCACTCGTAGCGCGTCTTGCACATGAGGCCGATCTTGTCGCCGGGCTCGATGCCCGCCGCGACGAAGCCCTTGGCGAGGGCGATCACCTGGTCGTAGAACTCGCGCGTCGTCACCGGGCTCCAGCCGCCATCGGCGGTGGGCCGGGAGAACAGCACCGAATCGGGCGTCGCCGCGAGGCGGTCGACGAGCAGGTCGGTGGTGTTCGCCGTAGGGTCGGGCGCGACCACGGCGGGCGTGGAGAATTCGATCACGGTAGCTCCTTCGGTACCGAGTGGATCGCGCCCGGCTCGGGTACCTGCGCGACCTCGGCTGTGGGGTCTACTACACTCTAGTCGTTGCGCGCGCGGCCCCGTTCCGGCGCGACCCCAGCCCCGTCCCCCTCTGAAAGGCGGCGTCAGCGTGCACGCGATCGGTATCGACATCGGCGGAACGAAGATCGCCGGCGCAGTCGTCGACGAACTCGGCACGATCGTGCGCAGCGACCGCGTGCCGACCCCCGCCGGGGATGCGGCGGCGCTCGAGCGCGCGGTCGTCGACATGATCACGGGCTTGCGCGGGCCCGACGAGATCGAGGCCGTGGGCGTCGCCGCGGCGGGGTTCGTCGACGCCGCGCAGTCGACCCTCTACTACGCGCCGAACATCGACTGGCGCAACGAACCGCTCCGCGAGAAGCTCGAGGCGCAGGTCGGGGGCACCGTCGTCGTCGACAACGATGCGAACGCCGCAGGCTGGGCCGAGTTCCGCTTCGGTGCGGGGCGCCTCGTGAGCGACATGGTCATGCTCACGATCGGCACCGGCGTGGGCGGTGCGATCGTCGCGAACGACCGCCTGTTCCGCGGCGGGTTCGGCGCCGGTGCCGAACTCGGCCACCTCCGCGTCGTGCCCGACGGCCTCGCATGCGGGTGCGGCCAGCGCGGCTGCATCGAGCAGTACGGCTCCGGGCGGGCGCTGCTGCGCATGGCCGGCGAGATCGCCGACGCCGGCGGCATCGGCCAGGCGCTCGCGCGCGCCCGCGCCGAGCACGGCGCGCTCGACGGCGGTATCGTCGGCGGCCTCATCGAGGCGGGGGACCCCGGGGCGGTCGCCGCGCTTCGACAGCTCGGTCACTGGCTCGGCGCAGCGTCGGCGAGCCTCTCGGCCGTGCTCGACCCGCAGCGCTTCGTCTTCGGCGGCGGCGTCGCCGTGGCCGGAGAACTGCTCCTCGAGCCGATCCGCGAGTCCTTCCGGGAGCACCTGCCCGCACGGGGATACCACCCCGAGCCCGACTTCGTCATCGCCGAGCTCGTGAACGACGCCGGCGTGGTCGGCGCCGCCGACCTCGCGCGTGTGTGGGTCGCAGAGCACTCCTGAGCCACCCCGCGTTAAGCTGATCGATGTTCTACGGGAAGGGAGCCGCGCGGTGTTCTACTGGATCATGAAGCACCTCGTGGTCGGGCCGATCCTGCTCTCGATCTTCCGGCCGTGGGTCGTCGGGCTCGAGAACGTGCCGAAGCAGGGCGCGGTCGTGCTCGCGTCGAACCACCTGTCGTTCATCGACTCGATCTTCCTGCCGCTCGTGGTCGACCGCCCGGTGGTGTTCCTCGCCAAGAGCGAGTACTTCACGGGCAAGGGCCTCAAGGGCTGGGCGACGCGCATGTTCTTCCAGGCCGCCGGCCAGCTGCCGATCGACCGCTCCGGCGGCAAGGCGTCCGAGGCGTCGCTCAACACCGGCCTGCGTGTGCTGGCCGAGGGCAGCATCCTCGGCATCTACCCCGAGGGCACCCGGAGCCCCGACGGCAAGCTCTACCGCGGCCGCACGGGCGTCGCGCGCATGGTGCTGGAGTCGGGGGCCCCGGTCGTCCCGGTCGCGATGATCGGCACCGAGCACGTCATGCCGATCGGCACCAGGCTGCCCCGTGTCCGCCGCATCGGCATCATCGTCGGCGAGCCGATCAACTTCTCGCGCTTCGAGGGTCTCGAGGGCGATCGCTTCGTGTTGCGGAGTGTGACCGACGAACTCGTGTACGCGTTGCGCGGACTGAGCGGGCAGGAGTACGTCGACGTGTACGCCTCCAGCGTGAAGGAGCAGCGGGCCTCGCAATCGCGGTAGGCTCGGGGTGCGGCGGCGCGACGTGCGTCGCCGTTCCGTTTTCCGGCGCCGCGGCGCCCCGCACCCTCCAGGACAGTCCAGTGGTACAGCTCGTCGAGCCCATCGTCAACGCAGATCCCTCCGTGATCGCGGGCCTCGACTATTGGCGCGACCTGCCGATCAAGCAGCAGCCCACCTGGCCCGACCCCGAGGCCGCGCGCGCCGCATCGGCCGAGCTCGCCACGCTGCCGCCGCTCGTCTTCGCCGGCGAGGTCGACACGATGCGAGAGCGGCTCGCCGCGGCATCGCGCGGTGAGGCGTTCCTGCTGCAGGGCGGCGACTGCGCCGAGACCTTCGCCGGCGCGACCGCCGACCAGATCCGCAACCGCGTGAAGACCGTGCTGCAGATGGCGGTCGTGCTCACCTACGGCGCCTCGATGCCCGTCGTGAAGATGGGCCGCATGGCGGGCCAGTTCGCCAAGCCCCGCTCGAGCGACACCGAGACGCGCGGCGACGTCACGCTGCCCGCGTACCGCGGCGACATCGTGAACGGCTACGACTTCACGCCCGCCTCGCGCGAGGCCGACCCGAACCGCCTCATCCGCGGCTACCACACGGCGGCGTCGACGCTGAACCTCATCCGCGCGTTCACGCAGGGCGGCTTCGCCGACCTGCGCCAAGTGCACTCGTGGAACCAGGGCTTCGCGAAGAACCCCGCGAACTCGCGCTACGAGTCGATGGCTCGCGAGATCGACCGCGCCGTGAAGTTCATGGACGCCTGCGGCGCCGACTTCGAGGCGCTCAAGCACACCGAGTTCTACACGGGCCACGAGGGCCTGCTCATGGACTACGAGCGCCCGATGACCCGCATCGACTCGCGCACGGGCACCCCGTATGTCACGAGCGGCCACTTCATCTGGATCGGCGAGCGCACGCGCGACCTCGACGGCGCGCACGTCGACTTCCTCTCACGGGTGCGCAACCCGATCGGCGTGAAGCTCGGGCCGACGACGACGCCCGAGACCATGCTCGAGCTCATCGAGAAGCTCGACCCGAACCGCGAGCCGGGCCGGCTCACGTTCATCACGCGCATGGGCGCCGGCAAGATCCGCGACGCACTGCCGCCGCTGCTCGAGGCCATCACGGCGAGCGATGCCAACCCGCTGTGGGTCACCGACCCGATGCACGGCAACGGCATCACGACGCCGACCGGCTACAAGACGCGTCGCTTCGACGACGTCGTCGACGAGGTCAAGGGCTTCTTCGAGGCGCATCGCGCCGCGGGCACGCACCCGGGCGGCATCCACGTCGAGCTCACGGGCGATGACGTGACCGAGTGCCTGGGCGGCTCCGAGCAGATCGACGAGGCGACCCTCGCGACCCGCTACGAGTCGCTGTGCGACCCGCGCCTGAACCACATGCAGTCGCTCGAGCTCGCCTTCCTCGTGGCGGAGGAGCTCACCGCGCGCTGAGCGCATCACGGCCGAACGGCGCACGTCCCGTCGGGGCGTGCGCCGTTCGCGTGAGTGGCGCGGCGAACCCCGTCCGGTCGGGGGCCATCTGCCGCCCGGGCCGTCGCACGCGCGCGTCCGGGCGACGAGGATGCCGCGGCATCCGAGCGCCGAGATCAGGGCAGTGGACTCAGAATCCCTGGAAGTTGACCGTCACGGTGGAGCCGCGCTTGGCGGTCTGGCCGGCTTCGGGCGTCACCTTGGAGACGACGAACGCGTCGGGTGCGATGTCGGCGAGCACGTTGTAGTCGAGGGCGAACTGCGCGTCGGTCAACAGCTGCTTCGCCTCGGTCCAGTTCTTTCCGACGACCTCGGGGATCGCCACGAGGTCGGGTCCCTTCGAGACGGTCAGCTCCACGACGGAGCCGGGTCGCATCGGATCGTCCATCCAGTCGGCGGTGATCACGATGCCCTTCGGCACGGTGTCGGAGAACACCGGATCCTTGACCTTCACCTCGAGCCGGGCGGCCTCGAGCTTCGCCTGCGCCTCGTCGGCCGGCGTGCCCTCGACCGGCGGCACGGCGCCGACCGACACGACCAGCGTCACCGCACCCCGCTCGGGGTAGGGGGACGCGAGCGGTTCGCCGTCGGCGTCGAGCGCCGCGATGACCGAGCCGGCGGCGACGTCGGCCGAGAACTGCTCGACCGGGGAGCCGACCGTGAACGCGGCGAGCAGGTCGTTCGCCTCGGACTCGGGCTTGCCCACGACATCGGGCACGTCGAGCATCTGCGGGCCTTCGGACACGTAGAGCGTGACGGTCGACCCGCGGCGGGCGCTCTCGCCCCCGGCGGGGTCGGTGCCCGCGACCTGCCCCTTCGGGATCTCGGGGTCGGTGCGCGTCGCCGGGTCGACGACGAAGCCGGCGTCCTCGAGCACGGTCGTGGCCTCGTCGGGGGTCATCTCGGCGGTCACCGTCGGGACGTTCGCGTACGCCCCGGGTCCGGCGCCGAAGTACCAGCCCGTTCCGCCTGCGAGCCCGGCGAGCAGGAGGACGAGGGCGAGGATCCAGTACCCGCGGCGCTTGCGGCGTGCCGCGCTCTCGGTGAGCGCCGCGGTGTCGTCGTCGGCGCCGTCGCCGGGGGGAGCGGGAACCGCGGTCGCGACCGCCGGCGCGCCGAGCACGCTCGTCTCGGCCGTCGGCGCACCCGCCGCGCCCACGCCCGCGGGCAGCACCATCGTCGCCTGCGTGGTGATCGGCAGGTGCGAGGCCCGCAGCTCGGGCTCGGCCTCGCGCAGGCGGTCGAGCAGTTCGCGCGCGTCACGGGGACGCTCTTCGGGATCGCGGCGCGTCGCCCACAGGACGAGCTCGTCGAGCGAGGCCGGCACCGCCGGGTTGCGCGTGCTCGGTGCGGGCACCTCGTCGTTGGCGTGCTGGTAGGCGATCTGCATCGGGGCCTCGCCGACGTACGGCTGCTCGCCCGTGAGCATCTCGTACATCATGATGCCGACCGCGTAGATGTCGCTGCGCGCGTCGGCCACTCCGCGGGTGACGAGCTCGGGGGAGAGGTACGCGATCGTGCCGAGCAGCGCCTGGCCGGTCGCCGTGTTCGCGCTGGCGGCGCGGGCGAGGCCGAAGTCGCCGAGCTTGATGCGGCCGTCGTCGGCGAGCAGCACGTTCTCGGGCTTGAGGTCTCGATGCACGATGCCGGCCTTGTGCGCGGCGGCGAGGCCGGACAGCACGGCGTCCATGATGTCGACCGTCTGCTCGGGCGTGAGCTTCTTGTAGTCCTTCAGCAGCTCCCGCAGCGTGATGCCCGGCAGGTACTCCATGACGAGGTACGCCATGTCGGCGTCCTGGCCCTGGTCGAAGACGTTGACGACGTTCGGGTGGGCGAGGCGGGCGGCCGACCGCGCCTCCTGCACGAAGCGCGTCTTGAAGGTGTTGTCGTCGGCGAGGTGGCCGTGCATGATCTTGATCGCGACCCGACGCTCGAGCCTGAGGTCGGTCGCGAGGTAGACGGTCGCCATGCCGCCGCGGGCGATTCGCGAGCGCACCTGGTAGCGACCGTCGATGAGACGGTCGATCATCGGGTCCGCGGGCGCTGTGCTCACCGTTCGAGTCTACGAAAGGGCATATGCCAGGACTCGAACAAACGCCGTCGACGCGCCGATCGCAATCCCATCGTGACCCTCGAGGTGGGGGCGCCGGGCCTTGGTTCAGCCCAGTTCGTCGACCCAGGCCCGTGCCTGCGACTCCCACTTGGCGTAGTGCGCCGGGTGCGCGCTGTGCTGCACGGCCTGTGCAGCTTCGGTGAGCGGCATCGATTCCCAACCGGGAATGTCGAGGAGCCCGGGCGCGCGGCCGACGTTCGGGCCGCCCGGGCCGCCGTAGAAGGCGGCGGCGGCGCGACGGGGGTCGAGCACCTGCTCGGCCGTGCCCCAGCCCTGGCTCGGCCGCTGCTGGAAGAGGCCCTGCGAGTCGCGATCACCGTGCCGGACGTTCTTGAGGCCCGACTCCTGCGCGGCCGCGGCGAGGGCGATGACGATCGCACGATCGGGAACGCCGAGCTCGCGGCCGACGTCGACGATCAGCTGGGCGTTCGCACGCATCTCGTCGGTGAGTACGACGCTCACCGAGGCGACGGCGGCGACCGCGACCGGCTTGGGGATGACGAGGCGCTGCCCGATGCGGATCGTCGCGCGCTCGTCGAGCCGGTTCGCGGCGATGAGCGCGTCGAGGTCGACCTTCGCCCGTGCAGCGATGTCCCAGGCCGTGTCGCCCGCGACCACGACGTGCACCGCGCCGGGTGCCGGGGCATCGGTCGGCTGGGGCTCCGGCTCCGGCGTCGGCTCCGGCGTCGCGTCAGGGGCCGCGGCGGCACCCGGGGGGAGCACGACCTGCTCGCCGGGGAAGATGAGCGACTGCCGCCCCAGCCCGTTGACGCGGAGCAGTTCGTCGAGTCCGACCCCGTAGCGGGCGGCGATGCCGCTCATGGTGTCGCCGGCTGCGACGGTGTGCTTCGCGATGGCGTCGCGCGGAGCCGGTGCGGCGGCGACCGGTGCGCGACCGCCCGGAAGCGCGAGCCGCTGGCCCGGGAAGATGAGGCTCGACCAGCCGAGGCCGTTGCTGGCGAGCACCTCGGCGGTCGAGAGGCCGTACCGTTCGGCGATGCCGCTCACGGTGTCGCCCGGGGCGACCACGACCTCGCGGGGCACCTCGCCCGTTGCGACCGTCGACGCGTGCGCGGCGCCCGAAGCGGGCGCCTTCGCCTTGGGCGAGCGCTTGACCGGTTGCGGGGCGGCCTCCGCCGGCTGGACGATGCCGAGGGTCACCGCGATCGTGCTCGCGACGGCGAGCGGCACGGCGAGGATGCCGCGGATGCCTCGCGGCCGGCCCCGATCCACCGGCCGGTCGTCGCGCCCGGCGGCGTCGTCGACGTCGTACGCCATTGGTTCCCCCTTCGCCGGCAGGGTGCACCGGCTCCCGCCACGGTCGCACAGGGGCCGGGGCGAGTCAACGACCGGCGCCGCGCGTCCGACGAGTCGGATTCGGGGCCCGCTTCCGCGTTCGCCACGGGTCGTGGCAGGCTTGACCCGTGACCGATGCCGCCGACACCACCTGGCTGACCGTTCCCGAACTCGTCGAGCTCCTCGGACAGAGCCCGTCGCGGATCAGGCGCCTCATCGACGACCGCTACCTGCTCGCCGCCCGCCGCGACGGCGTGCTGAAGGTGCCGTCGGTGTTCCTGCGCGACGACGCACCGCTGCCCGAGATCCACGGCACCGCCGTGCTGCTCTCCGACGTCGGCTTCAGCGACGCCGAGGCGCTCGATTGGCTGCTCGCCGAGGAGGACAGCCTCGGCACGACGCCGATCGACGCGCTGCGGGCCGGCCGCAAGGCCGAGGTGCGCCGAGTCGCACAGGCACTGCTCTGAGCCGGGTCAGCTCGTCCGCCGGGTGACGGTGCGCACGAGCGCGCCCAGTTCGGCGCGTGCCGCCCCGCTGAGCGGCGCCGCCTCGAGGACCTCGACGGCCCGCGCCGCACGATCGGCGATCATGGACTCGACCTCGTCGACCGCGCCGCACTCGGCGATGGTTCGCTGCAGCATGCTGATCTGGTCGGCGGTGAGGCCGGGGTCGCCGAGGAGTTCGTCGAGCAGCCGACGCTGCCCGGCCGCGAGCCGTTCGCGTGCGATCGCGATGAGCATGGTGCGCTTGCCCTCACGGAGGTCGTCGCCGCTCGGCTTGCCGGTGACCTCGGGGTCGCCGTAGACGCCGAGCAGGTCGTCGCGCAACTGGTAGGCGATGCCGAGCGGCAGCCCGAACTCGCGCAGCGCCGCGAGCTGGGACGCGTCGGCGCCCGCGATCGCGCCGCCGATGACGAGTGGCGCCTCGATGCTGTACTTCGCCGACTTGTACACGATGATGCGCTCGGCCCGCAGCCGCTGTTCGTCCTCGGGCTGCACGACCCAGGCCCGCTCCTCGAGGATGTCGAGGTATTGACCGGCCGTGACCTCCGTGCGCATGCGCATGAACTCGGTACGCGCGGCGCGGGCGGCGGCCCGATCGCCGAGCGAGTCGAGACCCTCGTCGAGCAGTTCGTCGCTCCAGCCGAGCAGGAGGTCGCCGAGCAGGATCGCGGCGTCGACGCCGAAGTCGGCGCCGCCGCCCGCCCAGCCCGACTCGGCGTGCAGCGCCTCGAACAGGCGGTGGGCCGACGGTGCGCCGCGTCGCGTGTCCGACTTGTCGATGAGGTCGTCGTGCACGAGCGCCGCCGCGTGGAACAGCTCGAGCGCGGCGGCCGCCGAGACGACCGGGCGGAGGTCGGCGTCGTCACCCGCCTCGAAGGGGTCGAACCCCCGACCGTGCACCGCCTCCCATCCCCAGTAGCAGAACAGCGCGCGGAAGCGCTTGCCACCGCTGAGAAAGCGCCGTGAGAAGAGGTCGAGCGGGTCGAGGTCGGGACTGATGGAACGGAGAATTGAGGTACGTTCGGCGAGGAAGTCCTCGATACGTTCGTGAACCAGATCGACCAGTCGGGAACTGTGAGCCACCCGCCTAGCCTACCGAGGCGACGCGGGGCTAGAATGGACTCGGATGCGTCGATCCCGAGCCTGAGGGGAAAGAGATGCCGCTTTCAGAGCAGGAGCAACGTCTTCTCGAGGAGATGGAGCGGAACCTCTACCGCAACGATGCCGACTTCGTGCAAGCCGTCGGCGGCGTACGAGGCCGTCGGCCGAACTACCGGGCGATCGTGCTCGGCGTGCTGCTCGCCGTGGCCGGTGTCGGCGCGCTCATCGGCGGCGTCGCGTCGCAGATCCTGATCATCGGGGTGCTCGGCTTCGTCCTCATGTTCGCGGGCGTCCTCGTCGCGTTCACCCCCGGCAAGCGGGGTGCCGCGGCCCCCGCACCCGACGAGGCCCCGTCGAGCGGCTCGAAGCCGCGCTCGGGTGCCGGGTTCATGGATCGCATGAACGACCGATGGGACCGCCGCCAGGAGGGCCGCGACTAGTCCCTCCACTTCCGACCACCTGAACGGGCCGATCAACTGATCGGCCCGTTTTTCGTGTCTACGCGGTGCCGATCCCGGCCGATCCGACGCCGCGCGACGCGTTCGGAGCCGCGACGCGCCCATTCACCCACGGGGACACGGGATTTCCTCCACTCCGCTCCACTGCAGTACTTCCGCAGGATTCCGGGGATCTTCGATGCGCGAGTGTGCGAAATCGAGCGATTGTCGTTGATCGGTGGATGGAGGTGGAGTAAAGTGGGGTCACCTGGATCCTGGCCGGAGGAAAGGGGGTGGCGCAATGTTCCTCGGGACCTACGAGCCGAAGCTCGATGAGAAGGGGCGCGTCATTCTTCCGGCGAAGTTCCGGGAGGAACTGTCGAACGGGCTCGTGCTCACGCGCGGGCAGGAGCGCTGCATCTACGTGTTCAGCGCTCGCGAGTTCGAGAGCATGAGCGACAAGATCCGCCAAGCCCCCGTGACGAGCAAGCAGGCACGCGACTACATGCGCGTCTTCCTCTCGGGAGCCTCCGCGGAGACCCCCGACAAGCAGAATCGGGTCACCATCCCCGCCAATCTCCGCGGCTACGCGGGGCTCGACCGGGACCTCGCGGTCATCGGTGCCGGCAGCAGGGTGGAGATCTGGGACCAGGCGGCGTGGCAGAGCTACCTCGCCGAGCAGGAGGCGGCCTTCGCGGAGACGGCGGAGGAGGTGATCCCCGGACTCTTCTGAATCCCCGGGTCCCGACTCCCAGCCGGCCGGCCCTGGTGCACTTCCCCGCATCAGGACGAACGGATGGGGATCAGGGCCCGAGGCCCCAGGAAGCAGAGGCGGAATCATGGACATCGAACGCATCCACACCCCGGTCATGCTCGAGCGCACGCTCGAGCTGCTGGCACCGGCCCTCGAGGCCGACGACGCGGTCATGGTCGACGCCACGCTCGGCATGGGCGGGCACACCGCGGCCTTCCTCGAGCGGTTCCCGAAGCTCACCGTGATCGGACTCGACCGCGACACCGACGCCCTCGGCATCGCTCGCGAGCGGCTCGCGAAGTACGGCGACCGCGCGCGATTCGTGCACACGGTCTACGACGGCATCGCGCGCGCGGTTCGCTCGGAGGGCTTCTCCGAGGTGCAGGGCGTGCTGTTCGACCTCGGCGTCTCGTCGCTGCAGCTCGACCGCGCCGAGCGGGGGTTCGCCTATGCGAAGGACGCCCCGCTCGACATGCGCATGGACTCGACGAAGGGCCGGACCGCGGCCGACGTCATCGCCGAGTCGAGCGAGGACGAACTCCGCCGCATCTTCCTGGACTACGGCGAGGAGAAGCTCGCGGCACGCTACGCGCGGGCGATCGTCCGGGCACGCGCCGAGGCGCCGATCACCCGTTCGGCAGAACTCGTCGCCGTGCTGCAGGATGCCACGCCCGCAGCGGTCCAGCGGCAGGGGCATCCCGCCAAGCGCGTGTTCCAGGCGCTGCGCATCGAGGTGAACGAGGAGCTCTCGGTGCTCGAGCGTGCGATGCCCGCGGCGCTCGACTCGATCGCCGTCGGCGGTCGGATCGTCGTGCTCTCGTACCAGTCGCTCGAGGACCGCATCGTGAAGCGCGTGCTGCAGGCGGCGTCGAGCTCGACTGCACCGGCCGGACTGCCGATGGAGCTGCCCGAGCACCGCCCGCAGTTCAAGCTCCTCGTGCGAGGCGCGGAACTCGCCTCAGAGACCGAGCAGGCGGAGAACCCGCGTGCCAAGCCGGTGCGACTGCGCGCCGCCGAACGAGTGAGGAGGCCGTCATGAGTGCCCTGCCGGCCCGTCCGCTGACCATCGAGCAGGCGACGGCGCCCGAGCGCCGCATCGAGCGGGGGCGCTGGCTGCGGCCGGTGCCCGAGCCCGGGCGCCGCGCGAAGCCGACCCTCGTCTACGCGATCATCGCGATCGCGGGCGTCGCCGCGATCGTCGTCGCGCAGTTGCTCCTGTCGATCGCGATCACGCAGGGCGCCTACGACATCGACGCGGCCCAGATGCAGCAGACCAGGCTCGACCGGCAGGAGCAGCAACTTCGCGAGGACCTCGACCGCGTGGAGTCGCCGCAGTACCTCGCCGCCAACGCCGAGGCCCTCGGCATGGTGCCGAACA
The DNA here is from genome assembly GCF_058349945.1 of Agromyces cucurbitae. Lineage (NCBI taxonomy): Bacteria > Bacillati > Actinomycetota > Actinomycetes > Micrococcales > Microbacteriaceae > Agromyces > Agromyces cucurbitae. The sequence continues at coordinate 636,374 of NZ_JBYRES010000003.1, read as the reverse complement.
CGAACCCGGTGTTCCTGCAGCTCTCCGACGGCAAGGTCAGCGGCGACCCGGTTCCGGCCGGCGCCGGCGCCGAGGCATCCGTGCCGCTCGTGCCGAATGCGCTGATCAACGGCGTGCCGCTCGTCACCGAGGAGCCGGCGGGGGAGACTCCCAAGCAGAAGTCCACGGGCGCGGAGGGATCCGGAGCGGGCGGACGCGCCGACGCCGCGGGAGCGGCGGCGGGGCAGGCGCCCGAGAAGGCCGCCGTGCCGCCGGTGACCGACGGCCTCCCGACGCCGGCCACCCACTGACCGGCACCCGCCGGACCGAGCACCAGAAGGACCGAGGAACCACCGGATGAAGCGGACGAGCCGTCACCCGATGCGGAGGATCATCGTCTCGGCCGTACTGCTCGTGGTACTGGTCGGGGTCTTCGTCGTGAAGCTCGTCGACATCCAGGTCGTGCGGGCCTCGGCGCTCAACGCGCAGTCGGAGGACGCACGGTCGACCCCCGTCAAGGTGTGGGGAGCCCGGGGCGACATCGTCGACGCGAACGGCAAGGTGCTCGCCGACAGCGTCATGCGGTACGACATCGTCGTGTCCCCGAAGCAGGCGAAGCTCGCGGTCGCCGAGCGAAAGGCCGCGAAGGCGGGCGACTCGCAGCAGGACGTCGAGCTCACCACCGAGGAGCTCGTCGCGGGCCTCCAGCCCGCTGCCGCCGAGCTCGCGCCCGTGATCGGCCTCACGCCCGACCAGGTGATCGGGGTGATCACGTCGAAGCTCGCCGAGGACCCCGACTCCGACTACGCGTTCGTCGCGAAGCAGGTCGACACCGAGGCGTACGACGCGGTGAAGGCGCTCGAGATCGCGTGGGTGTACGCGGAGGAGCATCCGAGCCGCACCTATCCGAACGGCGCGGTCGCCGGGAACCTGCTCGGGTTCGTGCAGGCCGACGACGGAACCCCGCTCGCGGGTCTCGAGCTCGCGCAGGACCAGTGCCTCGCGGGCACCGACGGCGAACTGAGCTACCTGCACAGTGCGGCCGACTGGGTGCCGATCCCCGGCACCGAGGTCGTGCACAAGCAGGCGAAGGACGGCGGCACCCTGCAGCTCACGATCGACTCCGACCTGCAGTTCTTCGTGCAGCGCGTGCTCGAGGAGCAGCGGCGGGCGACCGGTGCGGACTGGGCGACCGCGACGGTCATGGAGGCGAAGACCGGCCGCCTGCTCGCCGTCGCCGACGTGCCGACGGTCGACCCGAACAACCCGGGCGCGACGGGTGCCGACGACCGCGGGTCGCGCTCGTTCACGGCGCCGTTCGAGCCGGGCTCGACGTTCAAGGCGATCACGGCCGCCTCGGTGCTCGACGCGGGCAAGGCGACCCCGCTCGACCAGATCGTCGCGCCCTACCGCTACCTGCCCCCGAACGGCGCGAACATCAACGACAGCGCCTTCCACGAGGATGAGCGGCTGACGCTCACGGGCGTGCTCATCGAGTCGTCGAACACGGGCATGTCGAAGTTCGGCGAGCGACTCACCGACCGCGAGCGCTACGAGGACATGCAGAAGTTCCACCTCGGCGAGCAGACCGAGGTCGGCTTCCCCGAGGAGGCGCCGGGCGACCTGCACGGCGATCCCGACGAGTGGGACAACCAGACGAAGTACGCCACGATGTTCGGCCAGGGCCTCACGACGACGGCCGTGCAGATCGCGAGTGCGTACCAGACCATCGCGAACGGCGGCGTGCGCATGCCCGTGACGCTCGTCGACGGCTGCACGACGGCCGCCGGTGAGGAGACGGCGGCGCCGACGACGGGGGAGCGGGTCATCTCCGAGAAGGCCGCCGACGAGACCTCGCAGATGCTCGAGCGCGTGTACGCCGAGGGCTGGCTCGCGGACACGTGGAACATCCCCGGCTACCGGGTCGCCGCGAAGACCGGAACCGCCCAGGTCGCAGACGGCAGCGGCGGCTATCAGACGGGGTACCTGGTGTCGGTGTCCGGCTTCGCCCCGGCCGACGATCCCGAGTTCGTGGTTTCGGTCAGCATCAAGAACCCCGTTAAGATGAACTCGTCCGCCGCATCCGCGCCCGTCTTCCAGAAGGTGATGAGCCAGGTGCTGAAGAAGTATCGGACCGTTCCATCCGGCGCTCCGGCGCCCGATCTGCCAGCCACCTGGTGAGAAAGTTGGGTTCGTGACCGGATCGCCTCCAACGGCCCTCCGGCCGCAGCACCCGAGCCCTCGATCGCTCCGCGGCCTCGCGGAGGAGTTCGGGTTCGACGTGCGCGGCGAGCTCGGCGACCTCGAGGTCACGGGCGTCGGCCTCGCCTCGGGAGCCGTGCGCCCCGGTGACCTCTACGTCGGCGTGCCGGGTCGCAACGCGCACGGTGCGCAGTTCGCCGCCGCCGCCCGCGACGCGGGCGCCGTCGCCGTGCTCACCGACGAGGCGGGTGCCTCGCTCGCGATCGACGCCGGGCTTCCCGTGCTCGTGACGCCCGACGCCCGCGCGGCGCTCGGTGCCGTCGCAGCCTGGATCCACCGCACCGACGAGAACCCGGCCACGACGTTCGCGGTGACGGGCACGAACGGCAAGACGAGCGTCGTCTACCTCCTCTACGGCATCCTGCGCCAGCTCGGCGTCGTCGCCGGGCTCACGTCGACCGCCGAACGTCGCATCGGCGACGAAGCGGTGACGAGCTCCCTCACGACCCCCGAGGCGAGCGAGCTGCACGCCCTCCTCGCCCGCATGCGCGAGGTCGACGTGCGCGCGATCGCGATCGAGGTCTCCGCCCAGGCGCTCAGCCGGCACCGCGTCGACGGACTCGTCTTCGACGTGGCGGGCTTCACGAACCTCAGCCACGACCACCTCGACGACTACGCCGACCTCGACGAGTACTTCGAGGCGAAGCGCGACCTCTTCCAGCCCGACCGCGCGCGGCGGGGCGTCGTCACCGTCGACTCCGAGTGGGGTGAGCGTCTCGTCGCCGAGTCGCGGATCCCCGTCACGACGCTCACCACGAGCGCCGACCGCGCCGCCGACTGGCGCGTCACCGTGCTCGACGAGCAGGCGGCGTACACGGCGTTCGCGCTGGAGGCACCCGACGGCCGCCGCATTGAGACCCGGGTGCCGCTCCTCGGCTGGTACATGGCGGCGAACGCCGCGCTCGCGATCGTCATGCTGACCGAGGCCGGCTACGACCTCGACCGCATCGCCGCAGTGCTCGAACGCGACGGCGGCATCGACGCCTACATCCCCGGGCGCGCCGAACGCATCTCGGGCGATCGCGGGCCGGTCGTCTACATCGACTACGGGCACAGCCCCGACGCCTTCCTGCAGACGCTCGGTGCGATCCGTCGCATCACGCCGGGGCGGGTCATCATGCTGTTCGGGGCCGACGGCGACCGCGACACGACCAAGCGGGCCGAGATGGGGGCGATCGCGGCGCGCGAGTCCGATGTCGTCGTCGTCACCGACTTCCACCCGCGCAACGAGGACCCGGCAGCGATCCGGGCCGCGCTCATCGCGGGGGCGTTGAACGCGGTGCCCGATCGCGAGATCCACGAGATCGCCGATCCGCGCTCCGCGTTCCGCGCTGCGCTCGCACTGGCTCAGGAGGGCGACGCGATCCTGTACGCGGGGCCCGGCCACGAGGACTACCACGAGGTGAAAGGCGTGAAGATCCCCTACTCAGCACGCGACGATTCCAAGCAGGCGCTCCGCGACGCGGGATGGCTGTCGTGATCGCCCTGACACTCGCCGAGGTCGCTGCGGCGACCGACGGCGAGCTGCGGCTCGACGGCACCGAGGCGACGGCCGAGACCGTCGTCTCGGGCGCCGTCACGACCGACTCCCGCGAGCTCGGCGCGGGTGACGTCTTCGTCGCCAAGCGCGGCGAGTTCGACGACGGGCACCGGTTCGCGCCGGCTGCCGTCGAGCAGGGCGCAGCGCTCCTCGTGGTCGAGCATGCGCTCGACCTGTCGGTGCCGCAGGTCGTCGTCGCCGACTCGGTCGAGGCACTCGGCGCGCTCGCCACCGAGGTGGTGCGCCGGGTCCGCGCGCTGGGTCGGCTCCGCATCGTCGGCGTGACCGGATCGAACGGCAAGACGACGACGAAGAACCTGCTCCGAGCGGTCCTCGAGCGGGTCGGCCCGACCGTCGCGGCGCGGGCCTCGTACAACAACGAGGTCGGCGCGCCCATGACGATGCTCGAGCTCACCGAGCAGACCGAGTTCCTGGTCGCCGAGATGGGGGCCTCGGGTGTGGGGGAGATCGCCCGCCTCGTGAAGATGGCCCGCCCCGACGTCGGGATCGTGCTGAAGGTCGGCCTCGCGCACGCCGGAGAGTTCGGCGGCATCGAGCAGACCGTGCGCGCGAAGTCCGAGATGGTCACCGATCTTCTCGAGACCGATGTCGCGGTGCTCAACGCCGACGACCCCCGCGTCGTGCCCATGGCCGGGCTGACCCCCGCCCGCGTCGTCTGGTTCGGCCTCGGCGACGACGCCGACGTTCGCGCCACCGACCTGCACGTCCACGCCCGCGGCACCGACTTCACGGTCACCGTGCCCGGCGGCGAATCGGCGCGCGTGCGCTTCGGCGTGCTCGGCGAGCACCACGTGATGAACGCGCTGGCCGCGGTCGCGGCATCCCTGCAGCTCGGGGTCGGCCTCGCCGACATCGTGACGGCGCTCGAGGGCGTCACCCTCGCCGAGCGCTGGCGCATGCAGGTCATGGGCGGGCGCGACGGCGTCACGGTCATCAACGACGCCTACAACGCGAGCCCCGACTCGATGGCGGCCGCGCTCAAGACCCTCGCCCAGGTGAAGACCCCCGAGACGCGCACCATCGCCGTTCTCGGCGAGATGAGCGAGCTCGGCGAGTTCTCGGGCGAGGAGCACGACCGCATCGGCCTGCTGGCCGTGCGCCTCGGCATCTCGCAGCTCGTCGTCGTCGGGCAGGGCGCGCGTCGCCTGCACATCTCGGCGATCAACGAGGGATCCTGGGACGGCGAGTCGGCGTACGTCGAGGACGCCGACGAGGCGTTCGAACTCGTCACCGCGAGCGTGCGGCCCGGCGACACGGTTCTGGTGAAATCGTCGAACTCGGCGGGTCTCCGCCTGCTCGGCGACCGATTGGGAGAATGGTTCGCGTGAGCGCAGGAACTCGGCGGGGCGGTCCCGTCGCGCGGCCTGCTCGGCGACCGATTGGGAGAATGGTTCGCGTGAGCGCAGGAACTCGGCGGGGCGGTCCCGTCGCGCGGCCTGCTCGGCGACCGATTGGGAGAATGGTTCGCGTGAGCGCAGTTCATCACGACAGCACTGACGGCCGGGCGTCCGGCCCGCTCGGCGACCGGCTCGGAGGTCGGTCCGCATGAGAGCCCTGCTCACCGCCGGAGCGCTGTCGCTCGCGTTCACCCTCTTCCTGACGCCGTTGTTCATCCGGCTGTTCGTCCGGCTCGGCTGGGGGCAGTTCATCCGCGACGACGGGCCGCAGAGCCACCACGTCAAGCGCGGCACGCCCACCATGGGCGGCATCATCTTCATCCTCGGCACGCTCTTCGGCTACTTCACGGCGACGCTCGTGCAGGGCGAAGGCGCGACCACCTCCGGTCTGCTCGTGCTGCTCATGATGGTGGGACTCGGCGTCGTCGGCTTCGTCGACGACTTCCTGAAGACCCGCAAGAAGCAGTCGCTCGGCCTCGGCGGCTGGGCGAAGGTCGCGGGCCAGATGATCGTGGCCGTCCTGTTCGCACTGCTCGCACTGCAGTTCCCGAACCAGCAGGGCGTGACCCCGGCCTCGACGAACATCTCGTTCATCCGCGACCTGCCGCTCGACTTCATGGTGTTCGGCACGATCGCGGGCGTCGTGCTCTACGTCATCTGGATCTGCCTCCTCTCCGCGGCCGCCTCGAACGGCGTCAACGTGACCGACGGCCTCGACGGCCTGGCCGGCGGCGCCTCGATCCTCGCGATCGGGTCGTTCGTCGTCATCGGGTTCTGGCAGTTCAACCAGTCGTGCGCGAACCCGAACATCAACCCGAGCGACATGTACCGCTGCTACGAGGTGCGCGACCCGCTCGACCTCGCGATCGTCGCGACGGCGATCGTCGGCGGGCTCATCGGCTTCCTCTGGTGGAACACGAACCCCGCGAAGATCTACATGGGCGACACCGGGTCGCTCGCGCTCGGTGGCGCGCTCGCGGCGCTCGCGATCCTCAGCCGCACCGAGCTCCTGCTCCTCCTCATCGGCGGCCTGTTCGTGATCGAGGCCGGTTCGGTCATCGTGCAGCGCGCCTACTTCAAGCTCACGCGAGGCAAGCGCATCTTCCTGATGAGCCCGATCCACCACCACTTCGAGCTGAAGGGGTGGGCCGAGGTCACGATCGTCGTGCGGTTCTGGATCATCGGCGGCCTCCTCGTCGCCGCGGGCGTCGGCGCGTTCTACTTCGAATGGCTGCAGAGCTGATGGCGGATGCCGCCGGCACGGCCGCAGAGCGCCTCGCGACGCTGACGAGCTGGAACGCGGACTGGCGGGGCCTCCGGGTCGCCGTGCTCGGCGTCGGGGTGACCGGCTTCGCCGTCGCCGACACGCTCACCGAGCTGGGCGCCGAGGTGCTCGTGCTCGCGCCGGCCGTCGATGACGACCGCGCCCGCATCCTCGAGGTCATCGGCGCGCGGCTCGTGCGGCACCCGCTCGACGACGTGCCCGACGACCTCGTCGCGTTCGCACCCGAGGTCGTCGTCACCTCGCCGGGTTTCCACCCCGACCACCCGGTGCTCGAATGGGCCGGCCGTGAGGGCGTCGCGATCTGGGGCGACATCGAACTCGCCTGGCGGGTGCGCGACAAGGTGAACACGGCCGAGTGGATCCTCGTGACCGGCACGAACGGCAAGACGACGACCGTGCAGATGACCGCGACGTTCCTCGCCGCGAACGGGCTCCGGGCGGCACCGTGCGGCAACATCGGGGTGCCCGTGCTCGATGCAGTGCGCGATCCCGGCGGGTTCGACGTGCTCGTCGTGGAGCTGTCGAGTTACCAGCTGCACACGCTGCCGACGACGGGTCCGGGCGCGGTGCACCCGTGGGCGAGCGTCGTGCTCAACCTCGCCGACGACCACCTCGACTGGCACGGCTCGTTCGAGGCCTATCGCGCCGCGAAGGCGAAGGTCTACGAGAACACGAAGGTCGCGTGCGTCTACAACCGTGCCGACGAGGCGACCCGGCGCATGGTCGAGGACGCCGAGGTGGAGGAGGGCGCACGCGCCATCGGCTTCGGCCTCGACGTCCCGGGCCCGAGCGACTTCGGCGTCGTCGACGGCATCCTCTGCGATCGTGCGTTCCTCGATGATCGCCGTACTGCCGCACTCGAGATCACGACCCTCGCCGAGCTCGAGCCGCGCGGGCTCGCCGCGCCCCACGTCGTCGCGAACATCCTCGCCGCATCGGCGCTCGCCCGTTCGTTCGGGGTGCCGGTCGGAGTCGTGCACGACGCGCTCGGCGAGTTCCGTCTCGACGCGCACCGCATCGAGACGGTCGCCGTCGCGGGCGGCATCCGCTGGATCGACGACTCGAAGGCCACGAACCCGCACGCCGCCGAAGCCTCCCTGAAGGCGTTCGGTCGGGTCGTGTGGATCGTCGGAGGCCTCCTCAAGGGCGTCGACGCCGATTCGCTCGTGGCGGCTCACGTCGGCCGGCTCCGCGCCGCGATCGTGATCGGCCGCGACCGCGCCCAGCTCGTCGAGGCGTTCCGGCGACACGCGCCCGAGCTGCCCCTCTTCGAGGTCGCCGCCGACGACACTGAACAGGTGATGCCCGACGCGGTCGCGCTGGCTGCGGCGGTCGCCGAGGACGGCGACACCGTGCTGCTCGCGCCCGCGGCGGCGTCGATGGACCAGTTCGCCGACTACGGCGATCGCGGCCGGCGGTTCCACGAAGCGGTCAGAGCGATGCTGGGAGGTGAGGCGGATGGCGACTCCGCCCCGCACGAACCGCCCGCCGAAGCCTGAGCCGGCGGCGCAGGGCATCTCCGCCGCGAGGATCCGCCTCGGACGCGTGTTCCGCGCCGAATCCGCGGACTACTTCCTGCTGCTCGGCACGACGCTCTTCCTGGTCGTGCTGGGGCTCGTCATGGTGCTCTCGTCGTCGCTCGTCGAATCGCTCATCGAAGACGGCGGCCTCGTCGACCAGGCGGTGCGGCAGGGGGTGTTCGCGGTCATCGGCATCCCGGCGATGCTCATCGCGAGCCGACTGCCCGAGCGCTTCTGGATGCGCGTGGCCTGGCCGGCGCTCATCATCACGTGCATTCCGCAGCTGCTCGTCGTCGCGACGCCCATGGGCATCACGGTCGGCGGCAACACGAACTGGCTCGCGATCGGCCCGGTGCAGTTCCAGCCGTCGGAGTTCATCAAGGTCGCGCTCGTCATCTGGCTCGGCCTCATGGTCACGAAGAAGCAGGACAAGCTCGACGACTTCACGCACGGGATCCTGCCGATCCTGCTCGTCGGCGGGGGAGCGATCGGGCTGGTGCTGCTCGGCGGCGACCTCGGCACCGTCATGATCATGGGTGCGATGCTGCTCGGCGCGCTCTTCCTCATCGGCGTCAAGCTCCGGCTCCTGCTGCCGCCGATCATCATCGCCGTCGTCGGCTTCGTGATCGTGGCCTTCTCGAGCGAGAGCCGCATGCGGCGCATCACCTCGTTCCTCGACGCGAACTGCGCGGCCGGCGGCACCGGCGACGCGATCAACGACTGCTGGCAGATCCAGCACGGCACGTTCGCCCTCGCGAACGGCGGGATCTTCGGCATCGGGCTCGGCAACTCGGTGGCGAAGTGGTCGTGGCTGCCGGCGGCCGACAACGACTTCATCTTCGCGATCATCGGCGAGGAGCTCGGGCTCATCGGCGCGGTCGTCGTGATCGGGCTCTTCGTGCTGCTCGCGGTCGCGTTCGCCCGGGTGCTGCGCGGTGCGGGCACGCCCTTCGGGCGCGCGGCCACCGCGGCGGTCATGGTGTGGGTGATCGGGCAGGCCTGTGTCAATATCGGTGTCGTGCTCGGAGTATTCCCCGTCCTCGGTGTCCCGCTGCCGCTCGTGTCGGCCGGTGGCACCGCCCTGCTCACCACCCTCGTCGCGATCGGCGTCGTGCTGTCGGTCGCGCGCACGCCCGAGGCATCCTCGCGCCTGGCCGCCCGCTCGGCGGCCCGCAAGGCCCGAGCGGCGGAGCGGGCCGCGCGATGACGGTCTACCTGCTCGCCGGCGGCGGAACGGCCGGCCATGTGAACCCCCTGCTCGCCGTCGCCGACCGGCTGCGCGAGCGCGACCCCGAGGCCGAGGTGCTCGTGCTCGGCACCGCCGAGGGCCTCGAGGCACGACTCGTGCCCGCCCGCGGTTACGAGCTGCTGACGATCGCGAAGGTGCCGTTCCCGCGGCGGCCGAATCGCGCGGCGGCCGCGTTCCCCGCTCGATTCCGCCGTTCCATCTCGGATGTCACCGGCATCATCGCCGCCCGCGGCGTCGACGTCGTCGTCGGATTCGGCGGCTACGTGTCGACCCCGGCCTACGTCGCCGCACGGCGGGCCGGCGTGCCCGTCGCGGTGCACGAGGCGAACGCGAAGCCCGGACTCGCGAACCGGCTCGGCGCCCGCCGCGCCCAAGCCGTCGGCGTGGCGTTCGAGGGCACACCGCTGCCGGGGGCCGAGGTCGTCGGCATGCCCCTCCGCCGCGAGATCGAGACCCTCGATCGCGCCGCGCTGCGCGCCGAGGCGGCGGAGTTCTTCGGCCTCGATCCCGCCCGGCCCGTCCTGCTCGCGACCGGCGGCTCGCTCGGGGCGCGTCGCATCAACCGCACCATGGTCGACAGCGCCGAGGCGATCACGGCCGCGGGCTGGCAGGTGCTGCACATCACGGGGGCGAACTCCGAGGTCGACGATCCCGGCGTCGCCGGCTACCGCATGGTCGGGTACGCCGACCGCATGGACCTCGCTCTCGCCCTCGCCGATCTCGCGGTCTCGCGGGCGGGTGCGGCGACCGTGAGCGAGCTGTCGGCGCTCGGCATCCCGGCCGTGTACGTGCCGTACCCCGTCGGCAACGGCGAACAGCGGTTCAACGCTGCGGGCGTGGTCGGCGCGGGCGGCGGCATCCTCGTCGACGACGCCCGGTTCGTCCCCGAGTGGGTGGCCGCGGAACTCGTGCCGCTGCTCGCCGACCGCGAGCGCGTCGCCGCGATGGCGGCGGCCGCCGCGACGGCGGGCGTCGCCGACGGCACCGACCGCATGGTCGCCCTCGTCGATCACGCCCTCGGCGGGGGAGCCGCGCGCCGCGGCTGAGACGCGTAACGTGGAAGGCAGCGGATCCATCCCGGTCGCGCCCGACGGCGCGCCGCATCCGACCACCCCGACCGCATTGAGGAAGAGCGCCCGAACGTGACCATCAAGCCCGATCTCTCGATCCAGATCCCCGCCGAGCTCGGCGCCGTGCACTTCGTCGGCATCGGGGGGTCGGGAATGAGCGGCATCGCGCGCCTGTTCATCGGCGCCGGGCACCGAGTCACCGGGTCCGACGTCCGCGACTCGGCGAACATCGCCGCGCTGCGCGAACTGGGTGCCGAGATCGCCATCGGTCACGACGCCGCCAACCTCGGCGATGCCGATGCCGTCGTCGTGACCGGCGCGCTGTGGCAGGACAACCCCGAGTACCAGCTGGCGCTCGAGCGCGGACTGCCCGTGCTGCACCGCTCCCAGGCCCTCGCCTGGCTGATCTCTGGACGGCGCCTCGTCTCGGTCGCCGGCGCGCACGGCAAGACCACGTCGACCGGCATGATCGTCACCGGCCTGCTCGCGCTCGGCGCCGACCCGAGCTTCGTCAACGGCGGCGTGATCGACGGCCTCGGCGTCTCGTCGGCCGCCGGCGCCGACGAGCTCTTCGTCGTCGAGGCCGACGAGTCCGACGGCTCCTTCCTGCTCTACGACACCGCGGTCGCGCTCATCACGAACGTCGACCCCGACCACCTCGACCACTACGGCTCGCGCGAGGCCTTCGAGCAGGCGTTCGTCGACTTCGCCGACCGCGCATCCGAACTCGTCGTCATCTCCTCCGACGACGCCGGCGCGAAGCGCGTGCACGAGCGGCTGGCGCACGGCGACGTCGTCACGTTCGGCGAGGCGTCGGACGCCTCGGTGCGCGTGCACTCGATCGAGACCGACGGTCCCGTGTCGTTCGTCATCGCGTACGACGGCACCGATTACCCCGCGACGCTGCGCATCCCCGGCAAGCACAACGCGATCAACGCCGCCGGCGCGTTCGCGGTGCTCGTCGGCCTCGGCTTCGAGCCGGCCGCGGCGCTCGAGGGCGTCTCGCGCTTCACGGGCACGGGGCGCCGGTTCGAGCTGCACGGCACCGTGGGCGGCGTGAGCGTCTACGACGACTACGCGCACCACCCGACCGAGGTCGCCGCTGCGCTGGCCGCGGCGCGCACGGTCGTGGGCGACGGCCGCATCATCGCCGTGCACCAGCCGCACACCTACAGCCGCACGCAGGCGTTCGCGAAGGAGTTCGCCGAGGTGCTCGAGCAGTACGCCGACGAGACCGTCGTGCTCGACGTGTACGGCGCCCGTGAAGACCCGGTGCCGGGGGTGACCGGCGCGCTCGTGAGCGAGCGATTCGCCGACCCCGAGAAGGTCGCCTTCATCGCCGACTGGCAGGAGGCCGCCGACCACACGGCGAAGATCGCCCACGAGGGCGACTTCGTCATCACCCTCGGCTGCGGCGACGTGTACCGCATCGTGCCGCAGCTGCTCGGCTCGCTCGAGCGGGAGCGCGGGTGACGGCGGGCCGCGCGTGAAGCGGCCGCAGGGTTTCGACGGGCGCGCCCCGCGGCGCCCTCGGCCGGTGACGGGCGCGGCGTCGGCCGAGGCGAACCCGAGTCCGACTCCCGCCGAGCCGCGCACGACCGGAGCGCCCGGCGCGGAGGCGGAGCCGTCGCTCCGCTACCGCGGCGCCGCCTCGGCCGACCGGGTCTCGACCGAGCCCATCGTCGTCGTCGAGCCGGCCGTCCGCACTCCCGTCGGCGACCCCCACGCCGACCGGCCCGGTCGTACGTCCGACGGTCCGTCAGCCGCCGGATCGCCCGCTCGCGGCGCCGACCCGGCCGCCGACGGCGGCCCGGCCGACGGGGCGTCGTCCACGGGAGGCCCGGCCGACGCGAAGTCGGCAAGGCGCGCCCTCGCCGCGGCCGAGCGCGAGCGCCGCCGGTACGAGAAGCAGGAGGTGCGGCGCTTCACGAAGCGGTCGCGTCGGCGCCGCCTCGCCTGGTGGGTCGCCGGGGGAGCGGTCGCGCTCGTGACCGTCGGCATCGTCGCGGGTGCGTACTCGCCGCTCATGGCGCTTCGCGAGGTTCGGGTCGAGGGCGCCTCGCGCATCCCCGCCGACTCGATCGCCGCCGCCTTCGACGGCGAGCTCGGCACGCCGCTGCCCCTCATCACGAGGGACGAGGTCCACGCGGCGCTCGAGGGCTTCCGCCTCATCGAGACGTACTCGGTCGAGACGATCCCGCCCGGCACCCTCGTGGTGCGCATCGTCGAGCGCACGCCGGTCGGCGTCATCGAGGGCAGCCGCGGGCTCGAGCTCGTCGACGGGGCCGGAGTGGTCATCGATCGTCCCGAGGCGCGACCCGACGGCCAGCCGCTCATCGAGGTCGACGGCGGCGTCGGTTCCGACGGGTTCAAGGCGGTCGCCGCCGTCGTGCGCAGCCTTCCCGCGGAGGTCCGTGCGCAGCTCGTCGGCGCCACGGCCGAGACGGCCGACGACGTGCGGCTCGAGCTCGCGGGCGGCGTACCCGTCGTCTGGGGCGGTGCGAACGACTCGCGGCTGAAGGCCGACGTGCTCGCCAAGCTCATGGTGGTGGCCCCGCCCGACACCGTCCCGGGCTATGACGTCTCGTCACCGGAAGCGCCGGTCACGGGCTGACCGCGGGGTCGGATCGTCATCTCGACGGCCGGATCGCGACACGCCGGGCCCGCCTTGCGCGGCGCAACCGGCTCGCGACCTACCGTCATGACAGGAATTGCATACTCAGCAAAACTTTAACCTTCGACTAGAGGTTCAGGGTTCAGAGTTCGCACGGAAGGCCGGACATGTCGACAAACCAGAACTACCTCGCCGTCATCAAGGTCGTCGGAATCGGCGGCGGCGGTGTCAACGCCGTCAACCGCATGATCGAACTCGGCCTCCGCGGAGTCGAATTCATCGCGATCAACACCGACGCGCAGGCGCTGCTCATGAGCGACGCCGACGTCAAGCTCGACGTCGGCCGCGACCTGACCCGCGGTCTCGGCGCAGGTGCCGACCCCGAGGTCGGCCGCCGCGCCGCCGAGGATCACGCCGAGGAGATCGAGGAGGCGCTCGCGGGTGCCGACATGGTCTTCGTGACCGCCGGCGAGGGCGGCGGCACCGGCACCGGCGGTGCTCCGGTCGTCGCGCGCATCGCGAAGTCGATCGGCGCGCTCACGATCGGTGTCGTCACGAAGCCCTTCGGCTTCGAGGGCAAGCGTCGCCAGACGCAGGCCGAGCAGGGCGTCGCGCGCCTGAAGGAAGAGGTCGACACCCTCATCGTCGTGCCGAACGATCGGCTGCTCGAGATCAGCGACCGCGGCATCTCGATGCTCGAGGCGTTCGCGACCGCCGATCAGGTCCTCCTCGCCGGTGTCCAGGGCATCACCGACCTCATCACGACGCCCGGCCTCATCAACCTCGACTTCGCCGACGTCAAGTCGGTCATGCAGGGCGCGGGCTCCGCACTCATGGGCATCGGCTCCTCGAGGGGAGCCGACCGGGCGATCAAGGCTGCGGAGCTGGCGGTCGCGAGCCCGCTGCTCGAGGCGTCGATCGACGGTGCGCACGGCGTGCTGCTCTCGATCCAGGGCGGCTCGAACCTCGGCATCTTCGAGATCAACGACGCCGCGAGGCTCGTGCAGGAGGCCGTGCACCCCGAGGCGAACATCATCTTCGGTGCGGTCATCGACGACACCCTGGGCGACGAGGTGCGCGTGACCGTCATCGCCGCGGGCTTCGACGGCGGCGAGCCGAACGCGAAGCCCGTCGAGGCGCGGCGCTCGAACTTCGTCCCCGCCGCGGCCGCTGCGGTCGGGGTCCCGGTCGCGGTGGGCGCGCCGGCGATCGGCGACTCCCTGAGCGAGGAGGCCGCCGACGTGATCTCGGAGATCGACATCGACGAGCTCGTCGAGACCGCCAACTGGGGCGAGGCGACGACCTCGACCGCCGACCAGATCGTGACCGACCCGGCGTTCGACGACGGCGACGACGACCTCGACATCCCCGACTTCCTCAAGTGAGCGGCTGCGACACGAGCCGGAGGCGAGGCGCATGAGCGGCCTCGCCTTCCGGCTCGCCGCCGTGCAGTCGGCGATCGCGGATGCCGCGGCCGACGCCGGCCGCGAGGCATCCGAGATCACGACCATCGTGGTGACCAAGTTCCAGCCCGCGTCCCTCGTGGCGGACCTCGCCGCCCTCGGCGTGCGCGACGTGGGGGAGAACCGCCACCAGGAGGCGCAGGCGAAGGCGGCCGAGCTCGCCGGCCTCGGGCTGCGCTGGCACTTCATCGGCCAGCTCCAGAGCAAGAAGGCGCGGCAGGTGCGTGCGTACGCGTCGGCGATCCACTCGATCGACCGCCCGGCGCTCGTCGACGTGCTTCGCTCAGAGGAGACGTCGGTCGACTGCTTCGTACAGGTGAACCTCACCGACGATCCCGGTCGCGGCGGCGTCGCGCCGGCGGAGCTCGAGGCGCTCGTCGAGCACGTGCTCGAGGCGCCCGGCCTCGACCTGCGCGGGCTCATGGCCGTCGCCCCGCTCGACGAGCCCGCACGACCGGCGTTCGCCCGCGTGCGGGAGCTCTCCGAGCGGGTGACGCGTCTCGCACCCGCCGCGACCGCGCTGTCCATGGGGATGAGCCACGACTTCCGCGACGCGATCTTGGAGGGTGCGACACACCTGCGGATCGGCACGGCAATCACCGGGAACCGGCCGGCCGCCGGTTAGCCTCGAAGAGACGGAATACAGACGGAGGCATCGATGTCGAACCCGCTCAAGAAGACCATGGTCTACCTCGGACTCGCCGATGAGGAGCTCGAGCAGGAGGCCCCCCAGGTCTCCGCCGCGCCCGCTCCGGCGACGCCCGCACCGGTCGTGCACGCCGCTCCGGCGCCCGCGCCGAAGACCGGGGCGTCGGTCACGCCGCTCCGCAAGCACCACGTCCAGCCGAGCACCCCGCAGGTGGAGATGAACGAGATCCTGACCGTGCACCCGCGCCAGTACCGTGACGCGCAGGTGATCGCCGAGTCCTTCCGCGAGGGCGTGCCGGTGATCATCAACCTCTCGCAGATGTCCGACGGCGACGCCCGCCGGCTCATCGACTTCGCCAGCGGGCTCTCGCAGGGCCTCTACGGCAAGATCGAGCGCGTCACGAGCAAGGTGTTCCTGCTGTCGCCGTCGCACGTCGTCGTCTCGGGCGAGGCGGGCGACGCCGAGGGCGACGTCGACGCGTCGTTCTTCACGCACGCGTAGCCGCAGGTGGGCGCGCTCTCCATCGTCTGGAACGTCCTCTACGCACTGCTGCTCATCTACTTCTTCGTGATGTGGGGGCGGTTCGTGCTCGACCTCGTGCGGACGTTCAACCGGTCGTGGCGGCCGAGGGGCTTCTGGCTCGTCGTCGTCGAGGCCGTGTATTCCGTCACCGATCCGCCGGTGAAGTTCTTCCGGCGGGTCATCCCGCCGATCCGCATCGGGCAGGTCGCACTCGATCTCGGGTGGAGCCTCGCGATGCTGGTCGTCATCGTCGCCATGACCGTCGTGTCATGGTTGGCCGCGGCATCCGCCGTCGGCTGAGCATCTCCTGCGAGCGTGACCGGTGAAGTCGAACGCGGCTCACGACTCGCAGGCGGTGTTTGCTACCGTTAGCAGAACGTGATCGAACCGTTCGACAGATTTGAGGGTGGGAAGCCATGGCGCTAACTCCGGAAGATGTGGTCAACAAGCGCTTCCAGGCGACGAAGTTCCGGGAGGGCTACGACCAGGACGAGGTCGACGACTTCCTCGATGAGGTGGTCGTCGAGCTGCGCCGGCTGAACCAGGAGAACGACGAGCTGCGCCAGCGCGTCGCCGCCGCCGAGGCCCGCGCCGCCGAGGCCGCGAGCGCTCCGGCCCCCGCCGCCGCACCCGCGCCCGCCGCCGTCTACACGGAGCCCGCCGCCCCGCCGCCCACCGTCGCGGTGCCGACGCAGCCGGCCGCGCCCCAGTCCGAGCTCGACGAGCAGACCTCGACGACGAACCTGCTGCAGCTCGCCCGCCGCCTCCACGAGGAGCACGTGCGCGAGGGCATCGAGAAGCGCGATGCGCTCATCGCCGAGGGTCACGCGACCGCGGCCCGCGTCGTCGCCGAGGCCGAGGCCAAGCAGCGCCAGCAGATGGGCATCCTCGACCAGGAGCGCGTCGCGCTCGAGAAGCGCGTCGACGAGCTCCGCACGTTCGAGCGCGACTACCGCGCCAAGCTGAAGAGCTACATCGAGGGCCAGCTGCGCGAGCTCGACACCGCCGCGCCGGTGCAGGTCTCGGGCAACCAGGGCTTCTCGGCCCCCGCCGAGCAGCCTGCTCCGACCTTCCAGGGCTTTGGCGGCTGAGCCGGCCGCCAAGGTCGGCACCACCACCGCCCTGCTGGTCCTGGCCGGCGCCGCACTCGCGGCGTACGGCCTCGACCAGTTGAGCAAGTACCTCGTCGTCTCGAACCTCACCGAGGGTGAGGTCGTGCCGGTGCTGGGCTCCGTGCTCCAGTGGCAGTTCGTGCGCAACCCCGGTGCGGCGTTCTCGCTCGCGAGCGGCATGACGTGGATCTTCACGATCCTCGCCGCGAGCGTCATCACGTTCATCATCTGGTTCTCCCGCCGCATCCGCTCGATCGCGTGGGCGGTCGTGTTCGGACTGCTGCTCGGAGGTGTGCTCGGCAACCTGACCGACCGGCTCTTCCGCGAGCCGAGCTTCGGGCTCGGGCACGTGATCGACTTCATCTCGACGCCGTGGCTGCTGCCGGCGATCTACAACGTCGCCGACATGGCGATCGTGTCGAGCATGGTGCTGTTCATGATCCTCACGATCCGCGGCGTCGGCCTCGACGGCACGCGCGAGACGCGTGCGGCGAAGGCCGCCGACGTGGCGGATGCCGCGGGCGCGGCGCCCCTCGACGGCGAAGCGTCCCCGGGCGGTCCGGCGGCCGCGGGCGACGCCGACGGGCCGCGCGCGGCGACCGTCGCCGAGGCCTGATGGAGCACCGCTCGCTGCCCGTGCCCGATGGGCTCGACGGCATCCGGGTCGACGCCGGGCTCGCGAAGCTGCTGGGCTTCTCGCGCACGCTCGCGGCCGAGATCGCCGAGTCGGGCGGCGTGCTCGTCGACGGCACGGTCGTCGGCAAGTCCGACCGGCTGCGCGCCGGCGGCTGGCTCGAGGTGAGCTGGGAGCCGCCGCGGACGCTCGCGGTCGAACCCATCGCCGTGCCCGAGCTCGGCATCGTGCACGACGACGACGACCTCGTCGTCGTCGACAAGCCGGCCGGCGTCGCGGCGCATCCGTCGCTCGGCTGGAACGGTCCGACGGTCGTCGGCGCCCTCGCCGCGGCGGGCTTCCGCATCTCGACCTCGGGCGCGCCCGAGCGACAGGGCGTCGTGCACCGACTCGACGCGGGCACGAGCGGCCTCATGGTCGTCGCGAAGTCCGAGCGCGCCTACACCGAGCTCAAGCGGCAGTTCCACGACCGCGAGGTCGAGAAGATCTACCACACGGTCGTGCAGGGCCACCCCGACCCGCTCGCCGGCACGATCGACGCGCCCGTCGGGCGCCACCCGCGGTCGGAGTGGAAGTTCGCGGTCACCGCCGACGGCAAGCACGCCGTGACGCACTACGAGACGCTCGAGGCCTTCCCGTACGCCTCGCTGCTCGAGGTGCACCTCGAGACGGGGCGCACTCACCAGATCCGCGTGCACATGGCCGCGCAGCGGCATCCCTGCGCCGGCGATGCGATGTACGGCGCCGACCCCACGCTGTCGGCCAAGCTGGGGCTCTCGCGGCAGTGGTTGCACGCGCACGAGCTCTCGCTCACGCATCCCGGCACGGGGGACTGGACGACGTTCGTCTCCGACTACCCGGTCGACCTCGCGCACGCGCTCGACGTGCTCCGCGGCGACTGACGCCGCTCGTCCCGCGACCCGCGCGGGACCGGGCCGCGATGTGGCCGGGTCGCCGTAGACTCGTTGCACACCCCAGAGATCCACCCCGATGAGGAGCCCCGTGGCCGCCGATTCATTCGTCCATCTGCATGTGCATTCCGAGTACTCGATGCTCGACGGGGCCGCGCGAGTGGGTGAGCTGATCAAGGCGGCGCAGGGCTACGAGATGCCCGCCGTCGCGGTCACCGACCACGGCAACGTGTTCGGCGCCTACGACTTCTGGAAGCAGGCGACCGACGCGGGCATCAAACCGATCATCGGCACCGAGGCGTATCTGACGCCCGGCACCCACCGCAGCGACAAGACCCGTATCCGGTGGGGCAACGGCGGCGGCGACGACGTCTCGGGCTCCGGCGCGTACACGCACATGACCCTCCTGTCGGAGACGACCGAGGGCATGCACAACCTGTTCCGGCTGTCGAGCCTCGCCTCGATCGAGGGGTACTACTTCAAGCCCCGCATGGACCGCGAGCTCCTGCAGAACTACTCGAAGGGGCTCATCGCGACGACGGGCTGCCCCTCGGGCGAGGTGCAGACGCGGCTGCGTCTCGGCCAGTACGACGAGGCCGTGAAGGCCGCCGCCGAGTTCCGCGACATCTTCGGCGCCGACAACTTCTTCTGCGAGATCATGGACCACGGTCTCGGCATCGAGAAGCGCATCATGACCGATCTGCTGCGGCTCGCGAAAGACCTGAACCTGCCGCTCGTCGCGACCAACGACCTGCACTACACCCACGCCCACGACGCGAAGAGCCACGCCGCGCTGCTGTGCGTGCAGTCGGGCTCGACGCTCGACGACCCGAACCGGTTCAAGTTCGACGCCGACGACTTCTACCTGAAGACAGCCGCCGAGATGCGCCAGGTCTTCCGCGACCATCCTGACGCCTGCGACAACACGCTCGCGATCGCCGAGCGCTGCAACGTGCAGTTCAACACGAGCGCCAACTACATGCCGCGCTTCCCCGTTCCCGAGGGCGAGAACGAAGAGAGCTGGTTCGTGAAAGAGGTCGAGAAGGGCCTCCACCTCCGGTACCCGAACGGCATCCCCGCCGACGTGCGCAAGCAGGCCGACTACGAGGTCGGCGTCATCAGCCAGATGGGGTTCCCGGGCTACTTCCTCGTCGTCGCCGACTTCATCAACTGGTCGAAGTCCAACGGCATCCGCGTCGGGCCCGGGCGCGGCTCGGGCGCCGGGTCGATGGCCGCCTACGCGATGAAGATCACCGACCTCGACCCGCTGCAGCACGGCCTCATCTTCGAGCGGTTCCTGAACCCCGACCGCGTCTCGATGCCCGACTTCGACGTCGACTTCGACGAGCGTCGTCGCGGCGAGGTCATCAAGTACGTGACCGAGAAGTACGGCGAGGAGCGGGTCGCCCAGATCGTCACGTACGGCACGATCAAGGCGAAGCAGGCCCTGAAGGACTCGGGGCGCGTGCTCGGCTTCCCGTTCTCGATGGGCGAGAAGCTCACGAAGGCGATGCCGCCGGCGGTGATGGGCAAGGACATCCCGCTGACGGGCATCTTCGACAAGAACCACCCGCGCTTCAAAGAGGCCGGCGACATCCGCGCCATCGTCGAGACCGATCCCGAGGCGAAGACGGTCTTCGAGACCGCGCTCGGCCTCGAGAACCTGAAGCGCCAGTGGGGCGTGCACGCGGCCGGCGTCATCATGTCGAGCGACCCGCTCATCGACATCATCCCGATCATGAAGCGCGAACAAGACGGTCAGATCGTCACGCAGTTCGACTACCCGGCGTGCGAGTCGCTCGGGCTCATCAAGATGGACTTCCTGGGGTTGCGCAACCTCACGATCATCGACGACGCGCTCGACAACATCGAGGCCAACCGCGGGTTCCGCCCCGTGCTCGAAGACCTCGCGCTCGACGACGCCGAGGCGTACGCCCTGCTCTCGCGCGGCGACACGCTCGGCGTGTTCCAGCTCGACGGCGGGCCGATGCGCGCGCTGCTCCGCCTCATGAAGCCCGACAACTTCGAGGACATCTCGGCCGTCATCGCGCTCTACCGGCCGGGCCCGATGGGCGCGAACTCGCACACCAACTACGCGCTCCGCAAGAACGGGCTGCAAGAGATCACGCCGATCCACCCCGAGTTCGCGGAGTCCCTGAAGGACATCCTCGACACGAGTTACGGCCTCATCATCTACCAGGAGCAGGTGATGGCGATCGCCCAGCGGGTGGCCGGCTTCTCGCTCGGCCAGGCCGACATCCTGCGGCGCGCGATGGGCAAGAAGAAGAAGTCCGAGCTCGACAAGCAGTACGAGGGCTTCTCCGCCGGCATGAAGTCGAACGGCTACTCCGACGAGGCGATCGGCAAGCTCTGGGAGATCCTGCTGCCGTTCTCCGACTACGCCTTCAACAAGGCCCACTCCGCCGCCTACGGCGTGCTCAGCTACTGGACCGCCTACCTCAAGGCGCACTTCCCGGCCGAGTACATGGCGGCCCTCCTCACGAGCGTCGGCGACGCCCGCGACAAGCTCGCCCTGTACCTCAACGAGTGCCGCCGCATGGGCATCAAGGTGCTGCCGCCCGACGTCAACGAGTCGATCGGTTTCTTCGCCGCCGTCGGCGACGACATCCGGTTCGGCCTCGGTGCTGTGCGCAACGTCGGCTTCAACGTCGTCGACGCGATCCGCGGTGCTCGTGAGAAGGAGGGGCGCTTCGAGTCGTTCCACGACTTCCTGAAGAAGGTGCCGATCCCCGTCGCGAACAAGCGCACGGTCGAGTCGCTCGTGAAGGCGGGCGCGTTCGACTCGCTGGGGCACACCCGGCGCTCGCTCGTCGAGATCCACGAGGGCGCCGTCGAGTCGGCCGTGAAAGAGAAGCGCGCCGAGGAGAACGGCGACGTCGGCTTCGACTTCGACAGCCTGTTCGACGAGCACGAGAAGCAGGCCGCGCCGTCGCTCGTGCCCGATCGGCCCGAGTGGACGAAGAAGGACAAGCTCGCGTTCGAGCGGGAGATGCTGGGGCTCTACGTGTCCGACCACCCGCTCGCGGGCCTCGAGGCTCCGCTCGCCAAGCACGCGTCGACGACGATCACCGACCTCATGAGCTCCGACGCCACGCAGGACGGCGACACGGTCACCGTCGCGGGTCTCGTGACGAGCGTGCAGCACCGCATCGCGAAGGCCTCGGGCAACCAGTACGGCATGATCCAGGTCGAGGACTTCTCGGGCGAGATCACCGTCATGTTCATGGGCAAGGCGTACCAGGAGTTCGCGCCGACCCTCCAGGCCGACTCGATCGCGGTCGTGCGCGGCCGGGTCAGCATGCGCGACGACGGCATGAACCTGCACGCGTTCAGCGTCTTCACGCCCGACCTCGGTCAAGGAGAAGAGAGCGGGCCGGTGATGATCTCGTTGCCCGACCAGCGCGCGACCACCGACACCATCACGGCGCTCGGCGAGGTGCTGACGAGGCATCGCGGCGACACCGAGGTGCGACTGAAGCTCGTGCGCGGCCGCACCGCGCGCGTGTTCGAGCTGCCGTACCCGGTCGACGTGAGCGCCGACTTCTACGGCGAGCTCAAGAGCCTGCTCGGCCCGAACTGCCTCTTGTGACGCCCGCCCGCCGGGCGGCCGGCGCCGCTCGGTAGGCTGGTGCCACCATGCTGCGAACGATCGACCTCCGCGGAACCCGTCCATCGACGAGCGAGCTGCTCGCACTCGTGCCCCGCGCCGCGACCGACGTCTCGGCCGCCCTCGAGCCCGCCCGGGCGCTCATCGAGGCCGTCCGCGAGCACGGCGAGTCCGCGCTCGTCGAGCAGGCGGAGCGGTTCGACCGGGTGACGCCCGAGCACGTGCGGGTGCCCGCCGACG
Source organism: Agromyces cucurbitae (assembly GCF_058349945.1). Lineage (NCBI taxonomy): Bacteria > Bacillati > Actinomycetota > Actinomycetes > Micrococcales > Microbacteriaceae > Agromyces > Agromyces cucurbitae. The sequence continues at coordinate 614,278 of NZ_JBYRES010000003.1, read as the reverse complement.
AGCTCGCGGCGGCACGCGACGCGCTCGCCCCCGAGATCCGCGACGCGATCGAACGCACCATCGAACGCGTGCGCGCCGCGAGCGCGGCCCAGGTCCCGGCATCGCGTCGCACCGAGCTCGCCGCGGGCGCCGTCATCGAGCAGCGCTGGCAGCCGGTCGGCCGCGTCGGCCTGTACGTGCCAGGCGGCAAGGCGGTCTACCCGTCGAGCGTCGTCATGAACGTCGTGCCGGCGCAGGTCGCCGGCGTCGGCTCGATCGCACTCGCGTCGCCGCCGCAGGCCGAGCACGGCGGACGCGTGCACCCGACCATCGCGGGTGCCGCGGCCCTCCTCGGCATCACCGAGGTGTACGCGATGGGTGGCGCCGGAGCCATCGGCGCCTTCGCGTACGGCGTGCCCGGCCTCGGGCTCGAGCCCGTGCAGCTCGTCACGGGCCCGGGCAACGTCTACGTCGCCGCGGCCAAACGCGTCGTGCAGGGGGTCACCGGCATCGACGCGGAGGCGGGGCCGACCGACATCCTCGTCATCGCCGACGACGGTGCCGACGCCGACTTCGTCGCCGCCGACCTGATCAGCCAGGCCGAGCACGACGAGCTGGCCGCCGCGGTGCTCGTGACCGATTCGCCCGCGTTCGCCGAGCGGGTGCTCGGCCGGCTCGCCGCCCGGTCGGCGGCGACGAAGCACGGCGATCGCATCCACCAGTCGCTCACCGGTGCGCAGTCGGCGCTCGTCCACGTCGACGACCTCGACCAGGCCGCCGCGTTCGCGAACGCCTTCGGCCCCGAGCACCTCGAGATCCAGGTGCGCGACCCCGAGGCCGTGCTCGCCCGCATCGAGAACGCGGGCGCGATCTTCGTCGGCCCGTACTCGCCCGTGAGCCTCGGCGACTACGCGGCGGGCTCGAACCACGTGCTGCCGACGGGCGGCCAGGCGCGATTCGCGTCGGGGTTGTCGGCCGCGACGTTCCTGCGACCGCAGCAGGTCGTGCGCTACGACGAGTCCGCGCTGCGCGAGGTCGCGCCCGTCATCGCGGCGCTCTCGGCCGAAGAGGACCTGCCGGCGCACGGTGAGGCCGTGACGGCGCGGTTCGGCGCGGAATGACGCCGCTCCCACGCCGCTAGGCTGGGGGTCACCATGTACTGTCCCTTCTGCCGCCACCCCGATTCGCGCGTCATCGACTCCCGCACGAGCGACGACGGGCTGTCGATCCGCCGCCGCCGGCAGTGCCCCGAATGCGGGCGCCGCTTCTCGACGACCGAGACCGCGAGCCTCGTCGTGATCAAGCGATCGGGCGTCGTCGAGCCGTTCAGCCGTGAGAAGGTCGTGCTCGGCGTCAAGAAGGCGTGCCAGGGGCGCCCCGTGACCGACTCCGACCTCGCCGTGCTCGCGCAGAAGGTCGAGGAGACGATCCGCTCGACCGGCGCGTCGCAGATCGAGGCGAACGACATCGGCCTCGCCATCCTGCCGCCGCTCCGTGAGCTCGATGAGGTCGCCTACCTGCGATTCGCGAGCGTCTACCAGGCGTTCGACTCGCTCGACGACTTCGAGTCCGCGATCGAGCAGCTCCGCGAGGAGCACGGCCGGCTGCCCGCCCGGCCCGTCGAGTGACGGCGTCGGCCCGACGACCGGTAGCCTGATTCCCGGCATGTATCGACTCCTCTTCTCCCTCTTCCTGACGAAGCTCGACCCCGAAGACGCGCACCACCTGGCCTTCCGGGTCATCCGCGCCCTCCCGACGCTCGGCTTCGGCCGGCTCGTCGAGCGTTTCACCGCGCCCGACCCGTCGCTCGCGGTCGAGGCGCTCGGCCTGCGCTTCCCGTCGCCGTTCGGCGTGGCCGCCGGCTTCGACAAGGACGCGCGGGCCGTGATCGGCCTCGGCCAGCTCGGTTTCGGCCACGTCGAGGTCGGCACGATCACGGCGATCGCGCAGCCCGGCAACGATCGCCCGCGGCTGTTCCGCCTCGTCGCGGACCGCGCGTTGATCAACCGCATGGGCTTCAACAACGGCGGGGCGGATGCCGCGGCCGGCCGCCTCTCGCGGCTCTCGCGTCGCACGCACCGACCGGTGCTCGGCGTCAACATCGGCAAGAGCCGGGTCACCGCCGTCGAAGACGCCGTGGGCGACTACGTGCGCAGTGCGAAACTGCTGGCCCCGTACGCCGACTACCTCGTCGTCAACGTGAGCTCGCCGAACACCCCCGGCCTGCGCGGCCTGCAGGAGATCGACGCGCTCGCGCCGCTCCTCGAGGCCGTGCGCGAGGCGTCGGGCACGACCCCGCTGCTCGTGAAGATCGCGCCCGACCTCGCCGACTCCGAGGTCGAGCGCATCTGCGAACTCGTCGTGCGGCTCGGCCTCGACGGCATGATCGCCACGAACACGACCATCTCGCGCGACGGGCTTCGCACCGAGGCATCCGCGGTCGAGGCCATCGGCGCGGGCGGCCTCTCGGGTGCGCCGCTCGCGGAGCGCTCGCTCGAGGTGCTGCGACTCGTGCGGCGCAACGTGCCCGACGGGCTGTGCGTCATCTCCGTCGGCGGCGTCGAGACCGCTGCCGACGTGCAGGACCGCCTCGACGCCGGCGCGACGCTTGTGCAGGGGTATTCGGCGTTCATCTACCGCGGCCCGCTCTGGGCGCGGCAGGTCAACCGCGGACTCGTGTCGTTCCGGCGGTCGCGCGACCGCGCCGTCGCCCGCTAGCCCGGCTCTCGGATCAGTGCCGCGCCGTCGTCGCGGTGGGCGCCGGACGCGATCAGACGACGCCGGCCTCGGCGAGCCCGTCGGCGATCGTCGAGCCGTCGCTCGCCGAGACCCACGGCACCTCGGTGCCGTGCTCCTCGGCCTTGGTGCGCCCGCCGGCCAGCACGGCCTCGCCCGTCGAGAGCCGGCGGATCGCGATGGCCGCGACCCGTTCGGGATGCTCGGCGGCGAACCGTGCGTACAGGTCTTCGTCGTGCTGGCCGTCGTCGCCGATGAGGAGCCAGCGCACGTTCGGGAACTCCTCGGCGAGGCGCCGGAGGTTCTCCTCCTTGTGCTCGCGGCCGCTGCGGAACCAGCGGTCGTGCGTTGGGCCCCAGTCGGTGAGCAGGAGCGGACCCGCGGGGAAGAGGTTGCGCGAGAGGAATCGCGTGAGCGTGGGCGCGACGTTCCAGGCGCCCGTCGAGAGGTAGATGACCGGAGAGCCGGGGTGCGACCGCGCGAGCCGCTCGAACAGCACCGCCATGCCCGGGGTGGGGATGCGCGCGTGCTCGTCGAGCACGAAGGTGTTCCATGCCGCGACGAGCGGCCGGGGGAGCGCCGTGACCATCACCGTGTCGTCGACGTCGCTGATGATGCCGAAGTCGACGTCGGGGCCGACGATGCGGATCGGGGCCTCGACGGGCTCCGCCCCCTCGGTCGTGAGCGTCGCGCGGTGCCAGCCCGGTGCGAGCGAGGCGGGCACCGTCGTGTCGACGACGCCGCCGCGGTCGGCGAGCACCTCGATCGTCTGGCCGCCGACCTCGATGACGACCGGAACGTCGCCGACCGGCACGCTCGTGAAGCTGCGCCAGCCGCGGATGCCCTGTTCGCGACGCTTGCGCCGGCGCTTCGACGGCTCGTCGGCTGCGACGGGCTTCGACAGGAGCACGCGGCAGAACACGCGGACCCACTCGGTCGACCCGTAGCCGGTGTACGGCACGACGGTCGGCACGTGACCCCGACGGCGGGCGCCTCGCGAGCGCACGTCGTGGAACCAGTCCTCGAGGCGCGCGGCGCGGTGCCGGACCTGGCGCTCTCGTGAACCGGGCGGGGTGGGGGAGCTCGCCGGCATCCACACAGTCTGTCATGCACGGGGGACACGTCGCGAAACGTCGGGTGCACGCCGGGTGTTCGACGCCCGGTAGAGTGGACCGAGCAACTGAGGAGGTTCCGTGCCGAACATCGACCTGATCCTCGGGGCCGATCCGAGCCGGAGGCGCTCGGTCCGCACCGAGCCGACGCAGCGTCGCTCCAGCCAGCGCCTCGACGCGCTGCTCGACGCCGCCGCCGAGATCGTCGACGAATCGGGGTTCGAGCGGCTGACGACCCAGATGGTCGCCGAGCGCGCAGGCGCATCGATCGGCACGGTGTACCGCTACTTCCCCGACCGGGTCGCCGTGCTCTACGCGCTCCGCGAGCGCTCGGTGCACCGGTACCGCGAGCGGGTCGCCGACGAGATGGCTCGCACCGAGCTCGCCTCGTGGTGGACCGTCGTCGACGTCGCGCTCGACGTCAGCGCGAAGATGTACGCCGGGGAGCCCGGCTTCAGCGTCGTGCACGCCGCGCAGCGCGAGCTCGCCGAGGGCGATGTGGAGCCCGAGTTCGCGCACCGCATGGCCCGGCTCATCGAGGCCGAGTTCGGCGGCGAGGGCGACCAGGCCGAGCTGCGGTTCCGCCTCGGCGTCGCGATGGAGATCGGCGACGCGCTCATCAGCCGCGCCTACGAGCGCGCGGTCGACGGCGACGAACGGTACCTCGCCGAGGCGAAGCGCCTCGTGCACGACTACCTCGCCGAGCACCTCGGCAGCGCACTCGCCGCTTCGTCGGCGGCCTGACGACTCGCCCCGGAGCCCGTTGCGCTCGGGGCTCGATCGGTGTTTGGCTTGAAGCTGCATTTCGCAGCGAACGCCGACGACGGGATTGAGCCAGCATGATCGAGTTCCGCGGCGTGTCGAAGCGCTTCCCCGACGGCACCCTCGCCGTCTCCGGCGTCGACATCGTCATCCCGCCCCGCAAGACGACGGTGCTCGTCGGCTCGTCGGGCTCGGGCAAGACGACGCTGCTGCGCATGATCAACCGAATGGTCGATCCGACCGACGGGCAGGTGCTCATCGACGCCACCGACGTCGCGACCCTCGAGCCCGTGGCGCTCCGCCGCAGCATCGGCTACGTCATGCAGAACTCGGGCCTGCTCCCGCACCGCAAGGTCATCGACAACGTGGCGACCGTGCCGCTGCTGCGCGGTGTGCGCAAGCGCGAGGCGCATGCGAGGGCGCTCGAGCTGCTCGACACCGTCGGCCTCGACCGCTCGCTCGCCGACAGGTACCCGAGCCAACTCTCGGGCGGGCAGCAGCAGCGCGTCGGCGTCGCCAGGGGGCTCGCGGTCGACCCCAACATCCTGCTCATGGACGAGCCGTTCGGCGCCGTCGACCCGATCGTCAGGGCCGAGCTGCAGCAGGAGCTGCTGCGGCTGCAGGGCGAACTCGGCAAGACGGTGGTGTTCGTCACGCACGACATCGACGAGGCGTTCCTCCTCGGCGACCAGGTGGTCATCATGCAGCAGGGCGGGCGGATCTCCCAGGCGGCGTCGCCCGCCGAGATCCTCGCGCGTCCCGCCGACGAATTCGTGGCGGACTTCGTCGGGGCGAACCGCGGCAAGCGGGTGCTGCACCTCGCCGAGGTCGACGGCCGTCGGGTCGTCGTCGACGACGACGGGCGCCCCGCCGGAGTGCTCGCCTCGTGAAGTGGCTCTGGTCGAACCTCGACCTGGTCTGGGAGCTGACGCTCCTGCACCTGGCATTGTCGGTGCCGGCGATCATACTGAGCTTCGTGATCTCCGTTCCGATCGGCTGGGCCGCGCACCGCTATCGCTGGTCGCGCGGCGTGCTGCTGTCGCTCTGCGGGCTCCTCTACGCGATCCCGTCGATCGCGCTGCTCATCGCGCTGCCGGCCTTCACCGGCATCGGCCTACGTTCGCCCCTGAACCTCGTGATCGCGCTCACGCTCTACGGCGTCGCGGTCATCGTGCGAACCGCCGCCGATGCCTTCGACGCGGTCGACCCCGACATCGAGCGCTCGGCCACCGCGGTGGGCTACTCGCCCGGCCGCCGATTCTGGGGCGTCGAGCTGCCGCTCGCAGGGCCGGTGCTGCTGTCGGGACTCCGCGTGGTGATCGTGAGCACGGTGAGCCTCGCGACGATCGGCGCCGTCATCGGCGTGCAGAGCCTCGGCAGCCTGTTCACCGACGGCTTCCAGCGCGGCATCCAGGCCGAGATCGTGACCGGCATCGTCATGACGATCCTCGTTGCGCTGCTGCTCGACGCCCTCGCGGTCCTCGGCGGGCGACTGCTCCTGCCGTGGACCAGTCGCGGCCGCCGGGGCGCCCGCCCGGCACCGTCCGTGCTCGTCGACGAACCCGACGTGGTCGCATGAGCCTGTTCGCAGCAGCGTTCGCCTGGCTCGCCGATCCGGCCAACTGGTCGGGTCCCGGCAGCATTCCCGAGCGGCTCGGCCAGCACTTGCTCATCTCGGTCGTCGTGCTCGCGATCACCGCGGCGATCGCGCTGCCGCTCGGCGGGTTCATCGGCCACACGGGGCGGGGCAAGCAGTTCGTCGTCATGACGTCGGGCGGACTGCGGGCGCTGCCGACCCTCGGCCTGCTCACGCTCTTCGGCACGTGGCTCGGCATCGGCCTCTCGGCCCCCATCCTCGCGCTCGTCGTCCTCGCGATACCGCCGCTGCTCGCCGGCGCGTACGCGGGGTTCGAATCCGTCGATCGCCGCACGATCGACGCCGCGCGAGCGATGGGCATGGCCGAGCACCAGGTCGTCGGCAAGGTCGAGCTGCCGCTCGGCATGCCGATCGTCGTCGGCGGCATCCGCTCGGGCATGCTGCAGATCGTCGCGACCGCGACGCTCGCGGCCTACGTCGCGAACTTCGGCCTCGGCCGCTTCATCTTCGAGGGGCTGAAGACCCGCAACTACGCCGAGATGCTCGGCGGCGCCATCCTCGTCATCCTCCTCGCACTCGTCGTCGACGGGTGCTTCGCGCTCATCCAGCGCGTCGTCGTGCCCGCCGGCGTGCGCGCGACCCGAACCGCAGAAGCTCGTTCGCGATCGACCCGGTCGCGTACGGTCACGGGGCGACCCGTCCATGAAGGGAATGCATCATGAACACAGCAGGAAAAGGCCGGCTCGTCGCACTCGCGGCGGTCGCGGTCGGGGCGACAGTGGCCCTGGCAGGGTGTGCGTCGGGCGACCCGCTCGACAGCGGATCGGAGACGCCTGCGGGCGGCGGTGAGACGCTCGTCGTCGGCTCGCAGGACTACTACTCGAACGAGATCATCGCCGAGCTGTACGCGCAGGCGCTCGAGGCCAACGGGTTCACCGTCGAGCTGCAGCCGCGCATCGGCCAGCGCGAGGTGTACATGCCCGAGATCGAGAGCGGGGCGATCGACGTCTTCCCCGAGTACACGGGCAACCTGCTCCAGTACTACGTGCCCGACACGACGGCGACCACCGCCGACGACGTCTACGCCGAGCTCGAGACGGCGCTGCCCGACGGCCTCCGCGTGCTCGACCAGTCGCCGGCGACCGATCAGGACTCGTACAACGTCACGAAGGAGTTCTCGGAGCAGAACGACGTCACGAGCCTCGCCGACCTGTCCAAGGTGACGACGCCGCTCACCCTGGGCGGCAACTCGGAGCTCGCAACCCGGCCCTACGGCCCCGACGGGCTCAAGAAGGTCTACGGCGTCGACGTCGCGTTCACGCCGATCGAGGATTCGGGCGGGCCCCTGACGATCAAGGCGCTGGAAGACGGCGACGTGCAACTCGTCAACATCTTCAGCGCGAGCCCGGCGATCGCGACGAGCGACCTCGTGACGCTCGACGACCCCGAGGGGCTCTTCCTCGCCTCGCATGTCGTGCCGGTCGTCAGCGACAAGGTCGACGACAAGGCCGCCGAGGTCATCAACACGGTGAGCGCGGCGCTCACCGCCGACGAGCTCGTCGCGCTCAATGTGAAGAGCGTCGACGACCAGGAGTCGGCGGAGCAGATCGCGAGCGACTGGCTCGCCGAGCAGGACCTGTTCTGAGCGAACGGCGGCGCCGGGCCTCAGCGGTCGACGTCGAGCTGCGAGGGGTCGGGTGCCGAGGCATCCGGCCCCTCGTCGTCGGTGCGGGCGGCGACGGCCCCGCCGTCGACGACGACCGGCGCGCCGGTCGATGCCGGGGCGAAATCGACCGCCGGGTCGATCGCGGTGTCGAGGGCGCCCGAGTCGTCGGCGGCCTCGGCCGCCTCCATGTGCTTCGCCTCCGACCGCACGAGCACCTTCTTCACGCCCCAGACGATCACGAGGAAGACGACGATGACGCCGACGAACAGGTAGCCCGCCCAGTGCAGTTCGCGGCTGAGCTCGCGGTAGCTGCCGGCGGCGAGCCAGCCCACCGACACGTACGCGAAGGCCCAGATGATGCAGGCGGGCAGCGTCCACGCGATGAACTTGCGGTAGCGCATCGTGCTCATGCCCACGGTCAGCGGGATGAGCGAGTGCAGCACCGGGATGAAACGCGAGATGAAGATCGCCGGCCCGCCGCGCCGGTCGAGGTAGCGCTGGGCGCGGTGCCAGTTGTCCTCGCCGAGCCTGCGGCCGAGGCGGGAGTGCTGGATGTGCGGGCCGAACCACCGGCCGATCGCGAAGCCGAGGCTCTCGCCGATGAGTGCGCCGACGATGACGGCGAACGCGAGCGCGAAGTACTGTGCGAGGTTCTCGACTCCGGTGGCGGCGACGAGCACGATCGTGTCGCCGGGAACGACGAGTCCGATGAGCACGCTCGTCTCCAGCATGATGCCGATCCCGGCGAGGAGGGTCCTGACCACCGGGTCGACCGACTGCACGGTGTTCAGGATCCAGTCGAGGATCTCGTTCATCGTTCGAGCGTATCGACCGCGGGTGCGGCGCGCGTCAGACCCAGGTGGTATCCGTGAACGTCACCGCGTACCCCAGGAGGGGGATCGCGATGAGCGCGATCGCGGCGGTCAGCACCAGGGCGCGCGGCGGCACGCCCGCCGCATCGCCGTCGAGCCGGGCCAACCGGGCCTCGAGCATGTCGGCGTCGGGGATCACTCCGTCATCGCCGAGGCCCGCGGGTCCCGCGTCGGCACCGACGACGAGCATCGCGCCGCGCAATGCGTCGTCGCCCGCGACGCGTCGGGCGCGGTCGTCGGCGAGCATCTCGGCGAGGAGGATCACCGAGCGCTCCGCCCGGTTCGCGATCGGGAACCACGGCAGCGCACTGTGCCAGGCGCGGAACGCGAGCAGCACGAGGTGGTGCAGCTGATCGAGGTGGGCGCGCTCGTGCGCGATGACCGCGGAGAGCTCGGCGGGGCTGAGCGCGTCGACGAGGCCGTCGGTGAGCACGGTCGCGGTGCGGATGCCGGGCACGCAGTACGCGAGCGGCGTCGGGTGCGCGAGCACGCGCGTCGACGGCTCGCCCGGCATCGGGTCGCCGAGCAGGGCGACGAGCTGGTGCTGGCGGCGGCGCTCGCGCTCGGCGTGCACTGCCGTCAGCGCGAGGTTGAGTGCGAGGTGCAGCGCGAGTCCGGCGGCGAGGGTGAGCGCCGCGAGCTCGAGCACGTCGAACTCGGGTGGGATGGGCCCCGTGAAGAGCACGGGCACGAGCGCGTTCCACGCGCCGACGAGCGAACCGGCCGGAGCGGCGCCGTAGACGAGGAGGCATCCGATCATCGACAGGCCGCCGGCGATCGCGATCGACTGCCAGAGCGCGAGGGCGACGGCGGGGGAGCGAGCGGGCCACGCGGCGCGCGAGAGTGCGACGGGGATGGGCCAGGCCAGCGCGAACGCGAGGACGCCGAGCACCGCGGCGACGACGAGCATCGTCAGTGTCGGACGAGCTCGTCGAGGAGACGTCGCAGGGTCGCGGCCTCGCCGTCGCTCACCGTGCCCACGAAGCGTGCGAGGGCCGCATCACGGTCGCTCGCCCGATCGAGCACCTCGTGCATGAGCTCGGCGGTGTGCTCCTCGCGCGACAGCAGGGCCTGGTACTGGTGCGGCCGGCGCTCGCGCGTGCGGCTGACGAAGCCCTTGCGCTCGAGCCGCGAGAGGACGGTCAGCACGGTGGTCGTCGCGACCATGCGACCCGAGTCGCCGCTCTGCAGCGCCAGCGCGTCGCGCAGCTCGTTGGCCGTGCGCGCGCCGTCGCTCGACCAGAGCAGCTCCATCACGGAGCGCTCGAGATCTCCGAGACTCGCCATGCATCCAGAGTACCGCCGTTCGCGCGATTGTTCTACGCTGTGTAGAAGCAGAGTTTTACGCACCGTAGAAGAACGTCGCCACGACGTTCGGAGTCCGCGAAAGGGGCATCCGTGAACGAGCTGCTCGATCCGTTGCTGCTCGCCCGATGGCAGTTCGGGTTGACGACCGTCTATCACTTCCTGTTCGTACCGATCACGATCGGACTCGCGACGACCGTCGCGATCTTCCAGACCGCGTGGTACCGCACGGGCAAGAACCAGTACCTCCAGGTGACGAGGTTCTTCGGCTCGATATTCCTCATCAACTTCGCGATGGGCGTCGTCACCGGAATCGTGCAGGAGTTCCAGTTCGGGATGAACTGGTCGGAGTACTCGCGGTTCGTCGGCGACGTCTTCGGCGCCCCGCTCGCACTCGAGGGCCTGCTCGCGTTCTTCTTCGAGGCGACGTTCATCGGGCTCTGGATCTTCGGCTGGGACAAGCTGCCGAGGGGCCTGCACCTCGCGACGATCTGGTGCACCGCCGTCGGCACGATCGTCTCGGCGTACTTCATCATCGCCGCGAACGCGTTCATGCAGAACCCGGTCGGCTACGAGATGAACGCCGAGAAGGGCCGCGCCGAGCTCGTCGACATCGGGGCGCTGCTCACGAACCCCGTCGCGCTCGCGGCGTTCCCGCACACGATCGCGGCGAGCTTCATGGTCGCCGCCGGCCTCATCATCTCGGCGAGCGCGTGGCACCTCGCCCGCAACCAGCACCTCGACTCCATGCGCCCCGCGCTCAAGTTCGGGCTATGGCTCATGGTCGGCTCCGGCATCCTCACGACCCTGTTCGGCGACCAGCTGAGCCTTGCGATGGTCGCGACGCAGCCCATGAAGATGGCGGCCGCCGAGGCCACCTACGACACCGTCTGCGGGGCCGACGCGTCGTTCTCGCTGTTCACCCTCGGCACCCCCGACGGAACCACCGAACTGTTCTCGATCCGCGTGCCGTACCTCCTCTCGCTGCTGTCGACGCACACGTTCGACGGCTGCGTCGAGGGCATCAACGACCTGCAGGCCGACTACCAGGCGCTCTACGGTCCGGGCGACTACGCGCCCATCATCTGGATCACCTACTGGTCGTTCCGCTGGATGATCGGGCTCGGCATGCTGCACGTGATCGTCGCCGTCGTCGGTCTCTGGCTCACCCGCAAGGGCCGGATGCCGCGGCAGAAGTGGGTCTGGAAGGTGGCGATCTGGAGCTTCCCGCTCTCGCTCGCCGCCATGATCGTCGGCTGGATCTTCACCGAGATGGGCCGGCAGCCCTGGATCGTGTTCAGCCTGCTGCCGACCGAATCCGCGGTCTCGCCGAACGTCACCGGTCTCGACGTGCTCATCTCGCTCGTCGCGTTCACGCTCATCTACGGCGCGCTCGCGGTCGTCGAGGTACGGCTCGTGATCCGCGCCATCAAGAAGGGCCCGCCCGAGATCGGCGAGCCCGACCCCGAATCGGGCCGCGTCGAGCCCGCGACCACGGTCTACTGAGAGAGGAGCACGTCATGGATCTCGCAACGCTCTGGTTCTGGATCGTCGCCTTCCTCTTCGTCGGCTACTTCGTGCTCGACGGCTTCGACTTCGGCATCGGCATGTCGCTGCCGTTCCTCGGCAGGGACGACACCGACCGCCGGGTGCTCATCAACACCATCGGCCCCGTGTGGGACCTCAACGAGACGTGGGTCATCGTCGCCGGGGCATCGCTGTTCGCCGCCTTCCCCGAGTGGTACGCCACCCTGTTCTCGGGGTTCTACCTGGCCCTCCTGCTCATCCTGCTCGCGCTCATCGCCCGCGGGGTCTCGTTCGAGTACCGCCACCAGCGGCCCGAGTCGAAGTGGAAGGCCTGGTTCGACGGCATGATCGTCGTCGGCTCGGCCGTGCCGGCGCTGCTCTGGGGCGTCGCCTTCGCGAACATCGTCCAGGGCGTACCGCTCGACGCCGACCACAACTACACGGGCACGCTGTTCGACCTGCTGAACCCGTATGCGCTGCTCGGCGGGCTCACGACGCTCCTGCTCTTCTTCACGCACGGCGTCGTGTTCGCCTCGCTCAAGACCGAGGGCGACCTGCGGGCGAGGGCGCGGAAGCTCGCGACGCGGGCGGGTCTCGTCACGATCGTCGTCGCGGCGGTGTTCCTCCTCTGGACGGGGCTCGCGTTCGGCACCGCGTGGTTCTGGATCCTCGCGGCGATCGCGGCGGTCGCGCTCATCGGCGGCTGGCTCGCGAACCGGCGCGGCGCCGAGGGCGTCGCCTTCACGCTGCTCGCCGTGACGGTCGCCGCGGCGGTGCTCGCGCTCTTCGCCGCACTGTTCCCCGACGTGATGCCCGCATCGAACGATCCGGCGAACAGCCTGACGATCGAGAACGCGTCGTCGACGCCGTACACGCTCACGGTCATGAGCTGGGTGGCGCTGATCTTCCTGCCGCTCGTGCTCGCCTACCAGGCCTGGACGTACTGGATCTTCCGCAAGCGGGTGAGCCGCGCGCACGTCGAGGCGGCCGTCCACTGATGGGCGAACGCGCGTGAAACCGCTCGACCCCAGACTCGTCAGGCGCTCGCGCGCCGCCCGCGGCTTCCTCGTCGCGGGCGGTGCGCTCGCCGTCGTGCAGGCGGCGGCGATCATCGCCGTCGCGTGGGCGATCGCCGGCCTCGTCACCGGGCTGATCGACGGCAGGCCGATCGACGACGTGCGGCCGCTCCTCGCGCTCCTCCTCGGCGGCGCGGCCGCCCGGGCGCTCGGCGCCTGGGGGTGGGAGGTCGTCGGCTCCGGCGGGGCGATGCGGGTGAAGGGCGAGCTGCGCGCGGAGCTGCTGGCCGCCCTCGAGCAACGGCCCGCGGGCGTCGCGGGCTTCTCGACGGCGCGCATCGCGACGTTGCTCGGTCCGGGGCTCGACGCGCTCGACGACTACTTCGGCCGGTACCTCCCGCAGCTCGTGCTCACCGTCGTCGCGACGCCCGCGCTCATCGCCGCGGCGTGGATCGCCGACCCGCTGTCGGGTCTGATCCTCGTGATCGTGCTGCCGCTGACGCCCGTGTTCATGGCGCTCATCGGCATGGCGACCCAGGGCGTGCAGCGCCGCCAGTGGGAGAGCCTGTCGGGCCTCTCGCGCGGATTCCTCGAGGTCGTCGGCGGCCTCTCGACACTGCTGCTCTACGGCCGCGCCGAGCGTCAGGTGGGCCGCATCCGAGCGGTGACCGACGGTTACCGGCGCCACACGATGAAGGTGCTGCGGGTCACGTTCCTCTCGGGATTCACGCTCGAGCTGGCCGCGAGCCTCTCGGTCGCGCTCGTCGCGGTCGCCATCGGCCTGCGCCTCGTCTCGGGCGACATGGCCCTCGCGGCCGGCCTGTTCGTGCTCGTGCTCGCGCCCGAGGTCTTCCTGCCGCTGCGCAACGTCGGCGCGGCGTTCCACGCTTCGGCGGCGGGGGTCACGGCCGCCGGCGACGCCTTCGAGCTGCTGGAGGCGGCCGAGGGCGCGGATCACGACGACCGCCCGCCCGCGTCCGTCGCGCCGGGCGGGGGTGCCGGTCGCCGCCTCGAGCTCGACCGCGTCACCGTGCGACGCGGCGATCGCGTCGTCGTCGAGTCGCTCACGGTCACGGTGCCCACGGGGGCGGTCGCGGCGGTCGTCGGACCGAGCGGCAGCGGCAAGTCGACCCTGTTCGCCGCCCTGCTGGGCTTCGCCCCGTTCGAGGGATCGATCGTGCTCGACGGCGAGACGACCCCCGACGGCGTCCGCGACCGCATCGCCTGGGCGGGCCAGACGCCCATGCTCCTCGCCGGGACGGTGGCGTCGAACGTGCGCCTCGGCGACGAGGCCGCCGACCCCGCGCTCCTCGACGAGGCGCTGCGCATCGCGGGCGTCGACGTGCCCGCAGCGCGCCCGGTCGGCCCCGCCGGCAGCGGGCTGAGCGGCGGCCAGGCGCAGCGGGTCGCGATCGCGCGCGCGGTGCACCGCCTGCTCGCGCGCGACCTGCCGCTGCTCCTGCTCGACGAGCCCACCTCCGCGCAGGACGCGAGCCGGGAGGCGGAGCTCGCCCACGGCCTCGCGCGCCTCGCGGGTACCGGGCGGACGGTGCTCGTCGCGACCCACCGCCCCGCACTCGTCGCGGCGGCCGACCTCGTCATCTCGCCGGAGGCCGCCCGTGTCTGATCGCTCCCGCACCGTGCTCCGCACGAGCATCCCGCCGCTGCGACGACTGCTGCCCGCGGTGCTCTTCGGCATCGCGTCGGGCGGTTCGACGGTCGCCCTGCTCGCGTGCTCCGCCTGGCTCATCGCCCGAGCGGCGGAGCAGCCGCCGGTGCTGTACCTCTCGCTCGCGATCGTGGGGGTGCGCGCGTTCGCCCTCGGTCGCGCGGTGTTCCGCTATCTCGAACGACTGACGGGGCACGACGCGGCCTTCCGCCAGCTCGCCGAGATCCGCACGGGCGTCTTCGAGCGGATGCTGCCGGTCGCGCCCGACGGCATCGCCGACCTGCGTCGGGGGGAGCTGCTCGCGCGCTTCACGGGCGACGTCGACGAACTGCAGAACGTGTCGCTGCGGGTCGTCCAGCCCGTGGCGAGCGCGATCGTCGTGCTCGCCGCGGCCGTCGTCGGCGTCGCGTTCGTCTCGCCCGCCTCGGCGCTCGCGATCGGCGCCTGCCTCGTCGCCGGCGTCGGCACGACGCTGCTCGTGCAACGCGCCGTCGCGTCCCGCGCCTCGCGGCGGCTCGCGCCGCTCCGCGGCGAGCTGCAGGCCGCCGTCGTCGAGCACGCGCAGTCGCTCGAGGCCCTCGTCGCGTTCGATGCGGCCGCGACGAGCCGTCGCCGCATCGAGGAGCTCGGCGACCGGCTCGCCCGGCACACGCGGTCGAACGCCTCGGCCGCCGGGGCCGCTGCGGCCCTCATGACGGCGATCGGCGGTTTCGCCGTCGCCGCGAGCCTCGTCGCCGGGCAGCCGTTGCTCGCCGAGGGCCGCATCGACGGGCCCGCCTTCGCCGTGCTGTGCCTCGTGCCGCTCGCGATCGCCGAGATCGCGGCGGCGCTTCCGCCTGCGACGACGGCATGGCGGCTGGCACGCGTGAGCGCCGAGCGGGTGGCCGGCGCGGTGCCCGACGACGTCCCCGCGGAGATTCCGGCCGCACCCGCCGCGCCCGTTGCGGCTCCGGCGCCCGACGGCCCACCGCGGCTCACGCTCTCGGGAGTCTCCGCGCACTGGCCGGCTGCCCGCGGCGCGGCGCTCACGGGTGTCGACCTCGACCTCGCGCCGGGGGAGCGGGTGCTCGTCCGCGGACCGTCCGGCTCGGGCAAGACCACGCTCGCCCACGTGCTCGTGCGATTCCTCGAGGTGACCGACGGCTCGTACGAGGTCGACGGGGTGGATGCGGCGCGGCTCGACCCGGCCGACGTCCGGCGACTCGTCGGACTGGTCGAGCAGTCGCCGTGGCTGTTCGACGAGGACGTGCGCCAGAACCTGCTCTTCGCCCGGGACACGGCGAGCGACGACGAGCTCGTCGAGGTGCTCGAACGCGTCGGCCTCGCCGACTGGGTCGCCGAGCGCGGCGGCCTCGACGCGACCGTCGGCGAGCGCGGTGCGCTCGTGTCGGGCGGCCAGGCGCAGCGCATCGCGCTCGCGCGCGCGATGCTCGCGGGCTTCCCGGTGCTCGTGCTCGACGAGCCCACCGCCAACGTCGATCGCGAGCAGGCCGACGCGCTCCTCCGCGAGCTGCTCGGCGCTGCGGGCGCGGACCGCACGGTCGTCGTCATCTCGCACACGCCCGTCGACCCGTCGCTCGTCGACCGCGTCGTCGAGATCGACGGCGGGCGCCTGCGCGACTCGGCCCGATCGCGAACGTAGGAGGATCCGCGCGACGCGCCGTCGATCGGGTGCCGGCCCGACGCGACGACGACGGTTCTTCCGACCTCTCGTCCGACCGGCCGCTCGGATCGCGCCCTAGGCTGAGGGGATGCCCCCTCGACTGCGTTCGCGCACGCTGCCGGCGTGGTACGAACCCCGCGCGGTGTTCGCCGACCGCTTCGCCGAGCTCGACCACGTGGTCTGGCTCGACGGCGGCGATGACGACCCGAGCGGGGTGAGCGTGCTCGGCGCCGCGCATGCGGAGAGCCCCGTCGTCACCGCCGACCTCGCGCGCGCGACGGTCTCGATCCGTCGACCGGTCGCGGGCGGCGACGTTGCCGACGAGCGGCGGGGGGCGGTCTTCGAGTTGCTCGCCGACGCCCTCGCGCTGCCGCCCGTCGACCTCGAGCCCGGCGAGCCGGCGCCCGCGCCGATCGGCTGGTTCGGCTGGTTCGGCTACGAGCTCGGTGCCGATCTCGCCGGTGTGCCGGTGGCCGCGGCCGAGACCCCCGACGCGGCCTTCGTCTTCCTCGACCGCGTCATCGTGTTCGACCACGGCGCCCGACGGACGCGCCTCGTCTGGATCGAGTCCGCCGACGCCGACGCGTGGGCCGATGAGCTCGCCGCCGAGCTCTCGAGCGTCGACCCCGACGCCGGTCAGGCGCACGGCGCCGCCTTCGCGTCGGACGTCGGCGGGCGGCATCCGGTCGCCCCGCCCGTCGCCCGCTGGCGGCACGACGCGACGACCTACGCGCGCCTCATCGACGAGTGCCAGGCGGCGATCACACGCGGTGACGCGTACCAGCTGTGCCTGACGAACCGGGTCGACCTCGACGTGCACCCCGACCCGGCGGCGACCTACCTCGCGCTGCGGGCGTCGAGCCCGAGCCACCACGGCGGCTACCTGCGGTTCGGCGAGTTCGCGCTCTGCAGCGCGTCGCCCGAGCAGTTCCTGCACATCGAGCCGTCGGGACTCGTCTCGACGAAGCCCATGAAGGGCACCCGTCCGCGCGACGCCGATCCGGTGCGGGATGCCGCGCTGCGCGACGAGCTCCTCGCGAGCGACAAGGAGCGCGCCGAGAACCTCATGATCGTCGACCTCATGCGCAACGACCTCGGGCGCATCGCCGAACTGGGCAGCGTGAGCGTCGAGGGCCTGCTCGAGGTCGAGGAGTACCGGCACGTGCACCAGCTCGTCTCGACCGTGCGGGCCCGCATCGCGCCGCCCGTGCACGCGCTCGACGTCGTGCGCGCCGCGTTCCCGGCGGGCTCCATGACGGGTGCGCCCAAGCGCAGTGCCATGACGATCCTGCACGGGCTCGAGCAGGGGCCGCGCGGGGTGTACTCGGGCGCGTTCGGATACCTCGGCATCGACGGCGGGGCCGACCTCGCGATGGTGATCCGCTCGATCGTGCTCGCGCCGGGCGGTGCGTCGATCGGCACCGGGGGCGGAATCACCGCGCTGTCGGTCGCCGAGGAGGAGATCGAAGAGACCCGGGTGAAGGCGCGCGCCCTCCTCGCCGCCCTCGGCGAGGCGACGACCCGCGTGGAGTGACTAGTCTTGATATCCGAGTGCGCCGCGGTCCGGCGCGCCCGGAGGACGAGCGGGCGGGAGCCCGCCGAGCGACACACGATTGAGAGTCACGTGGCACACGATCACGACCCCGCGAACGCCGAGCCCGGCGCCTACGACTTCGCCGCGATCCAGGCGAAGTGGCTTCCCGTGTGGGACGAGCTCGAGCCCTTCCGCGCCGGGGCCGACGGCGACACGCGGCCGCGCAAGTACGTGCTCGACATGTTCCCGTACCCCTCGGGCGACCTGCACATGGGCCACGCCGAGGCGTTCGGCTTCGGCGACATCTCCGCGCGCTACTGGCGCCACCAGGGCTTCGACGTGCTGCACCCGATCGGCTGGGACTCGTTCGGCCTGCCGGCGGAGAACGCCGCGATCAAGCGTGGTGCCGACCCGCGCGAGTGGACCTACTCGAACATCGCGCAGCAGAAGGCCTCGTTCCGCCAGTACGCGCCGAGCTTCGACTGGTCGCGCGAGCTGCACACGAGCGACCCCGAGTACTACAAGTGGAACCAGTGGTTGTTCCTGAAGCTCTACGAGAAGGGCATCGCCTACCGCAAGGCCGGCCAGGTCAACTGGTGCCCGAACGACCAGACCGTGCTCGCGAACGAGCAGGTCGTCGACGGACACTGCGAGCGCTGCGGCGCGGTCGTCACGAAGAAGGCCCTCACGCAGTGGTACTTCCGCGTCACCGACTACGCCGACCGCCTGCTCGACGACCTCAACCAGCTCGAGGGCACCTGGCCCGCGAAGGTCGTCTCGATGCAGCGCAATTGGATCGGGCGCTCGGCCGGCGCCGACGTCGAGTTCGAGATCGAGGGCCGGGCCGAGCGCGTGCCCGTGTTCACGACCCGCCCCGACACCCTGTACGGCGCGACCTTCATGGTCGTCGCCGTCGACTCGCCGCTCGCGGCCGAGCTCGCAGGCGGCGCCTCGGCCGAGGTGAAGCAGCGGTTCGAGGACTACCTCGACTCGGTGCGCGCCGAGAGCGACATCGAGCGGCTCGCGACCGATCGGCCGAAGACGGGCGTCTTCCTCGAGCGCTACGCGGTCAACCCGCTGAACGGCGAGCGCCTGCCGATCTGGGCGAGCGACTACGTACTGGCCGACTACGGTCACGGCGCGATCATGGCCGTCCCCGCGCACGACCAGCGAGACCTCGACTTCGCCCGCACGTTCGAGCTGCCCGTGCGCGTCGTCGTCGACACGAACGCGCCGGTGACGGGCGTCATCCCGGTCATCCCGCTCGATGAGCACGGCGACCCGATGCTGCCCGAAGACCTGCCGCCGCTCGATCCGGCCGGTACGGGCGTCGCCCTCACGGGCGAGGGGCGCCTCATCAACTCGGGCCCGCTCGACGGCCTCTCGAAGTCGAACGCGATCCGTCGCGCGATCGAGATCCTCGACGAGCGCGGCACCGGCCGGGCGGCGAAGAACTTCCGCCTGCGCGACTGGCTCATCTCGCGCCAGCGGTTCTGGGGCACGCCGATCCCGATCATCCACTGCGCCGAGTGCGGCGAGGTGCCGGTGCCCGAGTCGGAGCTGCCCGTGCGCCTGCCCGAGGCGGCCGGCCTCGACCTCAAGCCGAAGGGCTCGAGCCCCCTCGGTGCGGCCGAGGACTGGGTGAACGTCGCCTGCCCGAACTGCGGCGGTGCGGCCAAGCGCGACTCCGACACGATGGACACGTTCGTCGACAGCTCGTGGTACTACCTGCGCTACCTCAACGCGAACGACGACACCCAGGCGTTCGACCCGGCGCAGGCCGAGAAGTGGGCGCCCGTCGACCAGTACGTCGGCGGCGTCGAGCACGCGATCCTGCACCTGCTGTACTCGCGGTTCATCACGAAGGTGCTGTTCGACCTCGGGTACCTGAGCTTCACCGAGCCGTTCACGTCGCTGCTGAACCAGGGCATGGTGCTCATGGACGGCTCGAAGATGTCGAAGTCGAAGGGCAACCTCGTCGAGTTCGCCTCCGAGCTCGCCGCCCACGGCACCGATGCGCTGCGCGTCACCCTCGCCTTCGCGGGTCCGCCCGAGGACGACATCGACTGGGCCGACGTGTCGCCGGTCGGTTCGGCGAAGTTCCTGGCGCGCGCGTGGCGCATCGCCGGCGAGGTGACCTCGGCCCCCGGGGTCGACTGGTCGACGGGCGACCGCGCCCTGCGCCGGGTGACGCACCGGCTGCTCGCGGATGCCCCGGGACTGGCGGAGTCGTACAAGTTCAACGTGATCGTGGCGAGGCTCATGGAGCTCGTGAACGCGACGCGCAAGGCGATCGATTCGGGCCCGGGCGCCGGCGACGCGGCCGTGCGCGAGGCGGCCGAGGTCACCGCGATCGTGCTCGACCTGTTCGCGCCGTACACGGCCGAAGACATGTGGCAGCGGCTCGGCTACGAGCCGACCGTCGCGCTCGTGCCGTGGCGCAAGGCCGACCCCGCACTGCTCGTCGAAGACCGGGTCACCGCGATCGTGCAGGTCGACGGCAAGGTGCGCGACCGGCTCGAGGTGTCGCCGAAGATCACGGCCGACGAGCTCGAGCAGCTCGCCCGCGGCTCGGCCGCCGTGGTGCGCACGATCGGCGAGCGCGAGATCGTCAACGTCATCGTGCGCGCGCCGAAGCTCGTCAACATCGCGACGCGGGGCTGACCCCGGCGATCGCGCGGCGGTGCGGCCCCGGGTGCGACGTCGTCGCGATCGCGTGGTCGGCAGCGTCGTTCGGCTACCCGGTCACTCGACCGCCGCGCGGAGGCGCGCCAGGAGGGCGACGGCGTCGTGCAGCTGCGCGGCGTCGACGCTCGCGGCGGTCTGCTCGGCCCAACGACGACGGCGCGGCTCGATGCGGTCGAGCGCGGCACGGCCGCGCGGCGTGAGCTCGACGAGGAACGTCCGCCGGTCGTCGCCGTCGGTGCGCGAGAGGTGGCCGCTCCGTTCGAGGCGCGCGACGCTCTCGCGGACCGACTGCCGGGTGAGGCCTCGCCGTCGGGCGATCTCTGCGGGGGTCGAGGGTCCGCCCTGCAGCGCTCCGAGGATGAGCCAGCGTGCGGCGCTCAGCTCCTCCGAACGGGTGATCTCGTCGCCGACCGCGAGGAGGCGACCCGACAGCGCGAAGACATGGTCGACGAGCCGGGTGAGCAGCACGTCGGGCGGGTCGGGCGGCATGGACGGCTCGGCCATGGTCATCGGCTGAGGCAGACGAGGTGGCCGTCGGGGTCGCGCAGCACCGCCATCCGTTCGCCCCAGGGCTGCTGCGCGGGCGGGTCGACGACGGTGCCGCCGGACCGTGCCCAGCGCTCGCAGGTCGCGTCGAGGTCGTCGACCTGGAAGCCGAGCGCGACGCCGAGGTCGCTCGGACGGCTCGGTCGCTCGTGCAGCAGGATCTCGACGGCCCCGTCGGTCACGCGCGTCATGCCGTGGACCTGCTCGGCGGTCAGGCCGAGCACGTCCCGGTAGAAGCCGAGCGCAGCCTCCACCGACGCGACCGAGACGATGACGCGATGCAGTGCGATCTTCATGCCGCCATTTTGACAAGTACCTGTCGAACTGGTCAAGCTGCCGACGGCGATCGGACCTCGCCGGTCGTGTCACACGGCGTCGACCGGTGGAACCCGCTGCCAGAATGGCGGGATGGAACCGAACCCCGCCGCTTGGCACGACGCCCTCGCCGCCGTCGCCGACCGTGCGAAGCCGGGCAGGCGGTTGCCCGACTCCGCCCGCCTCGTACTGCACTTCCACCCCGACTCCGACCTGCACGGCACGCCGGTGCTCCGCCGGATCCTCGAAGAGGGGCGCTACACCTCGCAGTTCGTGACGGGTACGAGCAACGGCGGGCTGACCGCCGTCCCCGGCGGCGACCGATGGAACTGGGAGAGCCGGCTGTTCGCCGGCGCGTACGACGGGCACGATGCGCGACTGCGTCCGATCTACGGCGCGCTGCTGCTCGACGGCGACCCGTACGGCGCCGCGCCGCGATTCGGCTCGGCCTACCTGCGCCTTCGTCCCGACACCCTGCGGCGCGCGACGTTCACGTACCCCGACAGCGCGTTCGAACCCGAGCTGTTCGGCGTCGCCGACCGGATGGGCCTCATCGACGACTTCTTCGCCGACGAGATCGATGAGCTGCTCAACCGATACATCGAGGCCCAGGTCCACGGCGGCATCTCGGTGCCCGGTGACGTCGAAGCGCTCGTGGTGGACCCGAGCTTCGACGACGATGCGACGCTCGCCCTCGCCGAGGCGGCGGACCTCGCGGTCGAGCGCCATCCCGGCTATCGCCTCGAGCTCTCGATCGTCGAGGCGAATCCCGAGTACCGGGGCGAGGACACGGTCGAGACGGCCCGTTCGATCGCGACCGACGGGGTGCTGACGCCGGCGGTGATCGGTCGCGCGCGGAGCGCCGGCGATCTCGACCCGCAGCTCGTGAAGTACGTCTGGCACCATCTGGCGCGGTTCGGCCGCGAATGGCCCCGGGTGGCCGAAGCGGCCTGAGCGCGGACGGGACGAGCCGGACGACTCGTCCTCGACAGTTGCGATCGCCCGCCGACTCTGCACGTCGGCGGGCGACCCTGCCGCGGCGACCGCCGCTCGCCCATAGCGTGCGACCATGCCGCCCCACGCCGCACCGGATCCGTCGGACGCGCTCGACCCCTCCGCCCGCCGGGCTTCGCCGCGGGTGCGCTTCGGCGTGGGTGCCGCGGTCGTGCTGTTCATCGCGGCGGTGGTGGTCGCCGCGGTGATGTCGTTCGCGGCGTCGGGCGGCGGCGAGCAGGGCGAGGTCGGGTTCGACGGCGGCGGGTCGGGTGCGCCGGCCGGCGCTGATGCGTCGGTTGCGACCGCCGCGCCGCCCGTCGTGCTCGTGCACGTGCTCGGCGCGGTGGCGAATCCCGGGCTGGTCGAACTCGACGAGGGTGCGCGTGTCGTCGACGCGATCGCGGCCGCGGGCGGGCTCACCGCAGACGCCGATCCGGCCGGCGTCAATCTCGCCCGGGCGGTCGCCGACGGCGAGCAGTTGCTCGTGCCGAAGGCGGGCGAGGTCGTGGCCGGCGCGACGCAGGCCGGGGGAGCGGCAGGTGCGGGCGGCGCGGGCGACGGAAGGGTGCACCTGAACACCGCAGGCGTCGCGGAGCTCGACACGCTGCCGCGCATCGGCCCCGCGCTCGCGCAGCGCATCGTCGACTGGCGCGAGGCGAACGGTCCGTTCACGAGCACCGACCAGCTCCTCGACGTCGCCGGCATCGGCGACGCCGTGTACTCGGGACTCGTCGACCTGGTGGCGCTCTGACATGCCTGCGCTTCGGCTCGCGGCACCGGCGTGCGCGGCGTGGATCGGTGCGTGGCTCGTCGTCGCAGCCCCCGACGCCGGGCTCGACCCGGGCCTCGTCGTCCTGGCGGCCTGGGCGTGCGCCGGGGTCGCGCTCCTCGCCCTGCTCGTCACGCGACGACCGCTCCTCGCAACCGTGCTGGTGTGCGTCGCGGCGATCGCGCTGGTCGCGTCGAGTGCGGCGCTCGCGCTCGGCGCACGCAGCGCGTCCCCGCTCGCTGCGGCTGCCGTCGATCGCGAGACGCTCCCCGTCGTCGTCGAGCTGACCGCCGCACCGCGGCGACTGGTGACGATGTGGGGCACCGGCCCCGTCTCGTCCGGTGCGGGTCGCGGCGACGCCGTTCCCACGGGCACCGCTGCGGACGCGGGCGGTGCGGGTGCGCAGGCTCCGCCGCAGACGGCGACGCTCCGCATCGAGGGCCGTCTCGTCGAGGTCGCCGGCCGGGTCGTCCGGCCGGTGGGCGTGAGCGGCATCGTCGACGCGGTGCCCACCGATCTCCAGCTCGGCGCGCGCCTCGCGTTCGACGCGCGTGCGACGAGCTCGCCGAGCGTCGAGGCCACGGCGTTCGACCTGCACGCCGACGGCGCGGTCGCGGTGGAGCGGCCGCCGCCGTGGCTCGCCTGGAGCGGCGACCTGCGCACCCGGTTCGCCCTAGCGGCCGCCGCGCTCGACGGTGACGGCGGTGCGCTCGTGCCCGGTCTCGCGATCGGCGACACGAGCGCCGTCGGCGACGAGCTCGACGACGACATGAAGGCGAGCTCGCTGAGTCACCTCACCGCCGTGTCCGGCGCGAACTGCGCGATCATCACCGCGGCCGCGTTCGCGGCGGCCGCGGCGCTCGGCCTCCGCCGAGGCGCGCGGGTGGTCGTGGCGCTCCTCGCCCTGGCTGCGTTCGTCGTGCTCGTCACCCCCGAGTCGAGCGTCGTCCGCGCAGCCGTCATGGCCGTCGTCGTGCTCGCCGCCCTCGCGGCCGGCCGCCCCGGCGGAGGCGTCGCGGCGCTCGCGCTGGCGGTCGTCGTGCTGCTCGTCGTCGACCCGTGGTACGCGCGCGACTACGGGTTCGCGCTGTCCGTGGCAGCGACCGCGGGCCTGCTCCTCCTCGCGGCACCGCTGTCCCGGGTGCTCGCCCGCGTGATGCCGACCCCGCTCGCGCTCGTGCTCGGGGTGCCGCTCGCCGCCCAGCTCGCCTGCCAGCCGGTACTCGTACTGCTCGATCCCGCGATCGCGATCTACGGCGTGCCGGCCAACCTGCTCGCAGCTCCGGCGGCGCCCATCGGCACAGTGGCGGGCCTCGTCGGATGCCTGCTGCTGCCCGTGCTGCCGTCGGTCGGCTTCGCGGCGTTGCAGGTCGCGTGGTGGCCCGCGCAGTGGATCGCCGTGGTCGCGCATACGGCGGCGTCGCTGCCCGGCGGGCGGCTCGCCTGGCTGCCGGATGCCGCGGGGGCGGTGCTGCTCGCCGGCTGCACGGCGCTCGCGCTCAGGCTCGTGATCGGTCCGCCGCTCGGGCGCAACCGGCGCGTGCTCGTCGCGGCGATCCTCGTGACGAGCGTCGCGGTCGCGGTCGGCCTGGCCGGGGGCGCGCCGCTCGTCGCGCGGGCGATGCGTCCTTCCGACTGGGACGTCGTCGCCTGCGACGTGGGGCAGGGCGACGCGACGCTCGTGCGCTCGGGCGGGGCCGTGGTCCTCATCGACGCCGGTCCCGATGCCGCGGCGCTCATGAGATGCCTCGACTTGTTCGGCGTCGAGCGGCTCGACCTCGTCGTGCTCACGCATTGGGACGCCGACCACGTCGCCGGATCGCCGGCGATCACGGGCAGGGCCGACCTGCTGCTGCACGGCCCGCTCGACGGCGACCGGTCGGCACGCGTGCTCGATCCGCTGGTCGCGGCAGGCACCCGCACCGTCGAGGCGACGGCGGGCATGCACGGCACGCTCGGCGCCTCGGGCTGGCGGGTGCTGTGGCCCGAGCCCGGGGCGACGCCGGGCAACGATGCGAGCGTCATCGTCGACCTGGTGGCCCCGGGCTTCCGAGGCGTCTTCCTCGGCGACCTCGGCGAAGCGGCGCAGGACCGCATGGTGCGGTCGGCGACGATCGGCGACGTCGACCTCGTCAAGGTCGCCCATCACGGCTCCAACGACCAGAGCGGCCGCCTCTACGACGAACTGCACGCCGCCGCCGGCCTCATCGGCGTCGGCGCCGACAACGGCTACGGGCACCCGACGGAGCGGGCGCTCGACCTGCTCGAGCACTCCGGCACAGCGGCCCTCCGCACCGACGAGCGGGGTTCGATCGCGCTCGTGGCGTCGGGCGACGGCTTCCAGGTCTGGAGCGAACGGGGCGGCGACGTCGGCGGCTCCCCGTAGACTTGACGGGCGGAAACGGAGGCACGGGTGGCAGCACGCGGTGGCGCAGCAGCGCGCACGAAGGTCGCGATCCCGCAGCTCGCCTGGCACGCCGTTCGGCCCGCGCCGATCGTGCTGGTGTCCGGTGCCGAGGACGTGCTCGCCGAGCGCGCGATCGGGCTGCTGCGCGAGTTCCTGCGCTCCGAAGATCCCGCGCTCGAGGTGAGCGACCTCGAGGCCGACGGCTACCGGCGCGGCGAACTGCTGACCCTGGCGAGCCCGTCGCTCTTCGGCGAGCCCCGGCTCATCCGCGTGAGCGCCGTCGAGAAGGCGAGCGACGACTTCCTCCTCGACGCGCTCGAGTACCTCGAGCAGCCCGACGACTCGACGACGCTCGTGCTGCGCCACCGCAGCGGCGTGCGCGGCAAGAAACTGCTCGACGCGATCCGGGCGGGCACGGGCGGCGGCGTCGAGGTCGTCTGTGCCGAGCTCAAGAAAGACGCCGAGAAGCAGGACTTCGCGGCGGCGGAGTTCCGGGCCGCCGGTCGCAAGGTGAGCCCCGGCGCGCTTCGAGCGCTCGTCGGCGCGTTCAGCGACGACCTTCGCGAGCTCTCGGCCGCGTGCCGGCAGCTCATCGCCGACGCGCCCGGCGACATCTCCGAGGCCGTCGTCGACCGGTACTACGGAGGGCGGGTCGAGACGAACGCCTTCGCGGTCGCCGACGCGGCGATCGCCGGGCGTCACGGCGAGGCGCTCATCGCGCTGCGGCATGCCCTCGACAGCGGCGCCGACCCCGTGCCGATGGTCGCCGCCTTCGCGATGAAGCTGCGGACGATGGCGAAGGTCTCGGGCTCGCGCGGCAGCGGCGCCCAGCTCGCGTCATCGCTCGGCATGGCGCCGTGGCAGGTCGACCGGGCGCGGCGAGATCTCGCCGGCTGGACCGACGAGGGGCTCGGCGTCGCGATCGAGACGCTTGCCGCGACCGACGCGGCGGTCAAGGGCGCAGAGCGCGACCCGGTGTTCGCGCTCGAGCGCCTCGTGGGCGTCGTCTCCGCGCGCGGACGCCGCTGACACATCGCCCGCGTCGCCCGCGCCCGCTCGTCGGGAGGCCGGTCGCGTCGTCCGTCACGTACCGCCGTCGTCCATCGAGCGTGCCGTCGTGGCCCGTTTTCGGGCGTCGAGTGCACCTTCGGCGCAGTGGGCGGCGTCGACTGCTCGGGTGAGGACTGGGGCGGTCGGCATCGTCCGTCGAGCGTGCCGTCGTAGCCCGTTTTCGGGCGTCGAGTGCACCTTCGGCGTGGCGTGAGCGGGCGGCGTGGCGTGCGCGGGCGGCGCGGCGTGGGGGCGGCGTCGTGCCGAGGCATCCCGGAGACGACGAAGGCCCCGCCGGAGCGGGGCCTTCGTACGGAATTGCTGCGACTCAGAGCGCGGCGGCCTGCTTGGCGATCGCCGACTTGCGGTTCGCGGCCTGGTTCTGGTGGATGACACCCTTCGACACGGCCTTGTCGAGCTTGCGCGAGGCGACGCGCACGGCGGCGGTGGCCTTCTCCTTGTCGCCCGAGGCGATGGCCTCGCGGGCGGCGCGGACGACGGTCTTGAGCTCGCTCTTGACGGCCTTGTTGCGCTCTTCGGCCTTGCGGTTGGTGCGGATGCGCTTGATCTGCGACTTGATGTTTGCCACGTGAAATCTTTCGTTCGTGCGGGTACGGGAGGTGCCGTGAACGGTAGAGGGGCCGCCACGGCGTCTCGTGCGGGGTGGGACCCACACGGAAGCCAACACACAACACTACCAGTTCGCCCGGCGGCCCACCAAAGCGAGCCGGCCGGGCGCGTCGAGGGCTGCCTCGGCGGAGGCGCGCCCGCTGGCCGTCAGTCGTGCAGCGGAACCGGGTCGGTGAGCGCCGACGCGCCCTCGTCACCGAGTGCCGACGACCGCGCGTGCACGAGGTCCCCGCCGACCCACGTCGCCGCGACGTCGTAGGTCGTCGCGAGCGCGAACGTCCGGGCGAGCACGTCGCCCGCCGACTCCGAGCGCGACAGCACGATGTCGAACGCCGAGCCCGGCGCCGGGCGCACGTGGATGGCGTCGAACTGCATGCCGACCCCGAGGTGTCCGACCCCGTCGAGTCCGAGCGCCTCGGCACCGGCGAGCGTCGCGAGATAGAGCAGGTGCGCGGGCTCGAGCTGCACGCCGTCGGCGCCGAGCAGCATCTGCATGAAGTACGCCTGGATGCCGTCCTTGAAGAGGCTGAACCCGTTGCCGGCGCCGACGTCGGTGCCGAGCGCGACCCGCACCCCCGCGTCGAGGTGGCGGCGCAGCGGGAACAGGCCGCTGCCGAGCGCCGAGTTCGAGGTGGGGCAGTGCGCGACCGACGCGCCGACCTCGCCCATGCGCTCGAGCTCGGGCGCCGTCGTGTGCACGCTGTGCGCGTACACCGAGCGGCGGTTCACGAGGCCGTGGTGGTCGTACGTGTCGAGGTAGTCGCGCCGCGCCGGGAAGAGCCCGGCGACGGTCTCGACCTCGGCGAGGTTCTCGTTGAGGTGCGACGTGAACCAGAGGTCGTCGCGCGAGGCGAACGTGTCGCCGCACGCGGCGAGCAGCTCGTCGGAGGCCGACAGCGAGAACCGCGGCGTGACCGCGTACCGCAGGCGACCCCGGCCGTGCCACGCGTCGATGAGCTCCGCCGCCTCCGCCCGGGCGCGGTCGGGCGTCGTGTAGAGCCCGTCGAGCAGCATGCGGTCGCCGACCACGAGCCCGCTCGTGATGCGGAGGCCCGACGACGCGGCCGCGCCGAAGAACTCGTGCATCGCCCCGGCGAAGTGCGAGCCGAAGACGAGGGCGCTCGTCGTGCCTGCCGAGGCGAGCGCGTTCAGGAACTGCGGCGCCACCTCGCGCGCGTAGGCGTCGTCGGCGAAGCGCGTCTCCTCGGGGAGCGTGTAGCGGTCGAGCCAGTCGAGCAGCGGCAGGCCGAGCCCCGCCATCGAGCGCAGCTGCGGGAAGTGCACGTGCGTGTCGACGAGCCCGGGCAGCAGCACGCCGTCGCGCAGGTCGATGACCGTCGCGTCGGGGTGCAGCCGGGACGCCTCGTCGAACGCGCCGCGGAAGCGGACGACGCCGCCCTCGACGACGATCGCGATGTCGGCGTCGTACCTCGCCTCGCCGCCCTCGAACGGGCTGACGGGCGTGTCGACGACGGTCGCACGGTAGAGCTGGGAAGGAACCATCGTTGGGACCACCTTTCGGCCCCGCCTGCTGATGCGAATCGCTGCGCATCGGCCGGCGTTGCCTGACCGATGCATGGTTCGACACTGAATGTGCGGCGCATCGGTTATCCATGCGAACGACGCGCCGACGCCACGCTACGTGCTGCGAGCCCCGAGGGCAAGCGTTTCGGGCCGAGTGGTCATCGACGCCCGCGGGCGGCGCGTCGTCCGAGCTCGGCGACCGCCCCGAGCACGACGGCCGTGAACCCGTCGGCGGCCGTCAGGCTGACGAGGTGCGTCGCCCCGGGCACGACGACGAGCCGGGCGTCGTGCGCCGCACGCAGGAGCCTCCGCTCCTGGAGCCTGAAGTGGTCGTAGCGCCCGTTCACGAACCAGATCGGCACCTCGACGACCTCGAGCGCGGCCACGGGGTCGAGGCGTCCGACCTCGGCGAGCGCGGGCGCCATGACGTCGAGCGCGACGCCGCCGGCGACCACGTCGGCGACCGCATCGGGCGCGAGGAAGAGCGCGGCCGTGGCGTCGTTGAGCCATCGCCCGCGGTCGGGCAGGCGGGCGATGCCCGCGGCGATCGCCCGGTACGCGGCGAGGCCGGGCCCGTGGGGCAGCGTTCCGCAGGCGGCCGCGACGAGGCCGTCGAGGCGATCGGGATGCCTCGCCGCGAACTCGATCGCGAGGTAGCCGCCGAGGCTCAGGCCGACGAGGAGTCGCGGCGGCGCGGCATCCGTGCCGGCCGGAGCGGGGTCGGGGTTCAGCGCCCGGTCGATGGCCTCCATCGCGGCGTCGATCGTGAACG
The DNA here is from genome assembly GCF_058349945.1 of Agromyces cucurbitae. NCBI lineage: Bacteria > Bacillati > Actinomycetota > Actinomycetes > Micrococcales > Microbacteriaceae > Agromyces > Agromyces cucurbitae. Next base: position 585,143 of record NZ_JBYRES010000003.1, on the reverse strand, counting down.
GCTCGCCCATGCGAGTGCCGTGGCCGGGCAGGTCGATCGCGACGGCGGCGAGGCCGCGCGACGCGAGCGCGGCGACCTGCCGCCGCCACATCGTGGCCGAGGTGCGGATGCCGTGCACGAGCACGACGCGGGCGGCGACCATGCTCACCCCGCCCTGATCGCCCCGATCTCGCGCGCCCGGGCGACCGCGGCCGTGCGGGAGCCCACGCCGAGCTTCGTGAAGATGTGCACGAGGTGGGACTTCACGGTGGCCTCGCTGAGGAAGAGCGCCTTGCCGATCTCGCGGTTCGTGCGTCCTTCGGCGACGAGGGCGAGCACCTCGGCCTCGCGCACCGTCAGCCGCTCGCCGGTCGCGCGCGAGGCGTCGAGCTTCGCTGCGAGCTCGGGCGCGAGAGCCCGGTCGCCCTCGGCGGCGGCGCGCACGGCCGCGATGAGCGTCTCGGGCGGCGCGTCCTTCAGCAGGTAGCCGCTCGCGCCCGCCTCGATCGCGCCGAGGATGTCGGCGTCGGTGTCGTAGTTCGTGAGCACGAGCACCCGTGGACCGTCGGGCTCGGCGCGCAGCCGGCGGGTCGCCTCGGCGCCCTGCATCGCACCGGGGAACTGCAGGTCCATGAGCACGAGGTCGACGTGCCGGCCGAGGCGCACGGCGTCCTCGGCGGTGGCGGCCTCGCCGACGACGTCGAGGTCGGCCTCGCGCTCGAGCATCGCGCGGATGCCCGCGCGCACCACGGGGTGGTCGTCGGCGAGGAGGAGCCGGATCATGCGCGCACCACCGGGATGCGGATCGACAGGGCGGTGCCCTCGCCCGGCGCGGACTCGATGTCGAATCGACCGCCGAGCTCTTCGGCGCGTCGGCGGATCGAGCGGAGGCCGTACTCGCCGGGCGCCGTGCCGTCGGTGCCCGCGCCCGCCGCGCGTCGAGCCGCCGCATCGACGTCGAAGCCCACGCCGTCGTCGACGACGTCGAGCGCGACCTCGTCGCCGAGGTAGCTCAGCGTGAGCGAGCACGCCCTGGCATCGGCGTGCTTGACGACGTTCGCGAGCGAGCCCTGTGCGATGCGCAGCAGCGCCGCGTCGACGGCCATCGGCAGCACGATCGGGTCGCCGCTCGTCGCGAAGTCGACGCGCGTGTCGGCGCCCGACTGCCTGGCCTGGTCGTCGACCGCCTCCACGAGCCGGCGGAGGGCGGCGGGGAGGGTCTGCTCGTCGAGCGAGGGCGGCGTGAGCTCGCGGATGAACCGGCGCGCCTCGCCGAGGTTCTCCGCGGCCGTCTCGCGGGCGAGCACGAGCTTGTCCCGCACGCCCTCGTCGGCGACGTCGCGTTCGGCGGCGTGCAGCAGCATCTGGATGCTCGAGAGGCCCTGCGCCAGCGTGTCGTGGATCTCGCGGGCGAGGCGTTCGCGCTCGGCGAGCGTGCCGGCTTCGTGACTGGCGGCGGCGAGCTCCTCCCGCGTCGCGATGAGGTCGAGGATGAGCGCCTGGCGCTCACGGGTCTCCTCGGCCATCGCGCGGTAGCCGAGCCCGATGACGATCGCGACGCCGGCGCTGATGAGCGGGCCGAGGATCGAGCCGACCTCGTAGCCGAGATGGCTCGCCGTGCCCCAGACCGAGATGCCGAAGGTGACGACGACGAGCGGCACCGCGATCGGCGCCGCGAGCACGTGCAGCTCGAGGAAGAAGAGCGGGAAGGCGAGGAAAGCCGCATCGGGCGTGAGCGCCGACATCGCGACCCAGAGCGAGAGCAGCATCACGAGCCAGAGGACGCGGGCCCATGTGGGCAGGTGGCGGTGCGCCGTCGCGACGCCCGCGCCGTAGCAGGCGAGGAAGGCGACGGCCAGCACGGTGATCGGCACCTCGTCGGCCGAGTCGGAGAGGAGCGCCCGCACCACGACGAAGAGCGTGAGGCCGACGACGAGCAGGTGCAGCCCGAGCCGGAGCGCGATGAAGACGGGCCGCAGCGCCGAATCGGTGCTGCGCGCCTCGATCCCCGCGGTCGTGCTCATGCTGCGAGCGTAGCCGCGGCGGGTCGTCCGAGGCATCCGTCGAAAGTCTGAGCCGAAGTCGTGGGAGAATCGACAGGATGTCTCCGAGAGCTGTGAACCCGCCGGTGCCCGCCGCCACCGACCCGTCCGCGATCCGCAACTTCTGCATCATCGCGCACATCGACCACGGCAAGTCGACGCTTGCCGACCGCATGCTGCAGATCACGGGCATCGTCGCCGACCGCGACATGCGCGCGCAGTACCTCGACCGCATGGACATCGAGCGCGAGCGCGGCATCACGATCAAGAGCCAGGCCGTGCGCATGCCGTGGCAGGTCGAGGATGCCTCGGGCCAGAGCCGCGCGTACGCGCTCAACATGATCGACACGCCCGGTCACGTCGACTTCTCGTACGAGGTCTCGCGATCGCTCGCGGCGTGCGAGGGCGCGATCCTGCTGGTCGACGCGGCGCAGGGCATCGAGGCCCAGACGCTCGCGAACCTCTACCTCGCGCTCGAGAACGATCTCGAGATCATCCCCGTGCTCAACAAGATCGACCTGCCGGCGGCCGAGCCCGAGAAGTACGCGCGCGAGCTCGCCGACCTCATCGGCGGCTCGCCCGACGACGTGCTCAAGGTGTCGGGCAAGACGGGCGTCGGCGTCGAGGAGCTGCTCGATCGCGTCGTCGAGCGCATCCCCGCCCCGGTCGGCAACGCCGACGCGGCGCCCCGGGCGATGATCTTCGACTCGGTCTACGACAGCTACCGCGGCGTCGTCACGTACGTGCGAATGGTCGACGGCCAGCTGAACCCGCGCGAGCGCATCCAGATGATGTCGACGAAGGCGACGCACGAGATCCTCGAGATCGGCGTGAGCGCGCCCGAGCCGCAGCCCACGAAGGGCCTCGGCGTCGGCGAGGTCGGCTACCTCATCACGGGCGTGAAGGACGTGCGCCAGTCGAAGGTCGGCGACACCGTCACGACCGCGGTGAAGCCCGCGACCGAGGCGCTGCCGGGTTACACGGAGCCGCTGCCCATGGTGTTCTCGGGCCTCTACCCGATCGACGGGAGCGACTACCCCGAGCTGCGCGAGGCGCTCGACAAGCTCAAGCTCTCCGACGCGGCGCTCGTCTACGAGCCCGAGACCTCGGTCGCGCTCGGCTTCGGCTTCCGCTGCGGGTTCCTGGGCCTGCTCCACCTCGAGATCGTCAACGAACGGCTGCGTCGCGAGTTCGGGCTCGACATCATCACGACGGCGCCGAGCGTCGTCTACGAGGTCACGACCGAAGACAAGAAGACGGTCACGGTCACGAACCCGAGCGAGTTCCCGACCGGTGCGAAGATCGCCGAGGTGCGCGAGCCCATGGTGAAGGCCGCCATCCTCGCCCCGAAGGACTACGTCGGCACGATCATGGAGCTGTGCCAGTCGCGCCGCGGCACGCTGCTCGGCATGGAGTACCTCGGTGAAGACCGGGTGGAGATCCGCTACGACATGCCGCTCGGCGAGATCGTCTTCGACTTCTTCGACCAGCTGAAGTCGAAGACGGCCGGCTACGCATCGCTCGACTACGAGCCCTCGGGCGACCAGGCGGCCGACCTCGTCAAGGTCGACATCCTGCTGCAGGGCGAGCAGGTCGACGCGTTCAGTGCGATCGTGCACCGCGACAAGGCGTATGCGTACGGCGTGCTCATGACGGGCCGCCTGCGCGAGCTCATCCCGCGGCAGCAGTTCGAGGTGCCGATCCAGGCCGCGATCGGTGCCCGCATCATCGCCCGCGAGTCGATCCGGGCGATGCGCAAGGACGTGCTGGCCAAGTGCTACGGCGGTGACATCAGCCGCAAGCGCAAGCTCCTCGAGAAGCAGAAGGAGGGCAAGAAGCGCATGAAGATGGTGGGCCGCGTCGAGGTGCCGCAGGAGGCCTTCATCGCCGCGCTGAGCGGTGACACCGAGACGAAGAAGGACGCCAAGAAGTAGCGCCCGGCCCCCGGGGCGCGAAGGACGAAACACGGATGACTCGCAGAAGCACGTTCACCGACCAGTCGGTCACCTACGGCGCGATCGGCGCGACCCTCGACCCCGACTTCCTCCGCTACCCGCCGGTCGGGCTCCGCCCGGCCGAGGACGCGGTACGGCTCGGTTCGGGCCAGGAGCGGTTCGACCGTTCGGCCGAGGCGCTCATGACCTGGGGCGTCCAACGCGGCGCGGGCTTCACCGTCGCCGACGTCTCCGCGGGCACCGGCGCCCAGTACCCGGGCATCGTCTTCGACCCGACCGGCGCGCCGCTCACCGAGCAGCCGGCCCCCCGCACCGAAGACCGGTTCGGCGTCGACGGCACCCCGTACATCGCCGCGGGCATGACCGCGACGCTCGTCCGCAAGCGCCGGTTCGGCATCGCGAAGACGCCCGTCCTCGTCGTCTACGTGATCGACGAGCCGAACCGCATCGGCTTCGCCTACGGCACGACGGGGCACGGAGCCGAGACGGGCGAGGAGTCGTTCATCCTCGAGCACCGCGACGACGACACGGTGTGGCTCACGATCCGGTCGATCCTCGCGACGGCGGGCGGCGCGCGCGCCGTGCTGTCGCCGTCGACCCGACGGCGCCGCCGCGAGCTCACGCGCCGCGAACTGCGGGCGCTCCACCCCGCGGGCGGCGCGTAGAGGTGGGTTCGGCGCTGCCGCTCGGCGATCCCGCACCGGCCGACGGGATGCTTCCGCCGCAGGCGGCCGCGGGTGCCGCCGACCGCGCGTTCGGCGTCTACGTGCACGTGCCGTTCTGCCGCGTCCGCTGCGGCTACTGCGACTTCAACACGTACACCTCCGACGAACTGCGGGGCGCCCGGCAGGCCGACTACGCGGGCCAGGCGATCGACGAGATCCGGATGTCGCGCCGCGTGCTCGAGGCATCCGGCGTCGTCTCACGGCGCGCCGACACCGTGTTCTTCGGCGGCGGTACGCCCACCCTGCTGCCGGCCGGCGATCTCGTCGCGATGCTCGGCGCCGTCCGCGACGAGTTCGGCCTCGCCGAGGGGGCCGAGGTCACGACCGAGGCGAACCCCGACTCGGTCGGGCCCCGCGAGCTCGCCGAGCTCGCCGCCGGCGGCTTCACCAGGGTGTCCTTCGGCATGCAGTCGGCCGTTCCGCACGTGCTCGCGGCGCTCGAGCGCACGCACGACCCCGAGCGGGTGCCGCAGGTCGTCGCCTGGGCCCGGGAGGCCGGGCTCGACGTCAGCCTCGACCTCATCTACGGCACGCCGGGGGAGTCGCTCGACGACTGGCGGCGGAGTCTCGAGCACGCGATCGCGCAGCAGCCCGACCACCTGAGCGCCTACGCGCTCATCGTCGAGGACGGCACGAAGCTCGCGCGGCAGATCCGCCGCGGCGAGCTCGCCGAGCCGAGCGACGACCTCGAGGCCGACATGTACGAGCTCGCCGACGAACGGCTCGCCGCCGCCGGGTACGAGTGGTACGAGGTCAGCAACTGGGCTCGCGGCGACGAGCACCGCTCGCGGCACAATCTCGGCTACTGGCGCGGCGACGACTGGTGGGGCATCGGGCCGGGGGCGCACAGCCACGTGGGTGGCGTGCGCTGGTGGAACGCCAAGCATCCGTCGGCGTACGCCGACCGACTGGCCTCGGGCGTCTCGCCCGCCGTCGGGCGCGAGGTGCTCGACGGGCCGACGCGGGAGACCGAGCGGGTGCTCCTCGCGACCCGGATCCGCGAGGGCCTCGAGATCGCCTCGCTGCACGCGGGCGGGCGGCACGCCGTCGCGGGGCTCATCGCCGACGGCCTCGTCGACGCGAAAGCCGCCCTCTCCGGCGTGCTGACGCTCACGCGGAGAGGGCGGCTCCTGGCCGACGCGGTCGTGCGACGACTCAGCTGACGAACTTGATCGACAGCGGGTAGGTGTACGGCTGGCCCTGGTTGGCCTTCACCGCGGCGATGATGCTGAAGATGATCGTCACGACCCAGACGGCGATGAGGATGAAGATGCCGATGATCACGAACGTCAGGATGCTGCCGACCACGTAGGCGATCGCCATGGTGATCTGGAAGTTCAGCGCCGTCGCGGTGTGCTCGCGGATGAACGGCCCCTTGTCCTTGAGGATCAGGTAGCCGATGAGCGCGGGCACGAAGCTGAAGAAGATGCCGCCGATGTGGATCAGCGTCGCCCACAGCTTCTCGTCGGAGGGGCTCAGCGGCTTGTTCTGCTCATAGGGATTCGCGGGCGGGGGAGGCGGGGTGCCCTCGGACATGTTCTCTCCTTGATCGGGCCGCCGGACGGCGGCGCAGGGTCGGTGTCATGCTGGCACAGACGAGCGCGCCGCGGAAGGGTTCCCGCGGCGCGCTCGGCAATACGTCGGCGAACCGGCTACTTGATGAGCCGGATCGCGAAGGGGTAGCGGTAGTGCACGCCGTCCTTCGCCGTGAGGTAGGCGAGGATCGAGAACACGATCACCGTCACCCAGAGCGCGGTCGGCAGGAGCCATGCGACGTAGCTCCAGAAGCCGAAGGTCACGAGCAGCAGCACCGAGTTCACGATGACGATCGCGATGTACGCGAGCACGGCGGTGATCTGGAAGTTGAGGCCCTCCTTCGCCTCGACGTTCGTGAACGGACCGCGGTCCTTGAACACGAGCCAGATGATGAGCGAGGGCAGCGGTCCGAGGATGCCGCCGAGCTGGGCGAGCGAGCCCCAGAGCACGTCCTGCTCGTGGGACAGCGGAGCCGCGGGCTGCGGCGCGGCGGCGGAGGGCGGGGTGGAGTCGCTCATGGGCAGGCCTTTCGGGCGGGGTTTCGAGGGGGAGTCCGGGCGCGCCGGAGGATGGGCGGCGCGCGGGACATCCATACGGTAGCGCCCGGCCCGGCACGCGGCAACGACGCCGGGTCCAGACGTCTCACCGGATGTCGCGATATGATTGGCAGTCGGGCCGGTCGAGTGCCAACACTCGTCGGGCGGCGGTGCCGACGAAAGCGAGGGTCATGGTCTCCGAACGCAGTCTCGCCGTGCTCCGCGCGATCGTGCAGGACTACGTCGCCTCGCGTGAACCCGTCGGCTCCAAGACGATCGTCGAGCGGCACGCGTTCGGCGTCTCGGCGGCGACGATCCGCAACGACATGGCCCTCCTCGAAGAGGAGGAGCTGATCGCGGCCCCGCACACCTCGTCGGGTCGCATCCCGACCGACAAGGGGTACCGCGTCTTCGTCGACCAGCTGACCGAGGTGCGACCGCTGACCGCGGCGCAGCGACAGGCCATCGAGACGTTCCTCGGCGAGTCGAGCGACCTCGACGAGTTGCTCGCCCGCACCGTGCGCCTCATCTCGCAGCTCACGAAGCAGCTCGCCGTCGTGCAGTACCCCAGCTTCGCGAGCGCCCGCGTGCGCCACGTCGAGCTCGTCGCGCTCGCGCCGACGCGCGTGCTCTGCATCCTCATCGCCGATTCGGGCCAGGTCGAGCAGCGGCTCGCCGAGCTCGCGGAGCCCGTCGACGACGAGACGCTCGCCTCGCTCCGGCACCGGTTGAACGAGCTCGTCGCCGGCACGACGATGACGGATGCCACCGAGCTGCTGTCGGGCGAGATCGACGCCGTCGACCGCCGTCATGCTGCCGTGCTGCACACCCTCGCCGCGACGCTCGCCGACCAGGCGCGACAGCAGCGCAGCGACCGGCTCGTCGTCGCGGGCGCCGCGAACCTCGTGCGCACCGAACAGGACTTCGCCGGGTCGATCCTCGGCGTCATCGAGGCGATCGAGGAGCAGGTCGTGCTGCTCAGGCTCTTCGGCGAGATGGCGACCGACGAGCACGCCGTCGCCGTGCGCATCGGCCGCGAGAACGCCTCGTTCGGGCTCGGCGAGACGTCCATCGTCTCGAGCGCGTTCGAGATCCCGGGTCGCGACATCTCGCGCCTCGGCGTCGTCGGGCCGACCCGCATGGACTACTCCAACAGCATGGCGGCCGTCCGCGCCGTCGCCAGATACCTCTCCCGCACGCTCGGCGAGAACTGACCCGCCGCCGCCTGTTCCGGCGGCGCAATCGAAAGGACAAGCCCTCCGTGGCCGACCATTACGAGGTCCTCGGCGTCTCCCGCGACGCCACCCCCGACGAGATCAAGAAGGCCTACCGCCGTCTCGCGCGAGAACTCCACCCCGACGTGAATCCCGGCGCCGAGGCATCCGAGCGCTTCAAAGAGGTGACGCACGCGTACGACGTGCTCTCCGACCCGAAGCAACGGCAGCAGTACGACCTCGGCGGCGGCCAGGGCGGCTTCAACGGCCAGGGCTTCGGCGGATTCGGCGACATCTTCGAGACGTTCTTCGGTGCGAGCCAGCAGAGCCGCGGACCGCGGTCGCGCCGCGAGCGCGGGCAGGACGCCCTGATCCGGGTCGAGGTCGGACTCGACGAGGTGATCTTCGGCACCCACCGCGACATCGAGGTCGACACCGCCGTGCGCTGCGAGACCTGCCAGGGCTCGTGCTGCCAGCCGGGCACCTCGCCCGTGACGTGCGACATCTGCCACGGCTCGGGCCAGATCCAGCGCCAGGTGCGCTCGCTGCTCGGCAACGTCATGACGTCGAGCCCGTGCGGCACCTGCCGCGGCTACGGCACGATCATCGCGACGCCGTGCGCGACGTGCCAGGGGCAGGGCCGCGTGCGCGCCCGTCGCACCGTGCCGGTCGACATCCCCGCCGGCGTCGACACGGGCGTTCGCCTGCAGATGCCCGGATCGGGCGAGGCGGGGCCCGCGGGCGGCCCCAACGGCGACCTGTACCTCGAGATCAAGGTCAAGAACCACGACGTCTTCAGCCGCAACGGCGACGACCTGCTCGCCACGCTCGAGGTCGCGATGGCCGACGCGATCCTCGGCACGACGGCGACCATCCCCGGTCTCGACGGCGACGTCGAGCTCGAGGTGAAGGCGGGCACGCAGAGCGGCGAGATCCTCACCGTGAAGGACCGCGGGGTCACGAAGCTCCGCGGCAACGGGCGCGGCGACCTCAAGATCGGCGTGCAGGTGGTGACCCCGACGAAGCTGTCGTCGAAGGAGCGCGACCTGATCTCGCAGTTCGCGGCGTCGAAGAAGTCGCCGAAGCCCGAGCTCAGCCACTTCCAGCAGGGGCTCTTCGCCCGCCTGCGCGACCGGTTCCTGGGCTGAGCGGGCGGCCATGAGCAGCCTGTACCTCGACGAGTCGCTCGACCTCGGCGCGCTCGCGCCGGGCGCAGAGGTGCGGCTGACCGGCGACGAGGCGCGGCACGCCGTGACGGTCGCCCGCATCCGCACGGGCGAGCGCGTCGCGATCGGCGACGGTCGCGGCGTGATCGTGCGCGGCACGGTCGTCGCGACCGAGTCGCGCGAGCTCGTGCTCGTGGCCGAGGAGGTCGTCGTCGAGGAGCGCCCGGCGCCCGCGATCACGCTCGTGCAGGCGCTCGCGAAGGGCGACCGCGACGAGATGGCGGTGCAGGCGGCGACCGAGCTCGGCGTCGACGCCGTGATCCCCTGGGCCGCAGCCCGCTCGGTCTCGCGGTGGGACGGACCGAAGGCCGAGAAGGGTCGCCGCCGGTGGGCGACGATCGTGCGCGAGGCCGTGAAACAGTCGATCCGTGCGTGGATGCCCGAGGTGAGCGAGATCACGACGACCGCGGGACTCGCCGGGCGCCTCGCCGGATGCCGCGTGCTCGTGCTCGAACCGACCGCCGGCGTCGCGCTCACCGAGCTCGAGCCCGACGGCCGCGACGTCGCCCTCGTCGTCGGCCCAGAGGGCGGCATCGCACCGGCCGAGCTCGAGCGGCTCGTCGAGGCGGGCGCCGAGCCCGTGCGGCTGGGCGCATCGGTGCTGCGCACCTCGACGGCGGGACCCGCCGCGATCGCGGTGCTCAGCGTCGCGCTCGGCCGCTGGTGAGCGATCCGTCGGTACGATGGTGGAATGACCGACTCGCGCGCTGAACCGACCGTCTTCGAACGCATCGTCGCGCGTGAGATCCCCGCCCGCATCGTCGCCGAGACCGAGCGGGTGATCGCGTTCCACGACATCGCGCCGCAGGCGCCCGTGCACGTCGTCGTCACGACGAAGACGGGCGACTACCGCGACGTCGTCGAGCTGGCCGCGGGCGACCCCGTCCTGCTCGCCGAGCTCGTCGCCGTCGCACGCGACGTCGCGGGCGACCTCGCCGACGGCGAGTTCCGCCTCGTCTTCAACACCGGTGCCTCGGCCGGCCAGACCGTGTTCCACGTGCACGCGCACGTCCTCGCCGGCCGGCTCGAGGAGGGCGCGCTTGCCGGAGCGTGAACCGGCCGAACGGGCCGAATCGACGACGTCGCCGGGCACCGAGCGCCCCGCGACCGGCGCCGACGAGGAGCGCCTCCGCATCGACGGTGTGCAGATGGTCCGCCTGCTCGGGCCCCAGGACCGCCTGCTCACGTCGATCCAGCGCGAGTACCCGGGCGTCGAGGTGCACGTTCGCGGCAACGAGATCGCCATCCGCGGCGACGCCGACGCACGGCGCAAGGTGCGCCGGCTCATCGAAGAACTCCTGGAGCTCGTGCGCAACGACCAGGATCCCACCCCGACCGAAGTGAGGAGCTCGGCCCGCATGCTCGACGCCGATCCCGACGCGAAGCCCTCGGAACTGCTGGGACAGGTCATCGTCTCCAGCCGCGGCAAGGCCATCCGACCGAAGACCGAGGGCCAGCGGGCCTACGTCGACGCCATCGACGAGAACACGATCGTCTTCGGCATCGGCCCCGCCGGCACCGGCAAGACCTACCTCGCCATGGCGAAGGCCGTGCAGGCGCTCCAGCGCAAGGAGGTGAGCCGCATCATCCTCACCCGCCCGGCCGTCGAGGCGGGCGAGCGGCTCGGATTCCTGCCCGGCACGCTGACCGACAAGATCGACCCGTACCTGCGGCCGCTCTACGACGCGCTCAACGAGATGATGGATCCCGAGCTCGTGCCGAAGCTGCTCGCCTCGGGCACGGTCGAGGTCGCCCCGCTCGCGTACATGCGCGGGCGCACGCTCAACGACTCGTTCGTCGTGCTCGACGAGGCGCAGAACACGACGCCCGAGCAGATGAAGATGTTCCTCACCCGCCTCGGCTTCGGCTCGAAGATGGTCGTCACGGGCGACGTGACGCAGATCGACCTGCCCGGTGGGGCGTCGGGGCTGCGGCTCGTCACGCGCATCCTCGACCGCATCGACGACATCCACTTCGCGAGGCTCACGAGCGACGACGTCGTGCGGCACACCCTCGTCGGGCGCATCGTCGACGCCTACACCGAGTTCGACCAGCGGCAGCAGGCGCAGCGATTCGAGCGCGCCGAGGCCCGCGAGTTCGCGAACCGCGCCGAACGGCGCGGCCACGCCGGTCCCCGCGACCACCTGCCGAGAAAGGGCAAGTCTTGAGCATCGAGATCAACAACGAATCCGCGATCGAGGTCGACGAGGCCGCGATCCAGCGGCTCGCGGTGTACGCGCTCGACGCCATGCACGTCCACCAGGACGCCGAGCTCGCGATCGTGCTCGTCGACGAGGGCGCCATGGAGCAGCTCCACGTGCAGTGGATGGACGAGCCCGGCCCGACCGACGTCCTGAGCTTCCCGATGGACGAGCTGCGGCCCGGCACCGAGGACGCACCGACCCCGCCGGGGCTGCTCGGCGACGTCGTGCTGTGCCCGCAGGTCGCCGAGTCGCAGGCCCGCACGGCGGGGCACTCGCTCCTCGACGAGCTGCTGCTGCTCACGACGCACGGCATCCTGCACCTGCTGGGCTTCGACCACGCCGAGCCCGACGAAGAGAAGGAGATGTTCGGCATCCAGCGCGACATCCTCGTCGGATTCTCCATGCAGGAGCGCCGCCGCTGACCATGCTGCCCTGGCTCTTCCTCGGCGCGGCGTTCGTGCTCGTCGCCTTCGGCGGCCTCATGGCCGCCGTCGACGCGGCCGTCGGCGTGTCGAGCCGGGCCGACCTCACCGACCTCGCGCTCGTGTCGCGCGCCAAGCGGTCGCTGCTCGCGATCGCCGACGACACGGGCGCGCACGTCAACGCCGTCAACTTCGTGCGCATCGTCTCGGAGACGACCGCCGCGGTGCTCGTGACGCTCGCCTTCACGTTCTTCATCGACGACATCTGGCTCGTGCTGCTCTGCGCGGCGCTCATCATGACCGCGGCGTCGTTCGTGCTCGTGGGCGCGAGCCCGCGCAGCGTCGGCCGCGCCCACGCGCCCGCCGTGCTGCGGATCACCGCACCGCTCGTGCACTTCCTGCGCGTGCTCATCGGCCCCTTGGCCGGTGCGCTCGTCTCGCTCGGCAACCGCGTGACGCCCGGCCGGCTGCGGTTCGCCGGCGTCTCGAGCGAGGAGCAGCTGCTCAGCATGGTCGACGAGGCCGCCGAGCTCGAGGTGCTCGAGGAGGGCGACCGCGAGCTCATCCACTCGATCTTCGAGTTCAGCGACACCGTCGTGCGCGAGGTCATGGTGCCGCGCACCGACATGGTGACGATCGACGCGACGGCGCACCTGCCGCACGCGATGGCGCTGTTCCTCAAGGCCGGGTACTCGCGCATCCCCGTCATCGCGCGCGACGCCGACGACGTGACCGGCATCCTGTACCTGCGCGACCTCGCGAAGCTCGGCTTCGAGCGCCCGCTCGACGCGGAGGGGCTCACCGTCGGCGAGCTCGCCCGGCCCGCGACGTTCGTGCCCGACTCGATGAAGGCCGACGCGCTGCTGCGGCAGATGCAGCTCGAGTCGACCCATCTCGCGATGGTCGTCGACGAGTACGGCGGCATCGCGGGGCTCGCGACGCTCGAGGACCTCATCGAGGAGCTCGTCGGCGACATCTCCGACGAGTACGACCGAGAGGCCGCCCAGGTCGAAGACCTCGGCGAGGGGCGCTACCGGGTGAACGCGCGGCTCCCGATCGACGAGCTCGGCGAGCTGTTCGGGCTCGATCTCGACGACGAGGACGTCGACTCGGCGGGAGGCCTCCTCGCGAAGGAGCTCGGCCGGCTGCCGCAGCCCGGCGAGCGCGCGAGCGTCTCGGGCCTCATCCTCGAGGCCGAGCGCACCGAGGGGCGGCGCAAGCGCATCTCGACGATCCTCGTCGAGGCCGACCAGGCCCTCATCGACGCCCATACCGCGTTCGACGGGGGCGAGACCGTGGAGAGGAACCACCGTGACTGAGTACCGCGCCGGATTCGTGTCGTTCGTCGGACGACCCAACGTCGGCAAGTCGACGCTCACGAACGCGCTCGTCGGCGAGAAGGTCGCGATCACGAGCTCGAAGCCGCAGACGACCCGCCGCGCGATCCGCGGCATCGTGCACCGCGAGCACGGGCAGCTCATCCTCGTCGACACCCCCGGCCTGCACCGGCCGCGCACGCTGCTCGGCGAGCGCCTCAACACGCTCGTGCAGTCGACCCTCGGCGACGTCGACGTCATCGCGTTCTGCGTGCCGGCGAACGAGGCGATCGGCCCGGGCGACCGGTTCATCAACGAGCAGCTCGACCAGTACCCGCACGCGAAGAAGGTCGCGATCGTCACGAAGACCGACGCCACGTCGAAGGCGAAGGTCGCCGAGCAGCTGCTCGCCGTGTCCGAGCTGCGCGACTGGGCCGCGATCATCCCCGTGTCCGCGCCGCGCGGCGAGCAGCTCGACGTGCTCGTCGCCGAGCTGCTCTCCCTCATGCCCGAGTCGGGGCAGCCGCTCTACCCGGCCGAGGCGCTCACCGACGAGGACCTCACCGACCGCATCGCCGAGTTCGTGCGCGAGGCGGCGCTCGAGGGCGTCTCCGACGAGCTGCCGCACTCGATCGCCGTGACCGTCGACGACCTCGTCGAGCGCGACGACAAGGACCTCGTCGAGGTGTACGCCAATCTCTTCGTCGAGCGCGACAGCCAGAAGGGCATCATCATCGGCAAGGGCGGCGCCCGCCTCAAGGAGGTCGGCGCAGCGGCGCGCGGGCAGATCGAGCAGCTGCTCGGTCGCAAGGTCTACCTCGCCCTCCACGTGAAGGTCGCGAAGGACTGGCAGCGCGATCCGAAGCAGCTCGGTCGCCTCGGGTTCTGAGGGGCACCGATCTCCGGTGGTCCGGGGGAGCGGTCGCAGCGCGCGCACCGAGACTCGCGACGCCGTACCTCTCGAGGATGATTCCCGGCCGGTGAGCCGGTCGCGGCGCCCGCGAGCACGTACGGTGGATCGGTGACCACCAGGATCAGCCGCGCGAAGCTCACGACCGACATCGTGCTCGCCGGCGTGTTCGGGCTGGCCTGCCTGCCGTTCGCCCTGCTCGGCGGCGTCTACGACCTCGTGCTGCTCGTCGTGTTCGCGGCGGCACTCGCGGTGCGCCGGTACGACCCCGGTTGGTCGCTCGCGATCGCGTGGGCCGGTGCGCTCGCGCAGATGCTGCTGCTGCGCGACCTGCAGCTCTACGACGCGGCCGTGCTGGGCGTGCTCTACTCGACGGCGGCCCACGGCGGACGGGTCGTGAAGTGGCTCGGGCTCGGTTCGGCGGGCGTCGGCGCCGTGTTCGCGACGGCGTACCTCGCGGTCGTGAAGCCGCTCATCAACGGGGCGCCGCAGGATCCGGTGACGACGCTGCTCATGACGGGCGTGCTCTTCGTCGCCTCGATCGCGGTGCTCGTGCTCGCCTGGACGGCCGGCCTGCTCGTGCGGGCCGTGCGCGACACGCGCGAGGTGCGGCGCCGGGAGGAGGTCGCGAACCGTGAGCGCGAACTCGCCGAGTACCGCTACGTCGTCGAGCAGGAGCGCAACCGCATCGCCCGCGACATGCACGACGTCGTCGCGCACTCGCTCGCGGTCGTGATCGCCCAGGCCGACGGCGCCCGGTTCGCGGCCCGCACGCGGCCCGAGTCGGCGGTCGACGCCCTCGGCACCATCGCGGGCGTCGCCCGCGGCGCACTCGGCGACGTGCGGATGCTGCTCGCCGAGCTGCGCCACCACGAGACCGAGTCCCCGCAGCCGGTGCTCGACGACCTCGGCACCCTGCTCGAGCAGGTGCGCGCCGCCGGGCTCGACGTCCGCCTCGACGAGCAGGGGGTGCGCCCCGAGCTCGGCACCGGTCAGCAGATCGCCGTCTACCGCATCGTGCAGGAGGGGCTCACGAACGCACTGCGGCACGGCGACGTGACGCAGCCGGTCGAGCTCCGGCTGCGCTGGGACGAGGGCGGCGTCGCCGTCGAGCTCGTCAACGCGCGCCGCGCCGACGTGCCGCCGCCCGACTCGCACGCATTCCGCCACGGCATCCCCGGCATGCGCGAGCGCGCGCAGCTCGCCGGCGGTACCCTGCAGGCGGTGGCCGGCGACGACGGCGTGTTCCGGCTCACCGCCCGCATCCCCGCCCGCACCGGAAGGACCGCATGACGATCCGCGTCGCCCTCGTCGACGACCAGGCGCTGTTCCGCGCCGGCGTCCGCATGCTCGTCGAGTCGCAGCCCGACCTCGAGGTCGCCGGGGAGGCCGGCGACGGCAGCGCCGCCGTCGCGCTCGCGGCGACCGAACGTCCGGATGTCGTGCTCATGGACGTCCGCATGCCGCTGATGGACGGCATCGGAGCGACCGAGCGCATCCTCGCGGAAGCCGATCGCGACGGCCGCCCCGCCCCGCGGATCCTCGTGCTCACGACGTTCGACCTCGACGAGAACGCGGCCAGGGCCATCCGGGCGGGCGCGAGCGGGTTCGTGCTGAAGGACGCGGATCCCGACTTCCTGCTCGCCGCGATCCGCACGGTGCACCAGGGCAACCAGGTCATCGCGGCCTCGGCGACACGGGCGCTCTTCGCGCATGTCGGCGCCGCGTCCGGCCGGCGTGCGGCGCCGCCCGCGTGGAACGACCTCACGCCGCGCGAGCGCGAGATCTTCGCCCTGGCGGCGCGCGGCCTCTCGAACGCCGAGATCGCGTCGGGTGAGTTCCTCTCCGAGGCCACCGTGAAGACCCACGTCAGCCGCATCCTCGCGAAGCTCGGCCTGCGCGATCGCGTGCAGCTCGTCGTCTTCGCGTACGAGCACGACCTCTCCGACCCCGCGGCCGGGTGACGCCCACGTCGCGAGCGTCGCGGCAGTCGGCAGGCTGATCCGAACGTCATCCTCGAGGATGACGCGGGCAAGCCCTCAGCCGGATGAGGCCGGCCCTGCGGCATCCGTAGCGTCGAAGACATGCAGATCCAACCCTCCGACCTCGGTCTCATCGCCCGCGTCGCCGGCCTCGTCAAGCGCTACGGACAGGGCGCCGGCACCGTCACCGCACTCGACGACGTCTCGCTGGGCCTCCGCCGCGGCGAGTTCACCGCCATCATGGGGCCGAGCGGCTCCGGCAAGTCGACCCTCATGCACATCATGGCCGGGCTCGACTCGCCGAGCGCGGGCCGGGTCTGGCTCGGCGACACCGACATCACCGGGCTCGGCGACTCGGCGCTCACGGTGCTGCGCCGCCGCCGCATCGGCTTCGTGTTCCAGTCGTTCAACCTCGTGCCGACGCTCGACGTGCGCGGCAACGTGATGCTGCCGTTCGAGCTCGACGGCCGTCGCCCGACGAACGACGAGCGGGCCTGGATCGACGAGCTCTTCGCGACGCTCGGTCTCGGTGAGCGGCTGACGCACCGCCCGCACGAGCTCTCGGGCGGACAGCAGCAGCGCGTGGCGATCGCGCGGGCGCTCGCCACCCGACCCGATCTCGTCTTCGCCGACGAGCCGACCGGCAACCTCGACTCGCGCACGGGACGCGAGGTGCTCGGGCTCCTCGCCTCGGCGAGCGCGACCTACGGCCAGTCGATCGCGATGGTCACGCACGACCCGGTCGCCGCGAGCCACGCCGACCGCATCCTGTTCCTCGCCGACGGCCGCATCGTGCGCGACGCGGGACGTTCGACGCCCGAGGAGATCTCGTCGTTCATGCTGTCGATGGAACTGGCGGCCTGATGCGCACCCGGTTCAAGGACCAGTGGCCGACGCTCCTCGTTGCGACGATCGCGGGAACCTTCGGCGTGCTCCTCCTGCAGGTGACGGGCCTCCTGGCCGCGGCGATCCGGGCCGACGACGTCACGGGCGAGAGCGACACCGTCGCACTCATGCTCGGCGTGCTCGCGACGGTGTTCATCGTCATCGCCGTCTACGTGAGCGCGATCGTCACCACGAACACGGTCGCGACGGTCGTCGCGGGGCGTACTCGCGTGATCGCGCTCCTTCGCCTCATCGGTTCGAGCGCCCGCGCCCAGCGCGCCCATATCGCGAAGGAGGGGCTCGTCATCGGCTTCGCGGGTGCGGCGATCGGCATCCTGCTCGGCACGGCATCGGCATACGGCCTCGCCCGTTTCGCGGTCGCGAGCGGGATGCTGCCCGAGACCGAGTACGACTACCTCAACGTCGCGGTCGTGCTGCCTGCGATCGCCGTCGCGCTCACGACCTGGCTCGCCTCGTGGGTCGGCTCACGGCGGGTGCTCAAGGTGCGCCCGGCCGAGGCGATCGGCAACGCGAACCCGCAGAGCCAGGAGGCCGTCGGCCGTCGGCGCGGCCGCAACATCACGGCGGCGGTGCTCGTCGTGGTGGGGGTGGCCATGCTCGCGGTCGGCGTCGTCGTGGGGCTCACCCGTCCCGAGGGCGTGCTCATCGGCATGGTCGGCGGCATCGTCTCGTTCACGGGCGTCGTGCTCGGCGCCGACGTCGTGATGCCGCCCGTGCTGCGGCTCGTCGGGCGCCTGTTCGGTCGCTCGCCCGCCGCACGCCTCGCCGCCGAGAACGCGGTGCGCAACCCCGAGCGCAGCTCGCGCATGACGATCGGCCTCGTCATCGGCGTCACGCTCGTCACGACGTTCTCCGTCACGATGGAGTCGTACCGCGCGATGATCCTCGCCGCCCAGAAGGCGCAGCCCGAGGTGTTCGCGGGCATCGAGCCGATGTTGAACGCGACGATCGCGGTCTTCACGGTGCTCATCGGCTTCAGCGCGCTCATCGCGGCGATCGGTATGGTCAACACCCTGTCGCTCAGCGTGCTGCAGCGCTCCCGGGAGCTCGGCCTGCTGCGCGCGCTCGGCTTCGACCGGCGGCAGCTGCGTCGCATGATCGTCGTCGAGAGCGCGGCGCTCACCGTCGCCGCGACGCTCACCGGCCTCGTGCTCGGCTTCGGGTACGGCTGGGCCGGCGCCCAGGCCCTGCTCGGAGGTGCGCAGGGTGAGCCGGTGTTCGTCTTCCCGGGCATCCCGTGGGTGATGATCGGGGTCCTCATCGTCGCAGCGGGCGTGCTCACGCTCGCCGCGTCCATCGCTCCGGCCCGGCGCGCCATGCGCGTCTCGCCGGTCGCAGCCCTCGCGGTCGACTAGGGGCGTCGCGAGGCGGGGAAGGGCGGGCGGATGCCTCGGGGGAGGCATCCGCCCGCTTCACCGTGCCGCCCGACGAACGTCGCCGAGCTGCGCACGACGTCACACGCGTGCGCGCCCGGCGCGCGGATGTTAGCCTTGTCGCGTGCTTCACGGCCTGCTTCTCCTTAGCTGCCGCAGCGAGTCCTAGTTCTCAGGCCTCCCTCGCTGCGGAGTTCGTCGTCGGCTGAATAGATCCGAAAAGCGAGAAGAGCACCCAAATGCAGAACACCCAGAAGCCCTCGGCGATGCCCGTCCACCGGTACCGCCCCTTCCACGAGCAGATCTCGGTCGAGCTGCCCGATCGCACGTGGCCGTCGAAGCGCATCGAGGTCGCGCCGCGCTGGTGCGCCGTCGACCTGCGCGACGGCAACCAGGCGCTCATCGACCCGATGAGCCCCGAGCGCAAGCGCATCATGTTCGACCTGCTCGTCAAGATGGGCTACAAGGAGATCGAGGTCGGCTTCCCGAGCGCGAGCCAGACCGATTTCGACTTCGTGCGCCAGCTCATCGACGAGGGGGCGATCCCCGACGACGTCACGATCCAGGTGCTGACCCAGGCGCGCGACCACCTCATCGAGCGCACCTACGAGGCGATCGCCGGCGCGAAGCAGGCGATCGTGCACCTCTACAACTCCACGAGCGTGCTGCAGCGCGAGGTCGTGTTCCGCACCGACAAGCAGGGCATCATCGACATCGCACTGCACGGCGCCCGCAAGTGCCGTGAGATGGAGCGCACCGTTCCCGGCACGACCGTCTACTACGAGTACTCGCCCGAGAGCTACACGGGCACCGAGCTCGAGTTCGCCGTCGACGTCTGCAACCAGGTGCTCGACGTCTTCGAGCCGACGGCCGAGCGCAACGTCATCATCAACCTGCCCGCGACCGTCGAGATGGCGACGCCGAACGTCTACGCCGATTCGATCGAGTGGATGAGCCGGCACCTGAAGTACCGCGAGAACGTCATCCTCTCGCTGCACCCCCACAACGACCGCGGTACGGCGATCGCCGCCGCCGAGCTCGGCTACATGGCCGGCGCCGACCGCATCGAGGGCTGCCTGTTCGGCAACGGCGAGCGCACCGGCAACGTCGACCTCGTCGCCCTCGGCATCAACCTGTTCACGCAGGGCGTCGACCCGCAGATCGACTTCAGCGACCTCGACGAGATCAAGCGCACGGCCGAGTACTGCAACCAGCTGCGCGTGCACGAGCGCAGCCCGTGGGCCGGCGACCTCGTCTACACCGCCTTCTCGGGCTCGCACCAGGACGCGATCAAGAAGGGCTTCGAGTCGATGGAGGCCCGCGCCGACGAGGCCGGCGTCGCCGTCGACGACCTCGAGTGGGCCGTGCCGTACCTGCCGGTCGACCCGAAAGACCTCGGGCGCAGCTACGAGGCCGTCATCCGCGTCAACTCGCAGTCGGGCAAGGGCGGCGTCGCCTACCTGCTGAAGACCGACCACGCACTCGACCTGCCGCGACGGCTGCAGATCGAGTTCTCGGGCGTCGTGCAGGCGAAGACCGACGCCGAGGGCGGCGAGGTGTCGAGCGATGACATCTGGCGCATCTTCAACGACGAGTACCTGCCGGCCCCGGCCGACCGACCCGACGAGAAGTGGGGCCGGTTCGAACTGCTGGGCCTGCGCACCGAGAGCGCCCTCGACGGCGTCGTGAACGTGCGCGTGGGCCTGCGCGACGGCGACGAGCGGGTCGACGCCGACGCGAGCGGCAACGGCCCGATCTCGGCGTTCCTCAACGTGCTGGGCGCCGAGGGCGTCGACGTCAAGCTGCGCGACTACGTCGAGCACACGCTCTCGGCGGGCGGCGACGCCCAGGCCGCCGCGTACGTCGAGCTCGAGGTCGAAGGGCGCGTGCTGTGGGGCGTCGGCATCGACGCCGACATCTCGACGGCCTCGCTGAAGGCGGTCGTCTCGGCCGTGAACCGCGCGCTGCGCACGACCGTCGTGGAGCCCGAGCCCGCCCTCGCCGGCGTCTGACCCCCGCGATTCCCGTCCACTCCGTTCCGGGGGTGCATTTCCGCAAGTCGGGCTGCTCGACGGCCCTGAGACCTGCGCACGAGCACCCCCGGAACGAAACGAGGCGAGGGCGCGTCAGCGACGCACGACCGGCAGCACGCCCGTCTCGGTCGCGACCTTGCGACGGTAGAGCATTCGCTGTTCTGGCAGCGAGAGGTCGAAGATCACCGCGAGCCAGCGGATCACGCTCGTGACGACGACGCACACGATGCCCCCGATGAAGAGCGGCACCCCGAACACGTCGAGGAGCGCGAGCACGAGGCATCCGGCCGCGGCCGCGACCGCGTAGAGCGAGCCGACGTGCATGATGGCGACGGGCAGGCTCATGAGCATGTCGCGCAGGATGCCGCCGCCGACCGCGGCGGCGACGCCGACGAACACGGCCGGCAGGATCGGCAGGCCGAGCCCCAGCGCCTTCGACGTGCCGAACGCGCCGAACATGCCGATCACGATCGCGTCGAGTCCGACGATGACGCCGTTGAGCCGCTGCAAGGGCCCCGCGAGCAGCATGCCCACGAGCGCCGCCGCGACCGCGGTGACGAGGTACCAGTTGTTCTGGAAGGCACCGATCTGCACGTTGAGCAGCAGGTCGCGGATGGCCCCGCCGCCGAGGCCCATCACGATGCCGACGATCGCGACGCCGAGCAGGTCGAGCCGCCGCTCGCCGCGGAATCCCGAGGCGAACAGGGCGCCCTGCACGCCGCCGAGTCCGACCGCGGTGAGGTCGAGCCAGAGGGGGATGGTGAACTGGGCGGTTTCCACGCTCACAGTGAATCACGGATGCCCCGCCCCGCAGTGATGGGAGAATCGAAGGGTGCCCGTGTACCGAGATGAAGCCGTCGTGCTGCGCACCCACAAGCTGGGCGAGGCCGACCGAATCGTCACCCTGCTGACCCGGCAGCACGGCAAGGTGCGCGCGGTCGCGAAGGGCGTGCGCCGCACGGGCTCGAAGTTCGGCGCACGGCTCGAGCCGTTCATGGTCGCCGACCTGCAGCTCTACGAGGGCCGCAGCCTCGACGTCGTGACGCAGGCCGAGTCGCTCGGCTCGTACGGCGCCGACATCTCGCAGGACTATGCGGCCTACACGGCCGCGAACGCGATGGTCGAGACCGCCGACAAGCTCACCGAGGCCGAGGGCTCGCTGCAGCAGTACCTGCTGCTCGTCGGCGCGCTGCGCTCGCTCGCTCGGCGTGAGCACGGCCCCGCGCTCACGCTCGACTCCTACCTGTTGCGCGCACTCGCCCTCGCGGGCTGGGCGCCGAGCTTCGGCGACTGCTCGCGCTGCGGGCGGCCCGGCGAGCACACGGCCGTGGTCGTGCAGCTCGGCGGCGTGGTCTGCGACGACGAGTGCGCCCCGCCCGGCACGCCGCGCATCGCCCGATCGACGGTCGAGCTCCTGGGCGCGCTGCTCTCGGGCGACTGGGCGATGGCCGAGGCCGCGCCCGAGCGCGACCGCAACCAGGCGTCGGGCATCGTCGCGGCCTACACCCAATGGCACCTCGAGCGGGGTCTGCGATCGCTGCCCCACGTCAGCCGCGAGGCATCCGCCCCGGCCCCCGGCGTCGCGCCGCCCGAGGCGACCGACCCGAACGAGCTGCCCACCCGACCCGCCGAACCAGGAATGGCCACCACGTGAGTCCCAAGCCCTACACCCACCGCGACGCCGTGCCGTACCGGCCGATCGACTGGACGGGCATCCACCCGCCGGCTTTCCCGAAGGGATCGGTGCCGGCGCACGTGGCGATCGTCATGGACGGCAACGGCCGCTGGGCCAACCAGCGCGGGCTCACCCGCATCGAGGGGCACAAGGCGGGCGAGGCGGCGCTCCTCGATGTCGTCGCGGGCGCGATCCAGGCGGGCGTCAAGCACCTCTCGGTCTACGCGTTCTCGACCGAGAACTGGAAGCGCTCGCCCGACGAGGTGCGCTTCCTGATGGGCTACAACCGCGACGTGCTCCACCGCCGTCGCGACCAGCTCAACGAGTGGGGCGTGCGCATCCGCTGGGCGGGGCGCAAGCCACGCCTCTGGAAGTCGGTCATCGAGGAGCTGCAGTTCGCCGAGCGGCTGACCGCCGGCAACGACGTGCTCACGCTCACGATGTGCGTGAACTACGGCGGGCGCAACGAGATCACCGACGCCGTGCGGCAGATCGCCGACGACGTCGCCGCCGGCCGGCTGCGCCCGTCGGCGGTGAGCGAGAAGCAGATCGCCAAGCGCCTCTACCAGCCCGACATGCCCGACGTCGACCTCTTCGTGCGCTCGTCGGGGGAGCAGCGCACCTCGAACTTCCTGCTCTGGCAGTCGGCGTACGCCGAGATGGTGTTCCTCGACACGCTGTGGCCCGACTTCAGCCGCACCGACCTGTGGCAGGCCATCGAGCTCTACGCCCGCCGCAACCGCCGCTTCGGCGGGGCGGTCGACGCCCCGACCGTCAGCGGCTGAGCCGCGTCGCGGGCCGCCGTGCGCCGGCACGGCGTCGGCGCGTCAGCGCGAGCGCCGCCGCATCCGATTCACGACGCCCGCGAACAGGGCGTGCGCGAGCGGCAGCACCGACAGCGCCATGAGCGTCCAGCCGAGCGCGGGGTTCGCACCGACGAGCAGCGCACCGCCGATGACGAGCGCCGCGAACAGCACCGCCGACACCACCCGGCGCGCGACGCCTTCGAGCCGGTCGAGCCGGCGCTCGAGGCGCGACGTGTCGAACGACATCCGCCCCTGGTCGGCCTTCGTGATGAGGGCGTCGACCCGCTGCGGCATCCCCCAGAGGATGCCGGCGCTCGTCATCGCCTGCCCGAGCAGGTCCTGCGCGAGGCCGCCGCGCTCCTCGTTCAGGAGCTGCCTCGCGTAGGGCTCGACCGCGTCCCAGACGTTGAACTCGGGATCGAGCGAGCTGCACATGCCCGAGGTGAGTGCGACCGCACGGATGAGCAGCAGCAGGTGCTCGGGCAGCTGGAAGGGGAGCGAGCGCATGACGTCGCCGAACTCGACGCCGAAGTCGCGGAACTCGCGGGGGTCGACGTGCTTGAGCTGGGCGAACCCCATGCCGCCGAACCGCTCGAAGAGCTGCGAGAGCGCGCGCTCGAGCTCCGCCGTGTCGGCCGAGGGCATGAGCACGCCGATCTCGTGCGCCGCCGCGATCATGCCGGCGCCGTCGCGTGCGGCGACGGCGATCACGAGGGTGCGCAGTCCGCCGCGCAGCTCGGCGGGCACCTCCGCCATCATGCCGAAGTCGACGAAGGTCAGGCGCCACGGGATGCCGCGGGCCGACGCGTCCCGATCGCCGGCGCCGGCCGCGCCCCCGGCTGCCGCGTCGGCGGCGGCCCGGGTGAGCGGCGTCACGAAGATGTTGCCCGGATGGGGGTCGGCGTGCACGAAGCCGTGCGTGAACACCTGGTCGAACATGACCTCGGCGAAGACGCCCGCCACGTCGGCGGGGGCGATGCCGGCGGCGCGGAGCGCGTCGGTGTCGTTGATCTTGATCGCCGTGACGTCTTCGAGCGTCAGCACGCGGCGGGTGGTCCGCTCCCAGGCGACGGCCGGTGCGTACACCCGCGCCTCGTCCGCGAACGCCTCCGCGAAGCGCTCGGCGTTCTGCGCCTCGTGCAGGTAGTCGATCTCCTCGTGGCTCGTCTGCGCGAACTCCTCGACGAGCGCGGGGGCGTCGACGTGATCGGAGACGACCCGCACGCGCCGAAGCCACCCGGCCACGCGTCGGAGCGCCGCGAGGTCGACGGCGACGATCTGGTCGATGCCGGGCCGCTGCACCTTGACGACGACGTCGGCGAACCCGGTGTCGGACGCGTCGGTCGGCGAGAGCCGCGCCCGGTGCGCCTGGCCGAGCGACGCGGCCGCGACAGGCACGGCGTCGAATCGGGCGTACACCTGCTCGAGCGGCGCGCCGAGCTCGGCCTCGGCGAGCTCGCGGATCGCGGGGAACGGCACAGGCGGCACTTCGTCCTGCAGGCCCTCGAGCTCGGAGGTGATCTCGGGCGGCAGCACGTCGAGTCGCGACGACATGAACTGCCCGACCTTGATCATGAGGCCGCCGAGCTCGACGGCGAGGGTGCGGAAGCGCTCCGCGAGCCGGCGCATGCGGCGTTCGCGCGTGCGGTCGGCGACGGCCGAGAACCCGATCTTCGGTAGCACGAGCTCGTACCACCAGAGCTGCACGAGCTGCCGCGCGGCGAATCCGAGGATTCTGCGGGATCGGGCGCGGTGGGCACCGTCGGTCATGCCGTCATCCTCTCGCAGTGCGACGGATGCGGCATTCCGCGCCGCACCCCGATCAGTCCTCGGCCAGGATCGCGTAGAGCTTGCGCCGCGCCTCGTCGAGCACGGTCACCGCCTGCTGCAGCTGCTCGGGCGTGCCGGTGCGGCCGAGCTGGGCCGCGGCCGCGGCGAGTTCGACGCCGGCCTTCGAGAGCGCCCGGTGCGCGCCGCCCTGCACCGACGGCGACTCCCAGGGTGCCGGTCGGTCTGCGCCGGCCGCCGCCTCGTCGCGCCCGGCCTCGGTGAGCGAGTAGGTCTTGCGCCCCTGGAGCTCGGTGGCGGTGATCAGCCCCTCGTCGGCGAGCAGCTGCAGGGTCGGGTAGACCGAGCCCGCGCTCGGCTTCCACGAGCCGCCGCTGCGCTCCTCGATCTCCTGGATGATCTGGTAGCCGTGCATCGGCTGCTCGGCGAGCAGCGCGAGCACCGCCGCGCGCACGTCGCCGCGGGCCATCCGCTTCATGCCGGGGCGCTGGTCGAACGAGGAGCGGAACTGCTCCATCGCCTCCCAGAGAGCCGCCCCGGGGTTGCCGGGCGCGCCGAAACCCGGTGCGCCGAAGCCGTGGCCGCCGAATCCGCCGGTCGGGCGATTGCCGTTCATGATGACCTCCCGCGATACGCGAACGATACTCAACGATATATCGCTAGCTGTCCGAAGGGAAGGCCTGCGCGAGCCACGCGTCGGCGTCGCTCGGCCGGCGCAGGCGCACGACCTCGAGGGCGGGATTCGCGGCGGCGGCCGACGCGACGAGCGCCGCCCGCGTGCCGTGCGTGCGCCACGCCCAGCGGATGATGTGCTCGGGATCGGAGAAGATCGTGTGCAACGGCGCTTCGACGTTGCCGTTCCAGAGTTCCTCGCGGCGCAGGCGGCGCCGCACGGTTCGCCGGGTCACCTGTCGCATCACGCGCCACCGCGAGTAGTCGAGGAAGACGAGCAGTTGCGCGCGTTCGGCGAGCAACGGCTGCACCTCGCCGTACTGCCACTCGGTCACCCACCCGTCCTGCGCGGTGAACCGGTCGACGTCGTCGACGAAGCTCGGCCTCGGGGTCCAGTCGGCACCGTGGAAGAGGGCGTCGATCTCCTGGTAGGGCAGCCGGGCCGCGGCAGCGATGCGCCGCGCGAGCGTCGTCTTCCCGGCACCGCTCGCGCCGGCGACGAGGATGCGGCGCGGCGGCGCGGGGGAGTCGGACATCCGTCCACTCTAGGCGGGGACGTCCGCCCGGCTACTCCGCCGAGAGGCCCGGGATGTAGCAGACGTCGCCCTCGCAGACCATGGCGCCCGCAGCGCCCGGCAGCAGGGTGAACGGCGACGCGGATGCCTCGGACGCGCCCGCCACGGACGTCGACGCCGCGCTCGGCGCCGTGCCCGCGGCATCCGCCTCGAGCTCGCGGCTCACGCGGCGGCGCCGTCGCGTTCGCCGGCGACCTGGGTGAGCACCTGGCCGAACACCTCGGCGGGCTGCGCACCCGAGACGCCGTACTTGCCCTCGAAGACGAAGAACGGCACGCCGTTGATGCCGTAGGCGCCGGCCTGGGCGATGTCGGCCTGCACGTCGGCGGCGTAGCGACCCGACTCGAGCGCCTCGCGCGCCGCGTCGCCGTCGAGACCGGCCTCCACGGCGAGCTCCACGAGCTCGTCGATGCGGCCGACGTGGCGACCGTCGGTGAAGTAGGCCTGGAAGAGCACCTCGGAGAGCTCGAGCTGACGGCCCTGCGACTTCGCGAAGTGCAGCAGCTCGTGCGCCTTGAGCGTCTTCGTGTGCTTGAGCGCGTCGAAGTCGTAGTCGAGGCCGGCGTTCGCGGCGACGCCCGTGACGTGCTGCAGCATCTGCTGGACGCGGTCGGCCGGCAGGCCCTTGTGCTTCGCGAGGAAGTCGACCTCGCTGCCCTCGAAGTCGACGGGCGTGTCGGGCGCGAGCTCGAACGAGTGGTACTCGATCTCGACGTCGGGCGCCTCGTCGCCGAGGGACGCGATGCCCGCCTCGAGGTGGCGCTTGCCGATGTAGCACCACGGGCACGCGATGTCGGACCAGATGTCGATCTTGATGGGAGTACTCACGATGGATGCGAACGCATCGGGTGCGCCGGGCATTCCCGAAACGGTCGCTCGTCTCCGCTACTCGGGGTCGCTGAGGTCGGCGACCGTCGCGTCGAACGCGGCGATGAGCGCGTCGGCGTCGACGAACAGGCTGCGGCCGTGCTCGCCCGCGCCCATCGACACCCGGCGGCCGGCGACGGACTCGTCGACGTAGACGGGCCAAGCGGTGGTCGAGCCGAGCGGCGTGATCGTGCCGCGCTCGTAGCCCGTCGCGGCGAGCGCGAGCGAGGCATCGGGCAGTTGCAGCTTGTTGACGCCGACGAGGGCGCGCAGCTTCGGCCAGCTGATCTTGCGCCCGCCGGGCACGAGTGCGAAGAGGTAGGTGTCGTCGCTGCGCTTCACGACGAGCGACTTCACGATGTCGCCGGGGGAGATGCCCATGAGCTCCGCCGCCTCCTCGAGGCTTCGCGCGGCCGGCCGCTCGATGATCTCGACGTCGAGGCCTCGCGCCTCCGCGTCCGCCCGCACCCGCTCGGCACCCGTGAGCTCCGTCATCTCGTCCTCCTCAACCGGTCGTCTGCTCGAAATCCTAGGCTCGCAGCCGGCCGACGGGCGCCGCGCCGCAGAACTCTGGGAGAATCGACGGTGATGTCTTCCACCACCCTCACCCGCGGTCCGCTCGCGATCGGCGACCTCGCACTCGACGTGCCCGTCGTGCTCGCGCCGATGGCGGGCATCACGAACACCGCGTTCCGGCGGCTGTGCCGCGAGTTCGGCGCCGGTCTCTACGTCTCCGAGATGATCACGTCGCGCGCGCTCGTCGAGCGCACGCCCGAGTCGATGCGCCTCATCACGCACCACGAGTCCGAGACGCCCCGCTCGATCCAGCTCTACGGCGTCGATCCGAAGACCGTCGCCGAGGCGGTCACGATGCTCGTCGCCGAAGATCGCGCCGACCACATCGACCTCAATTTCGGATGCCCCGTGCCGAAGGTCACCCGCAAGGGCGGCGGCTCGGCCCTGCCGTGGAAGACCGGGCTCTTCCGCGACATCGTCGAGGGGGCGGTGAAGGCCGCCGGCGACAAGCCGCTGACGGTGAAGATGCGCAAGGGCATCGACTCCGACCACCTCACCTACCTCGAGGCCGGCCGCATCGCCGAGGGTGCGGGCGTCGCCGCCGTGGCGCTGCACGCGCGCACCGCAGCCGAGTTCTACTCGGGCCAGGCCGACTGGTCGGCGATCACGAAGCTGAAAGAGACGGTGACGAGCGTCCCGGTGCTCGGCAACGGCGACATCTGGTCGGCGGGCGACGCGCTGCGCATGGTCGACGAGACCGGGTGCGACGGCGTCGTCGTCGGGCGCGGATGCCTCGGGCGCCCGTGGCTCTTCGGCGACCTCGCAGCCGGCTTCCGCGGCGAGCTCGCCGACGGCGACGAGGCGCTCTTCCGGCCGTCGCTCGGGCAGGTGGCGCAGACCTTCCGCCGGCACGCCGAGCTGCTCACCGAGTTCTTCGACAGCGAGGAGCGCGGCTGCCGCGACATCCGCAAGCACGTGGCGTGGTACTTCAAGGGCTACCCCGTCGGCGGCGACCTGCGAGCGCGCCTCGCGACCGTCGAGTCGCTCGCGATGCTCGACGACCTGCTCGGCACACTCGACTGGTCGATGCCGTACCCGGGCGAGGGTGCAGAGGGCCCGCGCGGGCGGGCGGGCACGCCGAAGAACCCGGCGCTGCCCGAGGGGTGGCTCGACTCGCAGGAGCTCGTGGGCCACGACCGGGTGACCCTCGTCGACGCCGAACTCGACACGAGCGGCGGCTGAGGTGGCGGCGCGACTCTTCGGCGGGTACGAGGCCGCCGACACCGAGCGACTGCTGCCCGAGGAGCACTCCTCGCGCCGCAGCGACTTCGCGCGCGACCGCGCGCGCCTGCTGCACTCGAGCGCCCTGCGCCGGCTCGCCGCGAAGACCCAGGTGCTGAGCCCGACGGCGGGCCTCGACTTCGCCCGCAACCGGCTCACGCACTCGCTCGAGGTGGCGCAGATCGGCCGCGAGCTCGCCGACAACCTCGCGCTCGATCCCGACGTCGTCGACACGGCGTGCCTCGCGCACGACCTCGGTCACCCGCCGTTCGGCCACAACGGCGAGAAGGCGCTCAACACGTGGGCGGCCGACATCGGCGGCTTCGAGGGCAACGCGCAGACGCTGCGCCTGCTGACGCGGCTCGAGCCGAAGGTGTTCGGCGCCGACGGGCGCAGCTACGGCCTCAACCTGACGCGCGCGAGCCTCGACGCGAGCTGCAAGTACCCGTGGCCCGAGGCGTCGGGCGTCGCCGACCCGTCGGGCCGGCAGAAGTTCGGCTTCTACCACGACGACGTCGCCGTGTTCGAGTGGCTGCGGGCGGGCGCGCCCGAGCGGCGGCTCTGCATCGAGGCGCAGGTCATGGACCTCTCCGACGACATCGCCTACTCGGTGCACGACTTCGAGGACGCGATCGTGAACGGCTACATCGACGTCGCCGCGCTCGGCGCCCGCGTCGACCACGACGAGCTCGTGAGCTCGATGTACGAGTGGATCGGCGGCGCGATCCCGCACGACGAGCTCATCGCGGCGTTCGACCGGCTCGACTCGCTCGACGTCTGGCTCGACGAGTGGTCGGGCGGTCGCCGCGACCACGCGCGGCTCAAGAACCTCACGAGCCAGCTCATCGGCCGCTTCGCCCACGCTGCGACCGAGGCGACGCGCTCGGCGTTCCCGCTCGCGAGTCTCATCCGGTTCGACGCCGACGTCGTCGTGCCCCGCGAGATCCAGGCCGAGATCGCCGTGCTCAAGGGCATCGTCGCGGCGTTCGTGATGTCGCGCAACACGCGCCAGCCGATCTACCGGCAGCAGCGCGAGGTGCTCGCCTCGCTCGCCGACGTGCTCTACGAGACCGGCGAGCAGCACCTCGACACCGGCTTCGCGGAGGACTGGGCCGCAGCGCCCGACGACGACGCCCGCAAGCGCGTCGTCGTCGACCAGGTCGCGAGCCTCACCGACCAGTCGGCGCTCAGCTGGCACGAGCGGCTCGTGCAGCGCTGACCCCGCCGGTTCCCGACGCCCCTTCGCTCGCCCGGCGAGCTCGACCCACTGAATAGGATGTGACCATGGCCGGCCGGATTCGACAGAGCGATGTCGAAGAGGTGAAGGCCCGCACGAACATCGCCGACATCATCGGCGAGCACGTGAGCCTGAAGTCCGCGGGCGTCGGATCGCTGAAGGGCCTCTGCCCCTTCCACGACGAGCGCAGTCCGAGCTTCAACGTGCGGCCCGGCGTCGGCTACTACCACTGCTTCGGCTGCGGAGAGTCGGGCGACGTCTACAGCTTCCTGCAGAAGATGGACCACGTCACGTTCACGGAGGCCGTCGAGCGCCTCGCGGGTCGCATCGGCTACGAGCTGCACTACGAAGACGGCGGGCCGGCCGCCGACCACGGCAACCGCGCCCGGCTGCTCGCCGCCAACCAGGCCGCGGCCGAGTTCTTCGTCGAGCAGCTCGTGCAGCCCGCCGCCGACGTCGGTCGCCGCTTCCTCGGCGAGCGCGGCTTCGACGCCGAGGCGGCCCGCCGGTTCGGCGTCGGCTTCGCGCCGAAGAGCTGGGACGCACTGACCGACCACCTCCGCGGGCGCGGCTATTCGCCCGAGGAGCTCGCCGCCGCCGGCCTCGTCTCGCAGGGCGACCGCGGCGTGTACGACCGGTTCCGCGGCCGGCTGGTCTGGCCGATCAGAGACGTCACGGGCCAGACCGTCGGCTTCGGCGCGCGGCGCCTGCTCGACGACGACAAGGGGCCGAAGTACCTCAACACCCCCGAGACGGCGATCTACCACAAGGCGCAGGTGCTCTACGGGCTCGACCTCGCCAAGCGCGACATCTCCCGCACGCAGCGGGTCGTCGTCGTCGAGGGCTACACCGACGTCATGGCCTGTCACCTCGCGGGGGTGACGGCGGCCATCGCGACGTGCGGCACGGCGTTCGGAGTCGACCACATCAAGGTGCTGCGCCGGGTGCTCGACGACTCGGGCGTGGGTGAGGTCGTGTTCACGTTCGACGGCGACGAGGCCGGGCAGAAGGCGGCCATGCGCGCCTTCGCCGAGGAGCAGCGCTTCGCCGCCCAGACGTTCGTCGCGGTCGCCCCCGACGGGCTCGACCCGTGCGACCTGCGCCTCGCCCGCGGCGATGCCGCAGTGCGGTCGCTCGTCGACACGAAGGTGCCGATGTTCGAGTTCGTGATCCGGCACACCCTCGCCCGCTACGACCTCGAGACGGTCGAGGGCCGGGTCTCGGCGCTTCGCGCGGCGGCCCCGGTCGTCGCCGACATCCGCGACGCGTCGATCAGGCCCGGCTACACGCGCGAGCTCGCGCGCATGCTCGGCATGGAGCTCGGCGAGGTCACGCGGGCCGTCCGGGGTGCGGCTGGGCGCGGCGATCGCGCGTCCGGGAACGGCCGCGGCGAGGCATCCGCCCCCGCGCCGGCGGCGGCGCCCGACGGGCCCGAACGGCCGTTCTCGATCACCGCCCTGCCGCGCGATCCGTCGACGAGGCTCGAGCGCGACGCGCTGCAGGCGATGCTGCAGTTCCCCGAGCGGGTCGGCGACGACCTGCTGCGCCATGCGGTCGACTGCCGCTTCGGCGATGCGACCCTCGGCGTGGTGCGCGACGGCATCGCGTCGGTGCTCGGATCGACCGATCCCGTCGTGCGCGTCGATCGCGTCATCGCCGAGGTGCCGCAGCCGTTCGCGGGCGTCGTGCAGCAGCTCGCGGTGCTGCCCGTGCCGCAACGCAGCGACGCCGAGCTCGACGCGTACGTGCGCGGCGTCGTCAGTGCGCTCGTCGACCGCGAGCTGCTGCGCCAGAAGTCCGAGCTGCTCGGCCGGCTGCAGCGGCTCGACCGCGCCGACCAGGCGACGTTCGCCGCGCTGCAGCGTGCGCTCGTCGAACTCGAGCAGGAGCGGCGGGCGCTGCGCGAGGAGTAGCACGCGCCGCGACGGCGGCCGGGTGTCCCCGCGGGTCGGCTCGCCCGAGCTGCTCGGCCCGTCAGCCCGCAGCGACGACGATCTCGTCGAGCTCGGCGCGGATCCGGTCGGCGTCGGCGCCCGTCGGCCACAGCTTGACGAGGTGGCCCTCGGCGTCGATGAGTGCCGTCACGGGCGGTTCGGTGACGGCGAACGACCGCCAGATCTGCAGGTCGGGGTCGACGAGCACCGGCTGCGCGACGTCGTGGTCGTCGAGATACCGCTCGAGCGCGGCGGGGTCCTCGTCGCCCGAGACCTGTGCGATGGCGACGTCGTCGCCGTACTCGTCGGCGATCGTCGCCAGCACCGACTGCTGCTCGGCGCACGTCGTGCACCAGCTCGCCATGAACTGCACGATCAACGGTCGCCCGGCGGCGAGCGCTTCGAGGTCGACGTCGGTCCGGTCGACGAGGCGGCCGTCGATCGCGGGGGCGTCGGGTGCCCCGTCGACGGCGGTGTAGGAGGCCTCCGCGGGCGGCGGCCCGGGCAGGCGGTCGGCTCCGCCCCTCGGACCCGCTGCGGCGCAGGCCGCGGTCGAGAGTGCGAGTGCGGCGGCCAGGGCGACCGCTGCGGCGGTCCGTGCGGGTATCATCCTGCTCCTTCGGGATTCGGGGCGACCGACGCGAGCGGCGGTACGAAGATCATGGTCGAGTCGCCGCCGGAGACGTACTCGCCCGCGGTGTCGCCGTCGATGGCGACGGTGTAGTCGCCGTCGGCGAGGTCCGCTGCGTCGAGCGCGAACCGGCAGAAGGTCGGAATGCGCGGCGCGTCGCCGTAGTCGATGTCGTCGACCTTCACCGCGTCGCCGTCCCCGAGGACGACCGAGTAGGCGACGCGGCCGTCGTCGTCGGTCAACGTGAGCTCGGCGCCCCGGTGGAAGTCGAGATACGGACGCGCGCCCGAGCACGTCGCGCCGAGTTCGCGGAGGCTCCCGTCGCGGATCACGAGCTGGAGCGCGTCGGACCGCTCGCCGGCACCGCCGGCGTCGCCCGCGGGGGCGCAAGCGGTGAGCGCGACGGCCGAGAGCGTGACGGTGATGCCGAGCGCCGCGCGCCGGAAGGGTCGGGAGGTCATGGCGTCTCCTGCGCCCGCACCGAGGCGGGCGTCGTGTCGTGGGTGGTCCGACGGGGGAGCGGCGCCGACCGGGGCGACGCGGTGCCGGAACCGGGTTCCGGCACCGCGCGCCCCGATCGGCGCCCGGCGGCTCAGCGCGCGCTGCCCGGTGCGTCGAGCTCGCAGGTGATCGTCTCGGTCGCCGTCGGGTCGTTCTCGCTCGTCGCCGTCACGGTGACGGTCGCGTCGCGCGAGGCGTCGGCTCCGCGCGAGGCGTAGACGGGCAGGGTGATCGTCTCACCCGCGGCCGCCGCGACCACGCTGCTCGGCGTGTGCACCGACCAGCCACGGCCCTCGATCGAGGTCGCGAGACGGTAGACGTCGCTGTTCGCCCGCTCGTCGTCGACGGCGTCGCCGGTGTTCGTCAGCGGCACCTCGCACTGCGCGATCGCGATGCCCTCGGCCTGCGCCTGGCCCTGCAGCGAGGCGAGGTTGCCCTTCACCACGGCCGTGCCCAGATCGACGCCGCGGGCCTGCGGGCCGGCGGAGACGGTCGAGCGGACGGCGACGTCGTACGACAGGATGCCGTCGTCGTCGCGCTGCACGTTCAGGATGTAGAAGTGCAGCCCGTTGGCCTCGTCGACGTACTCGTACTCCGAGCCCGAGTCGTTGCCGGCGTGGAACAGCGCGTCGTTCAGCTGCCGCTGGTCGCCGCGCGTGATCATGATGGGCGTGCCGTCGGGACGGACGTAGTCGACCGTGTCGATGTTCTGCGGGTTCGCGTCGATCGTCCAGATGAACGGATTGCGGTCCTGGTTCTTCGTCTTCGCGATCATCACGCCGTGGTCGGGCTGGAACGAGTCCGTGCCCATCCGGTCGATGACCTCCAGCGTGTAGTTGTCGAACGACCCGCCGTCGCAGTCCCACTGCGCCTTCCGCGTGCAGCTGCCGGTCGAGTTGTCGGCGGCCGCCGAGTCGGGCTTGTCGAAGACCAGGTTGATGCCCATGAGCTCACCCGGGCGCATCACCGCGCGCGAGGTGAGCTCGGTGACGATCGACCCGGCCGCGTCGACGTCGGCCTCCTGCAGGTTGAGGTAGTTCTCCGCGTCGATGATGCCGAGCTTGATCCGGTTGCGCAGCGCGACACCGGCCGGCTGCGAGCCGCCGGCGACCGAGGGGACGCTCCACCGCTGGTGGGTCCCGCCGGGGCCGTTGAACGAGCCTCGTGCGAGCACGTCGAACGGGCCGCTCGTGTCGCGGAGCGGGCCGCCGTCGTCGGCATCCTTGCCGTACGGGTTGCCGTAGTTGTCGGAGATGCCGAGGATGTGCGAGAACTCGTGCGCGAACGTGCCCATGCCCGAGGACTCGGCCTGCGTCGAGTTGCCGGCGCGACCGTTCGACGGGAAGTTCGCGTTCGGCCAGTGGTTGATCGCCGCCTGCCACGACGTCCACGGGATGTAGCGCGTCTTCGCCCAGTTCGCCATCGGCTGGCCGTTCTGGTCGAGCGCCTGGCCGTTCTCGTCTCGCGGCGGGCCGAAGTCGTCGGTCACGTCCTCGGGCGACTCGAACAGCATCTGCCCGAACTCCTCCCAGGTCGACGACTCGTCGTGCCCGGCCGTGATGTAGAACACCTGGTCGAACTCCTTGAGCGGGTCGGGCACGCCCAGGTCGGCGCCCCACAGCGCCAGCGCGTCGGTGCGCAGCACCTTGTCGCACGACTCGCCCTGCGGGCAGAACGCCGGGTTCGGCTTGTTGAAGGAGTCGTTGAGGCCGTACTCCTCGATGTTGCCGGGCAGCTGATACGGGCCGAACGCCTCCATCTGCACGCTCAGCCGGCCGCCCGACTGCTCCATCCAGTAGTCGTTGATCGTGCGGCCGTGGTTGAGCTCGTTCGGCGTGTTGAGCAGGTCGAGGTAGAACTGCGGCACGTCCTCTCGGTCGAGCCCGTTCGCGAGCCCCGAGGGGTCGCCGAACGGGTGCGAGCCCTCGGGCTGCGTGACGAGGAACGGCTGGTTCTCGAAGTCGAGCAGCACGATCGCGCCGTTGAACTGGCGGTCGGACCCCTCGGTGTCGTTCGCCCAGTCGGTGCCGGGGACGCCGACGTAGTCGTCCCACGTCATGTCGTCCATGTTCTCCCAGTGCTGGGGATCGACCGGGTCGAGCACGGCGGGGTCGAATGCGTCCGGTGGTGCCGCCATGGCAGCGCCGTTCGAGACCGTGGCCAGCGTGATGACGCCGAGGGCCGCCGCGACGGCCATACCGCCTCGCCGGAGTCCTGTTCTGCGTCGGTGTTGGTGCGGTGACACGTGAACCTCCCAGATCGTTACTCGCGGGACGATGCAGCCCGCATGCGTCACACATTCAGACGGCACATAGCCGCCGGCTAGGTGATTCCCCGGATCCTTTCACCGACGTCGTGCCGGGCGACAGGCTTTCGGCGGTTTTCGACGAGTGGGAGATTCCGATGGTTAAGCATCGGAAATTCCCATCATTGGGTTCGGGACGGCGCCGGGGCGACGTCTGCCCGACCGCCGCGGCGATGCGCCAGAACGGCGGAATTCCGCGTCTTCGCGTGCTCCGCGACGATCCGTTGCGTCGAAGATTGCAGATCAATAAACATTACGGTTCCCGACCGTCCGTCCCTGCAGCGTCGCCGACGGGTGTGCTACCTCTGAGATACGAGTACGCGCCGTGGAAGCCGCGGCGCGCTTCAGTCCTGACAGGAAGAGGTAGACGGATATGACATCCGCATCCAAGAACGGCCGCCGCGCGCTCATCGCGGTTGCCGGGCTCTCGGCCGCCACGCTCGCCCTCGCGGGCTGCTCGGCCGGCGGCGGCAATGGCGACGGCGGCTCCTCGAGCTCGACCATCACGGTCGGCACGACGGACAAGGTCACCGCGCTCGACCCGGCCGGTTCGTACGACAACGGCTCGCTCGCCGTGCAGACCCAGGTGTTCCCGTACCTGCTGAACACCGACTACAACAGCACCGACGTCGTGCCCGACCTCGCCGAGACCGCCGAGTTCACCGCGCCGACCGAGTACACGGTCACGCTGCCCGCCGGCCTCAAGTGGGCCAACGGCAACGACCTGACCTCGTCCGACGTGAAGTTCTCGTTCGACCGTCAGCTGAAGATCGCCGACCCGAACGGCGCGTCGAGCCTGCTCTACAACCTCGACTCGGTCGAGACCCCCGACGACACCACGGTCGTGTTCCACCTCAAGGCTGAGAACGACCAGGTCTTCCCGCAGATCCTCACGAGCTTCCCCGGCGCGATCGTCGACGAGGAGTCGTTCTCGGCCGACGCGCTGACGAGCGACGACGACATCGTCGCGGCCAACGCCTTCGGCGGCCCGTACGCGATCAAGAGCTACGACTTCAACAACCTGATCTCGTTCACGAAGAACCCGAACTACAAGGGCCTCCTCGACCCGGCGGCGACCGACACGGTCAACCTGAAGTACTACGCCGACTCGTCGAACATGAAGCTCGACGTGCAGGAGGGCGGCATCGACGTCGCCTACCGCAGCCTCTCGGCGACCGACATCGACGACCTCAAGGGCAACGACAACGTGAAGGTCGTCGACGGCCCCGGTGGTGAGATCCGCTACATCGTCTTCAACTTCGACACGCAGCCGTACGGTGCGAAGACCGCCGAGGCCGACCCGGCCAAGGCGCTCGCCGTCCGCCAGGCGCTCGCCGACCTGATCGACCGCGACGCGCTCAGCGAGCAGGTCTACAAGGGCACCTACACCCCGCTGTACTCCTACGTGCCCGAGGGCCTGGCCGGCGCGATCGAGCCGCTCAAGGACCTCTACGGCGACGGCCAGGGCGGTCCCGACGCCGAGAAGGCGAAGAAGACCCTCGAGGACGCGGGCGTCGCGACGCCGGTCGAGCTGCACCTGCAGTACAACACCGACCACTACGGCCCCGGCTCGGGTGACGAGTACGCGCTCATCAAGGACCAGCTCGAGGCCGACGGCCTGTTCACGGTCGACCTGCAGTCGACCGAGTACGTCCAGTACTCGAAGGACCGCGTCGCCGACGTGTACCCGGCCTACCAGCTCGGCTGGTTCCCGGACTACTCCGACGCCGACAACTACCTCACGCCGTTCTTCCTCATCGAGAACTTCCTGAGCAACCACTACGCCAACCAGGAGGTCAACGACCTCATCCTGCAGCAGGCCGTGACGCCTGACGCGGCGGAGCGCACGAAGCTCATCGAGGAGATCCAGAACAAGGTCGCGGCCGACCTGTCGACCGTGCCGTTCCTCCAGGGCGCGCAGGTCGTCGTCACCGGCACCGACGTCGACGGCGCCATCCTCGACGGCTCGTTCAAGTTCCGGTTCGCCCCGCTCACGAAGGGCTGAGCCGCCGGATAGAGTCGCTTCCAGCGATGAACACGGGTGGCCCGCGTCGTGAGCGGGCCACCCGCCTTCGAGTCCCACCCCCGATTGGCGAACATTGACCTCAACGACGACGGCCCCCGCCACCGGCGCTGAGCCCGCTCCGAAGCGATCCCCGAGATCGTCGGGCGGCCCCAGCCTCGGCCGCTACATCATCATCCGCGCACTGCTCATCATCCCGACGGTGTTCATCCTCGTGACGCTCGTCTTCCTGCTGATGCGCACGACGGGCGATCCCATCACCGCGAAGTTCGGCGGACAGCTGCCGCCCGACCAGCTCGCCGAGCGCATCCACGCGGCGGGCTTCGACCGGCCCCTCATCGTGCAGTACCTCGAGTATCTCGGCCAGCTGCTCACGGGCGACTTCGGCACGACGCTCACCAACAACCGCCCGGTCACCGAGGTGCTCTTCACCTACGGCGCCGCGACGATGGAGCTCGCGTTCTACTCGCTCATCGTCGCGTTCCTCATCGGCATCCCCGGCGGCCTGATCGCCGCCTACTTCCGCGACAAGGGGCAGGATGCCTCGCTGCGCGTCTTCGCCATCCTCTGCTACGCGACCCCGGTGTTCTTCTCCGGCCTGCTGCTGAAGCTCGTCTTCTCGGTGTGGCTCGGCGTGCTGCCGGTCAACGGACGCGCCTCGACGGGTGCGACGATCGCGATGGACACGTTGCCGAACCCCACCGGCTTCTACACGATCGACGCGCTCATGACGGGCGACCCCGCCGTGCTCGGCGACGTGCTCGCGCACGCCGTGCTGCCGTCCATCGCACTCGGGCTCCTGACCGCCGGCATCTTCCTGCGACTCGTGCGCACGAACGTCATCGGCACCCTGTCGACCGACTACGTCGACGCGGCCCGTTCGCGCGGTGTGAGCGAGTACCGGCTCGTGCGCAAGCACGCCTACCGCCCCGCGCTCATCCCGATCATCACCGTCATCGGCCTCCAGATCGCGCTCCTGCTCGGCGGCGCGGTGCTCACCGAGACGACCTTCGAGTGGAAGGGGCTGGGCTTCATGCTCGCCGAGTTCCTGAAGGCGCGCGACTTCGTCGCGGTGCAGGGCATCGTCGTGCTGCTCGCCGTGATCGTCGCGCTGACCAACTTCATCGTCGACATCATCGCCGCCTTCATCGACCCGAGGGTGAGGTACTGAGATGACCGCGATCACTGCTCCCGCGGCGCCGAAGCGGCGCCTCCGCGACCGGCTGCCGGTCGTCCACCAGCTCCGCCAGAGCGTGGGCCTCCAGCGCGGCATGCTCGTCGCCGGCCTCGTCATCACGGCGCTGTTCGTACTCACGGCCCTGCTCGCCCCGTTCATCTCGCCGTACGGCTACGCGCAGCTCCGCGGGCCAGACGGCCGGTTCGGCGCGCAGCAGCCGCCGTCGGCCGAGCACCTGCTGGGCACCACCTCGGGCGGCTTCGACGTGCTGTCGCGCGTGCTCTGGGGTGCGCAGACGGCGCTCTTCGTCATCGTCGTCGCCGTCGTCTGCTCGCTCTTCATCGGCGTGCTGCTCGGCCTGGTCTCGGGCTACTTCGGCGGCTGGTTCGACCGCGTGCTCGTGGTCGTCTGCGATGCGATCTACGCCTTCCCCTCGCTCCTGCTCGCGATCTCGCTCTCGATCGTCATCTCGGGCGGCCAGTCGAGCCTCTGGGGCGGCATCCTCGCCGCCGCGCTCTCGATCACCGTGGTGTTCATCCCGCAGTACTTCCGGGTGATCCGGGCAGAGACCGTCCGCATCAAGGCCGAGTCGTACGTCGAGTCGGCGAAGGTGCTCGGCGCCCCGCACGCACGCATCATGTTCCGGCACGTCCTGCGCAATGCCACCCGGACGCTGCCGCTCATCTTCACGCTCAACGCGTCGGAGGCGATCCTCACGCTCGCCGGCCTCGGCTTCCTCGGCTTCGGCATCGAGCCGACCGCCGCGGCGGAGTGGGGCTACGACCTCAACAAGGCCGTGGCCGACGTGACGAGCGGCATCTGGTGGACGGCGCTGTTCCCCGGCCTCGCGATCGTGCTCGCCGTGCTCGGCATCACGCTCGTCGGCGAGAGCCTCAACGACCTCGCCGACCCGCGCCTGCGCGGCCGTCGCAGGGTCGCCCAGTCCGCCGGCGAGGTCGCCGAGACCTCGGTCGTGCCGGGCGGCACGCTCGTCGCGGGCCCCGGGGGACTGCGCGGGCTCGAAGACGAGGCCACGTTCGACGAGCACGGAATCGAGGTCGAGCGATGAGCACGACGAACACAGTGGTCAGCATCGAGGGCCTCGGCGTCTCCTTCTCGACCGACGCCGGCGCCGTGAAGGCGGTCGACGACGTCTCGCTGCACGTCGAGCGCGGCGAAGTGCTCGCGATCGTGGGCGAGTCGGGCAGCGGCAAGACCGTGACCGCGAAGACGATCCTCGGCCTCCTGCCCGAGACGGCGACCGCGAGCGGCGCCGTGATCCTGTCGAACAAGGCGGGCACGGGCAGGCACGACGTCGTCTCGGTGCCGAAGCGCAAGCTCCGCGACATTCGCGGTGCGGACGTGGCGATGGTCTTCCAGGAGCCGTCCACGGCGCTCAACCCCGTGTACACGGTGGGGTGGCAGATCATCGAGGGACTGCGGGCGCACTCCGACCTCTCGAAGGCGGAGGCGCGCACGAAGGCGATCGACGTGATGCGACGGGTCGGCATCCCCGATCCCGAGACGCGCATCGACCACTACCCGCACCAGTTCTCGGGCGGCCAGAAGCAGCGCATCGTCATCGCGATGGCGCTCGTGCTCGACCCCGGACTCATCGTCGCCGACGAGCCCACGACCGCGCTCGACGTGACGGTCCAGGCCGAGATCCTCGACCTGCTGCGCCGCTGCCGCGACGAGTTCGGCATGGGCATCGTGCTCATCACCCACAACATGGGCGTCGTCGCCGACCTCGCCGACCGGGTGGCGGTCATGTACCAGGGCAAGGTGGTCGAGCAGGCCGACGCCGCGACGCTCTTCGCCGCGCCCACGGCCGACTACACGAAGGCGCTGCTCGCGGCCGTTCCGTACGTCGGCACGGGCACGGCGAAGGCCGAGGCCCGTGCGGCCGCCCGCCCCGAGGGCTGGGTCGAGGCGACCCCCGTCGTCGAGGCGAAGGGCCTCGAGATCGTGTACCCGGGCCGCTTCGGACGTCCGGGCTTCCGCGCGGTCGGCGGGGTCGACTTCGTGATCCGCCCCGGCGAGGTGCTCGGCCTCGTCGGCGAGTCCGGCTCGGGCAAGACGACGATCGGCCGTGCGATCGCGGGCCTGACGAAGGCGACGGGCGGCTCGCTCCGCGTGCTCGGCCACGAGATGAACGGCATCCGCGAGCGGGAGTTCCGTCCCGTGCGCAGCCGTATCGGCTTCGTCTTCCAGGACCCGGCGTCGAGCTTCAACCCGCTGCTGACGATCGCCGAGTGCGTCGCCGAGCCGCTCGTCGTGCACGGTCGTGCCGCGAACGCCGGGGCTGCGCGCAAGCGCGTCGACGAACTGCTCGAGGCGGTGCAGCTGCCCCGGGCCTACGGCGACCGCTATCCGCACGAGCTCTCGGGCGGCCAGCGCCAGCGCGCGAGCCTGGCCCGGTCGCTCGCGCTCGAGCCCGAGCTGCTCATCGCCGACGAGCCGACGAGCGCGCTCGACGTGTCGGTGCAGGCGCGCGTGCTCGAGCTGTTCGACGAGCTGCAGCGCGAGTTCGGGTTCGCCTCGCTGTTCATCAGCCACGACCTCGCGGTCGTCGACCTGCTGGCCGATCGCATCGCCGTGCTCTATCGTGGGGAACTCGTCGAAGAGGGCACGGGCGCCGAAGTGCTCGGCGCTCCGCGCGATCCCTACACGCAGCGGTTGCTCGCCTCCCTGCCCGTGCCCGACCCGGTGGCGCAGGCCGAACGTCGAGAGGAACTGCGCCGGCTCCGAGAGGCTGACTGATGCATCGCACCGCCCACGGCTACCCGGTCGTGCTGAGCGACCTGTCGATCGAGTACCCGCCGCACGGGGCGAGCCCGGCGCACGTCGCACTCCACGGCGTGTCGCTGACGCTCGCCCCGGGCGAGGTGCTCGGCCTGCTCGGCAGCGCCGGCAGCGGCAAGTCGACGCTCGCGAAGGTGATCTCGGGCGTCGCGCTCGAGCCGCGGTCGGCCGAGGTGCGACCGGTGATCACGGGTGGTGAGGCGACCGTGCTCGGGCGCGGGTTGCGTCGACTGCCGAAGCGAAAGGTCTCCGAGTTCCGGTTCCACGTGGGCTACCTCGCGCAGGATGCGTCGTCGACGCTGCCGAGCGACCGCAACGTGGCCGAGATCATCGGCGGACCGATCCTCGAACGCGACCACCGCTACAACCGCAAGGCGCTCGCCACACGCGTGGCGACGATGCTCGACGGCGTGCGGCTGCCCCTCGGCATGCTCGACAAGTACCCCTTCGAACTGTCGAGCGGGCAGCGCCAGCGGGTCGCGCTCGCGCGGGCGCTCGTGCTCGGGCCGCCGCTGCTCGTCGCCGACGAGCCGACCGCGGGCATCGACCTCAGCGTCCGCGACGCGGTCGCCCAGTTGATCGGCGACCTGCGCGACCACCACACGTTCTCGGCGGTGATCATCAGCCACGACCTGCCGGTGCTGCGCAGCACCGCCGATCGCATCGCGGTGCTCGACCGCGGCGAGCTCGTGGCGATCGGCACGATCGACGAGGTGTTCGACGATCCGCGGCATCCCTACGTGATGGCGCTGGCCGGCGCCCTCGACGACGGGCACGCGATCATCGACGACCTGGCCGAGCCGCTGGCATGACGGATGCCTCGGGCCGTCCCGGTGCACGCGCACCGATCGCGGTCGTGCCCGAGGCGTCGTCGGTGCTCGTCGACGCGGTCGAACGCGCGGGCGGGGTGGTCGGCCCGCTCGACGCGAGCACGCGCGGCATCGTGTGGAGCGCCTCGGCCGGCGGCGCCGACCTCGTCGACGCGCTGCGACGTGCGCCCGACGTTCGCTGGGTGCAGCTGCCGTGGGCCGGCGTCGACGGCTTCGCCGACGTGCTCGCCGGCGCGCGGGGCGACGGGCGCGCCTGGACGAGCGGCAAGGGCGTGTACTCGCGACCGGTCGCCGAGCACGCGCTCGCGCTGACGCTCGCGCTGCTGCGGCGGCTGCCGCGGCGTGCTCGCGCCGCCGAGTGGCGTCGCGACCAGTCGAGCCGCAGCCTGTTCGGTGCCCGTGTCGTCGTGCTCGGCGCCGGGGGCATCGCCCGCTCGCTGCTGAGC
Source organism: Agromyces cucurbitae (assembly GCF_058349945.1). NCBI lineage: Bacteria > Bacillati > Actinomycetota > Actinomycetes > Micrococcales > Microbacteriaceae > Agromyces > Agromyces cucurbitae. The sequence continues at coordinate 542,715 of NZ_JBYRES010000003.1, read as the reverse complement.
CTTCTGGAGCCGTTCGGCGCGCGCGTCACGATCGTGCGCCGCGGCGTCGGCGACGTCGCGGGGGCCGAGCGCACGGTGACGACCGAGCGCCTCGTCGAGGTCGCGGCCGGTGCCGACGTGCTCATCGTCGCCGCGGCCCTGACCGACGAGACCCGCGGCCTCGTCGATGCCGACGTGCTCGCCGCGCTCGCCCCCGGCGCGGTGGTCGTCAACGTCGGTCGCGGTCCGATCATCGACACCGGCGCGCTCATCGCGGGACTCGAGGCCGGGCGCCTCGGGGGAGCGGGCCTCGACGTGACGGACCCCGAACCGCTGCCCGCCGGGCACCCGCTGTGGGGCGCACCCGACTGCCTCGTCACGCCGCACGTGGCCGACGCCCTCGTGACGACGCCGGCCCTCCTCGCCGACCGCGTCGAGCACAACGTCCGCGCCTTTCTCGGCGACGGCGAGTTCGCCGGGCTGGTCGACCTCCAGGCCGGCTACTGAGGCCGTCTCGTCCCCGCGCTCCGTCGAGGCTTCCTCGAATTGGGAGACTGGCCGACGGTTTGCTAGAGTAACGGTGCTGAACAAGCGATCCTCCATAGCTCAATTGGCAGAGCAATCGGCTGTTAACCGATAGGTTCTTGGTTCGAGTCCAAGTGGGGGAGCAAGCGAAGGCCGTCCGGGTGATCCGGGCGGCCTTCTTCTCTTCGGGAGGCGTGGTGGACGAGCGGGCGGATGCGTCGGCGGACGAGCGCGCCGAGACCCCCGCCTCATCCGGCACGGCCGACGCGGCGCGCCGGGCGGCGATCCGCGACGGGTTCGCCGTCGGCATCGCGACGGCGGCCTACGGCATCTCCTTCGGCGCGCTCGCGGTCGCGGCGGGGCTCGACATCTGGCAGACCTGCTTCCTCAGCCTCGTCATGTTCACGGGCGGCTCGCAGTTCGCGCTCGTCGGCGTGCTGGCCACCGGCGGCGTCGCAGCCGGCTGGTCGGCCATCGCCACCGCCGCCATGCTCGGCATCCGCAACGTCGTCTACGGCATGCGCATGAAGCCGGTCGTCGACGCGCCGCGCACCGACGGCGGCCGCGCGAGCCTCTGGCGCACCGTCGCGGCCGCGTGGATCACGATCGACGAGTCGACCGCCGTCGCACTCGCCCAGTCGACGAATCGAGCCGCCAAGGTCGGGTTCTGGGTCACCGGAGTCGTGATCTTCGTCGGCTGGAACCTCACGACCTTCGTCGGTGCGCTCATCGGCGACGCCCTCGGCGACACGAGCGCGTGGGGTCTCGACGCGGCGGCCGCGGCAGCGTTCCTCGGCCTGCTGTGGCCTCGGCTCAAGCGCGTGCAGGCGGGCGCCGTCGCGGTCGCGGCCGCGCTCGTCGCGACGATGACGACGCCCGTGCTCATGCCCGGCCTGCCGGTGCTCGTGGCGGCGCTCGTCGCGGTCGTCGTCGGCTGGTTCGACCTGTTCTCGAGGAAGCGCGCGGCATGACGACCTGGCACATCATCCTCATCGCCTCGGCCGCGACGCTCGCCCTGAAACTCTCCGGGCACCTCGTGCCCGCGGGCTTCCTCGAGCGCGAGCGTCCGGCGCGAATCGCCGACCTGCTCACCGTCGCGCTGCTCGCGGCGCTCATCGCCGTGCAGACGCTCGGCGCCGGCCAGCAGATCGTCGTCGACGCCCGGGTGCCCGCCCTCATCGTGGCTGCCGCGCTCTACGCGCTGCGGGTGCCGTTCGTGGTCGTCGTCTTCGTCGCCGCCGCAGTGGCGGCGGGCATCCGGGCGTTCACCTGATCGGATGCCGCGGGCGGGCGCTCGCGCACCTGTGATGCATGCCGCTCGAGGCATCCGCCTCGGCGCTCACCCCTCGAGGTCGTCCACTCCGGGCATCCACGAGACGCCGGGGCGCCCCCACCCGAGCTTCTTGGTGATCTTCGCGACGATCTTGCGGTCGGGGTACGAGAGCCGGTCGATGTAGAGGGTGCCGTCGAGGTGGTCGTACTCGTGCTGGAAGATGCGGGCGAGCCAGCCGTGCGCATCGATCTCGAAGGCGTTGCCGTCGAGATCGGTCGCGCGCAGCAGCGCGCGCTCGGCTCGCCGCAGGCCGAACCGCTCGCCGGGGAACGAGAGGCAGCCCTCCGACTCGTCATCGAGGTCGGGATCGCCCGGCGGGGGCGGCGAGATCAGCAGCTCGGGATTGATGGCGACGCCGCGCCAGCGCGTGCCCTGCTCGTCGACCCACCCGTACGTGAACAGGCGGAGGCCGACGCCGACCTGCGGTGCGGCGAGGCCGACTCCGGGCGCCTTGTCCATCGTCTCGAACATGTCGGCGACGAGTTCGCGGATCTCGTCGTCGATCTGCTCGACGGGCTTCGCGGGGGAGTGCAGCACCGGATCACCGGAGATGCGAATGGGGAGCACGGCCATTCGCCAAGGATATCGGGCGTCGAACAGGTAGGGTCGTTGCGTGAATCCCGACCTGAGCGACCTCGCGGAGCAGATCCCGCTCGACCCTCAGACGTTCATCGGCATCCCGCTGGCGCTCGTCGGCGCCATCTTCCTGTCGCTCGGGGCGCAGTTCCAGCATCGGGGCGTCGTGAAGGTCGAGTCGCACACGAGCGACACGCTCGGCAAGGGCCTCGACCTGCGCCAGCTCGGCCTGCTGCTGGCCCGTCCGTCGTGGGTGCTCGGCACCCTCATGCTCGGGCTCGCGATCGTCTTCCAGCTCGCGAGCCTCAAGTTCGCCCCGATCATCGTGGTGCAGCCGCTCGGTGCCATCGGGCTCGTGATCACGTCGATCGTGAACTCGCGGGTCAACCACGTGAAGCTGGGCCACAAGTCGATCGTCGCGATCATGATGTGCGTCGGCGGTGTCTTCCTCTTCGTCGGCGTCGCCGCCTTCACCGCCGTCGACAAGCCCGTCACCGACGCGCAGCTCGTCATCATCCTGCTGATCCTGCTCGTCGTGCTGCTCATCGCGCTCGTGACGTTCCTCTGGTTCCGCAAGAAGATCAGGGCGATCTACTACGTGGTCATGGCCGGCGTGCTCTACGGCTTCGTCGCGACGCTCGCGAAGGTCGTGCTCGGGGCGATCGAGCAGGGGGACTTCGGCTGGCTCAGCATCCTGTGCATCATCGGCCTGTTGTCGGCGACGGCGCTCGGCGCGTACTTCGTGCAGAACGCCTACGCGTCGGGCCCGCCCGACCTCGTCATCGCCGGACTCACGGTCGTCGACCCGCTCGTCGCGGTCGTGATCGGCATCGCCGTGCTCGGCGAGGCCTCCCAGGCTCCGCCGTGGGCGCTGGTGATCTACGTCCTGTCGGGTGCGGTCGCCGTGTGGGGCGTGTTCCGGCTCGCCAAGAACCACCCGCAGACCCGGCTCTGACCGCCCGCCGGGGGATCCGCGGCCGAGCCGGCCGGCGGATCGTGCCGGCTTCCGACATGCGCACCCGGCACCCGTTCGGCTGCGCTGCGTAGACTATGGTCGGATTCAGTCCGCCGCGCTCATCTCCTGCGCCGCGGTACTCGACGGGACCGACCGTCCCGCCCGACAACTGTGAGGAACCACGACCCGTGTCTGACACCCCCGGTGCGAGTACGCCCGCCGGCCCCACGCCCGACCGACCCCTCAAGATCCTGATCGGTGCCGACACGTTCGCTCCCGACGTCAACGGCGCCGCGCGATTCGCCGAGCGCCTCGCCGCGGGTCTCGTCGAGCGCGGTCACGAGGTGCACGTCATGGCCCCCGCTGCGAGCCGCAAGCACGGCACGTGGAAAGAGGTGCACGAGGGGCAGGAGATCACGGCCCACCGTCTCTACAGCTGGCGCTGGTACCCGCACGACTGGCTGCGGTTCGCGCTGCCGTGGCGCATCAAGCAGAACAGCGCCCGCGTGATCGATGCGGTGAAGCCCGACGTCGTGCACTTCCAGTCGCACATCGTCGTCGGCCGCGGGCTCTCGGTCGAGGCCGAGAAGCGCGGCATCCGCATCATCGGCACGAATCACTTCATGCCCGAGAACATGCTCGAGTTCACGATGCTGCCGAAGGCGTGGCAGGAGTGGGCGACCGGACTCGCCTGGAAGGCGGCGCGGCGATCGTTCAGTCGCGCCGAGGCGGTGACGACGCCGACCCGCAAGGCGGCGCGGTTCCTCGAGGAGCACACCGGCCTCGAGGGCGTGCACGCGATCTCGTGCGGCATCGACGCCCACAAGTACTCGCCGAGCTGGGAGCCGCGCACCGAGAATCGCATCCTGTTCGTCGGGCGCGTCACCGGTGAGAAGCAGATCGACGTGCTGCTGCGTGCGGCGAAGCTCCTGCCGGCCGAGCTCGACGCGAAGATCGAGATCGTGGGCGGCGGCGACCAGCTGAAGAACCTGCAGCACCTCGCGGCAGAGCTCGGCATCGCCGACCGGGTCACCTTCACGGGCCGGGTCACCGACGAGCAGCTGCGCGACGCCTATCATCGCGCCTCGGTGCTCGCGATGCCGTCGATCGCCGAACTGCAGTCGATCGTGACGATGGAGGCGATGGCGTCGGCGCTGCCGGTCGTCGCCGCGAATGCGATGGCGCTGCCGCACCTCGTGCACGACGGCGAGAACGGCTACCTCTTCGAGCCGTCGAACCCCGAAGACCTCGCGGCGAAGCTCCGCACGGTGCTCGAGGCCCCCGAGGCCGAGTACCGCGCGCTCAAGGAGGGGTCGATCCGACTCATCGCCGCGCACGACATCCAGCGCACGCTCTCGACGTTCGAGAGCCTGTATCGTGGGAGGCCGGTGACCGATCCGGTCACCGATGCCGCGCCGGCCGCGACGTCCGAGTGATGCACGTCGCGCCGCACGGCGCGGGGCGGTAGCTCAGCTGGTCAGAGCAGTGGACTCATAATCCATCGGTCACGGGTTCAAGTCCCGTCCGCCCTACCGTGGATCGAGATCGGTGAGCTGACGCATCGACGGGCACTGGTCAGGATGCCGGGCTCGCGCGGTGCTCCAGGGCTTCGATGACGGTCTCGGCGATGTCGATGTCGTAGAGCCGCTCGACGCTCTGGAACCCTCCGGGACTCTCCGCGTTGATCTCCACCACGTGGTTGCCGATCACGTCGATACCGACGAGGAACATTCCGTCGGCGACGAGCTTGTCGCTCATCGCCTCGACGATGCCGAGCTCGGCCTCGCCCACGTCGAGGGGCACCGAGTGCCCGCCCGTGCTGATGTTGGCGCGCGGGTCGTTGCCGGTGGGCACGCGCCGGAAGGCGGCCGGCCTGCCGTCGCGCTCGAGAAGGCGGCCCTCCAGCAAGAAGATCCTGGCATCTCCGTCCTTCGTTCCGTCGATGAACTCCTGCGCGAGGGCGTAGCCGTCCTGCAGGACGGCCTCCGTCATCTGCGCGAGGTTGGTCTCTCCGGGGCCGTCGATCATGAAGACGTTGCGGCCCTTGGCACCGTACAGCGGCTTGACGACGCAGTGGCCGACCTCGTCGACGAACCGCTCGATCGCCTGAGGGTTCCGGGTCACGAGCGATCGCGGCCGCACGGTCTCGGGGAACTCCTCCAGGTAGAGCTTGCTCGTCGCTCGATGGAGGGTGTTCGGGTCGTTGACCACGGTCACACCCCGGTCGGCGAGCATCTGTCCGAACACCACGCCCATCGGGCTCGCCCACGGGCGCTCCTGCAGGTCGTCGATCGACTCGTTGCGCAGCACGAGCGCATCCAGTTCATCCATGACGATCCGCTCCGCGTCGCGCGCCTTGATCCGCTCCATGAAGCTCGCCAGGGTGTCGTCGCTCATCCACTTGGCGGCGCGAGCCCTCGCCGCGAACAGGCCGTCGCTACTGCCGAGCTCGAGGTCCCCGACACCGACGTACCAGGTCTCGTGCCCGGACCTGGCAGCGGCTCTGGCGAGTCGGGTGGTCGTGTACTCGTCCACCTCGGTATCGACGTCGTTGACGAGGAATGCGAGTCTCATGCGGCCACGTCTCCCTCGTAGAGATCGGCGACCGTCGCGCCCGCGCGCAGCCGCTCGAGTCGCTCCTGCGCACCGGGCACATCCAGCCAACGGGGTCGAACCCATGGCGCGTGGAGCACCTCCCGGTCGAGCAGGTCCTGCACGAGGGGGATGTGATCCAACGCGAGCTTGCCGACGAGCAGGACCTCGAGACGACTGCCGTCGGCCAGGGCATCGAGGATGCGCGCGATCCCGCGCAAGTAGATCGCATCCTTCACCGACCCGCCGCCGACGACGACCCGGATGGCGATGGACCATGCGGTCCGTACCGGGATGCGGTGGTCGGTCCGCAGTGACTCGAAGATGTCCAGGAAGCCGGCGCCGTCGAGCATCTCGCCGACCGCGACCACGCGAGCGGCGAGCACGCGCAGCCGCCGCGGGTCGAGCCCGCCGGTCAGGTACTCGGCGAGCACGGCGAGGCCCTCCTGCGTCTCGTCGTACCCCGGCAGCCCGATGGTCAGCAGTGTGAGCGGCTGCCGGGCGCCGTTCTGGTAGGTCACGACGTGGGTCCCGATCTCGTGGTGGAGCAACGGCTCGACCCGGTCGGCCCGGAAGGCGGCGGACTCGGGGATGAGCAGCCGGCCGAACGACACCATCAGCTCGGAGATGTCGTCCCGCACCTCGACGCGCACCGGGAAGTCCGGGTACACGGATCGGTAGCGCTCGAACTCCGCGCGGGCCGCGTCGGCGAACGCCCCGGCCGTGACGGTCTGCGTGCTGGGCGCCTGCGGTGGAATGGTCTGCAGCAGTTCCTCCGCCGCCGCGGCCAGGGGAGGGGCCACCGTGCCGTACAGCTGGAGCGACCCGTAGAGGAACCGCGACGTGTCGCGGTCCTGCAGCGCGGTGATCTGCCGGGCGATCTCGTCCCGCTTCGCCCGGAAGAGCGTGTGCAGCGCCGTGTCGTCGACGTTCTCTACTTCGAGGTCGTAGAGGTCGCGCTGTGCGAGGTCCGGTTCGAAGTCCAACGGCCGCAGGCGCAGCGTGGGGGCGGTGCCGAAGTCACTGCGTTCGAAGTCCGCCCACGCCTCCGCAGCGTTGAGCGGCGTGAGGTTCACGAGCAGGTTCACGCGGCGCTCGATCTCGGTGAGCCGGGCGTCGATGTCGAGTGCGGGCGCCAGCCCTTCGGAACGTGATGACATCTCACGAAAGTATCAATGCGCTTTCGGCCGCCCCAACCCCTTGCACAACTCGAGCTTGTCGGTCTCGGGGTGCGGCGCCGAGCGTGCAGTCGGTACCGCCGGCGGCTGCGTGCACGCGCTCGCGACCGCCCGCTCGCGTGCACCGGTTCATTCGTGTTCGGGCAGCAACGGCGGTGCCCAGCCCGGCTCGCGACCGAGGTGCGTGCCCCTGGTGACGGACGCTGCCCCGAACCGATCGCGCACCGCATCGAGCACCGAGTCGAGGCGGACCCCGTCGTCCCAGTCGATCGGGAGCTCGGGCTGAAGGCTGTCGGCGCGCGCCAGTTGCGCCAGCGAGATGCCGATCAGGGTGATGCCGCGCTCGGCGATCTCGGGCAGCGCGCCGGTGAGCAGGTCTCGCGCGACCGCGAGCAGCACCGAGGTGCGGTCGGTCCCGGAACGGAGCGTGCGCGATCGGGTCGCCTTCGCGAAGTCGCCGTAGCGGAGACGGAGGACGACGGTGCGGCACGCCCGGTCTCGGTCGCGGAGGCGACGTGCGAGCCGATCCACGATCTGGGTGAGGATGACGTCGAGCTCATCGGCTGAGCGCGGGCGGCTGCCGAGCGCGTGCTGCGATCCGATGGAGCCGCGGCGTTGCGTGGTGTCGACCGGGCGCGGGTCGCGCAGCCGGGCGAGCGCGTGCACGTGCGCTCCGGTCGCCTTGCCGAGCAGCCGCTCCGCCGTCGCGGCCTCGAGCTCGGCCAGCTGCCCGACGGTTCGGATGCCGAGCCGATGCAGCTTCTCGGCGGTGACCGCGCCGACGCCCCAGAGCCGCTCGACCGGCAGCGGGAGCAGGAACTCCTGCTCCCGGTCGGGGGCGACGACGAGCAGCCCGTCGGGCTTGCTGACCGCACTGGCCACCTTCGCGAGGAACTTGGTCCGCGCGATGCCGACCGAGATGGCGAGCCCCACCTCCGTGCGGACGCGCGCACGCAGACGCACCCCGATCTGCTCGGGCGTGCCCGCGATACGACGCAGCCCGCCGACCTCCAGAAACGCCTCGTCGATGGAGAGCCCCTCCACGAGCGGCGTCGTGTCGCGGAAGATCTCGAACACGGCTCGACTGGCCGCCGAGTACGCCTCCATCCGCGGTGGCACGACCACCGCATCGGGGCACAACTCGCGCGCCTGCCGGCCGCCCATCGCGGTACGCACCCCACGGGCTTTCGCCTCGTAGCTCGCCGCGAGCACCACGCCGCCGCCGACGATGACCGGTCGGCCACGCAGTCGGGGCGCATCACGCTGCTCGACCGAGGCGTAGAACGCGTCGAGATCGGCGTGCAGCACGGTCGCCTCGCCTCGCATCCCGTCCTCCTGCCGATCGACCGTCACGCGGATCGTCTCATGCACCGGCGACACGGGATGCATCGCCCCACGGGCGGCGTGGGTCGGAGTCGGCTCTTCGAGAACGGGCGTACGGTCAGCCGTCAGCGGCGGGCGAGCCCACGGCGAGGCTCGCCGATCAGGGCTTGATGTACGTCTGACGCTGGAGCGCCGGCTCCGGCGGCACAGCGGGCAGCCAATCGGGTTCCTCGTCGACGGGCTCGATATCGGCATCGTCGTCGTCGGCTGCGGCGGTCGCGATGGATTCACCGTCGGGGCGCGGCAGCGAGCCGAGCCGGTCGACCTGCTCGGCGAGCGCCTCCAGCACCGAACGGAGCTGCACCTGGGCGACCTGCGCATACGTGCGCACGTACTCGATCTCGGGCATCGCCGCCGTCGGCGCAGTCGTGCCCCCTGCGGCACCGACGGGAGCTGCGGCGGCGTGCGCGTCCTCCGCCCGTGCCGCGCGCTCGAGCACGTCGCGGTACTCCTCGCGCGCCGCGAGCACGAGGTCGCGCGCGTACTGCTCCGCATCCGCGACGGCCTTGTCGGCGATGGTCTGCGCCTGCGAGAGCAGGTCGACCGCGCCGAGCGTGACCTCTTCGTCGTGCTTCGCGTCGGCCGTCGCGCTGAGCCTCGCGTTCTCGGCGCGCAGCTCCTCGACCTCGCGTCGGTCGTGCTCCACGGCCGAGCGGACGGCATCGATGGCCTCGTTCAGTTCGACGAGGAACTCCTCGATCTCGGCGCGATCGTAGCCGGCGCCGATGTGCCGGACGGTGAACCTGGCCGGGTCCGTCTTGGGGAGGCGGGCGATCGCACGCGAGAGGTCGACCTCCTGCGCAGCGGGCGGAGTGGGGGCCGCCTCCGGCACGGTCTCGGGCTGGGGCTCGTTCTCAAGATCGGGAGTCATCGGGCACTTCCCATTCGTTCGGCGGACAGCGCGGTCGGCTGCCCATCTCGGATGCCGTTGCGGCCTTCCAGGCTCTCCTCGTCGAGCGTCGTGAACAGCTCGTATCGGAGATCGACCGACTCGACGCCGGCGTCGCGGAGTCGGGCGAGCGTGTGCTTGACCATCGCGGGCGAGCCGCACACCATCGTGAGGGCGTCGGGGCGGAGGCCCTCCGCAACGGCCGCGTCGCCGACGAGGCCCTTCCGTCCGGGGTAGCTCGGGTCGTCCGAGACGACGGGCGTGTAGGTGAACCACGGGCGCCCCGTCAGGCTCTGCAGCAGGCGGTGCTCGTAGAGGTTCCACGGCACGCGCGCGCCGTGGAACAGGTGAACGTTCGGCGCGGAGCCGGTCTGCTGCCAATGCAGGTCGATGCGCTCCAGGTGCGAGCGGAGCGGCGCGAACCCCGTTCCGCCGGCCACCATCAGGAGATCACGGTCGTGCTCCTCGGGCTCCAGCGTGAGTTCGCGCCCGACGGGTGCCCCGAGGCGCAGGACGTCGCCGACCTTGAGCTTGCGTACGATCGCGCTCGACACCTGGCCGCCGGGCACGAGCTGCACGTGGAACTCGAGCGTCCCGTCGGCCCGCGGCGCGTTCGCGATGCTGAGGTAGCGCCAGAGACGCGGCGCGTACGGGGTCTCGACCGCGACCGACTGGCCGGGCTCGAAGCGGAGCTCCGGCTCGGGGCGCACCTGCACGACCGCGAGCTCCATGTTGCGGCGCTCGACCGCGATGACGTGCCCTTCCCACGAGGCGGGACTGGTCTGCTCCGACTCCTCGGCGGCCTGCACCATGACGGTGGCGATCAGGCCGTACGCCGCGGCCCAGTCCGCGGCGAGCTCCGGCGTCCACTGGTCGCCGAGGAAGTGCTTCAGGGTCGTGAGCAGCGAGAGTCCCACCGCGTCGTAGTGCTCGGCGACGACCTGGAATCGCCGGTGGTCCCGGCCGAGCTGCTGGATGAACTCCGTCACCTCGTCGAGCTGGTCGACGTTCGAGACGATGCGGCCGAGGGCACCGACGAGCCGGTCGCGCTGAGCCGCCATCGAGACGGGGAACATGGCCCGCAACTCGGGATGCGTGTAGAAGAGATGCGAGTAGAAGAAGAGCGGCACCTCGTCGCCGAGCGTCTCGGCGAGCGACCAGGTATGCTTCAGCGCGACGGTGTCCACGTGATCAATCGTTGGTCGCGGAGACCTCGACGATGTCGGGCTGCGTCGCCGCGACTGCCGCCACCGTCCGCTCGACGATCTCGGCCGGCACGCCGGCTTCGGTCAGTGCGGCCACCAGATGACCGGCGACGGCGCCGAAGTCGTCGGCCGAGATGCCCATTCCGGAGTGCGCCTTGCGCAGGTCGCGACCCTCGTAGACGATCGGACCGCCCATCACGTTCGACACGAGCGCGACCTGGTGCCGCTTGAGCCGCACCATCTCGATGCCGTCGAAGTAGCGCACGAGGCGCTCGTCGCCGAGCACCAGCTCGTAGAAGCGGTCGACCACCGCGCTGATCGCGGGCGCACCTCCCACTGCCGCGTAATCGCTCGGGGCCTCGGGCTCGGTCTGGATGGTGGGGGAACTCATCGTCGGGTCCAATCATCGCCGGTAGGGGGGTGTGGCTCTACTTTCCTAGCAGACCGGGTCGCGCCGAATCAAAGCCGATCGGTCGAAGACGCGCTCGAACATGCGTCGCGCGACGGCTGTCGACGTCGACGCCGCACCGGGCTGCGCTCAACCCTCGAGGGTGTCGCCGTGCCGGTGCGCGACCCGCCACTCGCCGCCTTCGCGGCGGTACACCTGCGTGGCACGGAGTGTGTAGCTGCGCCGGATTCCGTCGACCGAGGCGGTCGTGTGCTCGAGGGCGACCGTGTACGCCGCGTCCCCGATCACGTCCACCGCCTGGAGCTCGACGTCGTACGCCACGCAGTCGGAGAAGCTGCGAGCGAGATATCCGAACAGCTCGTCGACCGCGCGCACGCCGATGGCGGTGCGCCACGCGCCGTACACGGAGACGGGCTCCGTGCGCGACCAGATCGCGCGGCGCGGCCCCGTGTCGCCGTTGTGCAGCGCGAGCTCGGCATCGTGCAGGGTCGTGCGGAACCAGTCGACGAAGTCCGTCGTGTCGCTCATGACGACAGTGTCCTCCGTCGGCGGTCCGTCGTCCACCGATCGGCGCGGTCGTCGCCGGCCGATCGTCGTCAGCGACCGACGACGGCCGGAACCTCGAGCGCGCGCACGGCGTCGTCGCCGCGGATGCGCCGCATGCGCGCGACGACCTCGTCGGCCACCGTCGCCGTGATGCTCCGGCAGACGACATCATCGGGCCCGAGTGCGTCGAGACCGCCGCCGCGGACCCGGATCACCCGCCAGCCGACCTCGCGGAGCGCCTCGTCCTTCTCCAGGTCGGAGGCCTCTTTGAGCCCGAGATGGGCGCGGCGCGACCGGCCGGGATCGTCGTACTCCACCGCGATGCGCAGCTGCGGCACGATGATGTCGGGCCAGACCTCGGTGCGGCCGAAGAACGTGCGGGCGACGCGGACGGCGTTGACGCGGTGGTGCAGCCGGATGCGCTCCCCGAGCAGTGCGCGCAGGCGCTGCTCGGTCGCCGACGTGCGGGTGCGCAGGCCGGGATTCATGAAAGCGACCCCGGCCTCGCGGAGCGCGCCGGGTGCGTGCGCGTTCGAGCGGCACTTGGCGCACCCGGTGCCGGTGAGCTGCTCGGCGATCGTCGCGCGATATCGATCGTGCCCGCGATCGCAGCGCCATTCGTACTCGGCGCCGATCTTCGTCTCGGCGGCGAGCCGGGCTCGCCCGGCCGGCGCCGCCCGGCCCAGCAGTTCACTGCGTGAGCGCTGGGTCTCGGCGATGAGCATGCACACCGGGCAATCGCGGCTGATCGTGTAGGCGTCGTCGCCCGACGCGCCATGGCCGCACCGGAACCTCACGCCGGCCACGGCAGCCGCTTGTCGTTCGTCATGCCGTCGAGTCTCGCGCCGACCGCCGACATCCGATGTCGGAGGTCGGCGCGAGAATGGGGGAGTGCGAATCGCGGTCGGAGCCGACGGGCGCGACCGGGTCGCCCTCGTCGATCTCGACGACCCCGGCGCACGCGCCGAGTCGCTCGACTCGGCCGACCTGCCCGCACGCGTCTCGGTGCTCGAGGGCGGCGCGCCCAGGTGGGTCTGGAGCGATACGAAGCACTGGTACCCGGCGCTGCTCGCGGCAGGGGTGCGGGTCGAACGCTGCCATGACCTGCTCCTCTGCGGTGCCGTCCTCGAGGGTTCGGCCGATGCCCGCACTGCGCGTGAGGCCGAGCAGCCGCGCCCGGGGTGGCTCGAGGCCGCGCCGAACCTCTCCGGTCGCGTCCCGGGCGCCGCGGCCGCGGCGACGCAGCCGGGCACCGGAGTCACCGCGCTGTTCGAGCTCGGCGAGTCGCTCGACGGCGCCGCGGCCGCCACCGATCCCTCGGCCGTTCCGCTCGTCGACGTCGTCGCCGAGTACCGGCGGCAGGAGCGGCTGACAGCCGCGAGCACCCGCCCCGGTGCGATGCGCCTGCTGCTCGCCGCCGAGTCCGCGGGCGCACTCATCGGCGCCGAGCTGCGCGCTGCGGGCCTCCCGTGGAGCCGGGCCGAGCACGAGCGCATCCTCGAGTCCGAGCTCGGCGCACGGCCCGAACCCGGGTGGAAGCCCGAGCGCATGCTCGTGCTCGCCGCCGAGGTGCGCGCGGCGCTCGAGCAACCGTCGGCCAACCTCGACTCCCAGGCCGAGCTGCTTCGCGCCCTCCGCAACGCCGGCATCCAGGTCGACTCGACCGCGAAGTGGGAGCTCCGCGAGCACGACCACCCGGCGATCGCGCCGTTGCTCGCGTACAAGCGCTCGGCTCGCCTCCTGAGTGCCAACGGCTGGGCGTGGCTCGACGAATGGGTCGTCGACGGGCGCTTCCGTCCCGACTACGTGCCCGGCGGCACGGCGACCGGGCGATGGGCGACGTCCGGCGGGGGCGCGCTGCAGCTGCCCAAGAACGTGCGCGGGGCCGTGGTCGCCGATCCCGGGTGGACCCTCGTCGTCGCCGACGCCGCCCAGCTCGAACCGAGGGTGCTCGCCGGACTCGCCCGTGACGAGGCGATGGCCACCGCGGCCCGTGGTCGCGACATCTATCGCGGCATCGTCGACGACGGCGTCGTCGAGACGCGCGACCAGGCGAAGATCGCGATCCTCGGCGCGATGTACGGGGCGACGACGGGCGACAGCGGGCGTCTCGTGCCGAGGCTCGCTCGGGCGTATCCGCGGGCGATGGCGCTCGTCGACCGCGCGGCCGCGACCGGCGAGCGGGGCGCCCAGGTCACGACGAACCTCGGGCGGTCCTCGCCGACCCCGCCGGCGTCCTGGCACGCTGCCCAGGCGCACGCGAGCGAGCCAGACGCGACCGCCGCCGACGAACGGCGCGCCCGCAGTGTGGCGCGCGACTGGGGCCGGTTCACGCGAAACTTCGTGGTGCAGGGCAGTGCCGCCGAGTGGGCCCTCTGCTGGATGGCGGCGCTGCGCACACGCCTCGCCGCGCTGCCGCCGGCGTCGACGAAGGCGGTTCGATCGGGCCCCGCCTTCGAGGCGAGCCCGCACCTCGTCTACTACCTGCACGACGAGATCATCGTGCATACGCCGACCGAGCAGGCCGAGGTCGTCGCGCGCACGGTTCGCGAGTGCGCGGAGGGCGCGGGCCGCCTGCTCTTCGGCGACTTCCCCGTCGACTTCCCGCTCGACCTCGCGATCGTCGACAGCTACGCGATGGCCGACGGCTGACCGGCCTCAGCGCCGGCGGCTTCCGACGGCGGCGCGGGTCGGCGGCCGCGCCTGGGCCGCTCGGTCGACGGTTCGAGCTGAAGTGATGATCCGGATGCCACGGCCGACGTCGCGGTGGCGAGCCAGTCGAGGGCGGACCGGGCGCGCGCCGCCTCCGCCGCCGTGGCGAGTCGTTCCAGCTCGGCCGTCCTGTAGGCGGCCGGGTCGCCGTCTCGTGCGGGGTGCGGCTTCGTCTCCGGTGACCCGGCCGCGACCGCAGCGAGTCGCGCCTGCCACCTGGTGAGTTCGGCGGTCATGACGGCATGCTCGTCGACGCCGGGCAGCGACGCCGCGATCAGCACGCGATCGATCGTCTCCTCCAGCGGGTCGCTGCCCGAGGCATCCGCCCCATCGAGCCACGCGTGCGCCGCTGCGGTTCCGGCCGAGGTGAGGCGGTGGAGCGGCAGCCCGTCCGACGTCGTGCCGGCCGGCTCGATGAGCCCGGCCTTCGTCAGGCGCTCGAGCGTCGCGTAGCTCTGCCCGACGTTGATGCGCCGTCGGCCGCCCGTGCGGGTCGCCAGCGCGCCATGGAGTTGGAAGCCGTAGGCGGGACCGGTCAGCAGCAGGGCGAGGAGCGCTTCTCGGACGGCCATCGGCGGCTTCCCTTCGCAGAGAGTGAATACCTCACCGAGCATAGTGTTGCCGCCTCTACGCCGTCCGCCGAGAAGGGGGCGAACCGGCGGGCCGGCGTGAACCCTTGTGAGCCGGCCGGTTCCGGGGCATAATCGGCGTTGCGGCCGATGCCGCCACAATCGAACACCGGCCACCCGCCGTTCCGAGGTCGTAGGGGAAGACGCACCTCACGAGAACGGAGATCGAGATGGCAGAGACGGTCGCGCCGGCCGCACGCGCCGCGCGAGGTGTGCTGTTCGTGCATTCCTCGCCGCGGGCGCTCTGTCCGCATGTCGAGTGGGCCGCCGGTCGGGCGCTCGGGGTGCCGGTGAACTTCGACTGGCAGGACCAGCCGGTGCTTCGCGGTACCCAGCGTGCCGAGTACTACTGGGAGGGCGAGCCGGGCAGCGGTGCCCGCATCGCCTCCGCGCTGCGCGGTTGGGAGCAGCTGCGGTTCGAGGTGAGCGAGGATGCCACGCCCGGCAGCGACGGCGCACGGTGGATGCACACGCCCGAGCTCGGCGTGTTCTTCGCGCAGACCGACTCGGCGGGCAACACGGTCGTGCCGGAGGACCGGATCCGGTACGCGATGGAGGTCGGCGGCTACGACTCCCACGAACTGCATCGCGAACTGCGACTCGCGCTCGGGCAGGCGTGGGACGACGAGCTCGAGCCGTTCCGGCACGCGAGCGATTTCGCCCCGGTCGTCTGGCTGCACCAGGTCGGGTGAGGTCGGGATGATCGACATGCCACGACGCCGTTCCCCTCCGCCTCCGGGGTGAGGTGACCGCGGGCCGGCTGCGGCGCGACGCGGAGGTCGGAAGGGGGATCCCCGGCAGACGTACGAGCGAAGCGGACGGCCCGACGACGACGAAGGCCCCCGGCGCACGCGCCGGGGGCCTTCGAGGTCTTCGCGATCAGGCCGAGCGGAACGCGACGACCGCGTTGTGGCCGCCGAAACCGAACGAGTTCGAGATCGCGAGCTGGTCGCCGCTGCCGAGATCCTGCGTCTTCCCCGAGACGCGGAACGGCACCTCGGGGTCCTGCTCGGTGATGTTGATCGTCGGCGGCGCCACGCGATCGCGCAGGGCGAGCACCGTGAAGATCGCCTCGAGCGCGCCCGTGCCGCCGAGGAGGTGCCCGGTCGAGGCCTTCGTGGCCGAGACGGGGATCTCGTCGACGCGGTCGCCGAAGACGGCCTTGAGCGCCTGGTACTCGTTCGGGTCGCCGACGGGCGTCGACGTCGCATGCGCGTTGATGTGCGTCACGTCGTCGGGCGAGGCGTCCGCCTGCTCGAGCGCGAGCCTGACGGCGCGGGCGGCACCGCGACCCTCGGGGTCGTTCGCCGTGATGTGGTACGAGTCGGCGGTGACGCCGCCACCGGCCACGTAGGCGTAGATCTTGGCGCCTCGGGCCTTGGCGTGCTCCTCGGTCTCGAGGATCAGCACGCCGGCGCCCTCGCCCATGACGAAGCCGTCGCGGTCGACGCTCGTCGGACGCGAGGCCGTCGCGGGGTCGTCGTTGCGCTTCGAGAGCGCCTGCATCGAGGCGAACGAGGCGATCGTGATGGGGTGGATGGCCGATTCGGTGCCGCCGGCGATGACGACGTCGGCCAGGCCGTCCTGCAGGTGCTCGATCGCGTTGAAGATCGACTCGGTGCTCGAGGCGCAGGCGCTCGCGACCGTCGTCGCGAAGGCCCGGGCGCCGAAGTGCAGCGAGAGGTTGCCCGAGGCCGAGTTCGGCATGAGCATGGGCACGGTCATCGGGAGGACCCGGCGCGGGCCCTTCTCGCGCAGGGTGTCCCACGCGTCGAGCAGCGTCCAGACGCCGCCGATGCCGGTCGCGAAGTCGACGCCGAGTCGCTCGGGATCGACCTCGGGGCTGCCCGCGTCGGCCCATGCCTCGAGCGCGGCGACGAGGGCGAGCTGCGACGACGGGTCGAGCCGCTTGGCGACCGGACGCTCGAGCACGGTGTCGGGGCGCACGAGTGCCTCGGCGGCGAAGGTGACGGGCAGCGAGTACTCGGCCACCCAGTCGTGCTCGAGGGTGCGCGCGCCAGACACGCCGGCGAGCAGCGCGGTCCAGCTGTCGGGGGCGGTGCCGCCGATCGGCGACGACGCGCCGATACCCGTGACGACGATGTTCTTGGTCATGACGAAAACACTCCGGGGAGGAAGACGAAGGGGACGGATCGAGCGGGCCGGGACGGTGCCGCGGCCCGCTCGTCGCAGCGACTAGGCCTGGGCCTTGACGATGAAGTCGACGGCGTCGCCGACGGTCTTGAGGTTCTTGACCTCCTCGTCGGGGATCTTCACGTCGAACTTCTCCTCGGCGTTGACGACGATCGTCATCATCGAGATCGAGTCGATGTCGAGGTCGTCGGTGAACGACTTGTCCAGCTCAACCGTGTCGGTCGCGATGCCGGTCTCGTCGTTGATGAGCTCGGCCAGGCCGGCAAGCACTTCTTCGGTGGACAATGCCATGGTTCTTCTCCTTGAGGGGTGTCTCGTTTGACCGAGAGACAGTCTAGATGGACAGGGGTCGGCGGTTCAGGGCAGAACCACCACTTGGGCGCCGAACACGAGTCCGGCGCCGAAGCCGATCTGGAGGGCGAGGCCTCCGGAGAGCTCGGGGTGCTCCTCGAGCAGTCGATGGGTCGCGAGCGGGATCGACGCGGCCGACGTGTTGCCGGTGGTCGCGATGTCGCGAGCGATCACGACGGACTCGGGCAGCTTCAGCTGCTTCGCGAACTCGTCGATGATGCGCATGTTCGCCTGGTGCGGGATGAACGCGGCGAGGTCGGCACTCGTGACGCCCGCGGCGTCGAGGGCCTGCTTCGCGACCTTCGCCATGTCCCACACGGCCCAGCGGAAGACGGTCTGGCCCTCCTGCCGGAGCGTCGGCCATTCGGACGCGCCGTCGCGGAATTCGACGAGGGTGCTGTTCATGCCGACCGCGCCGGCCTTCGAGCCGTCGGAGCCCCAGACGGTGCGCGCGATGCCGGGCGTGTCGCTCGGGCCGATGACGGCCGCGCCGGCTCCGTCGCCGAGCAGGAACGAGATCGAGCGGTCGGTCGGGTCGACGACGTCGGAGAGCTTCTCCGCGCCGATCACGAGCGCATAGTGCGCCGCACCCGCGCGGATGAGCGCGTCGGCCTGCGCGATCGCGTAGGCGTAGCCAGCACAGGCCGCGTTGGTGTCGTAGGCCGCCGCGGGGTTCGCGCCCACGTTGTCGGCGACGACCGCGGCCATCGAGGGCGTCTGCTGCACGTTCGAGATCGTCGCGATGATCACGAGGTCGATGAGCTCGGGCGCGACGCCCGAGCGCTCGATCGCCTCCTTCGCCGCGGCGGTCGCGAGATCGACGGCGAGCACGTCGGCGCCGGCCCGGGTGCGGGTCACGATGCCGGTGCGCTGCTGGATCCACTCGTCGGACGAGTCGATCGGGCCGACGAGGTCGTCGTTCGGCACCGCGTGCTCGCCGCGCGCCGCCCCGAGCGCGTAGATGCGCGTGTAGGCGGGTCCGTGCGACTGCTGGAGGGTTGGTCTCGTCATGCTCGGCTTTCTCGTAGTGCGGCGAAGCGGATCAGGCGGCCTGATCGATGAGTTCGATGGCGGCGGGAAGGTCGTCGGGCGTCTTGACGGCAACCGTCGGCACGCCCTTCAGGCCGCGCTTGGCCAGTCCGACGAGTGCGCCGGCGGGAGCGAGCTCGATGATGCCGGTGACGCCGGCCTCGGCGAACGACTCCATGCAGCGGTCCCAGCGAACGGGCGAGGAGACCTGGCCGACGAGCAGCTCGAGAAACTCGGCGCCCGACGACACGGTGCTGCCGTCGCGGTTCGTCCAGATCGGCAGGGTGGGATCGGCGGGGGAGAGCTGCTCGGCGACGGCGGCCAGCTTCTCGACCGCGGGGCGCATGTATCGCGTGTGGAAGGCGCCGGCGACCTGGAGCGGGATGACGCGAGCGCCGGCCGGCGGCTCGGCCTTCAGCTGCTCGAGGGCGTCGACGGCTCCGGCGACGACGATCTGCCCGCCGCCGTTGAAGTTCGCGGGTTCGAGTCCGAGCTCGTCGAGACGGGCGAGGAGCCCGTCCTCGTCGCCGCCGAGCACGGCGCTCATGCCGGTCGGTTCGAGTCTGGCCGCCGCGGCCATCGCCCGACCGCGTTCCGCCACGAAGCGGATCGCGTCCGTGTCGGTGAGGACTCCGGCGCCGGCGGCAGCGGTGATCTCGCCGACCGAGTGGCCCGCGATGCCGCCGATGCGCGAATCGCGGCCCTCGGCGAGCAGTGCGTCGAGCGTGAGCAGGCCGGCCGCGACGATGAGGGGCTGCGCCACCGCGGTGTCGCGGATGGTGTCGGCATCGCTCACGGTGCCGTGCGCCGCGAGGTCGACACCGGCGGCGGCCGACAGCGCCTCGAGGCGCTCGGCGAAGCCGGGCTCGGCGAGCCAGGGGCTGAGGAATCCGGGGGTCTGAGAGCCCTGTCCAGGGCAGACGACGACGATCACCACCCCAGTCTGCCAATCACGGGACGAACTGTGGTGTGCACACGCCACAAGCTCTTCGCCCAACCGTTGTGCCGACCGCACAGCCGTCGCAGGTGCAGGTCGGCGCGGAGGCGATCAGGAGGAGCGGCGGGGAGCGTGGTCGTGGTCGCTCATCGACCCGATGATGAGCGCGGACTGCAGGATGAGCGCCTCACGCGCGCCCGTGGCATCCCACCCGATGACGTCGGAGACCCGCTTCAAGCGGTACCGGACGGTGTTCGGATGGACGAAGAGCTCGCGAGCCGTCGCCTCGAGGGAGCGCCCGTTGTCGAGATAGCTCCAGAGCGTCGTGAGCAGTTCGGTCGAGTGCGCCTGCAGCGGCCGGTAGATGCGGTGCACGAGCGTGGCCCTTGCGAGGGGGTCGCCCGCGAGGGCGCGTTCGGGCAGCAGGTCGTCGGCGTGCACGGGGCGGGGCGCGTGCCGCCACGAGCGGGCGACCGCGAAGCCCGCGAGCGCCGCCTTCGCGCTCTTCGACGCGTCGACGAGGTTCGGCACGGCGTGGCCGAGCACGAGGTGGCCCGGGCCGAAGTGCGGCTCGAGCTGGGCAGCGATCTCCATGAAGGTGAGCGCGGGGGAGGTGCCGATCGACTCCTCGCCGTCGGCGGAGAGCGGATCGGCCCGGCCGATGACGAGCACGAGGCGGTTGCCCTGCACGCCGATGAGCACGTCGGCGTGCATGTGCCGGGCCGCACGACGCACGTGGTCGACGTCGAGCTGCTTCGGCGCGGTGCCCACGAGAACGGCGACCTCGCCGTGGCCGTGCCAGCCGAGCGCCGCGATGCGGCTCGGCAGCTCGTCGTCGGCCTCGCCCGAGAGGATCGAGTCGACGACGAGCGCCTCGAGCCGTGCGTCCCACAGCCCGCGCGCCTCGGCGGCCCGCGCATACACGTCGGCGGCGGCGAACGCGATCTCCCGCGAGTACAGCAGGATGGCCTCGCGCAGCGGCTCGCCGCCGTCCTTCACGCGCTCTTCGACGACCTCGACCACCACCCGGATGAGCTGCAGCGTCTGCTGCAGGCTCACCGAGCGGAGGAGCTCCCGCGGGGCCGCACCGAACACGTCGGCGGCGATCCACGGGGTCGACCGCGGGTCGTCGAACCACGCGATGAACGAGGAGATGCCGGCTTGGGCGACGAGGCCGACGGCGGAGCGACGGCTCGGGGGCATGTCGCCGTACCACGGCAACGTGTCTTCGAGTCGTTTGAGCGTCGCGGTCGCGAGCTCACCCGCGATGGTCCGCAACCATGCGAGCGTCTCCGCCTTCGTCTTCGGCCTCGTCGCCACCTCGCTGCCCGCTAGCTCTCGCCGCCGGCCGTTCCGGTCGTGCCCGCGTTCACGTCGTGCAGCCGGTACTTCTCGATCGCCTGGGCCGGCAGCGAGCGGTCGACCTCGCCGCGCTCCGCGAGCTGCTGGAGCGTGCGGACGACCACCGACGGTCCGTCGATCTTGAAGTAGCGGCGTGCGGCGGCGCGCGTGTCGGAGAACCCGAAGTCGTCGGCGCCGAGCGTCGCGAACTCGCCGGGCACGTAGGCACGGATCTGGTCGGGCACCGAGTGGGCGTAGTCGGAGACGGCGACGAACGGACCCTGCACCCCGGTGAGCTTCTGCGTCAGGTACGGCACCCGGCGCTCGGCGTCGGGGTTCAGGAAGTTGTGCTCGTCGGCGGCCACGCCGTCACGGCGGAGCTCCGACCAGCTGGTCACGCTCCAGACGTCGGCCGAGACGCCCCAGTCGTCAGCGAGGAGCTGCTGCGCCTCGAGGATCCATGGCACGGCGACGCCCGATGCGAGGAGCTGCGCCTTCGGGCCGGCGACGCCGGACTCCGAGAGGCGGTGGATGCCGCGGATGATGCCGTCGACGTCGACCCCTTCGGGCTCGGCCGGCTGCACGATCGGCTCGTTGTACACCGTGAGGTAGTACATGACGTTCGGGTCGGCGTGCTGGCCGCCGTACATGCGCTCGAGGCCCGAACGCATGATGTGCCCGATCTCGTAGCCGTACGCCGGGTCGTACGACACGACCGCGGGGTTCGTCGCCGCGAGCATGGGCGAGTGGCCGTCGGCGTGCTGCAGTCCCTCGCCCGTGAGCGTCGTGCGACCCGCGGTCGCGCCGATGATGAAGCCGCGCGCCATCTGGTCGCCGGCGGCCCACATCGCGTCGCCCGTGCGCTGGAACCCGAACATCGAATAGAACACGTAGATCGGGATGAGCGGCTCGCCCTGCGTCGAGTACGAGGTGCCGATGTTGGTGAACGCGGCGAGTGCGCCGGCCTCGTTGATGCCGACGTGCACGATCTGGCCCTGCGGGCTCTCCTTGTAGGCCAGGAGCAGCTCGCGGTCGACCGAGGTGTAGTGCTGGCCGTTCGGGTTGTAGATCTTCGCGGTCGGGAAGAACGCGTCGATGCCGAACGTGCGGGCCTCGTCGGGGATGATCGGCACGATGCGGTTGCCGAAGTCCTTCGAGCGGATCAGGTCCTTCAGGAGCCGCACGAACGCCATGGTCGTGGCGATCTCCTGCGTGCCCGAGCCCTTCTTCGCGATCGCATAGGCCGAGTCGTCGGGCAGCGTCACCTGCGTGTACTTGGCGCGGCGCTCGGGCGTGTAGCCGCCGAGCTCGCGGCGACGCTCGTGCAGGTACTGGATCGCCGGGTCGGACTCGCCCGGGTTGTAGTACGGCGGCAGGTACGGGTTCTCCTCGAGCTGCGCGTCGGTGATCGGGATGCGCATCGAGTCGCGGAACGTCTTGAGGTTCTCGAGCGTCATCTTCTTCATCTGGTGGGTCGCGTTGCGGCCCTCGAAGGCGGGACCGAGGCCGTAGCCCTTGATGGTCTTCGCGAGGATGACGGTCGGCTGGCCCTTGTGCTCGGTCGCGGCCTTGAAGGCGGCGTACACCTTGCGGTAGTCGTGGCCGCCGCGCTTGAGGCCCCAGATCTCGTCGTCGCTCAGGTCCTTCACGAGCTCGAGCGCACGCGGGTCGCGGCCGAAGAAGTTCTCGCGCACGTAGGCGCCCGACTCGGCCTTGTACGTCTGGTAGTCGCCGTCGGGCGTGACGTTCATGAGGTTGCGCAGCGCGCCCTCGTGGTCGTTCGCGAGCAGCGAGTCCCACTCGCGGCCCCAGACGACCTTGATGACGTTCCAGCCGGCGCCGCGGAAGAAGCTCTCGAGCTCCTGGATGATCTTGCCGTTGCCGCGCACCGGACCGTCGAGTCGCTGCAGGTTGCAGTTGATGACGAACGTGAGGTTGTCGAGGCCCTCGTTCGCGGCGACCTGGAGCTGTCCGCGGCTCTCGACCTCGTCCATCTCGCCGTCGCCGAGGAACGCCCACACGTGCTGGTCGGACGCGTCCTTGATGCCGCGGTTGGTGAGGTACTTGTTGAGCTGCGCCTGGTAGATCGCGTTGATCGGCCCGAGGCCCATCGACACGGTCGGGAACTGCCAGAACTCGGGCATGAGCCGCGGGTGCGGGTAGCTCGAGAGGCCGTTCGGGGCGTGCGACTTCTCCTGGCGGAAGCCGTCGAGCTGGTCGCTCGAGAGACGGCCCTCGAGGAAGGCGCGGGCGTACATGCCGGGGGAGGCGTGGCCCTGGTAGAAGACCTGGTCGCCGCCGCCGGGGTGGTCCTGCCCGCGGAAGAAGTGGTTGAAGCCGACCTCGTAGAGGGCGGCGCTCGACGCGTAGGTCGAGATGTGCCCGCCGACCCCGATGCCGGGGCGCTGCGCGCGGTGCACGAGCATGGCCGCGTTCCAGCGGATCCACGCACGGTAGCGGCGCTCGGTCTCCTCGTCGCCGGGGAACTCGGGCTCGTTCTCGGGCGCGATCGTGTTCAGGTAGTCGGTGGTGGGCACCATCGGCACGCCGAGGTGCAGTTCCTTCGAACGCTTGAGCAGGCTGAGCATGATCTCACGCGCCCGCTGGTGGCCCTTCTCGGCGACGAGCGAGTCGAGCGACTCCGCCCACTCGTTCGTCTCCTCGGGATCCGAGTCCATCGCCTCGACCGAGTAAGGATCCTGGTCGTTGACAGTCACACTCGACCTCTCTTCTCTGCAGGGATCACCTGCCTGGTGTGGACGTGCGCACGCCGAGGCTGACCGCCTCGCGGTCGCATGGCACCCCGCCATCCTAATGAGTCTCGGCGGGAATCGGGGCCGGTAGGATGATGGGCCGTTCCGATCGGAGGAAGCCGTCCATGATCCTCGCTCCCGGCGCCGTCGCGCCCGACTTCGACCTCGTCGACCAGCACGGTCGCACCGTGCGCCTCGCCGACTTCCGCGGCGTGAAGCCCGTCGCGCTGGTGTTCTTCCCGCTGGCCTTCTCCGGCATCTGCCAGGGCGAGCTGTGCGAGCTGCGCGACAACTTCGCGATGTTCGCCGACGAGGCGGTCGAGCTCATCGGCGTGTCGGTCGACTCCAAGCACACGCTGCGCGCGTGGAGTGAGACGCAGGGTTACGAGTTCCCGCTGCTGGCCGACTTCTGGCCGCACGGCGAGGCCGCCGCGGCGTACGGCGCGTTCGATGGCGAGCACGGCATCGCCGCGCGCGCCACCTTCCTCATCGGCGCCGACGGGGTGATCGTCGACAGCTTCGCGACGCCCAAGGGCGAGGCCCGCCCGCTCGACCGGTACCGCGAGGCCCTCGCATCGCTCCGGTCGGCGGCCTGATCGATCCGGATGCCCCGTCGCCAGGCCCGCGCGTCGCGCGCGACCCGGTTCAGGCGAGGATGTTGACCGCGCGCGAGATCACGAGCGCGAGCAGCACGAAGCCGGTCAGCGCCTGCACCGCCATGAGCAGCTTCGTGCGCGTGCGCAGCGGCATCGCGTCGGTCGGGCTGAAGGCGACGGTGTTCGTGAACGAGACGTACAGGTAGTCGACGAATCCGGCGCGCCAGTCCGCCCGCCTGGTCGAGCCCTTCGCGACCTCGGGCGCGGCATCCGCCTGGTCGTCCTGCGGGAACGCGAAGTCCGCGAGCGGGAGCTGCCCCCGATCCTGGGTGCCGCGAGAGACGGGCCCGCCGCGATCGAGCTCCCAGAACAGCAGGCCGAACGCGATGATGTTCGTCACCCAGACCTGCCCGGCCTCGAGCAGGACCTCGGCACCCTCCGCGCTGCCGTCCAGGAGGCGGGCGATGACGCCGACGACGCTGACCTGGTTGACGACGACGAGCACGATGGCGAACGTGATCGCGAGCGCGCGCGACCACTGCGTCTCGCGATCGAGCCGGTGGGGGTTCACGACGAAGAGCGGGACGGCCATCAGGGCGAGCGCGACGAGCGCGATCGTGCGCACCGTCGCCGTGCCCGGCTGGGGCACCGAGGCCACGAGCACGGCAGCGACGACGATGCCGAGGAACGCCGGCCATCGCGTCTCTGCACGGCGTTCCTGTGCGGCGGAATGCGGGGCATCGCTCGACATGAGCCGAGTGTACGACCGCGCGCGGCCTAGGATGGGGTGAGCGCGCGGCCCGCCGTGCGAGGGCCTTTAGCTCAGTTGGTAGAGCGCCACGTTTACACCGTGGATGTCGTCGGTTCGAGCCCGGCAGGGCCCACATGTCACTGGTTCTCGCCGAAGTGCTCGCCGTCACCGAACGTCTGTGGCCGGCGGCCGGCGCGGAGGCGTGGGACGCATCGGGGCTCGTGTCGGGCGCCCTCGACGCCCCGGTTCGCCGGGTGCTGCTGTCGGTCGACGCGGTCGCCGCGACGGTCGACGAGGCCGTCGAGTCCGGCGCGGACCTCTTGATCGCGCACCATCCGCTGCTGCTGCGCGGGGTGACGACGGTCGCGGAGGACCGCTACAAGGGCGCACTGCTCGCCCGGCTGATCCGCGCCGACTGCGCGCTGCTCGCCGCGCACACGAACGCCGACGTCGTCGCGAGCGGCACCTCCGCGGTGCTGGCCGAACGGCTCGGGCTGCTCGAGCAGCGCCCGATCGAGGCATCCGACGACGGCGTGACGGGCCTCGGGCGCGTGGGCCGGCTCGCCGAGCCGACCACGCTCGGCCGGCTCGCGCGCCGGCTCGCCGAGCTCCTGCCGGCGACCGCGACCGGCGTGCGCGCGGCCGGCGGCTTCGACGACCCGATCGAGACGGTCGCCGTGTGCGGCGGTGCGGGCGACTCGCTGCTCGGCCACCCGGCCGTGCGCGCCGCCGACGCCTACGTCACGGCCGATCTCCGGCACCATCCGGCCTCGGAGGCGCGCGAGCAGGCGGCGATCGGCGGCGGCCCGGCACTCATCGACGTCTCGCACTGGGCGAGCGAATGGCTCTGGCTCGACGTCGCCGCGAATGAGCTGCGTGAGGCACTGCCCGGGCTCGAGATCGTCGTGAGCGAGCTGCGCACCGACCCCTGGGACTTCCAGGTCGTGCAATGATGACGAGTCCAGCCCCGACCCCCACGAGGAGCACCACGTGAAGGCCACGCCCGCCGACCAGCAGGAACTGCTGCGGCTCCAGTCGATCGACACCCGCCTCCAGCAGCTCGCGCATCGCCTCGGCGCCCTGCCCCAGACCGCTCCGCTCGCCGAACTCGCCCAGCGCGAGACCGCCGTGCGCGGCACCCGCGCGGAGGCGGTCGGCACGCTCGAGGACGCGCGGGCCGAGCTCACCCGCCTCGAATCCGATGTGGCGCTCGTCGAGGCGCGCATCGCGCGCGACACCGACCGCCTGCAGCACACCTCGTCGGTGAAGGACGTGCAGGCGCTCGAGGCCGAGCTCGCCTCGCTCGCGAAGCGGCGCAGCGACCTCGAAGACCAGGAGCTCGTCGTGATGGAGCGCGTCGAGGAGGCCGAGGTCGTCGTCTCGAGCATCGACCTGCAGCGCGCTGCGATCGAGTCGGAGGTCGCCGAGCTCGAGGCCGAGCGCGATGCGGCGGCGGGCGGCATCGGCACGGAGCGCGAGCAGACCGAGCGCGACCGCGAGGTCGTGGCCGAGGGCGTGCCGGCCGAGCTCCTCGCCTTCTACGAACAGCGCCGCGTGCGCGGCGGCGGCGTCGGCGCCGCGCTCCTCCAGCACCGCACGTGCGGGGGCTGCACGATGACACTCACCGGCTCCGACCTCGAGCAGGTGCGCCGTGCCGCACCCGACGACGTCGTGCAGTGCCCCGAGTGCGACCGCATCCTCGTGCGCACCGACGAGTCAGGCCTCTGACCGACCGATGCCCGCCGGGCTCGCCCGGGCTTCTCGCGCTAGACTGCAGGGGCGAGTGGGTCGGCAAGACGGTCGCGTCGCACGGCTCCGGTCGTGCGCCGAGGAACGTCCGGGCTCCACAGGGCAGGACGGTGGGTAACACCCACCCGGGGCGACCCGCGAGACAGTGCCACAGAAAGCAGACCGCCTCCCGCGCGAGCGGGCGGTAAGGGTGAAACGGTGGGGTAAGAGCCCACCAGCGGCCGGGGTGACCCGGTCGGCTCGGTAAACCTCGTCCGGAGCAAGGCCAGACAGGGAACCATGGGGCGGCCCGCCCCGTTCCCGGGTAGGCCGCTGGAGGGCTGCGGCGACGCAGCTCCGAGAGAGATGGCCGTCCAGCCGCGAGACGCAAGGCTCGCGGTCAACAGAACCCGGCGTATCAGCCGGCCCGCTCGCACCATGAGGCGTGGCGCCGCCTGAAGCGCTCGCGCCGGCGATCGCCGGCGGCGGCACGCCGGATGGTGATGCGGGCGTCGCGTCCAGCGAGGATCAGTCGCGGGCGGCCGGGACTTCGCGCTCCGAGGCGGACCTACCCCGCCGCGAGCGAGGCCGCGCCGATGATCCCCGCGTTGTTGCGGTGGCGGGCCGGCACGATCGGCGTCTTCAGGTCGAGCAGCGGCAGGAACTGCTCGTGGTGCTTCGAGACCCCGCCGCCCACGACGAACAGGTCGGGGGAGAAGATGAACTCGACGTGGGCGTAGAAGCGCTGGAGCCGTGCGGCCCAGTCCGGCCAGTCGAGCGACTCGCGCTCCATCGCCGAGTAGGCCGCGCGCTTCTCTGCCTCGGTGCCGTCGAGCTCGATGTGCCCGAGCTCGGTGTTGGGCACGAGGACGCCGTCGTAGAGGAAGGCCGACCCGATGCCGGTGCCGAGGGTCGTGAGGATCACGAGGCCGTCGGCGTCGACGGCCGCGCCGTATCGCGATTCGGCGTAGCCGGCGGCATCCGCGTCGTTGATGAAATGGATCTCGCGCCCGAACGTGTCCTCGAAGAGCTCCTCGGCGGGGAGGCCGATCCACTCCTTCGAGATGTTCGCCGCCGAGAGCGTGCGCCCGCGCTTCACGATCGCCGGGAAGCAGACGCCGAGCGGCAGTGAGTCGTCGAAGTCGGCCGACAGGCGGTCGAGCAGTTCGGTCGTCGCGGTGAGGATGTCGGCGGGCCGGCCGCCCTCGGGGGTCTTGACCTTGATGCGGTCGGATCGGAGCGTCCCCTCGACGAGGTCGACGACCGCGCCCTTGATGCCCGTGCCGCCGATGTCGATGCCGATCGCGAGTTCCGTGGCCATGGCCCTCACACTATCGCGGCGCCGCTCGACGAACGTGCCCGCCGGGCCCTCAGGGCAGCGTGAGGATCTCGGCGCCGCGCTCGGTCACGACGAGCGTGTGCTCGAACTGCGCGGTGAGCGAGCGGTCGCGCGTGACGACCGTCCAGTCGTCGGCCCAGACGTCCCACTCGACGGTGCCGAGCGTGAGCATCGGCTCGATCGTGAAGACCATGCCCTCCTCGATGACCGTCGTCGCGTTCGGGTCGTCGAAGTGCGGGATCACGAGTCCGGTGTGGAAGGCGCGGCCCACTCCGTGGCCCGTGTAGTCCCGTACGACGCCGTAGCCGAAGCGCTTGGCGTACGCCTCGATCGCGCGGCCGATCACGTTGACCTGGCGGCCGGGGGCGACGGCCCGGATGCCGCGGGCGAGCGCCTCGCGGGTGCGCTCGACGAGGAGCGTCGCCTCGTCGCCCGCCTCGCCCACGAGGAACGTGTGGTTGAGGTCGCCGTGCATGCCGTCGAGATACGCGGTGACGTCGAGGTTGACGAGGTCGCCGTCGTCGAGCACCGTGTCGTCGGGGATGCCGTGGCAGATGACCTCGTTGACCGAGGTGCAGCTCGACTTCGGGTAGCCGCGGTAGCCGAGGGTCGACGGGTACGCACCGTGCCCGACGACGTACTCGTGCACGATGCGGTCGAGCTCGTCGGTGGTGACGCCCGGCCGGATCGCCGCGGCCGCCGCCTCGATCGCACCCGCCGCGATGCGCCCGGCCGCACGGATGCGCTCGACCTCGTCGGACGAGTACCGGTCGCCGCGCCTGTTCGGCGACGGCGCCCGGCGGCCGACGTACTCGGGTCGCGCGATCGTCGCGGGCACCGCGCGGGCGGGGGAGAGTCGTCCGGGGGTCAGGTGGCCGGCGGCGTCTTTGGGCATAGGATCAGCCTATGACCGAGAACGTCGAGCACATGTTCTGGTACAACCTCAAGACCGGCGAGGTCGAGCAGGGTTTCGTCTCGCAGTCGATCGACCGGGTCGGCCCGTTCGAGACGCGCGAAGAGGCCGAGCGGGCGCTCGAGATCCTGCGCGCCAACAGCGCGAAGTGGGCCGAGGAGGACGCCGCCGACGACTGAGCGTCGTCGGCGGTCGATTCGGCGCGCAGCGCGAGTCGGAGCCCTACTCGAACGAGTGCTCGGCCGTCGGGTACGCCCCCGACTCGACGTCGGCGCGCCACGCGTTCGCGGCGTTGCTCAGCACGCTCGCGAGGTCGGCGTACTTCTTGACGAAGCGCGGCACCCGTCCGGTCGTGAGGCCGGCCCAGTCGGTCCACACGAGCAGCTGCCCGTCGGTGTGCGGGCCCGCGCCGACGCTGATGGTCGGGATCTCGAGCATCTCGGTGACCTGGCGGGCGGCCTCGGCCGGCACCATCTCGAGCACGACCGCGAACGCGCCGGCCTCCTGCACCGCGCGCGCGTCGGCGAGCAGTTGGTCGAGGCCCTCGCCGCGCCCCTGGATGACGTGTCCGCCGAGCCCGTGCTCGCTCTGCGGCGTGTAGCCGATGTGGGCCATCACCGGGATGCCCGCGTGCACGATCCGCCGGATCTGCTTCGCGCTGCGCTCACCGCCCTCGAGCTTCACGGCGTGCGCGCCGGTCTCCTTCATGAAGCGCACCGCCGTGTGCAGCGCCTCCTCGGGGCCGTTCTCGTACGACCCGAACGGCATGTCGGCGATGACGAACGCCCGCCTGACGGCTCCGGCGACGGCGCGCGTGAGGGGGATGAGGTCGTCGACCTTGACGGGCAGCGTCGTCTCGTAGCCGAGCACGTTGTTGCCGGCCGAGTCGCCCACGAGCAGGAAGTCGATGCCCGCCTCGTCGAAGATGTGCGCGGTGAGCTGGTCGTAGCTCGTGAGCCCCGTGATCTTGATGCCGTTGCGCTTCGCGTTCTGGAAGTGCCGGGTGCGCACCCGCTTGGGACCCCCGGCCGCGGCGGCACCGCCGTACGGGTTCTGCTCGGCCGTCGAGTCGGCGGCGTTGCCGGTTGCGGGGGACACGTCGGATGCTGAGGTCTGGGGCTCGCCTGACATGCCGCCATCCTCGCACATCGCACCGACCCGATCCGCGGCCCGGGGCGCGGCTCCGCGAGGCCCGGTGCCGGTACGCTGGGATCTGCGAGAGAGGGTGTGGATGGATAAGCAGCGCGACTTCGTTCTTCGCACGATCGAGGAGCGAGGGGTCAAGTTCGTCAGGCTCTGGTTCACCGACGTCGTCGGCACCCTGAAGTCGGTGGCGATCGCCCCGGCCGAGGTCGAGGGGGCGTTCACCGAAGGCATCGGGTTCGACGGCTCGGCGATCGAGGGGCTCAGCCGCACCTACGAGTCCGACCTGCTCGCCTACCCCGACCCGTCGACGTTCCAGACGCTGCCCTGGCGCGGCGACATCGACCCCACCGGCCGCATGTTCTGCGACATCACGACGCCCGACGGCGAGCCCGCCGTCGCCGACCCGCGCAACGTGCTCAAGCGCACGCTCGAACGGGCCGCCGAGCGCGGATTCACGTTCTACACGCACCCCGAGATCGAGTTCTACCTGCTGCGCTCGTCGAAGTTCGGCGACGAGGGGCCCATCCCCGTCGACTCGGCGGGCTACTTCGACAACGTGCCCGGCGGCACCGCGCACGACTTCCGCCGCCGCTCGGTGCGCATGCTCGAAGACCTCGGAATCTCGGTCGAGTTCAGCCACCACGAGGCCGGCCCCGGACAGAACGAGATCGACCTGCGGTACGCCGACGCATTGACGACCGCCGACAACATCATGACGTTCCGCACCGTCGTGAAAGAGGTGGCGATCGAGCAGGGCGTCTACGCCACGTTCATGCCGAAGCCCTTCTCCGAGTACCCCGGGTCGGGCATGCACACCCACCTCTCGCTCTTCGAGGGCGACACGAACGCCTTCTACGAGCCGGGCGCCCAGTACCAGCTCTCGAAGATCGGCCGCCAGTTCATCGCGGGCCTGCTCAGGCACGCGAACGAGATCTCGGCCGTGACGAACCAGTTCGTGAACTCGTACAAGCGCCTGTGGGGCGGCGACGAGGCGCCGAGCTTCATCTGCTGGGGCCACAACAACCGCTCCGCGCTCGTCCGGGTGCCGCTCTACAAGCCCAACAAGGGCCAGAGCGCGCGCGTCGAGTACCGTGCGATCGACTCGGCCGCGAACCCCTACCTCGCGTTCTCGCTGCTGCTCGCCGCGGGCATGAAGGGCATCGAAGAGGGCTACGAGCTGCCGCCCGAGGCGGAGGACGACGTGTGGGCGCTCACCGACAGCGAGCGGCGCGCACTCGGCTACCACCCGCTGCCGGCGAGCCTCGACCACGCGATCGAGTACATGGAGGGCTCCGAGCTCGTCGCCGAGACGCTCGGCGAGCAGGTCTACAACTACGTGCTCGCCAACAAGCGGCGCGAGTGGCGGGACTACCGCTCGCAGGTCACGCCGTTCGAGCTGCACCGCAACCTCGAGATCCTCTGAACGCGGGGATGTCTCGACAGGCGCCGACCCTCGGCCGACTCGCACGCGCCGGCTTCGACGACCTCGACCGTGCATCGACCGGTCTCGCCGACCTGGCCGAGGCCACGGGCGTCGAGGGCGAGGCGCTCCTCGCAGCCCTCGGCACCGCGGCCGACCCCGATTCGGCACTGACCGAACTCCGCCGGCTCCACGATCGTGCACCCGGCGCGGTCACGGCGGTCCTCGCCGAAGCGCCCTCGGCCGAGCGGCTCGCGCGGCTGGTCGGCGCCTCGCGCGGGCTCGCCGACTTCCTCGGACGGCACCCCGACGAGATCGAGCTCCTGCACGCGCTGCCGGTTCCCCCGCCTTCGGCCGCCGAAGCGCGGTCGCTGCTCGTCGCGGCGATCGATGCCGTGCCCGCTGAGCGGGCCGACGACGCCGACGCCGTCGCCGCGGCGATCCGCGTGCGCTACCGGCGGCTGCTCACCGGAGTCGCCGTGTACGACCTGACCCGCAACGACGCGGTCGACATCGTCGACGTCGTCGCCGCGGGCCTCGCCGACCTCGCCGGTGCAGCCCTCGATGCGGCGCTCGCCGGTGCGAGGCGGCTCGTCTCGCGCGCAGAGGGCGCCCCCGCAGCACCGGGCCGGTACCCGGCGGCCGAGGTCGCGGCGACCCGCCTCGCCGTCATCGGGATGGGCAAGGCCGGTGCGCGCGAGCTCAACTACGTGAGCGACGTCGACGTCATCTTCGTCGCCGAGTCGGCCGACGAGGAGGTCGTCTCGACGCCGCGAGCGATCGAGATCGCGACGCGGCTCGCGATGGTCACGATGCGGCTCATCCACGAGCCGGGCATCGAGCCGCCGCTGTGGGAGGTCGACCCGAACCTTCGCCCCGAGGGCAAGGACGGCGCGCTCGTGCGCACCCTCGACTCCCACCTGCAGTACTACGAGCGGTGGGCCAAGAGCTGGGAATTCCAGGCCCTCCTGAAGGCACGGCCGCTCGCGGGCGATCTCGAACTCGGCGATCGATACGCCGCCGGGGTCGCGCCGATGGTCTGGGCGAGCTCCGGCCGTGAGGGATTCGTGGAGTCCGTGCAGCGCATGCGGGAGCGGGTCACCGAGCACATCCCCGCCGACGAGGTCGACGTCCAGTTGAAGCTCGGCCCCGGCGGCCTCCGTGACATCGAGTTCACCGTGCAGCTGCTGCAGCTCGTGCACGGCGCGACCGACGACTCGATCCGGCAGGCCGGCACGCTGCCCGCCCTGACCGCCCTCGCCGAGGCCGGCTACGTCGGCCGCGAGGAGGCGGGTGAGTTCGCCCGCGACTACCGCCTGCTCCGGGTGCTCGAGCACCGGCTGCAGCTCGAACGGCTGCGGCGCACTCACCTCATGCCGCGCGACGCCGACGCGCTGCGCGTGCTCGCGCGGGCGTCGGGACTGGGCCGCGACGCGTCGGAGCTCACGAGGGTATGGCAGTCGACGCGACAGCGGGTGCGGGGCCTGCACCAGCGCCTCTTCTACCGCCCGCTGCTCTCGGCGGTCGCGGCACTGCCCGCGTCGGGCCTCGAGCTCACGAGCAGCCAGGCCGAGGCGCGCCTCGCGGCGATCGGCTTCCGCGACCCGCGTGGCGCCCTCGCGCACATCGGCGCCCTCACCTCGGGCCTCTCGCGCCGGGCGACGATCCAGCGGCACCTCATGCCCGTGCTGATCTCCTGGTTCGCCGAGGGAACCGACCCCGACTTCGGCCTGCTCTCGTTCCGACGGCTGAGCGATACCCTCGGCACGACCCACTGGTACCTGAGGCTGCTGCGCGACTCGTCCGACGCGGCGCTGCGCCTGACCCGGGTGCTCTCCGGTTCGCGCTACGCGGCCGAGCTCCTCGAGCGCGCGCCCGAAGCGGTCGCCTGGCTCGAAGACCTCGACGAGCTCCGTCCGCGCTCGCTCGGCGCACTCCAGGACGAGACCCGTGCCGTCCTCAGCCGGCACGGCGAGGCCGACGACGCGGCGAAGATCTTCCGCGCCATCCGCCGGCGCGAGATGCTCCGGCTCGCCCTCGCGGGAATCCTCGACGTGTGCACCGTCGAGGAGCTGGGACACGGGCTCAGCGACCTGACCGAGAACCACATCGCCGCACTCGTCGCGGCCATCAGGGGCGAAGCACCCGACGGCATCGAGTTCGCCGTGATCGGCATGGGTCGCTTCGGCGGCCGCGAGCTCGGCATCGGCTCCGACGCCGACATCATCTACGTCTACCGCTCGACGGGCGCCGAACCCGACGCCGCCCACTCGAGCGCGCTCCGCATCGTGAGCGAGCTCGTGCGGCTCTCCGAGGACGCGCGGCTGCCGTTCGAGCTCGATGCCGACCTGCGACCCGAGGGCCGCAACGGCGTCGTCGCACGCTCGCTCGACGCGTACCGCGCCTACTACTCCCGGTGGTCGCTGACCTGGGAGGCGCAGGCGCTCCTGCGCGCCAGGGGCGTCGCCGGCGACCGCGCGCTCATCGACGACTTCACCGAGCTCGCCGACACGGTTCGCTACCCGAGCGAGATCGCCGAGCAGGAGGTCCGCGAGGTCAAGCGCATCAAGGCGCGCGTCGAGAACGAGCGGCTGCCGCAGGGGGCCGACCCCACCCGCCACCTGAAGCTCGGGCGCGGCTCGATCTCCGACGTCGAGTGGTTCGTGCAGCTCGTGCAGCTGCAGCACGGGGCCGCGATCCCGGCGCTGCGCACGACCTCGACGCTCGAGGCGCTCGAGGCGTCGACCGCCGCCCGGCTCATCGACGAGTCCGATGCCGAGACCCTCAGGGCGGCCTGGGTGTTCTCGTCCCGTGCCCGGTCGGCGCTGACGCTCTGGCTCGACCGCACGACCGACGTGCTGCCGGTCGAGCGCTCGCAGCTCGAGGGCGTCGCTCGCATCATGGGCTACCCGGCGGGTTCGGCGACGCAGCTCGAGCACGACTACCTGCAGCTCACGAGACGTTCGCGCGCGGTCTTCGAGCGCGGCTTCTACGGACTCGAACCCCGCCGGGAGCCGACCGTCTGAGCGTGCGCAGCCCGGCTCGTGCACCCGCGGCGAGTCGGCACGCGGCATCCGGCCGTGGATGGCCGAAGGGCCGCCCCGCGTGCGCGGAGCGGCCCTTCGACTGCAGCAGGGGGCTGCGAATCAGACGCCGTAGTACAGCTCGAACTCGAACGGGTGCGGACGCTGGGCGAGGGGCTTGAGCTCCTTCTCGCGCTTGTAGTCGATCCAGGTCTCGATGAGCTCCTTGGTGAACACGCCGCCCTCGAGGAGGAAGTCGTGGTCGGCCTCGAGCGCGTCGAGCGCCTCGCCGAGCGAACCCGGCACCTGCGGGATCGCCTTGGCCTCCTCGGGCGGGAGCTCGTAGAGGTCCTTGTCGACCGGCTCGTGCGGCTCGATGCGGTTCTTGATGCCGTCGAGGCCCGCCATGAGCTGCGCCGCGAACGCGAGGTACGGGTTGCCCGAGGCATCCGGCGCGCGGAACTCGATGCGCTTCGCCTTCGGGTTGGTGCCCGTGATCGGGATGCGGATCGAGGCCGAGCGGTTGCCCGCCGAGTAGACGAGGTTGACGGGGGCCTCGAAGCCCGGCACGAGGCGGTGGTACGAGTTCACCGTGGGGTTCGTGAAGGCGAGCACCGCGGGCGCGTGCTTGAGGAGGCCGCCGATGTACCAGCGCGCGATGTCGCTGAGGCCGCCGTAGCCCGCCTCGTCGTAGAAGAGCGGCTTGCCGTCGTTCCAGAGCGACTGGTGGGTGTGCATGCCCGAGCCGTTGTCGCCGAAGAGCGGCTTCGGCATGAACGTCGCCGTCTTGCCCCACTGCTCGGCGGTGTTCTTCACGATGTACTTGAACTTCAGGATGTCGTCGGCGGCGTGCACCATCGTGTCGAAGCGGTAGTTGATCTCGGCCTGGCCGCCCGTGCCGACCTCGTGGTGCGAGCGCTCGAGGATGAGCCCCGCGTCGATGAGCTTCAGGCAGATGTCGTCGCGCAGGTCGGCCTGCTTGTCGACGGGGGAGACGGGGAAGTAGCCGCCCTTGTACGGCGTCTTGTTGCCGAGGTTGCCGCCCTCCTCCGTGCGGCCCGAGTTCCACGCACCCTCTTCGGAGTCGACCGAGTAGAAGCTCGAGTGCTGGTTCACCTCGTAGCGCACGTCGTCGAAGATGTAGAACTCCGCCTCGGGGGCGAAGAACGCGGTGTCGGCGATGCCGGTCGAGGCGAGGTACTTCTCGGCCTTCTTGGCCACCTGGCGCGGGTCCTTCGCGTAGATCTCGCCGTTGCGCGGGTTGTAGATGTCGAACACCATCACGAGCGTGCGCTCGGCGCGGAACGCGTCGATGTACGCGGTGGACACGTCGGGGATGAGCTGCATGTCGGACTCGTGGATGTTCGCGAACCCGCGGATCGAGGATCCGTCGAACAGCTGGCCGACGGTGAAGAACTCCTCGTCGACCGTGGAGGCCGGGATGTTGAAGTGCTGCTGCACGCCGGGCAGGTCGGTGAACCGGATGTCGAGGAACTTGACATCCGTCTCTTTGATGAACTTGAGCACTTCGGACGAATCACTGAACATGTGACGGATCTCCAGGGGGCGGGTCGAACAGATGGACTTGCACAGCCAACGGAGACGGTATCCGGGCGCCGTTTCCCGACCGTGACCGGAATGTTTCGGCCATGTTACGCCCATGCCCGCTCGGTAGACTCGTCTGGTGCCCGACGCGAAGCCCCAGACATTCGGAGACCTCGAACCGAGCCGGTGGCCCGGCGAACGACTCGGCCTCCCCGATCACGGGCGAGGCTCGGTCGCCCGCGCCGGCCGGAGGATCGCCGCGATCTTCATCGACTGGGGCAGCGCCATGCTCATCGCGCTCCTGTTCACGCCGTACGAGTCGGTCGCCTACACCTGGGTCGTGCCGCTGGTCTTCGCGGTGCTGCAGATCGTGTTCATCCCGACGATCGGCGGCAGCATCGGGCACCGCCTGCTGGGCATGCACGTGGTGCCGCTCGAGGGCGGCTGGGTCGGCCCCTGGCGACCCGTCGTGCGCACGGCCCTGCTCGTCATCGTCGTGCCGGCACTCGTGTGGGACTCCGACCAGCGCGGCTTCCACGACAAGGTCGCGGGCACGGTGCTGATCCGGGCCTGACCGCGCCGCGGCATCCGGCCCCGCACCGCCCGCGTGAACGACGACGCGGCACCCGCCTGCGAAGACGGATGCCGCGTGGTGGAGCGTGTACGCGCGCTCAGCGCATCTTGCCGCGCTGCGGGCGGACCTTCATCGGGTCGATGCCCTTCGGGATCGGCAGCGAGGTCTGCAGCGAGTTGAGGCGGTTGGTCACCGCGAGCACCTCGGGCTTGGTGAGCGCCTTCTTGGTCTTGCGGAGCGTCGAGGGGAGCTTGTAGAGCTCGACCGAGCCCTCGTCGTGCCCGACCGAGATGAGGGTGATCGGCACGTTCGGCAGCACCCGGGCGACCTTGCGCTGCTCGTCTTCGAGCATGCGCTTGGTGCGGGAGGCGGGGCCCTCGCTGATGAGCGCGACACCGCCGCGGCCGACCGCGCGGTAGACCGCGTCCTGCGTCTTGCCGTTGACGGCGACGGGCATCTCGTTGCCGACCCAGGCGCCGCGGAGGCCGCTGCGGAGCACGGCGCCGACCGCACCGGGCTGGCCGTCGATCTGCGCGTAGGCGGCGCGCTCGGCCCGGCGGCCCAGCACGACGAGGGCGAGCAGGAGACCGGCGAGCACGCCGGCGACGATCCACAGCGCGATCGTGAAGCCGTTGCCCTCGCTCAGCCACAGCGCGAGCGCGAGACCGGCGAGCACGGGCACGAGGAACGCGAGGAGCATCAGCCACTGCGCGGTCGGGTCGTAGCGGCGGGTCATCTGGAAGACCTGCCACATCTGCTTGAGCCGGCCCGGCTCCTTCTGAGCCTTCGATGCGTCCTTCGTGCGTGCCATGGTGTCTAGGATACCGGCGCGCGGGGGTCGCTCGGACCGCGCTGAGCACGGTCGAGCGACCCCGGCGCCCGGTCGGACGGCGCGCGGCCGAGGGGTCAGCCCACGGCCTGGGCGAAGCCGAGCGAGGCGTCGGCGAGGTGCGAGAGCTCGGCCGGCAGTTCGCGGCCCTTCGCCTGCATCGACTGGGCCCAGAGCCGACCCGCGCGGTACGACGAGCGCACGAGCGGGCCGGAGAGCACGCCGAGGAAGCCGATCTCCTCGGCCTCCGCCTTGAGCTCGACGAACTCCTCGGGACGCACCCATCGGGCGACCGGCAGGTGCCGCGGGCTCGGCCGGAGGTACTGCGTGAGCGTGATGATGTCGGTTCCCGCGTCGTGCAGGTCGTGCAGCGCCCGGGAGATCTCCGACCGCTCCTCGCCCATGCCGAGGATGAGGTTGGACTTCGTGATGAGCCCCGCGTCGCGGCCCTGCGTGATCACGTCGAGCGAACGCTCGTAGCGGAACGCCGGGCGGATGCGCTTGAAGATGCGCGGCACCGTCTCGACGTTGTGCGCGAAGACCTCGGGCCGTGCGTCGAAGACCTGCTGCAGCAACTCGGGCTCGCCGTTGAAGTCGGGCACGAGGATCTCGACGCCGGTGCCCGGCGACTGCCGATGGATCTCGCGGATCGTCTCGGCGTAGAGCCAGGCCCCGCCGTCGGGCAGGTCGTCGCGCGCGACGCCCGTGACGGTCGAGTACCGCAGCTGCATGCGCACGACCGACTCGCCGACGCGTCGCGGCTCGTCGGCGTCGAAGTCGGCGGGCTTGCCGGTGTCGATCTGGCAGAAGTCGCAGCGCCGCGTGCACTGCGAGCCGCCGATGAGGAAGGTCGCCTCGCGGTCCTCCCAGCACTCGTAGATGTTGGGGCAGCCGGCCTCCTGGCAGACCGTGTGCAGGTCTTCGCTCTTCACGAGCGACTGCAGCGCCCGGTACTCGGGGCCCATCTTCGCGCGGGTCTTGATCCACTCGGGCTTGCGTTCGATGGGCGTCTGGGCATTGCGGACTTCGAGGCGCAGCATCCTGCGCCCCTCGGGAGCGGTGGTCATGCGGCCAGCGCCTCCTCGAACTCGAGGCGGAGACGGGCGCTCACGGCGTCGACGAGGTCGGCGGGGGTCATGCTGCGGCCGAGCTCGCGGCTCACGGTCGTGACGCCGGCGTCGCGGATGCCGCACGCGACGATGCGTTCGTACGGTTCGAGCGAGTTCGAGCAGTTGAGGGCGAACCCGTGCATCGTGACGCCGTCGGCGACGCGGATGCCGATGGCCGCGATCTTGTTCTCGAAGCCGGGCGAGCCGACCCAGACGCCCGAGCGGCCGTCGACGCGACGGCCGTCGACGCCGGCGTCCCGCAGGACGTCGATGAGCACGCCCTCGAGGCGGCGAACGTAGCCGACCACGTCGATCGGCGCGGCGAGATGGAGGATCGGATACCCCACGAGCTGGCCCGGTCCGTGCCAGGTGATCTTGCCGCCGCGGTCGACGTCGATGACGGGCGTTCCGTCGGTCGGCCGTTCGTCGGGAGCGGTGCGCTTCCCGGCGGTGTAGACGGAGGGGTGCTCCAGAAGGAGGACGGTGTCGGGGCGTTCGCCCGCGACGACCGCGCGATGGACGGCGCGCTGAAGGTCGAGACCCTCGATGTACGGCACGGAGTTGGCGCTTAGCCCCGTGACGACGATGTCGAGCATTCGGCCAGTCTAGGCGACTTCTCCTCCCCACTCGTGGATGCCGCGGTGCGGTGCACAGCGGCGGCCGGGACCGCGGGTTCCCGGAAGCGTGCGGGGAGACTGCCGGGATGAGACGTTCAGCGAAGACGACGGCGCAGCCGCACCTGCGCGCCACCGAGGGCGGGAACGCAGCCGACGCCGGCGGCGGTGACGTGAACGATGCGCCCTCGTCGGGGGAGCTCGATGCCGGCGTGGTCGCCGGCTACCGGCTCCTCAGGCGGGTCGCGACGGGGGAGCGCGCCGACGTGCATCTCGCGGTCGAGGCTGCGGGCGCGACCGGCCCCGACGCCGAAGGCGGCGGCGTCGGTCGTCGGCCGGTCGTGCTGCGGGCGTACCGCCGTGGCGCCGCCGATGACGCCATCGGCACCGAGATCGCGGCGATGGGCGCGGATGCCTCGGGCACGTTGCCCGATCTGATCGATCTCGCCGTGCTCGACGACGGTCGGCGCGTCCTCGTCGTCGAGCGCGTCGGCGGGCCGACGCTCTCGCGACTCATCGGCGAGCGGGTGCTCGACCCGGGTGAGGCGACCACGATCCTCGCGCCGCTCGTGGCGGCCGCCGCGGGGCTCGCGGACGCCGGCTTCGTGCACACCCGCCTCACGACGAGCGACGTGCTGATCGACGACACCGGTCGGCCGCGCCTCATCGGGCTGGGTGCCCTGCGCGCGCTCGACGACGCGGGCGGCGCCGTCGCCAGGACCGAGCTGCTGCGCGAGGGGCATCGGCGCATCGCCGCCCTCATCGACGACGTCGCGCGCTCCACGCGCCGGCCCGGTGCATTCGAACCGGCCGCGGCGATCGCTCGCGCCGGTGCCGAATCCCGACCGTTCGCGAGATCGGAGGGCGGGGTCGAGCGGGCGCTGTTCGCCGCGGCGCCGGCCGTGCCGCTGCGGGACGGCCCCAGCCCGCGGGTGCGCGACTCGCTGCCCACGAGGCTCGGACCGGCGGCGGCGGTCGCCGCGTTGCCTGGCGCCACCGGCGACGACGCCGATCCCGGCGACGAGCATGCCCACGGCGCCGTTGAGCGTGCCCACGGGTGGCGCGCCGCACTCGGCGAGCTCGCGCAGCTGCCCGTGCCGATCGTCGATCGACTCGCCGGATCAGCCGACGTCGCGCCTGTCGGGGCGCTCGGGCGTCGGTTGCGCGCCTTCGTCGCGGGCCGCCGGCGGCTGCTCGTCGTCGGCAGCGCCGTCGGCGGTGCGGCGCTCGTCCTGCTGCTGACCCTCATCCCGCCGTCGGCGGTCGCCGAGGCACCGCACCGCCCCGACCGAGCGGCGGCCACCGGCGCGCCGCCGACGGCTGCGCCGGAGCCGCGCGCGGCCGGCCCAGAGGCCACGGCCGGCCCTGGGGCGACTGCCCATCCGGCCGCGGTCGACGGCGGTCGGGGCGCCGATGCCGGTGCCGATGCCGCGGCGGATGCCGATCCCGTGGTCGCCGCCGTCCGACTCATGATGCGGCGTGCGGAGTGCCTGGCGACGATCGACGCGGGATGCGTCGCGCAGGTCGACCAGCCGGGTTCGGCGCTCGAGCGCGCCGATCTGGAGCAGCTCGCAGCGGCGCGAGAGGGTGCGGCGCCCGACGTGCCCGCGTACGCGCTCGAGGAGCTGTCGGTGGCCGCGGAGATGGGCGAGGCCGTCCTCCTGCAGCTGCCCTACGCCGACGGGCAACGCGAACCGGCCTCGCTCCTCGTGATGAGGGGCGAGGCCGGTTGGCGACTGCGAGAGCTGTTCGACTAGATGCCGAGGTCGGCCTCGAACGCGCCCTCCTCGAGGCGCTCCTTCACCGCGGTGAGGAAGCGCGCGGCGTCGGCACCGTCGATGATGCGGTGGTCGTACGACAGCGCGAGGTAGACCATCGAGCGGATCGCGATCGCGTCGGCGCCGTCCTGGCTGACGACGACCGGGCGCTTCACGACGACACCCGTTCCGAGGATCGCCGACTGCGGCAGGAAGACGACGGGCGTGTCGAACAGCGCGCCGCGCGAACCGGTGTTCGTGAGCGTGAAGGTGCCGCCGGCGAGCTCGTCGGGCTTCAGCTGGTTGTTGCGGGTGCGATCGGCGAGATCGGCGATCTGCGCGGCGAGACCGGCGATGTCGAGGTCGCCCGCATTGCGGATCACCGGAGTGAGCAGACCGCGCTCGGTGTCGACCGCGATGCTCATGTTCTCCTGCGCCGGGTAGACGATGCTGTCGCCGTCGACCGTCGAGTTGATGATCGGGTACGCCTTGAGCGCCTCAGCGGCGGCCAGGCCGAAGAACGGCAGGAACGAGAGCTTGTTGCCGGTCTTGGCGAGGAAGTCGGCCTTGACGCGGTCGCGCAGACGCGCGATGCGGGTCACGTCGACCTCGACGACCGTGGTGAGCTGCGCGGTCGAGGTCATCGAGACCACGGCGCGCTCGGCGACGACCTTGCGCAGGCGCGTCATCGGGACGGTCGTCCCGCGGAGGGGCGAGGTCTCGAGCGGCTGGCGCGCGGGCGCCGCGGCGGGCGCGGCCGGAGCAGTCTGGGCCGAGATGACGTCCTGCTTGCGGATGCGTCCGCCGACGCCCGTGCCCGTGACGGTCGCGAGGTCGACACCCTGCTCGTTCGCGAGCTTGCGGACGATCGGGGTGACGTAGCCCGAGGGGCCGGCGTGGGCGCCGGTCGACGCGGCCGGTGCAGCGGGCGCCGCGGGTGCAGCGGGAGCTGCAGGCGCGGCCGGCGCCGGAGCGGCAGCGGGCGCCGCGGCCGGTGCAGCGGGCGCTGCCGGAGCAGCGGGCGCGGCCGGCGGGGCGGCGACAGGCTCGGGAGCCGGCGCAGGCGCCGCAGGTGCGGCCGGCGGCGCCGCGACGGGCTCGGGTGCGGGAGCCGGCGCGGCCGGCTCGGCTGCGGGCGCGGCCGGCTCCGCGGGAGCGGCAGGCGCCTCGGCCGGTGCGGGGGCGGCGGCCTCGGGCGCGGCGGCGGCCGAACCGTCGCCGATCGTGACGAGGGCGGTGCCGACCTCGACGGTCTCGTCCTCCTGGACGAGGATCGCCTCGATGACACCCGCAACGGGCGACGGGATCTCGGTGTCGACCTTGTCGGTCGAGACCTCGAGCAGCGGCTCGTCGACCTCGACACGGTCGCCGACATTCTTCAGCCAGCGGGTGACCGTGCCCTCAGTGACACTCTCGCCGAGTGCCGGGAGGCTGACGGATTCGCTCATGCGCTTGTCTCCTTCACAGCGTGGGAACGCGTTCTAGCTTATTGCAGTCGTGGGTTCGGGCAGCGGGCTCAGATGGCGTGCAGCGGCTTGCCGGCGAGCTTGAGCACGGCCTCGCCGAACGCCTCGCCCTGGGTCGGGTGCGCGTGGATGAACGGGGCGATGTCCTCGGGGTACGCCTCCCAGTTCACGGCGAGCTGCGCCTCGGCGATGAGCTCGCCGACGCGACCGCCGATCATGTGGACGCCCACGATGGGGCCGTCGTTCACGCGGACGACCTTGATCGAGCCGCCCGTGCCGAGGATGCTCGACTTGCCGTTGCCGGCGAGGTTGTAGTCGAACGAGCTGATCTGCTCGGCACCGAACTTCTCGGCCGCCTTGGCCTCGGTGTAGCCGACCGAGGCGACCTCGGGCTCGCAATAGGTGATCTTCGGGATGTTCACGTCTTCGACGATGATCGGGTTCAGGCCCGCGATCTCCTCGGCGACGAAGATGCCCTGCTGGTAGCTGCGGTGCGCGAGCTGGAGGCCGGGCACGATGTCGCCCGCGGCGTACACGCCCGGGACGCTCGTCTGGAGGCGCTCGTCGGTGATCACGAAACCGCGGTCGATCGTGACGCCGACCTCTTCGTAGCCGAGGTTCTGGGTGACGGGGCCGCGGCCGACGGCCACGAGCAGCAGGTCGGCCTCGTACGTCGTGCCGTTCTCGAGCGTGACGACGACGCCCTGGTCGTTCTGGGTCACGCCCTGGAAGCGCACGCCGAGCGAGAAGTCGATGCCGCGCTTGCGGAACGCGCGCTCGAGCTGCTTCGAGACCGACTCCTCCTCGTTGGGCACGAGGTGGGGGAGCGCCTCGATGATCGTCACCTCGGCGCCGAACGAACGCCACACGCTCGCGAACTCGACGCCGATGACGCCGCCGCCGAGCACGGCGACCTTGTTCGGTACGAAGTCGAGCTCGAGGGCCTGCTCGCTCGTGATGACCCGGCCGCCGATCTCGAGGCCGGGCAGCGAGCGCGAGTAGGACCCGGTCGCCAGCAGCACGTTCTTGCCGACGTAGCGGTCGTCGCCCACCTGGACGGTGTTCGACGAGACGAGGCGACCCTCGCCCTCGACGACGAGGATGCCGCGCGCCTTCAGGAGGCCCTGCAGGCCCTTCCACTTGCTCGAGACGATGCCCTCGCGGTACGCGGTGACGCCGCCCATGTCGATGCCCTCGAACGCGGTCTTCACGCCGTACTTCGCGGACTCCTTCGAGACCTCCGCGACCTCGGCGGCGTGCAGGAGCGCCTTCGTGGGGATGCAGCCGCGGTGCAGACACGTGCCGCCGAGCTTGTCCTTCTCGATCACCACGGCGGTGAGGCCGAGTTCGACGGCGCGGATCGCGGCCGCATAGCCC
The DNA here is from genome assembly GCF_058349945.1 of Agromyces cucurbitae. Lineage (NCBI taxonomy): Bacteria > Bacillati > Actinomycetota > Actinomycetes > Micrococcales > Microbacteriaceae > Agromyces > Agromyces cucurbitae. Next base: position 499,052 of record NZ_JBYRES010000003.1, on the reverse strand, counting down.
GCGCTGCCTCCGCCGAGGACGACAATGTCAAAGTTCTGCTCGGACAACCGCAATCTCCCTTGCGCACCTGATCTGCGACACGGACTGCCGAAGGCGTGTCGCCTCGGCAGGCGTTCGGGCGACGTTCTCGCCCTGAACGACCTTACTACCTGGCAGCGAGGTCCTCGCCCAGCCGGACGAGCGTGCGGACGGCCGCTCCGGTGGCGCCCGTTCCGGTGAAGCCCCAGCCTCCGCCCGAGTTGTGCGACGGCCCCGCGATGTCGAGGTGCGCCCACGGGATCCGCGTCTCGGTGCCCTCCCGGTTGCCGACGAACTCCTGCAGGAACACGCCCGCGAGGAGCATCCCCGGCACGGTCTGGCCGAGCTTCGTGTTCGCGAGATCGGCGACGTCGGACTTGAGCAGCGGCATCAGGTCCTTCGGCAGCGGCATCGGCCAGACCGCCTCGTCGACGCCGTCGGCGGCACGTCGGACGTCGGCGACGAGGTCGTCGTCGCCGAGCAGGCCGGAGATGCGATTGCCGAGCGCGACCATCTGCGCGCCCGTGAGGGTCGCGACGTCGACGATCGCGTCGGGCTGCTCCTCGCTCGCGGCGACGAGGCCGTCGGCGAGCACGAGCCGGCCCTCGGCATCGGTGTTGAGGACCTCGACGGTCTTGCCGCCGCGGATCCGGAGGACGTCGTTCGGGCGCGTCGCCGTGCCGGAGGGCAGGTTCTCGGCGAGGCACAGCCAGCCCGTGACCCGGATCGGGACGCCGAGCTCGGCGAACGCGATGATCGCCGAGAGCACCGCGGCCGCGCCGGCCATGTCGGTCTTCATGCCCACCATCGAGAGCATGGGCTTCAGCGAGAGGCCGCCCGAGTCGAAGGTGATGCCCTTGCCGACGAGGGCGAGATGGCTGGATGCCTCGGCCGGCGCCCATTCGATGCGCACGAGCCGCGGGCCGCGACTCGAACCCTGGCCGACGCCGAGGATCCCGCCGAACCCGTCGGCGGCGAGCGCGCGTTCGTCCCACACGGTGGCGGTCACGCCGACCTCGGCGGCGGCCGCGACGGCGAGTTCGGCGAAGCTCGCCGGGAAGAGCTCCGAGGGCGACGTGTTCACGAGGTCCTTCGTGCGGGCCATCGCCGTGACGACGGCGCGCACGCGGTCGAGCCCGACCGTCCCGGCGTCGAGCGCGGTGTGCAGGTCGATGCGCGAGATGCGCGGCTTGGCGTCGCTCCGGTACTCGTCGAAGGCGTACGCGCCGAGCGCGGCGCCCTCGAGCAGTGCTGCGGCGGCGCCGGCGTCGTCGATCGCGACCGTGACCGAGACCGACTCGGCCTTGCCGAGGCGGCGGACGGCGGCACCGGCGGCGAGACGGAGGCTCGCGGCATCCGCGTCGTCGCCGACACCGGCCACCGCGACGACACCCGGACCGCCGTCGGCGCCCGGCAGTCGTGTCAGCTCGTCCGCTGCGCCGGTCGCGCCGAGCGCGAGGAGCTGGGGGAGCACCCAGTCGAAGCCCTCGGGAGCGAGCAGCTCGGGCCCGTCGCCGCCGGTCCGGGCGATGAGGACGACGGCATCGGTGTCGGCGGAGGCGGCAGGGGCGTCGGTGACGGAGAGCACGGGAACGGTCATGGCTCCAGATGTTACGTGTTCGCTCTGGGCATGCTCCGACCGGTCCCACCGCGGCGGGTGGCCCGCGCCGCGTCAGTAGGCTGGAAACATGCGCGATCCACGATCCCTGTACGAGCTGAACTCCGAGGTCCGCGTGCCCCCGGGGCTCCCGCTCGTCGCCGGGCTCACGGGCTTCACCGATGCGGGCGGGGCGGTCGCGCAGACCACCGAGTACCTGCGCGAGACCCTCGAGACGACCACGGTCGCGACCTTCGACGTCGACGAGCTGCTCGACTACCGGGCGCGCCGCCCGATCATGCTCTTCGAGGGCGACCACTTCACCGAGTACACCCCGCCGCGGCTCGCCCTCGAGCTCGCGAACGACGAGCTGGGTCGGCCGTTCCTCTTGCTCACGGGCTTCGAGCCCGACTTCAAGTGGGACCGGTTCACCGCGGCGGTGCTCCACCTCATCGAGGAGCTCCAGGTCTCGTCGACGACCTGGGTCAACGCCATCCCGATGCCGGTGCCGCACACCCGGCCGATCCGCACGACCGTCAGCGGCAACCGCGAGGAGCTCGTCGAGACGATGTCGGTGTGGCGGCCGACGACGCAGGTGCCGGGCAACGCCCTGCACCTCGTCGAGTACCGGCTGGTCGAGCTCGGGCACCCCACCACCGGGTTCGTGCTCCTGATCCCGCACTACCTGGCCGACACCGAGTACCCCGCCGCGGCGGTCGCGGCGCTCGAGGCCATCAGCGCGGCGACGGGGCGCATCTTCCCCACCGACGCGCTCCGCGAGCAGGGGAGGGACTTCGTCGCGCGGATCGACGAGCAGGTCGCCGAGAACGCCGAGCTCGCGAAGCTCGTCGGCACGCTCGAGCAGCGGCACGACGCCTACATGGAGGGGACCACGCTGCGGTCGCCCCTCACCGACGAGGACGGCGAGCTGCCGAGCGCCGACGAGATCGCGGCCGAGCTCGAGAAGTTCCTCGCGTTCCGCCACGGTCGCGACGAAGATCCGCCGCGCGGCGCCTGAGCGGCGCCCGCCCTCCCGGGAATGACCGGCCGCCCGTCGACGTTGACAGAAGGTGAGCGGCGGGGTGTCGAGCGTGCGCGCAGGCAGTCAAGGGTCTGTATAATTAAGGCAGGACCCGTTCGGGTTCGCGGGCACGACCGAGGTCGCGCCATCCACGCGGACTTGACATGGGTCCTCATAGTGTCCGAAAACGACCGGACCGACTGCACGAGCCGCGCCTTCCGAGAGGGCACACGCCGAGCGACGGTAGGAGAGGTTCAAACGTATGGCAACGACGAAGGCGAAGGCCGAGGCCGAGGCTGAGAAGCCGGCCGCGAAGCGCCAGACCGCCGCGAAGTCGACTGCGACGAAGGCGCCCGCGAAGGCGCCTGCCGCGAAGGCGGCGGCGAAGAGCACGACGGCGTCGAAGACGCCGCGCACGAGCACGGCGAAGAGCGCCGCCAAGCCCCGCACCAAGGCGAAGGGCAAGGCGGCCGACGACGACGAGGACGACGAAGAAGAGGTCGAGCTCGAGGAGGTCGAGGTCGAGGTCGCCGAGGGCGGCGACGACGAGGCCGCCGACGACGACGAAGAGGCGAAGCCCGTCGCGGTGGAGCCGCACCCGACCGGTGCGCTCGTGCTGCGCGCATCCGACGACGAGGACGAGGTGCCGGTCTACTCGTCGACCATCACCGGTGCGACGGCCGACCCGGTCAAGGACTACCTCAAGCAGATCGGCAAGGTCGCGCTCCTGAACGCGGCCGAAGAGGTCGAGCTCGCGATGCGCATCGAAGCGGGCCTCTTCGCCGAAGAGAAGCTGTCGGCGATGAGCGACACCGAGAAGCGCTCGCAGCTCGGTCGCGAGCTGCAGTGGGTCGCGAAGGACGGCCAGCGCGCCAAGAGCCACCTGCTCGGCGCCAACCTGCGCCTCGTCGTCTCGCTCGCCAAGCGCTACACGGGTCGCGGCATGCAGTTCCTCGACCTGATCCAGGAGGGCAACCTCGGCCTCATCCGCGCGGTCGAGAAGTTCGACTACACCAAGGGCTTCAAGTTCTCGACCTACGCGACGTGGTGGATCCGCCAGGCGATCACGCGCGCGATGGCCGACCAGGCCCGCACGATCCGCATCCCGGTGCACATGGTCGAGGTCATCAACAAGCTCGCCCGCGTGCAGCGGCAGATGTTGCAGGACCTGGGTCGCGAACCCACGCCCGAGGAGCTGAGCCGCGAGCTCGACATGACCCCCGAGAAGGTCATCGAGGTGCAGAAGTACGGCCGCGAGCCCATCTCGCTGCACACCCCGCTCGGTGAGGACGGCGACAGCGAGTTCGGCGACCTCATCGAAGACACCGAGGCGGTCGTCCCGGCTGACGCGGTCGGCTTCACGATGCTGCAGAAGCAGCTCGAGTCGCTGCTCGACTCGCTGAGCGAGCGCGAGGCGGGCGTCATCCGCATGCGCTTCGGCCTCGGTGACGGCATGCCCAAGACCCTCGACCAGATCGGCGACACGTTCGGCGTCACGCGCGAGCGCATCCGCCAGATCGAGTCGAAGACGATGGCGAAGCTCCGCCACCCGTCGCGGTCGCAGTCGCTGCGCGACTACCTCGAGTAGGCCGCCGGTGGGAGCTGGATCACTGCGTTACGCACCGGCGATCCTCGTCGGCAGACTCACCCGATTCGCCGCCCGGCTGCGCAAGCCGGGCGGCGGCTCTGCGGTTCCCGGGCTGGTCGTCAACCGCATCGCGCCGAACTACCTGAAGCGCACCCTGTCGGGCTTCCCGCAGGGGCTCGTGGTGGTGTCGGGCTCGGCCGGCAAGTCGACGACGACGAAGATGCTCGTCGCGATCCTGCGCGAGCACGGCGTCGATGTGTTCACGAACCCGTCGACGGCGAACATCAGCCAGGGCCTCACCTCGGCCCTGCTCGAGCAGGCCGACTGGCGGGGGCGCGTCCCCGGCGACGTCGCCGTGCTCGAGATGGACGAGGGCCACGGCGCGCTCGTCATGCAGGGCGTCGACGCCCGCGTCGTCTGCCTCACGAACGTCATGGTCGACCAGATCGACCGTTTCCACGACTCCGAGATGGTCGCCGGCATGCTCGCGCGCATCGCGGCACGGGCGGGGGAGTCGGTCGTCGTGAACGCCGACGACGCCTACCTCGAGCGGCTCGCCGCGAAGGTCGGACCCACGGTGGCGGTGCGGCGCTTCGGCGTCTCGCAGGCCGTGCTCGATGCGGCGCCTCGCGGCCTCGGCTACACCGAGACGGCCGGCCGACGCCTCGACGCCGCCGACGGCGTCGTGATCGAGGAGGTGAACGGCCGCGAGCTCGTGCTGCTCGACGGCGCTCATCGCGTGACGGCCGGGCTGCCGGCGCGGGGCACCCATTACGCCGTGGATGCGGCGGCCGCGTACTCGACCGCGAAGGCCGTGCTCGGCGAGCGCTTCTCCTCCGACGTCGCCGCTGCGGCGCTCACCGCGATCCCGGCCGTGTTCGGCCGGGGCGAGCGGGTGACGGTGCGTGGCCAGGAGGTCGAGTTCGTGCTCGTGCAGAATCCCGCGAGCTACCAGCTCAACGTCGACAGCGTCGAACCCGGTACGAGCGACATCCTGTTCGCGATCGGGTCCGACGTGCGCGATCCCTCATATTTCTGGCCCGCGGATGCCTCGTCGCTCGGTCGCGTCTCGATCGTCAGCGGCTCGAAGGCGGCCGAGGCGGCGCTCATGCTCGCATACGACGGCGTCGAGATCGACCGGGTCGAGCCCGACCTCGGCCGGGCGCTCGACGACTTCCTCGCCGCACCGTCGCCCGCCTCGGGCGTGAAGACCATCGTCTTCTCGGCGGACTCGATGCGCCGAACCCGCGCGCACCTCGGATTGACGGGTACCGAATGAGCCTCACGATCGTCTCGCTGCTGCCGACGCTGCAGAACACCAACGGCGACGCGCAGAACGCGCAGGTGCTCGCCGTGCGCGCCCGTTGGGCGGGTCTCGACGCCGTCGTGGTTCCCGTCGACGACGCGTCCGCGCTGCCCGAGCGGGTCGATGCGGTCGTGCTCGGGTCGGGCAGCGACGCCTCGCTCGAGGAGAGCCGGTCCCGCCTGCTCGAGCTGCACGACGAACTCCGGCGGTGGGGCACCGAAGGCGTCCCCATCCTCGGCGTCGGCACCGGCTGGGAGCTGCTCAGCTGGGGAATCGAGACCGCCGGAGGACGCAGCGTCGAAGGACTCGGCATCCTACCGGGGCGAGCCGTTCCCCGAGCCGATCGCGTGACGGGCGACCTCATCGTGCGCTCCCCGGCGTTCGGAACGCTCGTGGGCTTCGAGAACCATGCCCGCGACTACGTCGGCGCCGAGGGATCGCCGCTCGGCCGGGTGCTCTCCGGCGACGGCAACGGACGCGACTCCGGCCAGGAGGGCGTCGTCATGGGCTCGGTGTTCGGCACGCACCTGCACGGGCCCGTGCTCGCGAAGAATCCGACGTTCGCCGATCGGCTGCTCGAGACGATGGCCGAGCGCGCCGGGCTCGGCTACGAGCCGGGCGGGCGGGCGGCGGAGGCCGACGGCTACGCGTCGTCCGCGCGGGCGGCCCAGGCGCACGCCGCGGGCGTCGAGACGCCCGTCGGCTGAGCGAGCGCGCCGAAGACGACGAAACGCCCCGGCTCGGCCGGGGCGTTTCTCGTTCGATCCGCGGTGGTCGTCAGCGACGGTCGTCGACGAGGAGGCGGTCGCTCTCGTCGTGCCAGCTCTGCGCGATCTGCGAGAGCTTCTCCTGGTGCTTGCGCCCGTGGTGGGCGCAGAACAGCAGTTCGCCGCTCGCGACGACGACGCGGATGTAAGCCTGGGCGCCGCAGGCGTCGCAGCGGTCGAGCGCCGTGAGCTCGTAAGGGGTCTCGGCTTCGACCGCACCGGTGGTCTCGGTGTACTGGGTCATGGCTCCTCCTCCGTGCTCATGCTCGATGTTCCGTTCATCAATGAAAACACGCGCGAGAGCGGGAGACTTCCGTTCGGCCGGGCATTTCGCTCAGCGCGTAGCGCCTGCGCGTCGGTGTCGGTCGCGCTCACTAGGCTTGGTCGACGTGAGTTCCGACTATTCCGCCCGCCACCTCTCCGTCCTCGAAGGACTCGAGGCGGTGCGCAAGCGCCCCGGCATGTACATCGGCTCGACCGACTCCCGCGGCCTCATGCACTGCCTGTGGGAGATCATCGACAACTCGGTCGACGAGGCGCTCGCCGGCCACGGCACCGAGATCGGCGTGCTCCTGCACGCCGACGGCAGCGTCGAGGTGCGCGACCGCGCCCGAGGCATCCCCGTCGACGTCGAGCCGAAGACGGGGCTGACGGGTGTCGAGGTCGTGTTCACCAAGCTGCACGCCGGCGGCAAGTTCGGCTCGGGCTCGTACGCGGCCTCGGGCGGCCTGCACGGCGTCGGCGCATCGGTCGTGAACGCCCTCTCCGAGCGGCTCGACGTCGAGGTCGACCGCGACGGCAAGACCTACGCGATGTCGTTCCACCGCGGCGAACCGGGCGTGTTCGCCGATACCGACGGGCCGTCGCCCGATGCGCCGTTCACACCGTTCGAGGAGCGCAGCGAGCTGCGCGTCGTCGGCAAGGTGAAGAAGGGCGTCACGGGTACGCGCATCCGCTACTGGGCCGACCGGCAGATCTTCACGAAGGGCGCCGAGTTCCAGACCGACGACCTCATCGGCCGTGCGCGCCAGACCGCCTTCCTCGTACCCGGTCTCGCGATCGACGTCACCGACGAGCGCGGCGAGACGCCGCACACGACCTCGTTCCAGTTCGACGGCGGCATCTCGGAGTTCGTCGAGCACCTCTCGCCCGACTCGCCCATCACCGACATCTGGCGCCTCACCGGCACGGGCAGCTTCACCGAGACCGTGCCGGTGCTGAGCGAGGGCGGCGCGATGGTGCCGACCGAGCTCTCGCGCGAGTGCGAGGTCGACATCGCGCTGCGCTGGGGCACGGGGTACGACACGGTGATGCGGTCGTTCGTCAACATCATCGCGACCCCGAAGGGCGGCACGCACCAGGCCGGCTTCGATCAGGGGCTGCTGAAGTTCCTGCGCCAGCAGGTCGAGCAGAATGCCCGGCGGCTCAAGGCCGGCAACGACAAGCTCGAGAAGGACGACGTGCTCGCCGGCCTCACCGCCGTCATCACGGTTCGGCTCCCCGAGCCGCAGTTCGAGGGCCAGACGAAGGAGGTGCTCGGCACCCCCGCCGTGCGCAGCATCGTCTCGAACGTGCTGACGAAGGAGTTGAAAGGGCGTTTCGCATCCACGAAGCGCGACGACAAGGCCCAGTCGGCGCTCCTGCTCGACAAGGTCGTCGCCGAGATGAAGTCGCGCATCTCCGCCCGCGCCCACAAAGAGACGCAGCGGCGCAAGAACGCGCTCGAGAGCTCGTCACTGCCGGCGAAGCTCGTCGACTGCCGGTCGAACGACGTCGCGCACTCCGAGCTGTTCATCGTCGAGGGCGACTCCGCGCTCGGCACGGCGAAGCTCGCCCGCGACAGCGAGCACCAGGCCCTGCTGCCGATCCGCGGCAAGATCCTCAACGTGCAGAAGGCCAGTGTCGCCGACATGCTCGGCAACGCCGAGTGCGCATCGATCATCCAGGTCATCGGTGCCGGCTCGGGCCGCAGCTTCGACCTCGCGCAAGCCCGCTACGGCAAGGTGATCCTGATGGCCGACGCCGATGTCGACGGGGCGCACATCCGCACCCTGCTGCTCACCCTCTTCTTCCGCTACATGCGGCCGATGATCGAGGAGGGTCGCGTGTTCGCCGCGGTGCCGCCCCTGCATCGGGTCGTCGTGATGAACCCGGGATCGAAGCCGAACGAGACGATCTACACGTACTCGGAGGCGGAACTGGCGGCGGTGCTCGCCGGACTCGACAAGCAGAAGAAGCGGTACCAGGACCCGATCCAGCGCTACAAGGGCCTCGGCGAGATGGACGCCGACCAGCTCGCGACGACGACGATGGACCGTCGTCACCGCACGCTGCGCCGGGTGGGCATCGGCGACGCGGAGAACGCGGGTCGCGTGTTCGAGCTGCTCATGGGCAACGACGTGGCACCGCGCAAGGAGTTCATCATCGAGAGCTCCGACGCGCTCGAGCGCGACCGCATCGACGCCTGAGTCGACTCCGCCGCCCCACTTCGGCAGCGAGTCGCCCCGCGCGGTCGTCCCACCTCATCTGAGGCGATCGGGCGACGTCGGCCATCCCATGAGTCGGGCGACCAGACCCGTGTACGACGAAGGCCGCCCCGATCGGGGCGGCCTTCGTCGTACACGGAGGTTCGGTGCTGCACTCAGCCGATTCGTCGGCCGACGGCGGCGACGACGGCGCTGAGCGGCTGGCCCGAGGCATCCCGCTTCGCGCCCGAATCGGGCAGCTCCCGGGCCGAGCCGTCGGCGCCGACCGCGAGCGGCGGGGTCGGGCCGACCCACGCGAGGTGCAGGGCGTCTTCGCCCTTGAGGAACCGCTGCGAGCGCACCCCGCCCGTCGCGCGACCCTTCGCCGGGAACTCGGCGAACTCGCTGACCTTGGCGCTGCCCGGGTCGGTGCCGAGCAACGTGTCGCTCGACGCCGCGACGGTGACGACCACGGACTCGGCGGCGAGGGCGGCGGGCACGCTCGTGAAGTGGATCACATGCGAGCCCGAGCCCAGGTTGATGCCGGCCATGCCGCCGGCCGGGCACCCCTGCGGACGGACGGACGACGCGGGGAAGCGGAGCAGCTGCGAATCGGAGGCGACGAAGACGAGCTCGTCGCCCTCGTCGCCCTGCACCGCGCCGACGACCTCGTCGCCCGCCTTGAGCCCGATCACCTCGAACTCGGGCTTGTTCGGGTAGGCACCGGTCGCGACGCGCTTGACGACACCCTGCTTCGTGCCGAGCGCGATGGAGCGTTCGCCGTCGAGCGCGACGATCGCGAGCACCTTCTCGTCGCGGTTCGGCAGCGCGAGGTAGTCGCCCACCTTCACGCCGGCGCCGAGCTGCACCGAGGTCGGCGGCAGCATCGGCAGGTCGACCGGGGTGAACCGGATGAGCCGGCCGAGGCTCGTCACCGCACCGATCTCTGAGCGGCTCGTCGTGTCGAGCGTCGAACGGATCGCATCGTGCTTGCTGCGGCGGGCGGGCGGTGTGATCGTGGGTGCGCCGTCGGGGCCCTCGGGCAGGTCGACCCGCGCGATGCGGCCGGTCGCGGAGAGGAACACCCGGCAGGGCACATCGGCGACCTCGAGCACGGCCGCGGCGCGCTTGGCGGCCGCGCCGGCGATCGACGGCCGGGCGTCGGTGAGCAGCGTGCGGCGAGGGGTGCCGTAGCGTTCGGCGACCTCGGCGAGCTCGTCGGAGACGAGGGCCTCGATGCGATGGCGGCTCGCGAGGAGGGCCTCGAGCTCCTCGATCTCGGCGCGCAGCCGATCGCGCTCGGCCTCGAGCTCGATGCGGGAGAACTTCGTCAACCGGCGCAGCTGCAGCTCGAGGATGTACTCGGCCTGCACCTGGCTGAGGTCGAAGACCTCCATCAGGCGCGTGCGCGCCGCGGCCGTGTCGTCGCTCGACCGGATGACCTGGATGACCTCGTCGATGTCGAGGATCGCGATGAGCAGGCCGTCGACGAGGTGGAGGCGCTCGCGACGACGCGCGAGCCGGTACTCGGAGCGGCGCGTGACCACGGCGATGCGGTGGCCGACGTAGACCTGCAGGAGCTCGCGAAGGCCGAGCGTCTGCGGGCCGCCGTCGACGAGCGCGACGTTGTTGATGTTGAACGAGTCCTCGAGCGGGGTGAGCCGGTAGAGCTGCTCGAGCACGGCGTCGGGGCTGAAGCCGGTCTTGATGCCGATGACGAGGCGCAGGCCGTTCGCACGGTCGGTGAGGTCGGTGACGTCGGAGATGCCGTTGATCTTCTTGGCGTTGACGCCGTCCTTGATCTTCTCGATGACCTTCTCGGGGCCGACGAGGTAGGGCAGCTCCGTCACGACGAGGCCGGTCTTGCGCGCCGTCAGCTGCTCGACCGATACCTTGGCCCGGGTCTTGAAGCTGCCTCGACCGGTCGCGTACGCGTCTTTGATTCCCGAAAGCCCGACGATCGTGCCGCCGGTCGGCAGGTCGGGGCCGGGCACGAACTCCATGAGCTCGTCGAGGGTCGCGTTCGGGTGCGCGATGAGGTGTCGCGCCGCGCCCACGACCTCGATGAGGTTGTGGGGCGCCATGTTGGTCGCCATGCCGACCGCGATGCCGCTCGCGCCGTTCACCAGCAGGTTCGGGTACGCGCTCGGCAGCACTTCGGGCTGGGTCAGCTGGTTGTCGTAGTTCGGCACGAAGTCGACCACGTCTTCGTCGAGGCCCTCGGCCATCGCGAGCGCGGGGGAGGCGAGGCGGGCCTCGGTGTAGCGCGGGGCGGCCGGGCCGTCGTCGAGCGAGCCGAAGTTGCCGTGGCCGTCGACGAGGGGCACCCGCAGCGTGAACGGCTGCGCCATGCGCACGAGGGCGTCGTAGATCGCCGTGTCGCCGTGCGGGTGCAGCTTGCCCATCACCTCGCCGACGACGCGGGCCGACTTCACGTGGCCCTTGTCGGGCCGAAGGCCCATCTCGGTCATCTGGTAGATGATGCGGCGCTGGACGGGCTTGAGCCCGTCGCGTGCGTCGGGAAGGGCGCGCGAGTAGATCACCGAGTACGCGTACTCGAGGAACGAGCCCTGCATCTCGGTGGCGACGTCGACGTCTTCGATGCGCTCGACGATCGGTTCGTCGGCGGGCTGGGATTTCGCTCGGGTCATCCGTGTTCTCTGTGCCGTGCGTGCCTGGCACGCGGTGGAACGGGGGCGCGCCCTGCCTGTGCCAGACTGGGCGCGATGTCTGCCATGCTACCGGTGCCCGCCGACACGGCTCCGCGCCTCACCGACGTGCTCGGCAGTTGCCTCGCGAGTCTCGACGGCGGCGAGAACGCGCTCGGCCTCCCCGCCGCCCGGAGCGCGATCGTCGTGCTCGTCGACGGACTCGGTGCGACGAACCTCCGCAGCCGCGCCGGGCACGCGCGGTTCCTCGCGTCGCGGTTCGGCAGGCGCGACGTCGCCCGCACCGTCTTCCCGTCGACGACCGCCGCCGCACTCGCGAGCCTCACGACGGGCGCGTCGCCGGGCGAGCACGGCCTCGTCGGCTATCGCACCCTCGATCCGGCGCACGACCGACTCGTGAACCAGCTCAACGGCTGGGACGACCGGATGCGGCCCGACGTGTGGCAGCTCCGGCCGACGATCTTCGAGGCGGCGGGGGAGCGCGGCGTCGACGCCGTCGTGATCGGCGCGCCCAAGTACGTCGACTCCGGATTCACCCGTGCCGTCCTGCGCGGCGCCCGCTACGTCTCCGGCACGACCATCGCCGACCGGTTCGCCGCGGCGCTCGACGTGGTCGCAGCAGCCGATCCGGCGGTCGTGTACCTCTACGTCCCCGAGCTCGACCAGGCCGCGCACGCGCACGGCTGGGAGTCGGACCGCTGGCTGGGCCTGCTCGAACAACTCGACGCCGAGCTGGCCTCGTTCGAACGGCGGATGCCGCGTGGCACGGGCGTGCTCGTGACGGCCGACCACGGCGTGGTCGACGTGCCGGTGCACCGGCACGTGCTCGTCGACCACCGTCACGACCTCGTCGACGGCGTGCGGCACATCGGCGGCGAGCCGCGCGGCCTCCAGCTCTACGTCGAGCCCGATCTCGATGCGGCCGGGCTGGCGGCCCTCGTCGAGCGCTGGCGGGCCGCCGAGTCTGCGCGAGCCTGGGTGCTGACCCGTGAGGAGGCGATCTCGGCCGGGCTGTTCGGCGAGGTCACACCAGAGGTCGTGCCGCGCATCGGCGACCTCATCGTGGCGGCCCGAGCCGGCATCGCCTACTACGACGGTCGGCTCGCCGACCGGAAGGCGGAGCGCATGATCGGCCAGCACGGCTCGCTCACCGACGAGGAGTCCCGCGTGCCGCTCGTCCGGCTCGGTGCGTTCGCACGCGGCTGAGACGACGAAGCCCGGCTCGAGGCATCCTCGGCCGGGCCGTGCGTGCGCCCGGGACGGGCGCCTCGGGTTCAGGACGGGTACTGGCGGCGCTTGACCTGCGGCTTCGGGAGCCGGAGCGCGCGCAGCTGGAGCGCCCGCATCGCGGCGTACCAGCGCACCTTCTCGACCTTGCCCGCGCCGAACTTCGCGGTGAGCTTGCGCTGCAGGGTGAAGCCCAGGATGATCACGTCGACGAGCGCGATCAGGAAGAACGCCCAGAGCAGCATGATGCTCGCGGCCTGGATCTCGGCGCTCGGGATGAACGTCAGCACGATCACGGCGAACATCACGGGGATGAGCACCTCGCCGACGCTGAAGCGCGCATCGACGTAGTCGCGGACGTACTTCTTCTGCGGTCCGCGGTCGCGCGCGGGCAGGTACTTCTCGTCGCCCATCGCCATGCCGATGCGGGCCTTCTCACGGGCGTCGGCCGCCTTCAGCCGCGCCTGCTTCGCCGCCTCTTTGCGGTCGTTCGGCACGAGCGGGCGCTTGTTCGCGGCCTCGCGCTCGGCGCGCGTCGGGGTGGGGGCACCCTTGCCGCCCTGCTTCAGGCGGGCCTGGGTCTCTTCGAGCGACTCGGCGCTCGGCTGATCGGTGCTGTTGGGGTGCTTTGCCACGGGGATCCCTCGAATCGGTTCCCCTTAAGATTACCGGCATGACCGACTCTCTCCCCACCGCAGCAGCAACCTCGGCGACCACCCCGAATGCCGACGAACTGCGCGCGGCCGTCGAGGCGGGCTTCCCGTCGACGATCGCCGACCTCACCCGTCTCGTGAAGATCCCCTCGGTGTCGTGGCCGGCGTTCGACCCCGAGCACGTGGCCGCGAGCGCCGAGGCCGTCGCCGAGCTCGTGCGCGGGCTCGGGGTGTTCGATCTCGTCGACGTCCGGCGCGCACCCGTCGCCGGCGCAGAGGGCGACGCCGAGCCGCAGCTCGGCGCGCCCGCGGTGATCGCGCACCGCGCCGCGCGCAACGGCCGCCCGACCGTGCTGCTCTACGCGCACCACGACGTGCAGCCACCGGGTCGCGACGAGGACTGGGAGTCGGCGCCGTTCGAGCCGACGCTCCGCGGCGACCGGCTCTACGGTCGCGGCGCCGCCGACGACAAGGCCGGCATCATGGCCCACGTCGCCTCGATCCGGGCGCTCACCGAAGTGCTGGGCACCGACCTCGACCTCGGCATCGCCGTGTTCATCGAGGGTGAGGAGGAGTACCTCTCGCAGTCGTTCGGCAACTTCCTGCGCGAGCACCGCGACCTGCTCGAGGCCGACGCGATCATCGTCGCCGACTCCGGCAACTGGGACCTCGAGACGCCCGCGATCACGGTCGCGCTCCGCGGTGCGGTCGCGTTCAACCTGCGGATCGACACCCTCGGACACGCCTCCCACTCCGGCATGTTCGGGGGAGCGGTGCCCGACGCGATGTTCGCGGCGATCCGCCTGCTCGACACGCTGTGGGACGCCGACGGCGCGGTGGCGGTCGAGGGCCTCACCTCGGCCGGCTTCGAGACCCCCGAGTACGACGAGGCTCAGCTGCGCGCCGAGACCGGACTCCTCGACGGCGTCGAGCCCGTCGGCCGCGACTCGATCCTCTCCCGCATCTGGGCGAAGCCCTCGATCACGATCACGGGAATCGACGCGCCCGACATCGCGAACGCGTCGAACACGCTCGTGCCCGGGGTGAAGGTGCGCGTGAGTGCGCGGGTCGCGCCCGGACAGGACGCCCGTGAGGCGTTCGAGGCGATCCGGGCGCACCTCGAGGCGAACGCGCCGTTCGGGGCGAAGCTGACCTTCGACGACATCGACACCGGCCAGCCCTTCCTCGTGGACACGAGCGGCTGGGCCGTGGCCGAGACCCGCGCGGCGATGGCCGAGGCCTGGGGACGCGAGCCCGTCGAGATGGGCGTCGGCGGTTCGATCCCGTTCATCGCCGAGCTCGTCGACGAGTTCCCCGCCGCGCAGATCCTCGTGACCGGGGTCGAGGACCCCGACTCGCGCGCGCACAGCCCCAACGAGTCGCTGCACCTCGGAGTCTTCCGGCGGTCGGTGCTCGCCGAAGCGCTCTTCCTCGCGCGGCTCGACGCCCGTTCGGCGGAATGATGACGACTCACAGCCGTCGTGCTGCTCGCGGCGGCTACCATGGAGTGAGGATTCCGCGTTCCTGACGCACCGAGGAGAGACATGAGCGACACGATCACCGAGACCACGCACGGCGTGAAGCTGAGCGACCCCGCCGCCGACAAGGTGCGCAGCCTCCTCGCGCAGGAGGGCCGCGACGACCTCCGGCTCCGGGTCGCCGTGCAGCCGGGCGGCTGCTCGGGGCTCATCTACCAGCTGTACTTCGACGAGCGCCTGCTCGACGGCGACGCCGTGGTCGACTTCGACGGCGTCGAGGTCGTGGTCGACAAGATGAGCGTGCCGTACCTCGACGGTGCGGCGATCGACTTCGAGGACACGATCCAGAAGCAGGGCTTCACGATCGACAACCCGAACGCGCAGGGCAGCTGCGCGTGCGGCGACTCGTTCCACTGAGCGATACCGCAACTTCCTGAAAGGAGGCCGCATCTGCGGCCTCCTTTCGCGTATTCAGGCTGATCGAAGGATGTTTCCGCGCCGCGGCGCGCCCGACATGGGCCGGGGATGCACACCGCGGGTGCCGAGTCGGAGTAGGGTAGATACCGATCACCGCGCTTCACTGTGAAGCGCCTTCGAGTCTCCCGAAAGGTCACCGGTGCGCCACAATCGCCGTCTCCGATGGGCTGCAATCCCGATCGCAGCGTCTCTCAGTCTCGTGCTCGCCGGGTGCACGCAGGCGCAGCTCAACGGCTTCCTGCCCGGCTTCGTCGAGGGCGAAGCGCCGGTCACGAACCACACGGAGACCGTCTCCGGCCTGTGGGTCACGTCGTGGATCGTGCTGCTCATCGTCGGTGTGCTCACGTGGGGCCTGACCATCTGGGCGGTCATCGCGTACCGCCGGCGCAAGGGCCAGACCGGTCTGCCCGTGCAGCTGCGCTACAACATGCCGATCGAGGTGTTCTACACGATCGTCCCGCTCATCCTCGTGCTGGGGTTCTTCGCGTTCACCGCGCGTGACCAGCAGCAGATCGAGCAGCGCTTCGCCGCCGACGACGTCGACGTCCAGGTCGAGGTGATCGCCAAGCAGTGGGCCTGGGACTTCAACTACGTGAAGGAAGACGTCTACTCGCCCGGCATCCAGGGCCAGCTCGACGAAGAAGGCCCGCAGGGGTCGCTCGTCCAGTCCGAGCTCCCGACGCTCTACCTGCCGGTCGGCGCGAACGTCGAGATCGAACTCGAGTCGCGCGACGTGATCCACTCGTTCTGGGTCGTCGACTTCCTCTACAAGAAAGACATGTACCCGGGCAAGACGAACTACATGTCGTTCGTCCCCGAGCGCGAGGGCACCTACGCCGGCAAGTGTGCCGAGCTCTGCGGCGAGTACCACTCGCTCATGCTCTTCAACGTGAAGGTCGTCTCGCAGGCCGAGTACGACGACTACATCCAGTCGCTCCGAGACGCGGGCCAGGAGGGCCAGCTGTCGAGCGAGTACGACCGCAACCAGAACCTGCCCGGTGCAGGTGCACCCGACCTGAAGGAAGAGCGAGAAGCCGAATGAGCACCACGACCGCACCGGCTCGGCCGCAGTCGAGCAGCTTGCCGTTCGGCGCCTCGAAGGTCGAGCGCAAGGGCAACGTCCTCGTCAAGTGGATCACCTCCACCGACCACAAGGTCATCGGGTACATGTACCTGATCAC
Source organism: Agromyces cucurbitae (assembly GCF_058349945.1). Classification (NCBI taxonomy): domain Bacteria; kingdom Bacillati; phylum Actinomycetota; class Actinomycetes; order Micrococcales; family Microbacteriaceae; genus Agromyces; species Agromyces cucurbitae. The sequence continues at coordinate 482,605 of NZ_JBYRES010000003.1, read as the reverse complement.
CTCGTTCGTCTACTTCTGCATCGGCGGCGTGATGGCGCTGGTCATCCGCGCGCAGCTCTTCGAGCCCGGCCTCGAGCTCCTGCAGACCCGTGAGCAGTACAACCAGCTGTTCACGATGCACGGCACGATCATGCTGCTGATGTTCGCGACGCCGCTCTTCGCCGGCTTCGCCAACGTGCTCATGCCGCTGCAGATCGGCGCCCCCGACGTCGCGTTCCCGCGACTGAACGCCTTCGCGTACTGGCTGTTCAACTTCGGTTCGCTCATGGCGGTCGCGGGCTTCCTGACCCCGCAGGGCGCCGCCTCGTTCGGCTGGTTCGCCTACCAGCCGCTCGCCTCGACGACCTTCTCGCCCGGCGTCGGCGGCAACCTCTGGATGCTCGGACTCGGCCTCTCGGGCTTCGGCACGATCCTCGGTGCGGTGAACTTCATCACCACGATCATCACGATGCGTGCGCCGGGCATGACCATGTTCCGCATGCCGATCTTCACCTGGAACACACTCGTCACCTCGATCCTCATCCTGATGGCGTTCCCGGTGCTCGCCGCCGCCCTTCTCGCGGCCGGTGCCGACCGCGTGTTCGACGCGCACATCTACGACCCGGCCAACGGCGGCGTCATCCTGTGGCAGCACCTGTTCTGGTTCTTCGGCCACCCTGAGGTGTACATCATCGCCCTGCCGTTCTTCGGCATCGTGTCGGAGATCTTCCCGGTGTTCAGCCGCAAGCCGATCTTCGGATACAAGACCCTCATCTACGCGACGATCGCCATCGCGGCGCTGTCCGTGACGGTGTGGGCGCACCACATGTACGTCACCGGCTCCGTCCTGCTGCCGTTCTTCGCGCTCATGACGATGCTCATCGCGGTGCCGACGGGTGTGAAGATCTTCAACTGGATCGGCACGATGTGGCGCGGCTCGATCACCTTCGAGACGCCGCTCATCTGGTCGCTCGGCTTCCTCATCACGTTCGTGTTCGGTGGCCTCACCGGCGTCATCCTCGCGTCGCCGCCGCTCGACTTCCACGTTTCCGACACGTACTTCGTGGTCGCGCACTTCCACTACGTGGTCTTCGGCACGGTCGTGTTCGCGATGTTCGCGGGCTTCTACTTCTGGTGGCCCAAGTGGACCGGCAAGATGCTCAACGAGACCCTGGGCAAGTGGCACTTCTGGCTGCTCTTCATCGGCTTCCACACGACGTTCCTCATCCAGCACTGGATCGGAGTCGTCGGCATGCCGCGTCGCTACTTCTCGTACCTCCCCGAGGACAACGTGACCTGGATGAACCAGCTCTCGACGATCGGTGCCGGCATCCTCGCCGTCTCGCTCATCCCGTTCTTCCTGAACGTGTACATCACGGCGCGTCGCGCTCCGAAGGTCACGGTGAACGACCCGTGGGGCTACGGCGGCTCGCTCGAGTGGGCGACCAGCTGCCCGCCGCCGCGGCACAACTTCACGTCGATCCCGCGCATCCGCTCGGAGCGCCCGGCGTTCGACCTCAACCACCCCGAGGCCGGCATCCCGGTCGGCATCGGTCCGGCGAAGGACGCCCCTGAGGCGCCGACGTACGACGCCGCCACGGAGGAGATCAAGTAATGCGCGCCAACGTCATCCTGTTCTGGATCCTCTCGGTCTTCTTCCTCATCATGGCCGGGGTCTACTGGACCTGGACCACGCTCGAGTACGGACAGCCCGAGTGGGCCGGCTCGATCGCGATCACGCTCAGCGCGATCCTCGCGGCGTTCATCGCGTTCTACCTCGGCCGTGTGCACAGCGCCCAGGGCGCCGAGCTCCCCGAAGACCGCCTCGACGCCAACATCGACGACGGCGACGCCGAGCTCGGGTTCTTCAGCCCGTGGAGCTGGTGGCCGATCATGCTGGCGGGCGCCGCGGCGCTGCTGTTCCTCGGCCTCGCGGTCGGCTTCTGGATTTCGTTCATCGCGGTCGGCATCGGCGTCATCAGCCTCGTCGGCTGGGTGTACGAGTACTACCGCGGCAACTTCGCGCGCTGATCCACACCCAGACGTACGAAGCCCCGGACCGATCGGTCCGGGGCTTCGTCGTTCGCGCTGATCACCCGTGCACGGCGCCGACGACGCACCACGATCCGGCCCGCCGACGGTAGCGAGCCTCGAAGCCGTTGCGCTCGAGTGCGGCGACCATCGCCTCGGGAGAGTGGATGTACCCGCGGTAGCTCCGCCGCTGCAGTCGCATGAGGAGATTGCCGGATGCCGCAGCGAAGGTGGTCACGAGGTTGCGAGGGGGATGCGTGAAGACGAGGGCACGGCGCGCTCGTCCGGCTGCGGCCGTCAGCAACCGGTCCGCATCGGGGTAGCAGCAGACGACTCGGTGGAGGATGACGACGTCGGCCACGTCGACGGCGTCGGGATGCAGTGCGAGATCGATGCCGATCCGACGGGTCATGGCCTGCGCGGTGCCGGACTCCGCGGCGACGCGCGCCGCAACCGTCTCGTACGAACCGGACAGCTCGAGGTTCACCGCCGCGGCGGCGCCGCGCTTGATCAACTCGATCTGGATCTCGCCGATGCCGCCGCCGATCTCGAGCACGGTCGCGCCCTCGACCCCCACTTCATCGGCGAGGTACTCGACGATGCGCCGCTCGGGCGGCGTCAGGCCGTCCTTCGCGTAGCGTCGGGCGATGCGCTCCGCGAAGCGGTCGGTGAATACGGGCTCGTATCGATCGGCACCGTCGCCGGGCGCCGCGCAGCAGTCGTCCATGCTGCAAGTATCGACCCTGCCGGGTTCGGGCGCACCACCCGACTCATCGACGAGCGGGCGTCACCGCTCGAGCACGAGCAGCTCGACGGATACGGTGATCGGGAGCGGCCGTGCATCCGCGTCGGCCGATTCCGGCCTTCCGTCACCGGCATGGTGCGCCGACGGCCCCATGCCCGCCAGCAGGCGCTGCGTCGTCGCATCGGCACGGAGCTCGTACTCGATCGGACGAATCTCCACTGCCGTGAAGCCGTTCGTGGAGAGCTGATCCACGAGGCGATCGGACTTGCCGGCCGGCACGTCCAGCATGGTCCCGGTTGCGCGGAGTTCGTGCAGGTGACGTTCGGTGGGCACGACCGTCAGCAGGCGGCCGCCCGGACGGAGGATTCGTGCGAACTCGGGACCGTTCCTCGGGGCGAACACATTGAGCACCAGGTCGGCGCTCGACGACCGGAGCGGGAGAGGGCGCCAGATGTCGAGCACGATACCCGTCGACGCCGGAACGGCGCGGAGGCTCGCGCGCACCGCGTCGGGGGAGCGGTCAGCCAGGAGGAAGCTCGTACGCGGGAGTGCTCGGGCGAGTTCGGCGGAGTAGTGGCCGGTTCCGCAGCCGAGATCGGCGATACGCGTCGGCGAGGTCGAGGCGGTGCGGGCGCGTGCGGCGCCGACGACGGCGTCGGAGATCGGCGCATACGATCCGCCGCCGAGCAGTGCCGCACGGGCGTCGAGCATCGCCCGGTCGTCGCCGATCGTCTTCGGCGCCTTCGGCGGGAGGAGCGTCAGGAAGCCGTGCTTCGCACGATCGAAGCGGTGCCCTTCGGCGCAGCCGAACGTGCCCTCGGTGATCGGCGCGAGGTCGCCGAAACAGTTCGGGCACCGGAGCCACGTCGAATCGATCGACATGGCCCGGTGCCCGAATCCGTCAGTCAGCGAGTCAGTGGTGGCCGTCGTGGCCGGCCTCGAGCTCGCCCTTCGTGACCGGCGCGATGCGGTCTTCGAAGAACCAGCGAGAGAGCGAGGCGCGGACGCGCTGGCCGAACGTGATCTTGCCGCGTGCGTTCGGGCGGATCATCAGCGGCTCGTAGCTCTCGAAGTCGACGAGCTTCCACCGGTCGTACTCGTCGAGGGGCTGGTGCACCTCGATGAACTCGCCACCGGGCAGCTTCACGATGCGGCCCGACTCGTAGCCGTGCAGGACGATCTCGCGATCCTTCTTCTGCAGGGCGATGCACACGCGCTTCGTGATGAAGTACGCGATGAACGGGCCGATGATGACGACGGCCTGCAGTGCGTGGATCACGCCCTCCATCGTCAGCGAGAAGTGGGTCGCGAGGATGTCGGAGCTCGCCGCGGCCCAGAGACCGGCGTAGAACGTGACGCCGGCGGCGCCGATCGCGGTGCGGGTCGGGGCGTTGCGCGGGCGGTCCGCGATGTGGTGCTCGCGCTTGTCGCCCTTGATCCAGGCCTCGATGAAGGGGTAGAGCACGACGAGGATCAGGAACACGCCGATGCCGATGAGCGGCACGAGGATGTTGAACGACCAGGTCCGGTCGAGCCACACGAACTCCCAGCCCGGCGGGATGAGGCGCAGGGCGCCGTCCGCGAACCCGATGTACCAGTCGGGCTGGGTACCGGCGGAGACGGGGGAGGGGTCGTACGGGCCGTAGTTCCAGATCGGGTTGATCGTGAACATCGAGGCGATGAGCGCGAGCACGCCGAAGATGATGAAGAAGAACCCGCCGGCCTTGGCCGCGTAGATCGGGAGGATGGGCGGGCCCACGGCGTTCTGCTGGGTCTTGCCCGGCCCCGCGTACTGCGTGTGCTTGTGCACGACGACGAGCACGAGGTGGATCGCGACGAGTGCGACCACGAGTGCGGGGAGCAGGAGGATGTGCAGCGTGTAGAGGCGGCCGACGATCGCAGTGCCCGGGAACTCGCCTCCGAAGAGGAGGAACGAGGTCCACGTTCCGATGATCGGGATGCCCTTGATCATGCCGTTGATGATCGCGAGGCCGTTGCCCGAGAGGAGGTCGTCGGGGAGCGAGTAGCCGGTGAAGCCCTCGGCCATGGCGAGGATGAACAGCGTGAAGCCGATCACCCAGTTCAGCTCGCGGGGCTTGCGGAACGCGCCGGTGAAGAAGATGCGGAGCATGTGCAGCCCGATGGCGGCCACGAACAGCAGGGCCGCCCAGTGGTGCATCTGGCGGACGAAGAGGCCACCGCGGATGTCGAACGAGATGTCGAGCGTCGACGCCATGGCGACGGACATCTCGACGCCCTTGAGCGGGACGTACGAGCCGTCGTAGTGCACCTCGGCCATCGAGGCCTGGAAGAAGAACGTCAGGAACGTTCCGGAGATGAGCACGACGACGAAGCTGAAGAGCGCGACCTCACCGAGCAGGAACGACCAGTGATCGGGGAACGCCTTGCGACCGAGCTCCTTGACGAAGCCGGCGAGGCTCGTGCGCTCGTTGACGTAGACGGAGGCTGCCGCGGTGAACGACCGCTTCTGCGGCGCGGTGGCGGACGGTGCGGTGCTCAATGGCGCTCCCAGAAGCTCGGGCCGACGGGTTCGGTGAAGTCGCTTCGCGCGACGAGGTAGCCCTCGTCGTCGACGGTGATCGGCAGCTGCGGCAGCGGGCGCTTGGCCGGGCCGAAGATGACCTCGCAGTGGTTGGTGACGTCGAACTGCGACTGGTGGCAGGGGCACAGCAGGTGGTGCGTGTGCTGCTCGTAGAGTGCGACGGGGCAACCGACGTGCGTGCAGATCTTGGAGTACGCGACGATGCCGTCGTACGACCAGTCCTTGCGCTCGGGGAGCTCGTTGAGCTCGGCCGGGTCGAGACGCATGAGGAGGACGGCGGCCTTGGCCTTCGCCTCGAGCTTGCCGTGCTCGAGCTCGGCGAGCCCCTCGGGGATCACGTGGAACGCGCTGCCGATCGTGACATCGGCGGCCTTGATCGGGGTGCCCGACGGGTCGAGCGTGAGTCGGCTGCCCTTCTGCCACATCGTGTGGCTGAGCAGCTCGACCGGGTTCTCATCCTGCGGAGCAAAGCCGCGGAAGAGCACGACCGCGGGGAGCGGGAAGACCAGGAGCGCGCCGATGAGGCTGTTGCGGATCGCGGTGCGGCGCGTGAAGCCCGACTCACGGTCGGAGTCGGCGAACACCTTCGCCGCGGCGGCCTGGGTCTCGGGAGAGCCACCGATCGGGTGCCGCTCGTCGGCGAGCTCGACCTCGGACATGACGGCCTTACCCCAGTGCACCACGCCGAAGCCGATGCCGAGGAGGGCGAGGGTCACTCCGAGACCGAAGAACATGTTGTTCAGCCGGACCATCCCGACGTCGTTCGACTCGATCGGGAAGAGCATGTACGCGGCGATCGCCCAGACGCTGCCGAGGATCGACAGGTAGAACAGCGTGTAGACGGTGCGCTGGGCCCGCTTGTCGCGCTTCGGGTCCTCATCGGTCACGCGAGGACGGTGGGGCGGGAAGCCGGGGTTCTCGAACGCGTCGGCCGCGATCACCGCGGTGCCGTGCGAGACGTTCGAATCGTGCGCGGCGTGCGACGAGTCTGCAGCGGCGACTTCCGTGCCGCTGTGGTCGTCCTGTGCCATGGTTCTCCTTCTGAGTCTTCTTCGGTGCCGGGCTGCCGCTAGTTGGACTTCGCCGTGATCCACACGGTGATCGCGACGATCGTGCCGAGACCGAAGATCCAGATGAACAGGCCCTCCGAGACCGGGCCGAGCGAGCCGAGCTCGAATCCGCCGGGCGAACGGTTGTCCTGGACGTACTTGAGGTACGTGATGATGTCGCGCTTGTCTTCGGGCGAGATGTTCAGGTCGTTGAAGACCGGCATGTTCTGCGGGCCGCTGACCATCGCCTCGTAGATGTGGACGCCCGTGACCTCGGTCAGCGGGGGCGCGAACTTGCCCTCGGTGAGGGCACCGCCGGCACCGGCGACGTTGTGGCACATCGCGCAGTTGATGCGGAAGAGCTCGGCGCCGTTCGCAGCGTCACCGCCGCCGTTGACGAGGTGGTCGGCGGGGATCTCGGGCCCGGGGCCGAGCGAGGCGACGTAGTATGCGAGCTGCTTGACCTGCTCGTCGGTGAACTGCGGCGGCTTCTGCAGCGCCTGCGGCCCCTGCATCTGCATCGGCATGCGGCCGGTGCCGACCTGGAAGTCGACCGCGGCCGCGCCGACGCCGATGAGGCTCGGGCCGTTGTCGGTGCCCTGGGCGTCGAGGCCGTGGCACGTCGCGCAGTTCGCCTGGAAGAGCTTCTTGCCCTCGTCGATCGTCTGCTGCGACGTCGGGTCTCCCTCGGCCTGGGCGGCCGTACCGGCGCTGAGCGCAGCGTAGGCGCCGCCGGTGAAGACGAGGCCCAGGGCGAGGAGCGCGACGGTTGCGAGCGGGTGCCGGCGGCCGGTGCGACGCTTCTGGCGGGTCATGTGGTTCTTCCTGTTCACGGGCTTTCGGGACTGACGCATCGGGGACGGCCTATTTCAAGACGTAGATGACGAGGAACAGGCCGATCCAGACCACGTCGACGAAGTGCCAGTAGTACGAGACGACGATGGCGCTCGTCGCCTCGCGGTGGCCGAAGTTCTTGACCGCGAAGACCCGCCCGATGACGAGGAGGAAGGCGATGAGACCGCCGGTCACGTGCAGGCCGTGGAAACCGGTCGTCAGGTAGAAGGCGGAGCCGTAGGAGTCGGAGCTGAGGGAGATGCCCTCTGAGACGAGCGTCGCATACTCCCAGATCTGCCCGGCGACGAAGATCGCGCCCATGGCGTACGTGAGGAAGAACCACTCGACCATGCCCCACTTGGCCGGGTTCCACCACGGACCCCGCGCGTAGGGCTGCAGGCGCTCCGCCGCGAACACGCCGAACTGGCAGGTGAACGACGACAGAACGAGGATGATCGTGTTCGTCAGCGAGAACGGGAAGTTCAGCCGATCGGCCTGCGCCTCCCAGAGCTCGGGCGACGTCGACCGCAGCGTGAAGTAGATCGCGAAGAGTCCCGCGAAGAACATGACCTCGCTGCCCAGCCAGACGATCGTGCCCACCGCAACGGTGTTCGGTCGATTGATCACGGGCGCGCTCGCCTGATAAGTGATTGAGGTGCTCGTCACGCTCCCCATTATGGCCGAAATCCCGGCGGAGTTTTCGTCATCATCTGCCGTCGTGTCGCGCCAGAGGTGGTTAGGGAACCCTAAGTCGCACTGTGCAACGCCCGAGAATCCGCCGTGAATCGGGCAGATAGGATCGGCAGCATGCCCGCGCACCAGAATTGGCCAGACATCCTGAACTCCCTCCTGCAGGGCGAAGACCTCAGCGTTTCCGATGCCGCGTGGTGCATGGAGCAGGTCATGACCGGCCAGGCGACCGAGGCCCAGCTCGCCGCTTTCCTCGTCGCGCTCCGCATCAAGGGGGAGACCGTCGACGAGATCGTCGGCTTCCGAGACGCGGTGCTCGACCACGCGGTGCCGCTGCCCGCCGACCCCATGGCGCTCGACATCGTCGGCACGGGCGGCGACCGGTTCGGCACGGTGAACGTGTCGACGATGGCGTCGATCGTCGCGGCGGCGGCAGGCGTGCCCGTCATCAAGCACGGCAACCGTGCCGCGAGCAGCGCCTCGGGCTCGTCGGACGTGCTCGCGGCGCTGGGCCTCGACCTCGCACTCGCACCCGAGCGGGTCGCGTCGGTGCTCGAGGACGCCGGCATCACGTTCGCCTACGCGGCGGCGTTCCACCCGGGCTTCCGCCACGCCGGGCCGGTTCGCGCCCAGTTGGGCGTCGCCACGGTGTTCAACTTCCTCGGGCCGCTCTGCAACCCGGCCCGGCCCGAGGCGTCCGCCGTGGGCGTCGCCCACCTCGATCGGGTTCCGCTCATCGTCGGCGTCTTCCAGACGCGCGGGGCGACGGCGCTCGTGTTCCGCGGCGACGACGGACTGGACGAGCTGACGACCACGGGCCACTCCCACGTCTGGGAGGTGTCGGGCGGCACCGTGAAGGAGCACGACCTCGATCCGCGCGACCTCGGCATTCCGCGCGCGACCATCGACCAGCTCACCGGCGGCGACGCGGTGCACAACGCGGCGATCGTGCACGAGGTGCTCGGCGGCGCACGCGGCCCGATCCGCGACATCGTCGTCCTCAACGCGGCGGCCGGCCTCGTCTCGTTCGATCTCGCGAAGGACCCCGGTCAGTTCCAGCGGCCGATCCTCGACCGCTTCCGCGACAAGATGGCCGTCGCCGAGGAGGCGATCGACAGCGGTGCCGCCGCCGCCAAGCTCGAACAGTGGATCGCGGCGACCAAGCGCTGACGAACTGATCGTCGGCGGGGTTCCGGCATCCCCCCGGAGACGGAAGGAGGGCCCGTGGTTCCACGGGCCCTCCTTCGACGTCGATCACTGCACGTCGTCGTCGACCCAGTCGAAGGTCTTCGTCACGGCCTTCTTCCAGAGTCGCAGGCGGCGTTCGCGCTCCTCGGGGGCCATCGCCGGCTCCCAGCGCGAGTCCTCCTGCCAGTTGGCGCGGAGCTCGTCGAGATTCGCCCAGAACCCCACCGCGAGCCCGGCCGCATACGCGGCGCCGAGGGCGGTCGTCTCGGCGACGACGGGACGAACGACGGGCACGCCGAGGATGTCGGCCTGGAACTGCATGAGCGTGTTGTTCGCGATCATGCCGCCGTCGACCTTCAGCTCGGTGAGCTCGACGCCCGAGTCGGCGTTCACCGCGTCGAGGACCTCCCGCGTCTGGAAGGCGGTCGCCTCGAGTGCGGCCCGGGCGATGTGGCCCTTGTTCACGAACCGGGTGAGGCCGACGAGCGCGCCGCGCGCATCGGGTCGCCAATACGGCGCGAACAGGCCCGAGAACGCCGGCACGAAGTACGCGCCGCCGTTGTCCTCCACCGTCTTCGCCAGGTCTTCGACCTCTGGCGCGGACTGGAACAGGCCGAGGTTGTCGCGCAGCCACTGGATGAGCGACCCGGTGACGGCGATCGATCCCTCGAGTGCGTAGTGCGGAGCGTCATCGCCGAGCTTGTAGCCGAGCGTCGTCAACAGGCCGTTCTTCGAGTGGACGATCTCCTCGCCGGTGTTGAAGATGAGGAAGTTGCCGGTGCCGTAGGTGTTCTTCGACTCGCCGGGGTCGAAGGCGGCCTGGCCGAAGGTCGCCGCCTGCTGGTCGCCGAGGATGCCGGCCACGGGAACCTCCCGAAGGAGGCTCGACGGCTCGACGTTGCCGTAGACCTCCGACGACGACTTGATCTCGGGCAGCATCGAGCGGGGCACGTCGAACGCCGCGAGGATCTCGTCGTCCCACTGCAGGGTCTCGAGGTCCATGAACATCGTGCGGCTGGCGTTCGTGACGTCGGTCGCGTGCACGCCGCCGTCGGGTCCGCCCGTGAGGTTCCAGAGCACCCAGCAGTCGGTGGTGCCGAACAGCAGGTCGCCGGCCTCGGCCTTCTCGCGGGCACCGGGCACGTTCTCGAGGATCCAGACGATCTTCGTGCCCGAGAAGTAGGTCGCGAGCGGCAGGCCGACCTGCTGCTTGAACCGTTCGACGCCGCCGTCGGCCGCGAGGCGGTCGACGATCGGCTGGGTCCGCGTGTCCTGCCAGACGATGGCGTTGTAGACGGGCTCGCCGGTGCGGCGGTCCCAGACCACGGCGGTCTCGCGCTGGTTGGTGATGCCGACCGCGGCGATGTCGTGTCGGGTCAGGTCGGCCTTGCCGAGCGCCTGGCCGATCACTTCGCGGGTGTTGCGCCAGATCTCGGCGGGGTCGTGCTCGACCCAGCCGGCCTTCGGGAAGATCTGCTCGTGCTCGAGCTGTCCGGTCGCGACGATCGATCCGGCCTTGTCGAAGATGATCGCGCGCGAGCTCGTGGTGCCCTGGTCGATCGCGAGGATGTAATCGGGCATGGGTTCCTCTCATTCCTGCGCGCAGCACGACACGGCGCGCACGTTTCGTGTGGAGTCGAGTCGGTTCGGTGGCGGTGCTCCCGCGGCCTACGTGATCACCGGCAGCAGCACGAGGGCCGCCCAGCCGGCGATGAGTCCGCCGATGATCGGGCCGACGACCGGCACCCACGAGTACGACCAGTCGGAGCCGCCCTTGCCCTTGATCGGCAGGATGGCGTGCGCGATTCGCGGCCCGAGGTCGCGTGCCGGGTTGATGGCGTAGCCGGTCGGACCACCGAGCGAGGCGCCGATGCCGATCACGAGCAGCGCCACCGGCAGCGCGCCGAGCGATGCGAGCCCGGCGGGGTCGCCGTTGCGACCGAAACCCACGACCACGAACACGAGCACGAAGGTGCCGATGATCTCGGTGATGAGGTTCCAGCCGTACGACCGGATGGCCGGACCCGTCGAGAACACGCCGAGCTTGTTCGCCGCGTCGGGCTCTTCGTCGAAGTGCTGCTTGTAGGCGAGCCAGCACACGACGGCGCCGATGATCGCACCGATCATCTGCGCGCCGATGTAGGTCGCGATGGATGCGCCGTCGATCGGCACCCCCGGCACGAACTCGGTCTTGCCTTCGCCGAGCAGGTTGACCGTGAGCCCGAGCGTCACCGCCGGGTTGATGTGCGCTCCGGATGCGTAGGAGACGATGACGCCGGCGAAGACCGCGAGGCCCCAGCCGATGTTCACCATGAGGAACCCGCCGTTGTGCCCCTTGTTGCGGATGAGCGCGACGTTCGCGACCACACCGCAACCGAGCAGCACCAGCATGGCGGTGCCGACCAGTTCCGAAAGGAAGATGGTGCCGAGATTCATGTGCAACCCCCTTCGTTGCGGTGCGTCGTCGCAGCCGCTCGTCTGTCACGATAGCGCCGTGACCCCTTCGGGGGGAACGATCCGCCGCGAGTTCGGCGAGCGCCCTTACGGCCGAGTGCTCTCGGGGCGTAGGTTTGCCGGGGGAGCGCTGCGTCGGGGCGGCCGCGCCGCGACGGGCCCCTGACGAAGACGGAAGGGGTGACGATGAAGAAGATCATCAACGACCCGAAGCGCGTCGTCGACGAGTCGGTCGCGGGGTTCGCGCTCGCGCACGCCGACCTCGTTCGCGTGGAGGTCGATCCGATCCGGGTGGTGCGGGCCGACGCACCCATCGCGGGCAAGGTCGGCCTGGTCAGCGGGGGCGGCAGCGGGCACGAGCCGCTGCACGCGGGGTTCGTCGGATTCGGCATGCTCGACGCCGCGGTGCCCGGAGCGGTGTTCACCTCTCCGACGCCCGACCCCATCCTCGAGGCGACGAAGGCCGTCGACGGGGGTGCGGGCGTGCTCCACATCGTGAAGAACTACACGGGCGACGTGCTCAACTTCGAGACCGCGGCCGATCTCGCCGCGGCGGAGGGCATCGAGGTGCGGGCGGTCGTCACGAACGACGACGTCGCGGTTCGCGACTCGCTCTACACGGCCGGACGGCGCGGCGTCGCCGGAACCGTGCTCGTCGAGAAGATCGCGGGTGCCGCGGCCGAGCGAGGCGACTCGCTCGCCGAGGTCGCCGCGATCGCGGAGCGCGTCAACGCGGGCGCCCGGTCGATGGGGCTCGCTCTCACGCCGTGCGTCGTCCCGCATGCGGGCGAGCCGAGCTTCACGCTCGCCGATGACGAGATCGAGATCGGCATCGGCATCCACGGCGAGCCCGGACGTGAGCGAATCGGGCTCGAACCGGCCGACCGCCTCGTCGACCGCCTCCTCGACCCGATCCTCGAGGACCTGCCGTACGAATCGGGCGAGCAGACGCTGCTGTTCGTGAACGGCATGGGCGGAACGCCGCAGATCGAGCTCTACATCGCCTACCGGCGTGCCGCCGAGGTCCTCGCCGAACGAGGCATCCGCATCGCTCGCTCGCTCGTCGGCAGCTACATCACCTCGCTCGAGATGCAGGGGATGTCGATCACGCTGTTGAAGCTCGACGACGAGATGATCGAACTCTGGGATGCCCCGGTGCAGACACCTGCACTCCGTTGGGGTCGGTGACGGAAGAAGAAGGAGGATGGGTGGGCCTCGACATCACGTGGGCGGTCGATTGGACGCGGCGGAGCGCCGAACGCATCGGCGAGCATCGGGTGGACCTCATCACTCTCGACCGTGAGATCGGCGACGGCGACCACGGCGAGAACATGGATCGCGGGTTCCAGGCGGTCGCGGCGAAGCTCGACGATCTCTCGGCCGGTGCCGAGCCCGCCGACGTGCTGAAGCTCGTCGCCACCACGCTCATCTCGACGGTCGGCGGCGCCGCTGGCCCGCTCTACGGCACGGCGTACCTGAAGGCAGCGGCTGCCGTCGCGGGCGAGGTCTCGCTCGACGGGTCCGCGATCGCGCGCATGCTCGAGGCGGCGCGAGACGGAATCGTGCTCCGCGGCAAGGCCGAACCGGGCGACAAGACCATGGTCGACGCCTGGACCCCGGCCGTCGACGCGGCGGCTGCGGCGGCCGCGTCGGGCGCCGACGCGAGCGAGGTGCTCGACGCCGCGGCATCCGCCGCCGAACAGGGCGCGGTGGCCACAGAGCCTCTCGTCGCCCGGAAGGGGCGTGCGAGCTACCTCGGCGAGCGTTCGGCGGGGCACCGCGATCCGGGCGCGGAATCCAGCGCCCTGCTGCTGCGTGCCGCCGCGGACGCCGCCGACGGGGCGGCCGGAGCATGACGGCAGCGGGCACGGTCGGGCTCGTCGTCGTCTCGCATTCGGCGGAGATCGCGGCAGGGCTCGTGAAGCTGGCCCGGCAGATGGCCCCGACGGTCGCGCTCGTCGCGGCCGGCGGCACCGACGACGGCCGCATCGGCACGAGCTTCGACCTCGTCACCGCCGGGGTGGCCGAGGCGGACTCGGGCGCGGGAGTCGTCGTGCTGTGCGACCTCGGCTCGGCCATCCTCACCGCCGAGACGGTGCTCGACTTCCTCGACGACGACGCCCGCGCCCGCACGAGGATCGCCGACGCCCCGCTCGTCGAGGGCGCCGTCGCCGCGGCGGTCGCGGCGGAGTCGGGCGACGACCTCGACGCGGTCGTGCGCGCCGCCGAGAGCGCTCGCGGCGGGCCCGCGGGCTCGACGGATGCGGGCGACACGGCGACGTCGGCGGGATCGGCCGGCCCCGCGGCATCCGGTTATTCGCGCACCGTGACCCTCGTGAACAACGACGGCCTGCATGCCCGGCCCGCCGCCGAGCTCGTGAAGCTCGCGGCGCGCTACCCGCAGCGCATCACCGTCAACGGCGCCGACGCGAAGAGCCTGCTCGGGATCATGTCGCTCGGGCTGACCAAGGGGGCCGCGCTCGAGATCGCGAGCGAGGACGCCGAGGCCGTCGAGGCGATCGCGGCGCTCGCGCGATCCGGTTTCGGCGAGGCGTGACGGGCGGCGGCGATCAGTTCCCGCCGGCGATCCTGATGTCGGCTCCCGAGGTGTAGCTCGCGTCGTCCGAGAGCAGGTACGCGACCGCGCCTGCGATCTCGCGCGGCTCGCCGGGACGCCGCATCGGAATGCCGGGGGCTCGCTCATCGGGGGCGTGCGGCCTGCCGCCTGCGGCGTGGATCTCGGTGCGCGTCGTGCCCGGGGACACGGTGTTGACGCGAACGCCGGCCGGGCCGAACTCCTTCGACGCGCCGGTGGTGAGCGCATTCAGCGCGGCCTTGCTCATCGCGTAGTGGATGTAGGTGTTCGGCGCGCCCGACTTCGCCGCCCCCGAGGAGATGTTCACGATCGAACCGCCCGCGCCGCCCCGGTCGGTCGCCATGTGCTCGATCGCCGCCCGGGTGATGACGAGCGGCGCGAGCACGTTGATGCGGAACACCGCCTCGACCTCGTCGAGCGGCACGTCGAGGAACGGGCCGATCCGGCCGGTGACGCCCGCATTGTTGACGAGGCCCGTGACCCTGCCGAACGCGTCGATCGCCGCCGGTACCACGGTCGCCGCCGCGTCGAGATCGGCGAGGTCCACCTGCAGGACGAGCACCCGTGCGCCGGACGCCGTGCACCGCCGGGCGACCGCGTCGGCGTCGTCGGCTCGATCGCGATACGTGATCACGAGGTCGTGCCCCTCGGCGGCGAGGCGCTCGGCGATGGCGGCGCCGATGCCGCGGCTCGCGCCGGTGATGATCGTGACCGGGCGGGGGAGCGAGGCATCCGTCATCGGCCCAGCCTACGCGCGTGCGACCCCGGTGCGTGCGCGAGGAGCTCTCGCGCGCCTCTGGTGATGAGGATGCCTCGGGGCGTACGATCTCCCGTATGGCACGCGACGCGGCGAGCCGCCCAGACGACGGCAACGCATTCACGAGGTTCTTCGATCGAGTGGACAACGCACTCGAGCCGATCTTCGGCGCACCGCCCATCACCGAGGGCACCGATCAGGCCGACGAGCGGGAGTTGCAGGAGCGCCCGTGCCCTGTCTGCGGGCGTCCGATCTTCGAACATACGTTCGATGACGCCAACGGCAACATCGTCATGACCTGCCCGACCGACGAGCGGCTGCCCGAGCGGTCGACGACGGTACCGCTCAACGAGCTCGGCATGCCCGCCACCGGGCGCCGGCTCGAGCGGTACGAGGAACGCGAAGCCGCTGGCTGAGCCGGGGGAACACCGGGGGACCCGGGGGAGTGCGCCGCTCGAGGGGGAGCGGCGCACGTCGGCGGCCCGTGCCAGCATGGGTGCATGACGACGGTGACCGTGCGGGCGATGACGCCGGCCGAGTACGACGAATGGCAGCTCGAGATCGCGCACGCGTACGCCGATGAGCAGGTCGCTGCCGGCAGCTGGCCGCGCGAGGGCGCGGTGGAGCGAGCGCTCGGCGAGAATGCGCGACTGCTGCCGGGCGGGCTCGCGACGCCACGCATGCTCGTCTTACGCGGGGTCGACGAGGACGGCGCTCCCGTCGGGCGCGCCTGGGTCGGGCTCGACCGCCCGCGCGGCGCGCCCGGTGTCGCGTTCCTCTACGACCTCGAGATCCTCGAATCGCGTCGGGGGAGCGGGCTGGGGCGCGCTCTCCTCCTGGCGGTCGAGGCGGCCGCCCGGTCGGCGGGTGCGGCGGCGCTCGAACTCAACGTCTTCGGCCGCAACAGCGTGGCGATCGCGCTCTACGATTCGGCGGGGTACGAGGTCACGACCCAGCAGATGCGGAAGGAGCTGTGAGCGCCTGGAGCCGCTCGACACGAAGGAGTGCGATTCGATGACGAAGTACCTGATCTCGTTCCCGAGCGGAGCGATGAAGGTCTCTGCAGATGACCTGCCCGCCGTGGCGGACGCCGCCCATGCGGTCGTCCGAGCGGCGAAGGAGGCGGGCGTCTGGGTCTTCGGCGGCGGAATCGACGAGAGCATCCCGCCGGTGCTGGTCGAGGGTGACGGCACGATCACGCAGGGCACCTATCGCGAGACCCGTCGCCTCGAGGGCGGGTACACGGTGCTCGAGCTGCCCGGGCGCGACGATGCGCTGGCGTGGGCGGCGAAGATCGCTGCAGCCTGCCGGTGCGCACAGGAGGTGCGCGCCTTCCAGTACGACCCCGAGAGCTGACGGGGTGGCACCGAAGCCGAGGAGGACCCGAAGGGCAAGGTGGTCGCATACGACGCAGGGGATCAGGTCACGTCGAAGCCGTCGCGGGCCGGTAGCGCATGGCGACCGCCCCTGAGCCGAACTCGTGGCGGTCCACGAGCTCGAGCCGGATGCGCTCGTGCAGGCCCGCGAGCAGCGTCGGCCCGTGGCCGGCGAGGACCGGCTGCACGACGAAGACGTACTCGTCGATCAGGCCCAGATCCGCCAAGGCGAGGGGGAGTGTCACGCCGCCCACGAACAGGCCCTCGCCGGGCTCCTGCTTGAGTCGTCGAACCGCCGGCCCGACGTCGCCCGACATCAACTCGGCATTCCAGTCGACCTCGCTCAGCGTGCTCGACACGACGTGCTTCTTCGCCCGATCGATGGTCTCGGCGAACGGGATCTCCCACTCGTCCATCCAGTCGGGCCAGATGCCGGTCGTCGGCCGACGCCACGCGGACTCCATCATCCCGTAGGTCACCCGACCGAAGAGGAGTGCATCGGCTCGCTCGATCTCCGAGGTCCAGTAGCGCATTGACTCCTCGTCGGGCGGGAGCCCCGCCTCGTGATGGCAGCAGCCGTCGAGCGTGACGTTGATCGCGTAGCGAAGCGGTCTCATCTCGTCGCTCTCCCTCGATGCGCACGGGGTGTCCTCACCGGACGGTACTCAGACTAGCGTCGGTGCGATTTTCGTCTCTGCAGCTCGCACACAAGAGTTGAGCGCCCGTCACCGCGACACCGCGCGGGGAGGTCTCACGGGAATCGAAACGGGGTGCTGCCAGGCGTTGTGCTCCGCTCGAGGCTGCCGGGGGACCGGCTTTTGGACGCCGCCCGTCAAGTGAGTGAGGCGGCGACAAACAGTAGAAGCAACCCCATTCCGAGCCCGACGGAGCCCACCACGACAACCATCCATCTGCGAAGGTCAGCGCCGCTCTCATCGAACTTGACTCGAAGCCGCTTGAAGATCGGGTGGGACCAGATGAGAAGGCTTGATCCGAATACGATCTGGGCGAAGCCGATCGCGTAGATCGGCCACACGAGCCACGAGTCTGTCTCGGATCCGATCTCCGGTGAGAAAGGGCACTGACGGTGCCCGACATCGATGCACGTGCTCACCGTATGTTCCGACATAATGTGCATTATCGGCGCATTGCGTACGGCAGCGACCCAGCTCGTGGACGACTTACTCGGACGACGATTCGCGGGTGCTCACCGCTGGTGATCCAAGCCCGGTGAGCATGCGCGCGAGCACTGACTTCAGCCCGTCGAGTTCGACGGCATCGACCGACGCGAACAGTTCACCTGCGACGGCGCTCGTGCGCTCCTGGACCGCCTTCAGGGCGTGTTCGCCATCGCTCGTCAGGCTGAGGATCGATACGCGACGATCCGTCGCGGACGGCATCCTGACGAGCAATCCGAGTCGGTCGAGTTCGTCGACCGTGCGCACCATGCCGGTCTTGTCGGTATTGAGTCGCGCAACGAGGTCGCGCTGCGTCTGCACGCCGTCCCTGATCATGAACATGACCGACGCGTGCCGGGTCGTGAGGCTGAGTGGTTGCAGCGCCACGTTCAGCCGCTGCGCGGCCGCCGTATACACCTGGTGGAACAGCACTCCCACCTCGATGGCGGCGCGCTCCTCCGGGGTGCTCATGGTTCGAGTCTCCCCCAAGATAGATCCATTTGCAATAGATTCAATTGGAGCTATTTGCTACGATCCGGATATGTCGATGCTCGACGATCACGCGAATGGGCGCCGTTGGCCCATGACGCTGCTCCGGCTCTCACTCGTGCTCACCTCCGCCCTGCTGTTCGGGCAGGCCGTGCTGGCGGGCCTCTTCATGGGCGGAGTGCGCCTGGCCTTCGACCTGCACCGCGAGACGGCGACGGTGGCGGGCATCGTCCTCATGGTGGCCATCATCGCCGCCATCCTCGCCAGCGCGCTGAGCCATGCACCTCGCTGGCCGATCGTCGCTACGGTCGGCCTGCTCGCACTCATGTCGCTGCAGGCGTTCGCCGGCTTCCGTTCGTTGGTCGCGATGCACGTCCCGCTCGGCGTGCTCGTCATCACGCTCAGCGTCGCGCTCACGGTGTGGGCCTCGCGGTGGCACTCCCCCGGTGAACGGGGCTCGGGCGCGAAGCGAAATTTCGCCGGGCGACCGGCCGATGAGCCCGAGGCCGTCAACTCACTCGAATCCGACCACCGACAGGCATCGGGCCACGGCGGCGGTGTCCGTCGCGAGCGATGATGCCGACTCAGCACTGACCCGTCCCGCTGCCGCGAGATCGTCGATCTTCGGCTGCAGGTTCGTCAGCTTGACCAGGGCGTCGTCGTTCTTGCCGCCGCCCGCGAGTGCCGAGGCATCCCCGACGTGCTTCAGCAGCCCCGCACGCTCCTTGTCGGCCTTCACACCGTCGATGGGCACTGTGGTCACGTCGGATTGAAGCTGCGCGAACGCGTCGGCACACGTCGTGGCGGCGATCGCACCCGTGCTGCCGCTCACCGCCAGAATCGACGCGAGGAACGCGGTCGTCACCGCAGCCGGAACTCGAGCAAGCATCGTGGACTCCTTCTCGTGGTGGACGGGATCCTCGGCCCGCTCGTGCCGCGCGTCGAGGGACTCCGGCGAGTCACCGCCTCGAGTCGATGACCGACACCGTGCGCGTCGGGGCCGGTCGATTGGCCAGCACGATCGCGAGCACGCCGAGGAAGATCGACGCACCGCCCCGGACGACCTGGTCGAGTCCGACCACTGCGAAGAGCACTTGCTGCGACTCGATGCCGCCGGCGAACACGAGGAACTGGAGCGCCGTGCTGACGGCCACCCCGGCGAACGCCCAGGCAGGCGCCCAATTCCATGGCGGTGGGATCACGCCAGCTCGTCCGATCTGCACGACGGCGACGAGCACGACGACGGCGTTCACGAGCGAGAGCGTCTCGCCGAGAATCATCGTCGGAAGCGTGTTCGCGGAGTCGATCGGTACGAACGCGAAGACGGCCATCTCGGCGAGGCTCCAGACCGCGACGAGCACGAGCGCCGTCGTTCCGAGGGGGCGACGCGCGGTGACGCTCCCCCGACCACGGATCCCGAAGGCGAACACGAGCATCGCCAGCGCGTAGAGGAGCTCGCCGACGAGCCCGGGCCCGGGAACGGCGAACGCCCACGACTGCTCCGCGAACCCGATGACCGTGGAGGCCAGGAGCAACGAACCGCCGAGCACCCACGCGCGCCGCCGGTCGGAGAAGCGTTCCGCGTCGTCGCGGAGAGCGTCGGCTGTCATGACCGCAAGGCTACTTCCCGGGGGCCCGCGGTGGACGATTTCCGCGCAAGCTCGTCGGACGTGTGTGGCAGCCTCGGATCATGGATGCCGCCGACGAGACGACGCACGCGCTCTCCCTGCGCTGGCCGGCCACGATGCTTCCGGATGGGGCGACCGACGACGGGCGCGACCCCGACCGAGTTGCGATCGACGTCGTGAACACCGCCGGCACGCGCTGGTCGCCGGGCGATGCCGACGCGTTCCACGTCGCCGGTGTGCTCGTCCGCCCCGGCGAGATGCCGCACGGTGTCGCGTTCGGCCACGTCGGCGGAGCCGACCCAGCGTTCGCACTCGACCCGGGCGAGTACGTCCGCACCCGGGTGCACGCGTCGACCGACTGGAGCACGATGCGGCCAGGGCGCTACGAATTGCACGCGTGGCTCGTGCACCTCGGAGTGCGCACTCGTGCGCCGCTCCCGCTCGTCGTGACTGCCGAGGCGATCGATCGGCGAGCACGCCGAGCGCTCGGCCCACCGGCAGCGCCGTCGCCCGACTCGCACGCGGTCGAAGAACGCGCCGGGACGCTCCGTGCGATGCTCGCCGCATTCCACCGCTCCGTCGAAGTCATGGACGCCATCACCGGCGCGTCGTCGGACGAAGACGCACGACGACGAGTCGCCGAACTGCTCGACTGCACGCCGACCGTCGCCGTCGCCGTCTGCGCCATGCAGCTCAGACGATTCGCCCCCGAGCAGCGCGACCGGATCCGGCGAGAACTCGAGGACCTCGACCGACGTCCTGATGCGAAGGCCTGATCCCGGGGTCCGGGCAGCGCCACGTGGCGCGATGAAAGGCATCCGCCGGCACCCGACCGCCGAACTCGGCCACGTGAGCGGCCGATTCAGGATGCCTCGGCGCCCACGTACTCCGCGAGGTGCTGCCCGGTCAGGGTCGACCGGGCGGCGACGAGCTCGGCCGGGGTCCCCTCGAACACGATGCGACCGCCGTCGTGGCCGGCTCCCGGGCCGAGGTCGATGATCCAGTCGGCGTGCGCCATCACGGCCTGGTGGTGCTCGATGACGATCACCGACTTGCCCGAGTCGACCAGACGGTCGAGCAGCCCGAGGAGGTTCTCGACGTCGGCCAGGTGGAGTCCCGTCGTCGGCTCGTCCAGTACGTAGACGTCGCCCTCCTCCCCCATCGCGATCGCGAGCTTCACACGCTGTCGCTCGCCGCCGGAGAGTGTCGACAGCGGCTGACCGAGCGTGAGGTACCCGAGGCCGACGTCCTCGAGGCGGCCGAGGATCTTCGCCGCGGCGGCGATCTTCGCCTCGCCGTCGGAGAAGAACTCCCGCGCCTGTGCGACGGGCAGATCGAGCACCTCGGTGATATCGAGCCCGCCGAGCTTGTAGTCGAGCACGGCCGCCTGGAACCGCTTGCCGCCGCAGTCCTCGCACGGGGTCTCGATCGTGTCCATGAACCCGAGCTCGGTGATGATGACGCCCGACCCCTTGCAGGTGGGGCACGCTCCCTCGGAGTTCGCGCTGAAGAGCGCGGGCTTCACGCCGTTCGCCTTCGCGAACGCCTTGCGGATCGGCTCGAGGAGTCCGGTGTAGGTGGCGGGGTTGCTGCGGCGCGAACCCTTGATCGCGCCCTGGTCGATCGAGACGACGCCGTCGCGCCCCGACACCGAGCCGTGGATGAGCGAGCTCTTGCCGGAGCCCGCGACGCCCGTCACCACCGTGAGCACCCCGAGCGGAATGTCGACGTCGACGCCCTCCAGGTTGTTCGCGCTCGCATCGCGGACCTCGATCGCCCCGCTCCCCGAACGCACGTCGGGCTTGAGCGCCGCACGATCGTCGAGGTGCCGGCCGGTGAGCGTGCCGCTGGCCTTCAGCCCGTCGACCGTCCCCTCGAAGCAGATCTCGCCGCCGTTGCCGCCCGCGCCCGGGCCGAGGTCGACCACGTGGTCGCCGATCGCGATCGTCTCGGGCTTGTGCTCGACGACGAGCACCGTGTTGCCCTTGTCGCGCAACTGGAGGAGCAGCGTGTTCATGCGCTGGATGTCGTGCGGGTGCAGTCCGATCGTGGGCTCGTCGAACACGTAGGTCACGTCGGTGAGCGACGAGCCGAGATGCCGCAGCATCTTGATGCGCTGCGCCTCGCCGCCCGACAGGGTGCCCGAGGGACGTTCGAGGCTCAGGTAGCCGAGGCCGAGGGTGACGAAGGCGTCGAGGTTGGCGCCGAGCGCTGCGAGCAGGGGCCCCGCCTCGGGCTTGTCGAGCCCGCGCACCCACTCGGCGAGGTCGGTGACCTGCATGCGGCAGGCGTCGGCGATGCTGATGCCGTCGATCTTCGACGATCGCGCGCCCTCGGTGAGCCGGGTGCCGTCGCACTCGGGGCACTTCGCGAAGGTCGCCACGCGCTCGACGAAGGCGCGGATGTGCGGCTGCAGCGCGTCGAGATCCTTCGAGAGCATCGACTTCGTGATCTTCGGGATGAGCCCCTCGTAGGTCATGTTGATGCCGCTGATCTTGACCTTGGTGACCTCGCCGTAGAGGAAGAGGTGCCGCTGCTTCTCGGTGAACTGGGAGATCGGCTTGTCGGCGGGATAGAACCCCGACTGCGAGAAACCCTTCACCATCCACCCGTCGGCGGTGTAGCCGGGCACCATGATGGCGCCTTCGTCGAGCGACTTCGACTCGTCGACGATCTGCGAGAGGTCGAGGTCGGAGACCGAGCCGCGACCCTCGCAGCGCGGGCACATGCCGCCGAGGTAGATCGCGTCCTTGACGATCTTCTTCTCGCCGCCGGGACCCGTCATCACGCCGCTCGCGCGCTGCGTCGGGATGTTGAACGAGAACGCGGTCGGCCCGCCGATGTAGGGATCGCCGAGCTTCGAGAACAGGATGCGCAGCATCGCGTTCGCGTCGGTCACGGTGCCGACCGTCGAGCGCGGGTTGGCGCCGAGGCGCTCCTGGTCGACGAGGATGGCTGTGGTCAGCCCCTCGAGCACGTCGACGTCGGGCCGGGGTACTGAGGGCATGAATCCCTGCACGAACGCGCTGTAGGTCTCGTCGATCAGGCGGCGCGATTCCGCCGCGATCGTGTCGAAGACGAGCGAGCTCTTGCCCGACCCCGAGACGCCCGTGAACACGGTCAGCCGGCGCTTCGGCAGGTCGACGTCGACGTTCTTGAGGTTGTTCTCACGGGCACCGCGCACACTGATCCGTTCGTGGCGGTCGGCGGGGTTCGGCGCGTTCTTCTCGGTGGCCATGTGGTCTAGATTGTCACGGGCGCGGACGATGAGGCACATGCGGGTCACGCTAGCCGCGGCATCCCGGCCGCCGCTTCTCGATTCGTGACCGAACCGCTACGCCACCGCCCCGGTTCGTCGCATCGCGACGCGCGGGTTCACATCCGATACCCAGACACTCTTCGGCAATAGCCTTGGCGGGCACGGTTCACCCCCTGAAAGGACAGGTCATGTCTTCACCGCAGCCATCCGGGTTCTTCGCCACGTTCTCGCTCGACGCCGAGGAGTTGTCGAAGTCGGCGATCAACACGGTCCGCACGACGCTCGGCATCAGCGGTGCCGTCGCGCTCATCGTGGGCCTGCTGATCACCTTCTGGCCGAAGGACTCGGCCGTCGTGCTCACGGTCATCCTCGGCATCTACCTCGTGATCGCGGGCATCGCCTACCTCGGCCTCGGCATCTTCTCGAAGGGCATCTCGGGCGGAGCGAGGACGCTCGACATCATCCTCGGCCTCCTCTTCATCATCGGCGGCGTCTTCGCGCTCTCGAACCCGACCGAGAGCGCCGTCGTGCTCGGCATCTTCCTCGGCATCCTGATCGGTGTGCTGTGGATCGTGGAGGGCATCGTCGCGCTCGCGCAGCTCGGTGACGCACCCTCGAAGGGATGGGCGATCTTCTTCGGCATCCTGAGCATCATCGCGGGCATCGTGCTGCTGTTCTCGCCGCTCTACGTGGTCGTGCTGTGGTGGATCATCGGCATCAGCCTGATCGTGCTCGGCATCATCCAGATCGTGCGTGCGTTCACGTTCGGCAAGGGCGTCAAGACCGCCTGAACCTGCTCGTGCGCCCTGCGCGCATGAAGAAGGCCGGCCCCGGATGCTCCGGGGCCGGCCTTCTTCGTCGCGCGAGTCGTGCGGTGCTCAGCCCTCGCTCGCGAAGCCCGAGATGTCGCCGACGTAGCGCGTGTGGTCGGCGGGAACCGGGTCGACGGCGGCCGAGGCGACCTCGGCGGCGAACTCGGCGACGTTGTAGAGGCGGCCGGCATCCTGTTTGCGGGCGTCGATCGCACCGGGGTTGGCGCGCTCGAGGAGCGTCGCGGTGATCGTGCCCTCGATCATGTCGCCCGAGACGACGACGAACTCGACCCCGGCGGCGTCGAACTCGGGCAGCTTCGCGCGAAGCGCGTCTTCACCGGCGCGCTTCGAGAGGGCGACAGGCTCGTACTCGGGCATCGTCGGGGTGGTGCGGATGAAGTGCGCCTGGTGGCTCGTGACGAAGACGATGCGAGCGCCGTCGGCGAGGTGCGGCAGCGCGCCCTCGACGACGTTGACCTGCGCGTCGCGGTTGAGCCGCATCGCGTAGTCCTCGCCGAGGCCCGTCTCCATGCCCCCTGACGCGTTCAGCACGAGCACGTCGATCGGGCCGAGTTCGGCGACGGTGCGCTCGAACATCGCCGCGACCGACGCCGGGTCGGTGAGGTCGGCGCCGACGGCGATCGCGGTGCCGCCGGCCGCGGTGATCTCGGCGACCACCTTGTCGGCGCGCGGTGCCTTGCTGCGGTAGTTGACGACGACCGAGGCGCCGGCCTCGGCGAGGTAGCGGGCGGTGTCGGCACCGATGCCGCGCGACGAACCGGTCACGAGTGCGACGCGGCCGGCGAGCGAGCCGGGGGCGAGTGGATTGGTCACGGAGGCTCCTCGATGGTCTGAGCGCCGCGGGGTCGACCCCGCGCGGCCGAACCGAGACTATCAACTCCCCCATGCCGCGCCGGGCACTGCTAGTTTCGAGGGAAGCCGACCGCGTGCGAAGGAGACCCGATTTGGATGTGCTGACCCAGTACGCGTGGATCGTCTGGCTGGTGCTGATCCTGGCGTTCGCGACGATCGAGGTCTTCACGCTCGAGATGACGTTCCTGATGCTCGCCCTCGGCAGCGTCGCGGGCCTGCTCTCCGGATTGTTCGGCATTCCCTGGTGGGCGCAGTTCATCATCGCGGCGGTCGTGGCCGTGGCGCTCATGCTGGTGCTCAGGCCGCCGCTGCTGCGCGCGCTGCGCCGGGGCGGCGACCCCGCGCGCAGCAACATCGACGCACTCATCGGCGCCGAGGGCACGGTCGTGCAGACGGTCGGCGGCAACGGGGGCCAGGTTCGCCTGCAGAACGGCGAGACGTGGACGGCGCGCCTCTCCCCCGCGACCGAGCAGGCCGACGTACCGGTCGGCGAGCGGGTGCTCGTCACCGGGATCGATGGCGCGACGGCGGTCGTCGTGCCGGTAGAGAGGAGCACCACCGAGTAATGGACGTGCCCAGCATCATCGTGACGATCGTCGTCATCGCGATCGTCATCTTCGTCATCGTCGTCATCGCGCGGTCGATCAGGATCATCCCGCAGGCATACGCGGGCATCGTGGAGCGGCTCGGCCGCTATCACAAGACGCTCACGCCGGGCCTCAATCTGCTGGTGCCGTTCATCGACCGGTTGCGCCCGCTCGTCGACATGCGCGAGCAGGTCGTCTCGTTCCCGCCGCAGCCCGTCATCACCGAGGACAACCTCGTCGTCTCGATCGACACGGTCGTCTACTTCCAGGTGACCGACGCGCGTGCCGCGACGTACGAGATCGCGAACTATCTCGGTGCGGTCGAGCAGCTGACGACGACGACCCTCCGAAACGTCGTCGGCGGGCTCAATCTCGAAGAGGCGCTCACCTCGCGCGACAACATCAACGGCCAGCTGCGCGTCGTCCTCGACGAGGCGACCGGCAAGTGGGGCATCCGCGTGTCGCGCGTCGAGCTCAAGGCGATCGACCCGCCCATCTCCATCCAGGACTCGATGGAGAAGCAGATGCGCGCCGAGCGGGACCGCCGTGCACTCATCCTGACCGCCGAGGGCACGAAGCAGTCGGCGATCCTCACGGCCGAGGGCGAGCGGCAGGCGGCGATCCTCCAGGCCGAGGGTGACGCGAAGGCCGCCGTGCTGCGGGCGCAGGGCGAGGCCGAGGCCATCCTCACGGTCTTCGACGCCATCCACAAGGGCGACCCCGACCCGAAGCTGCTCGGCTACCAATACCTCCAGATGCTGCCCCAGCTCGCGCAGGGCGACGCCAACAAACTCTGGGTGATTCCGAGCGAGCTCACCGAGGCGCTCAAGGGCATCGGTCGTGCGTTCACTCCCCCGGCCCCCGGGGCGGCGCCTGTGCCGGGCGCGACGCAGCCGGCGGCACCCACGGCCGACGCGCCCCGATCCCCGTCTGGGCAGTATCCGCAGTACCCGCAGGCCTGAACCACGTGGCCTCGACGTACTTCGACATCCCGGGCCCCCGTGTGCTGGCGCACCGGGGGCTCGCGCTCGACGCCCCCGAGAACACCCTGCTCGCCTTCGCGAAGGCGATCGCGGCGGGAGCCCATTATCTCGAGACCGACGTGCGCACCTCGCACGACGGCGACTCGGTGATCGCGCACGACGAATCACTCGCACGCGTCGCCGGGCGCGACGTCGCGGTCTCGCAGCTCACGATGGCTGAGCTGCGCCGCATCGACCTCGGCCACGGACAGGGGCTGCCCTCGCTCGAAGAGGCGCTCGACGCCTTTCCCGACGCCCGGTTCAACATCGACGTGAAAGACGAGCGCGCCGTCGATCCGACGGTTGCGGCCATCACGCGCACGCGATCGGCTGCGCGCGTACTCGTCACGAGCTTCTCCGATCGCCGCCGTCGTCGGATCGCGCGCCTCCTGCCCGACACGGTCGGCTCGGTCGGCGCCACCGGTGTGCTCGCATTCAGGCTCGCGTCGTTCGTGCACTCCCGCGGGCTCGCCGCGCAGGCCCTTCGCGGTGCGCGGGCGCTCCAGATCCCCGAGCGGACGGGGCCGCTCCGGCTCGTCACCCGGCCGCTCCTCGACACCGCTCATGCGCTCGGTGCCGAGGTCCACGTCTGGACGGTCAACGACCCCGGCGACATGACGCGACTCCTCGACCTCGGCGTCGACGGGCTCGTGACCGACCGGGCGGATGTCGCCCTCCGGGTGATCGCCGACCGAACCTGAGAATTCCCCGCGAAACTTCAGGCTTCGGAAAGGGAACGTCCAGCTTGATCGTTGAGACTGTCAGACGATCGAGAGGAGAACGCCATGGCGGATCGGAGCCTTCGGGGCATGCGGATCGGTGCGCAGAGCCTGCAGAGCGAAGACGGCGTGGTGTTCGCCGACCGCGCCGAGTACACGTACAAGTGCGAGACCTGCGGCCGGGACACGACGATGGTGTTCTCGACCGAGGCCGAGATCCCCGAGACGTGGGAGTGCCGTCACTGCGGCGCGTCTGCCGTGCTGCTCGTCGACTCGAAGCCGGTCGAGATCGACCGCTCGGGCGAGAAGGTCGCCCGCACCCACTGGGACATGCTGCTCGAGCGCCGCACCATCCCCGAGCTCGAAGAGCTGCTCGAGGAGCGCCTCCAGTACCTGCGCGCCCGTCGCGGCCAGAAGGTCGGCGCCTAGCCTTCCAGTGCTTCTTCGTCAGGGTCGACCGTCGGGTCGGCCCTTTCGTCGTCCTCCCTCGGGCCGCCAGTCGAGCGTTGGCGCGCGAGGACGCCCGCGGCGACGAGCCCCGCGATCGACCCGAACACGATGACGATCGCGACCCACGAACCGAGCACGACCGACGGCGTGAGCCCGTGCCTGAGCTCGACGTCGGTGACCATCGCCCCCGCCTCGTAAGCGGGCAGCGAATCGACGGTGCGCCCCGACGGGTCGATCACCTGGCTCGTGCCGACGGTCGAGATGTTCACGACCGACCGGCCGGTCTCGATCGCCCGCAGGCGCGCGATCGCCAGCTGCTGCTGGTTCTCGTCGGTGCCCCGGAAGTCGGCGTTGTTCGTCTGGAACATGTACAGCTCGGCGCCCTCGCGAGCACCCTGCCAGATCACGTCGTCGTAGATGACGTCGAAGCAGATCGCGAGTCCGGCGACGGCGTCGCCCAGGTCGAACACCGGAGAGTTCACGCCGGGTGAGTACCCGCGCTGGACGAGCCCGGTCAGGTCGGGCACGATCGCGTCGTAGAACCACCGATCGGGGATGTACTCGCCGAACGGCACGGGGTGACGCTTGTCGTAGCTGTCGACGGCGCCCTCACCGGCTCGCCACAGCAGCGACGTGTTGAAGTACTCGTCGTCGCGTGTCGTGACCGTGTTGAGCACGATCGGCGCGTCCAGGCGTTCGCCGAGCGTGTCGAAGATGCCCGCGGCCGCGTCGCTGCGCGTGGGATCGATGTCGGACCCGCCTTCGGGCCACAGCAGCACGTCGATGCCCGGCTCCTCGAGCACGGGTTCGGTGGCCGCGAGCTGCGCCGAGAGCACGTCGCCGGGTTCGCGCTCGTCGAAGTAGCCGGAGGGGCCGTTGCCCTGCACGCTCGCGACCGTGAGCTCGCCCGCGGGCGTCGTGGGGAAGGCGGGCACGAGCACCGCAGCGATCGTCGCGGCGACGACGGGGAGCGCCGTCCGGAGATCTCGCCAGCCGCGCAGGCGCACCCATTCGATGATGCCCGCGACGATCGCGACCATGACGAAGCCGAGGCCCGTCGAACCGACCCACGCCACCGCCTCGGCGAAGGGACTCTCCGACTGGCTGAGCGCGGCGCGCCCCCACGGGAATCCGCCGTACGGCATGGTGCCTGCGGCCGTCTCGCGGACGATCCAGAGCCCGGCGACGAGCAGCGGGAGCCACACCAGCCGCACCCAGCGGGAGGCGCTCGCCCGGGGCACCCAGCGGTACGCCAGTGCGATGAGCACCGCGCCTCCTGCCATGAAGAACGATTCGAAGACCGACAGGGCGAGCCACGGGATCGGGCCGAGGTAGAGCGAGGTCCACGACACGTGCTGCAGGTAGAACGCGAGGCCGAACACGAACCCGACGAGCGCCGCGCTCCAGGCGCGACGACCGATCAGCGGCAGGAGCGCGAGCGCGATGCCGACGAAGGCGAGCGGCCATGCCGAGACGTCGGGGAAGCCGAGGTCGTAGACGAGGCCGCCCGCGGCCGAGACGACGACGGCCGCCCACAACGGCAGCGGCAGGAGACGGCGGCGCGCGGGGGTCGATGGCACCAGATCAGCCTAGGCGACCGAGCTCAGGCGACGGCGCCGTACGCGACGACACCACGGCGCACGGCATCGATGGCGGCGCGCGCCGTCGCCGCGAGCTCCGCCTCGGCGACGATCGAGATCTGGTCGAGGAGGTCGATCACCTGCTTCGTCAGTCGCACGAAGTCGCCGGCGGCGAGCTCGGTGTCCTCGAGCACGCTGCCGAGCCCGCTGCCGCGCGCCCACAGGTGCATCGCCGACGCGAGCGCCGGTGAGGGCTGCTCGCTCGACGGCAGGCGATGATCGCGTTCGAGGTCGTCGAGCGCGCTCCAGACGTCGAGCGTCCGGTCGAAGGCCTCGCGGAAGCCGCGCCGCGGCAACCGGTACTCGACGCCGCGATCGTCGCGTCGCGGTTCGTACACGAGGGATGCGGCCATGGCGGCGATGCCGGGAACGTCGAGCTCGTCCCACAGCCCTCGGCGGAGGCACTCCGCCACGAGCAGGTCGCGTTCGCCGTAGATGCGCTTGAGGACGCGCCCGGCGTGCGTCGAAACGAGTCGGCCGCGCGGATCGACCTCGAGGTAGCCGAGCTCGGAGAGCACGTCGGAGACGCGGTCGAACCGCTTCGCGACCTGGCCGGTCCTGCTGCGGATCTGGCGGGAGAGGTCGTCGTGTTCCTGCTTCAGCCGCCACCAGCGCTCGGCCCAGCGCGCGTGCGACTCGCGCTCGGCGCATCCGTGGCAGGGGTGCGCGCGCAGTCGCTTGCGCGCGGCACCGAGCTCGCGCTGCAGGCGCTCGCGCTCGGCATGGGTCGGATTGCCCTTCGAGGACTGCCGCTCGAGCCGACCGATCTCGCGCCGGATGCCCGCGTACTCGGCGAAGTCGCCGAGGTGGCAGCGCATCGCCTCCTCGTAGCCGGACATCGACTCCTCCTGCTTGCGGAGGGTGCGGGCGAGGTCGACGACCGCGCGGTCGGCCTGGAACTGCGCGAACGAGAGCTCGAGGATCTGGCGCGTGCGGTCGCGACCGAACTGGTCGATCAGGTTGACCGCCATGTTGTACGTCGGGCGGAAGCTCGAGTTCAGCGGATAGCTGCGGCGCGAGGCGAGGGCGGCGACCGACTCGGGGTCGAGGCCGTCGACCCACTGGATGACCGAGTGCCCCTCGATGTCGATGCCGCGCCGGCCGGCACGGCCGGTGAGCTGGGTGTACTCCCCCGGCGTGATCGGCACGCGTGCCTCGCCGTTGAACTTGTCGAGCTTCTCGAGCACGACCGAGC
Source organism: Agromyces cucurbitae (assembly GCF_058349945.1). Taxonomy (NCBI): domain Bacteria; kingdom Bacillati; phylum Actinomycetota; class Actinomycetes; order Micrococcales; family Microbacteriaceae; genus Agromyces; species Agromyces cucurbitae. The sequence goes on along the minus strand of NZ_JBYRES010000003.1, from coordinate 452,491 downwards.
GCGCCGGCATGTTGACGCCGAGCGCGAGCGTCTCGGTCGCGAACACCACCCGCAGCAGTTTCTTCTGGAAGAGCTCCTCGACGATCTCCTTGAACGCCGGCAGCATGCCCGCATGATGGGCCGCGACGCCGCGCTCGAGGCCCTCGAGCCACTCCCAGTAGCCCAGCACTGCGAGATCCTCGTCGCGGAGCATCCTCGCCCGCTCTTCGACGATCGCCCGGATCTCGGCGCGTTCGTGGCTCTCGGTGAGCCGGATGCCGCTGCGGAGGACCTGCCGGACCGCCTGGTCGCAGCCCGCGCGCGAGAAGATGAAGACGATCGCGGGCAGCAGGTTCTTGCCCTGCAGGAGCGCCACGACCTCCGAACGTTCGAGGCGGCCGCCGCCCTTCTCGGCCTGGTGGAAGCGCCCTCGGTCGCCGCCGCGCCGCCCCCGCGACGAGCGCGACCCGATCGAACGGCCGCCGGCGCGGGCGAGTTGCTTGAGCTCGGGGTTCACCCGGTGGGTCGCCGCCTGCCCCGACGAGTCGAACAGGTCGACGAGCTTCGACTTCACGAGCACGTGCTGCTCGAGCGGTACCGGGCGGTCTTCGGAGACGATCACCTCGGTGTCGCCGCGGACGGCCTGCAGCCAGTCGCCGAACTCCTCGGCGTTCGACACGGTCGCGCTCAGGGAGACGAGGCGCACCGCCTCGGGCAGGTGGATGATCACCTCTTCCCAGACCGCGCCGCGGAACCGGTCGGCGAGGTAGTGCACCTCGTCCATCACGACGTAGGCGAGGCGGTCGAGCAGCGGCGAGTCGGCGTAGAGCATGTTGCGCAGCACCTCGGTCGTCATGACGACGATGCGCGCGCCCGAGTTGACGTTCGTGTCGCCCGTCAGGAGGCCGACCTGGTCGGCGCCCCAGGTGTCGGCGAACTCCTGGTACTTCTGGTTCGAGAGCGCCTTGATGGGCGTCGTGTAGAAGACCTTCGCGCCCTGCTCCTGCATGGCGAGGTGCACCGCGAACTCGGCGACGACCGTCTTGCCGGCGCCCGTCGGGGCGGCCACGAGCACGCTGCGCCCCTCGTCGAGCGCCGAGCAGGCGGCCGTCTGGAAGGGATCGAGGTCGAAGCGCATCGAGGCGGCGAACTCGGCGAGCCGAGGCTGTCGTCGTTGGCGGCGGGACTGCGCGTAGCGTTCGGCCGGCGAGAGGCTCATCACTCCCCCAGCCTAGACAGCGACGTGGCCTAGACGGACTCTCCGAACTCGGCGAGGTTGCGACGGGCGACGCGCTTGTCGTGCAGGTTGGCGATGAACCAGGCGGCGAAGTACAGCACGATCATCGGGATGGCGAGCATGAACATCGAGACGATGTCGGCCGACGGGGTGGCGACCGCAGTGAAGAGCACGATCACGAGGATCGCCACCCGCCACGACTTGATGATCGCGGCGGCGCTGATGACGCCGGCGAAGTTCAGCAGCACGATGAACACCGGCACCACGAAGGCGATGCCGATCGCGATCACGAGCTTCAGCACGAAGTCGATGTACTCCTTGGCCGTCAGCAGCGACATCGCGCCTTCGGGCACGAAGCTCGTCATGAGCTTCACGATGTTCGGCAGCACGAACCAGCCGGCCGCGCAGCCGGCGAAGAACAACGGGATGGCGGTCGCGAAGAAGGCGAGCGTGAAGCGGCGTTCTTTCTGGTTCAGGCCGGGCACGAGGAACGCGAAGATCTGGTACAGCCAGACCGGGCTCGAGATCACGAGGCCCAGCGTGAACGCGATCTGCAGGCGGAGGTCGAAGGCGCTCGAGATCGTCGGGAAGACGATCGCGGTCTCAGCGCTGTGCCCCTGCGCCTCGGCGACCCGCACGACCGGCTGCTGGATCGCGTCCCAGACGTAGAGGTCGGTCAGGATCCAGCCGGCGACCATGCCGACGACGATCGCGATCGCCGAGATGAAGAGGCGCTTGCGCAACTCGATGAGGTGCGCGGCCAGAGACATCCGCTTCTCGCGGTTCTTCTCCCCGCGATCTTTCACCGCGGTCATCTGTGTCAGGCGCTCTTGCCGGAATCCGACTCTTCGGACTTCGGCGTCTCGTCACCGGCGGCGGCCGCGTCGCCGTCGCCCTTGTCGCTGCGCACCTCGGTCTTCAGGATCTTCATCGACTGCCCGAGGCTACGGGCGAGGGCCGGAAGCTTGGGGGCGCCGAACAGCAGCAGGATGACCACGAGGATGATCAGCGCGTGCCAACCGGTGAAGCCTTGCCACATAGGTTTTCGTCCGTTTCTCGGGGGATGTTGGCGACAGTCTACCTGCCGGAGGTTTCTGCGAGCCCACGCCTGTGGACGGATGCCCCGACGAACCGTCGGGTTCGGCGCGGGGATCCGTACTCAGCGTTCGGATGCCTCGTCGTCAGCGTAGCCGGAGAGGCCCGCGTCGGCCCAGCCGGCGACCGCCGCGCGCGCCTCAGCTGGCGAGACGACCGTCACGAGCCCCGGGAGCCCGGCGACGAGCCGCTTGAGCCCGTGCACGTGCGCGAGGCGGAGGGTGACCCTGAGCCGGCCGTCGACCTCTTCGGTCTTCGAGTCGGCGAGATAGTCGGCCAGGAGGGGCAACGCCTCGGGCAGCGCGTCGACCACGACGTCGAAGTCGCTCTCCGATCCCTGGAACAGCGTGTCGGGGACCACGGTCTCGGCGTGCTCGCCGATCGGCAGCTCGGAGACGACGAGGTCGCTCATGCGGTCGACGCGGAAGTTGCGCACGTCTTCGCGCGTGTGGCAGTACGCCTGCAGGTACCAGTCGGCGTCTTGCGAGAGGATGCGCAGCGGATCGACGCGACGGCGACCGGCGACGCCCACCGCGTTGCGATAGTCGAACTCGAGCTGGCGCCCGCCCGCGACCGCCTCGCGGATGACCGCGAGCGAGGCGGCGTCGCTGCCGGACTCGGCGACCGCGATGCGGCTGGGCGCCGCCGAGGCGCCCGCCGTGAGCTTCTGCATGAGCGCGCCGAGCGACGCACTGCCGGCGTTCTCGGGCAGGGCCGACAGGTACTGGAGCCCTGCGATGAGTGCGGCGGCCTCGCGCGCCGACAACCGCGGGGCGTCGTCGATCGCGACGTGGTGCACGATCACGATGACGTCCTCGTCCTCGAACGAGTCCCAGTCGATGTCGAACAGGTCGTTCGGCTGATAGGTGCCCGTGGCGCCCGGGAGGCCCGACGTCGCGATGAGGCGCACGGCGTCGCGGATCTCATCGTCGGTGACGCCGAAGTGCGCGGCCGCGACGGGCACGTCGACGACCTGCTGCTCGAGCAGGTACGGCACGAGGGACAGCAGGAAGACGAGCTTGTCGGAGGCCTTCTGCGGCTTGCGGCGCGGTTCGTTCATCGGGCGGCTCCCTCGCGGTGCGCCTCGGCGACGACGCGGAGGCGGTCGCGCACGGCGGTCCGCAGCGTCTCGGGGGCGAGCACGCGGACCTCGGGGCCGTAGGCGGCGAGTTCGTCGGCGAGCACGGCCTCGTCGGTGTAGTGCAGGCGGATGACCCCCGCGTCTTCGTCGCCCTCGACGGCGCGCTTTCCGAGGCGGACCTCGGCATCGCTGCCGGCGCTGACCGCGAGGTCGGCGACGTTCGCGAGCCGGAGCGCGTCGAGCTCCGCGATCACCCGGTCCTGGATGCCGGGCGGCGGGGCGTCGAACGTGGCGCCCGGGACGGGTTCGACCTCGCCGACGATGCGCGACAGCAGGAACGTGCGGGGCTCGTCGACCGCGCGGTCGCGCGCGTGCAGGTGCCACCGGCCCTCGTGCAGGACGACGGCGAGCGGATCGACCGTGCGCAGTCGCGGCTCCCGCTCGCCCGGCTTGAAGTAGCGGAACCGGACGGTCTGTCGGCGGTCGAGCGCCTGGCGGAGGGGCTCGAACGCGGCGTCGCGGACGCGCAGGCGCGGCGCATAGCCGATGACGGGGTCGCGCGGCTCGATGCCGAGCGAGCGCAGCTTCGTGAGCGCCCGCTGCGAATCGGCCGAGACGGATGCCTCGCGCCAGACCTCGGCGGCGAGGCCGAGCAGCGCGAGCTCGTCGGGGCTGAACCTGACCGCCTCGGGCAGTTCGTACTGGCCCTTCGGGATGCGGTAGCGCAGCGACTGGTTGTCACCGGGCCGATCGGGCGACTCGACCGTCTCGAGCGGGATGCCGAGGTCGCGGATCTCGTCTTTGTCGCGCTCGAACTGGCGCTCGAGGTTCGCGTTCGAACCCGTCGAGTCGTAGCGCTCGGCATAGCCGCGCACGGTCGAGAGGATCTCGGACTTCAGCAGGCCGGTCTCGGTCGCGACGAGTGCGAGGACGAGGCTGAACAACCGGTCTTCGACCGGAACCTTCGCTGCACCACTGGGTTCTGTTCCGGCCACACGAGCGATCATACTGAACCGCCGGCGCCCCTCGGGCGCCGGCGGCGGGTCGGCGGACGACTCAGAGGACGCCGAGGACGTCGACGACGTAGAACTGCGCGGAACCGCTCGCGTCGCCGCTCTCGGGCACAGCGATCACGCCGATCTGCGAGCCCGCCCTCTTGCCGACGAGGGCCTTCGTGACGGTGGGGGGAAGCGCGCCGCCCTGGCCTCCCTCACCGGCGACGACACCGGTCGGCGAACCGTCCTCCCACGTCGAGGCGGCGACCTTGTTCGTGTCCCAGTCGACCGCGGTGAACTGCACCACGACCTGGTCGCCGTCCTCGACGGCCTTGCCCGATCCGGCCTTGAGGAGTTCGACCTCGGACTGCTTCGGCGGATCGGCTTTCGGTACCGTGATTCCGGGGCGGCCGTCGGGCGCGAGCACCACTGCAGGGAAGCCGTCGCGGGTCAGCTGTGGCGCACCGTCGGCGCGCGAGGGGTACGCGTCGTGCACATCGACGACGAAGACGAGGCTGTCACCTGGGTTGAGTCCGAGCTGCAGCGCGTCGGGGCTCTCACCGAATCCGTCCTTCTGCGGCATGACGATGGCGACGCGCGACCCTTCTCGAGCGCACGTGAGGCCCTTCGCCAGACCGGGGAAGACTGCCGACTTCGAAGCCACGACCGGAGTCGTCGGCTGCTCGCCGAACCCGTTCGACTGCAGGAGATCTCCGGTCGCACCGTTGTACATCGCGAAGCCGATCGCGACGGGCTGTCCTGCCTGGATCAACGGGCCCTCCCCCTCGATGACCACGCTGCACTCGGTCTCTTCGGGAGTCAGCGGCGTCGGGAACTCGACCTCCGGCGTCTCGCCGAAGTCGCCCGTCACGTCGATCGTCGACGACGAGTTGCCCGGCTCCGCCTCGGGCGCAGGGGCCTGGGCGGCGCAGCCGGAGAGCACGACGGCGACGAGTCCGGCCGTGGCGATGAGCGCGAGAGACGAGCGCACAGATCCTCGATTCTTCAGGGGTCGCATCTGGGGTGGTCGCTGAGCGGCGTTGAAAGCCTACCCGTCCGAGACGGGAGCCTCCTGCCCTGCGGCGTCGGCCCCGCCGACCTCGTCGGCGCCGGCGGACTTGCGCGCGGCCGTGTCGGCGGCGCGAACGCGCTTGCGCAGCGCCTTCGGGCTCACCTGGCGCTCACCGAGGGCACCGGGCGTCCACGCCTCGACGTCCTCGTCGCTGAACTCGGTCTTCGACGGACGTCGCTTGAGCTCGGGGAGCACGGTGTCGGGCGCGAGCCGTCGGGCGGTGATGAGGAAGCCCGTGTGGGCGATCATGCGGTGGTCGGGGCGCACCGCGAGACCCTGCACGTGCCAGCCGCGCACCATCGTCTCCGACGACTGCGGCTCGGTGTAGTGGCCCGTGGCGCGGATTGCCTCGGCGACGCGCGACAGCTGCGTCACCGTGGCGATGTAGCAGAGCACGACGCCGCCGGGCTTCAGCGCGCGGGACACCTCGTCGATGCACTCCCACGGAGCGAGCATGTCGAGCACGACCCGGTCGACGCTCGCGGGCGCCACCGTCTCGGGCAGCACCTCGGCGAGGTCGCCGAGCGTGATCGACCAGTTCTCGGGCACGGCGCCGTGGAAGGTCGCGACGTTGCCGCGGGCCACGTCGGCGAACTCCTCGCGCCGCTCGAAGGAGTGCAGGCGACCGTGCTCGCCGATCGCGCGCAGCAGCCAGAGCGAGAGTGCGCCCGAGCCGACGCCCGCCTCGACGACGGTCGCGCCCGGGAAGATGTCGGCTTGGGCGAGGATCTGCGCCGCATCCTTCGGGTAGACGATCGCGGCGCCCCGCGGCATCGACATGACGAAGTCGCTGAGCAGCGGCCGGAGCGCGAGGTACTCGATGCCGACCTGGTTCGCGACGACCGATCCGTCGGGCAGGCCGATCAGGTCGTCGTGCGCGATGGGCCCCTTGTGCGAGTGGAACAGCTTGCCCGGCTCGAGGGTGATCGTGTGCATCCGCCCCTTCGGCCCGGTCAGCTGCACGCGGTCGCCGACCCGGAAGGGGCCGCTCTGCTCGCCTCGGCTCGTGTTCATCGTGCGGTCTCCTTCTCGCCGACGAGCGCGGCGACGTCGGCGACGGTCATGCCCTCGAGCGTCGGCCAGAGCACCGTCGAGGGCACGGCGTCGAGCGCGAGGATGTTCGGGACGCCGACCGCGATCGCGCCGGCGTCGTAGGCGCTCGTGAGGCCCGTGGGCGAGTCCTCGAAGGCGACGCAGTCGGCGATGTCGACGCCGAGCTCCGCCGCGGCCTGCAGGTACGGCTGCGGGTGCGGCTTGGCGTGCTCGACCGAGTCGCCCGTCACGATCGCGTCGAACGCGGTGAAGGGCATGGCCGAGATGATCTCGTCGGCCATCGAGCGCAGCGACATGGTCACGAGGGCGGTGGGCACGGATGCCTCGCGGAGCGCGAGGAGCAGCTCGCGGGCGCCGGGCCGCCACGGCACGCCGTGCTCGGCGAGCATCTCGGCGACCCGATCGGTCAGGCGGTTCACGATCGTGTCGGCGTCGAGGTCGACGCCCTTCGCCTGGAAGACCTTGGCCGACTCCCAGAGGCCGCTGCCGACGAGCGCGAGCGCGTCCTCGTGGGTCCAGCCGCCGCCGAACGCCTCGACGAGCTCCTCCTCGGCGGCCATCCAGTAGCGTTCGGTGTCGACGAGGGTTCCGTCCATGTCCCAGAGGACGGCGGCAGGCAGGCGTGCGGTCACAACCCCCAAGTCTACGGGCACGGCCTATTGTGGAGAGGACCCCGGGCGTCCGGGGCGGGAAGCGGGGCACGCGGAGTGATTCAGCCGGCCGGATTCGAGGGCAAGAGGCTGCTCGTCGTCGCCTTCGAGGGGTGGAACGACGCCGGCGAGGCGGCGACCGGGGCGGCGAAGCTCCTCGTCGACCGACTCGGCCTCGTCGAGATCGCCGCCGTCGATCCCGAGCTCTACTTCGACTACCAGTTCACCCGGCCGACGGTCGTCGCCGGCGACGACGGCGTCCGCCGGCTCGAATGGCCGGGAGCCGCCATCCTCGGCCCCAGCGGGCCGGGCGACGCCGACGAGCCGGTCACTGGCCCCGGGGCATCCGGCCTGCACGTGCTCATGGGCGCCGAACCCGCCCGCAGCTGGAAGGCGTTCGCCGCCGAGCTCATCGACGCCGCCCTGGCAGCCGACGTCGACGGCATGGTGCTGCTCGGGGCGATGCTCGCCGACGCCCCGCACACGCGCCCGCTCACGGTGTTCGCGTCGAGCGAGAACCCCGAGGTCCGCGAGGCGCTCGGCGTCGAGCGCTCGACCTACGAGGGGCCGGTCGGCATCCTCAGCGTGCTCGCCGACCGGGCGGAGCGCCTCGGCATCCCCACGGTCTCGCTGTGGGCGTCGGTGCCGCACTACGTGCACAACGCGCCGTCGCCGAAGGCCGTGCTCGCGCTGCTCGGCAAGCTCGAGGAGCTGACCGGGCTGTCGATCCCCCGCGGCACGCTCGAGGCCGAGGCCCAGGCGTGGGAGGCGGGTGTCGACGCGCTCGCCGCCGACGACGACGAGATGGCCGGGTACATCGCCCAGCTCGAGCAGGCGCGCGACGCGGTCGACGCCCCGGAGGCGAGCGGCGAGGCGATCGCGCAGGAGTTCGAGCGATACCTGCGCCGCCGCGGCGACGGCCCCGAGGGCCGTGCCGACGGGCGCGGTCCGAGCGCGCCCTGACGCGATCGGCCGGGCGGCGTCATGCCGTCGTGGATGCCTCGGCCGAGGCATCCGCACCCTCGATCTAGACCGGCTGGAGCGTGCCGTTCGCCAGCAGGACGAAGATGAGGCCGCCGAGCACGATGCGGTAGATCACGAACGGCAGGAAGCTGTGCTTCGAGATCCACTTCATGAAGAACGCGATCACGAGGATCGCCACGAAGAACGCGACCGCCGTCGCGGCCGCCGTCTCGAGCGGGCCGTACACGCTCGGCTCGTCGAGGCTCTTCACGAGCTGGAAGAGTCCGCTGCCGAACACGGCGGGGATCGCGAGCAGGAACGCGTACCGGGCGGCGGCCGCGCGCTCGTAGCCGAGCAGCAGGCCCATCGAGATCGTGCCGCCCGAGCGCGAGACGCCCGGCACGAGCGCGAGCGACTGCGCGAGCCCGAAGAGGATGCCGTGCGGGTAGGTCAACTCGTCGAGCTTGTGGCGCTTGGCGCCCGCCCAGTCGGCGAGGCCCAGGATGATGCCGAACACGACGAGCATCGTCGCGGTGATCCAGAGCGAGCGCAGCACCGTCTCGATCTCGTCCTGGAAGAGCAGGCCGAACACGACGATCGGGATCGAGCCGATGATGATGAGCCAGCCCATGCGCGCGTCGGGGTCGTTGCGCGGCACGCGGCCGGTGAACGAGCCGAACCAGTGCGAGACGATGCGCACGATGTCGCGCCAGAAGAACACGACGACCGCGGTCTCGGTGCCGAGCTGGGTGATGGCGGTGAAGGCCGCCCCCGGGTCGTGGGCGCCCGGGAGGAACTCCCCCAGGATGCGCAGGTGGGCGCTCGACGAGATCGGGAGGAACTCGGTGAGGCCCTGGACGAATCCGAGGATGAGCGCTTCGATCACGTGGTGCATCCGCCTTCCGCCTCCGCGGAAGCCGGAGGTGCGAGCAAGCCTTCGGCGCGGCTCGCGGGCCGCTGCGCCGACGACTCGCCGGTCAGTACTCGAGGAGCAGGTCGCGAAGGACCCGCCTACCGAAGACTAGTGCGTCGAGCGGCACCCGCTCGTCAACGCCGTGGAACATCGCAGGGAAGTCCAAGCCCTCGGGCAGGCGCAACGGTGCGAAGCCGTAGCCCGCGATGCCGAGTCGGCTGAGCGCCTTGTTGTCGGTGCCGCCCGAGAGCAGGTAGGGGAAGACCGGGGCACCGGGGTCGTGCGCCTCGAGCGACCGCTTGACGGCGTCGACGAGCGCCCCCGAGGTCGCCGACTCGAGTCCGACGTCTCGGTGCACGATCTCGATCTCGATGTCGTCGCCGACGAGCGCCTGCACCTCGGCCAGCACCGCCTCCTCCTCGCCGGGGAGCGTGCGGATGTCGATGAGCGCCTCGGCCCGGTCGGGGATGACGTTGTGCTTGTAGCCGGCGTCGAGCAGCGTCGGGTTCGACGTCGTGCGGAGCGTCGCCGTGATGAACCCCGAGGCCGAGCCGGTCGCGAGCGCGAGCTCGTCGGGCGAGACCTGCTGCGGGTCGACGCCGAGCACCCCGGCGATCTCGGCCAGCAGCTCGCGCGTGGTGTCGGTGAGCCGCATCGGCCATTCGGTGCGCCCGAGCGTCGCCACGGCCTCGGCGAGCTTCGTGATCGCGTTGTCGCGGATGAGCCGCGAGCCGTGCGCGGCGACGCCGCGGGCGACGAGCCTGATCCAGAGCAGCGACTTCTCGCCCGTCTGCAGCAGGTACGCGCGTCGCCCGCCGACGGTGATCGAGTAGCCGCCGACCTCGCTGATCGCCTCCGTCGCGCCCGCGAAGAGCTCGGGGTGGTGGTCGACGAGCCAGCCCGAGCCTGCTCCCCCGCCGGCCTCCTCGTCGGCGAAGAACGCCACGACGAGGTCGCGCTCGGGCTGCCCGCCGCCGTCGAGGATGTCGCCGAGCGCGGCGAGCATCATCGCGTCCATGTCCTTCATGTCGACGGCGCCGCGGCCCCACAGCATGCCGTCGCGGATCTCGCCGGCGAAGGGATCGACGCTCCAGTTGCGCGCGTCGGCGGGAACGACGTCGAGGTGGCCGTGCACGACGAGGGCGGGCTTGTCGGGGTTGCGCCCGGGCACGCGGGCCACGACGCTCGTGCGCCGGGGCTCTGGTTCGAACATCCTGGGTTCGAGGCCGAGCCCGGCGAGGCGCGCCTCGACGTACTCCGCGGCCTCGCGTTCGCCGTTCGCGCGGCCGCTGCCGTAGTTCGAGGTGTCGAAGCGGATGAGGTCTCGCGCGATCACCGCGGTCTCGTCGAGCTCGGTCTCTGGGTTCGCGGATGCCTCGGCCATGCGTCCCACGCTAGTCGGTACCGTCGCGGCAGCGCCGACGGGCGTCGCGTCGAACGCGTGCAGGCGAGTTTTCACGGGTCTCATCCGGGGTTTCGTACTCGAGGGCGACCGCCCGGCGCCGTTTGGTCAAATGCCCTCTCCAAACCGTGCTAATGTCTTCTACGGCCGCTGAGCGATCAGCGGAAACCACGCGCGGGTGGCGGAATTGGCAGACGCGCTAGCTTGAGGTGCTAGTGCCCGTATAGGGCGTGGGGGTTCAAGTCCCCCCTCGCGCACGTGGTCGAAAGGGCCGGATCGAAAGATCCGGCCCTTTCGCGTTTTCCGGCGCGGGTCGGGGACGTTCGGTCGGGGCGACTTGCCAGTTTCGAACATGTGTTCGAAACTGGAAGGGTGACGCCAGCCGCCGCTCCCCTCTCCTCGTCGACGGCCCGCCTCGAGCGGGTCGACGAGCTGCAGGCGCGCATCCACGGCATGCAGTCGACCCGGCTCGACACCAGGGCCGTGCCCACCCATCCGGCCTTCGCCGACCTGCTGCCGGGCGGCAGCCTGCGCGAGGGCACCGTCGTCGAGGCGCGGGGGTCGACCACGCTCGTGATGGCGCTGCTCGCGACCCCGTCGGCGAGCGGGCGCTGGGTCGCGGTCGTCGGCATGCCCGACTTCGGGGTCGAGGCCGCGGCCCGATTCGGCATCGACCTCGACCGGCTCGTGCTCGTCCCCGAGCCGGGGCGGCAGTGGCTCCCGGTGGTCGCGGCACTCGCCGACGTCATCCCCGTCGTCGCGGTGCGACCCGTCGAGCGGGTGGCCCCTGCCGAGGCATCCCGGCTCGCCGCCCGCCTGCGCGAGCGCGGTGCCGTGCTCATCGCGGCCGGCGCCTGGCCGGGCAGCGACGCGAGCCTCGACGTCGAGGCGAGCGAGTGGCACGGGCTCGAGGCGGGTCACGGGCTGCTCGACGAGCGCGAGGTCGTGGTGAGCGCGGCCGGGCGGGGCTCGTTCATGAAGCGACGCCGGTCGAGGCTGCGCCTGCCCGATCGGTCGCTCGGGTTCGAGGCGGTGGGCGCGGCGTCGGCCCCCGGGGCTCCGGCCGCACCGTCGTCCGACGCGGGGGCCGGGCTCGCGGCCGTGCTGCACGGCGATTTCCGGAGGCCGGCATGACCGCCGTCTCCTCCACGCGCTCGATCGTGCTCTGGTGCCCGGACTGGCCGGTGTTCGCCGCCGCGCGCGAGGCGGGGCTCGACCTCGACGCGCCGATCGCCCTCACCGACCGCGGCGCGGTGCACTCGTGCTCGGCGGCGGCGCGCCGCGACGGGGTGAAGCGTGGCCTGCGGCTGCGCGAGGCGCAGTACCGCTCCCCCGCGCTCGTCGTGCTGCCGTACGACCCGGTGCTCGACGTGCGGGCCTTCGAGCCCGTCGTGCGGCAGGTCGAGGGCGCCGTGCCCGGGGTGCAGATCGTGCGGCCCGGCACGCTCGCGATGCGGTCGCGCGGCCCCGCCCGCTACTACGGCGGCGAGGAGGCCGCCGCCCGTGCGCTGCTCGACACCGTTCGGCGGCTCGGCCCCGAGGTGCGGGTCGGCATCGCCGACGGGCCGTTCGCGGCAGAGCAGGCGGCTCGTGCCGTGCGTGTCGTCGGGCGGTCGGAGGCCGCAGCCGACACCGCTCGAGACGCCGAGCCGCCCGTCGGCATCGTCGAGCCTGGCGGCTCGGCCGCGTTCCTCGCTCCGCTGCCGGTCGGGCTCGTGGTCGACGACCGCACCCGGGTGCTGCTCGACCGGCTCGGCGTGCGCACCCTCGGCGAGTTCGCGGCGCTGCCCGCCGACGACGTGCGCCGCAGGTTCGGGGCGGCCGGCGCGTTCGCCCACGATCGTGCCGCGGGGCGCGAGGCCACTGGAGTGGCCGCCCGCACCCCGCCGCCCGAGTTCGAGGTGCTCGCCGAGTTCGAGCCGCCGCTCGACCGCATCGACCAGCTCGCCTTCGCGTTCCGGGTGCGGGCCGAGGAGTTCATCGACCGCATGCGGGCGGTGCGGCTCGTGTGCACCGCGATCCGGGTCGAGCTCGACGACGAGCGCGGCGCCCGGTCGAGTCGCAGCTGGCTGCACCCGCGCTGGTTCACCCCCGCCGACGTCGTCGACCGGGTGCGCTGGCAGCTGCAGGGCGCCGGCACGGCCGACAGCGGGCTCGCCTCGCCGATCACGGCGCTGCGGGTGATCCCCGAGCGGGTCGATTCGACGGCGAACCACGAGGAGGGTCTGTGGGGCCGCGCACCCGACGAGCGGGTGCACCACGCGCTCACCCGGGTGCAGAGCATGCTCGGGCACGAGGGCGTCGTCACCGCGGCCGTCGGCGGCGGGCGCATGCTCGCCGACCGGCAGGTGCTCGTGCCATGGGGCGACCGCGCACCCGAGCGGCGCGAGGCGCCGTGGCCGGGCAGCCTGCCGGCGCTCGCACCGGCGAGCGTGTTCCGCGAGCGGCATCCGGTCGTCCTGCTCGACGCGGCGAGCGCGACCGTCTCGATCGACGAGCGCGGCGCGATCTCTTCCCCGCCCGAGACGTTCGCCGTCGGCCGTGCCGCACCGGCCGGGGTGCGCGCCTGGGCGGGACCCTGGCCGGTCGTGGAGCGGTGGTGGGACGACGAGCGCGCGCGGCGCGTGCACCGCTTCCAGCTCGTCGACCACGACGGCTGCGCGTGGCTGCTCGTGCGCGACGCCGAGGGCTGGTGGGCCGAGGCGAGGTACGACTGATGGGCGCGGCGCCGAAGGGGCTCGGCTGATGGGCTGGAACAACCCCGAGATCCCGTGGTCGGAGCTCGAGCGCAAGCTCTCCGATCGCCGCAGGCCCAGCCCCTCGAAGCTCATCGCCGACGGCGGCGACGGCCCGGCGTTCAGCCGCAAGCGGCAGCCCTATCGGCCGAGCGAGGGGCTCACCGCGCCCGAGGGCCCGGTCGTGCCGTACGCCGAGCTGCACGCCCACACCAACTACAGCTTCCTCGACGGCGCCTCGGCGCCCGAGCAGCTCGTGGAGGAGGCGCACCGGCTCGGGCTCTCGGGCCTCGCGGTGACCGACCACGACGGCTTCTACGGCATCGTGCGCTTCGCCGAGGCGGCCGAGAGCTTCGCCGAGCTCACGACCGTCTTCGGTGCCGAGCTCTCGCTCGGGCTCGGCGCACCCCAGATGGGCGAGGCCGACCCCGAGGGCGAGCACCTGCTCGTGCTCGCCCGGCAGGAGGCGGGCTACCACCGGCTCGCCGCGGCGATCACGGCCGGGCAGCTCGCGGGCGGCGAGAAGGGCCGCCCGGTCTACGACCTCGACGACCTCGGTGCCCGATCGGGCGGCGACTGGACGGTGCTCACGGGGTGCCGCAAAGGTGCAGTCAGGCGAGCACTCGCGACCGGGGGCGCCGATGCCGCGCAGCGCGAGCTCGACCGGCTCGTGGCCCTCTTCGGACGCGACCAGGTGATCGTCGAGCTGTTCGACCACGGGCACCCGACCGACCAACGGGCGAACGACCTGCTGGCCGGCCTCGCCGAGCGCGCCCGGCTGCGCGTCGTCGCGACGAACGCCGTGCACTACGCCACCCCGCCCGAGCACCGGCTCGCGAACGCGCTCGCCGCCGTGCGCGCCCGGCGCAGCCTCGACGAGCTCGACGGATGGCTGCCCGCCTCCGGCGGACAGCACCTGCGCAGCGGCGCCGAGATGCAGGCGCGGTTCGCGAGGTATCCGGGCGCGGTCGCGCACTCGGTCGTGCTCGCCGAGGAGCTCGGCTTCACGCTGCGCAGCGCCAAGCCCCGACTCCCCCGCCAGGAGGTGCCCGAGGGGCACACCCCGATGAGCTGGCTGCGCGAGCTCGTGCGACAGGGCGCCGCCGAGCTCTACCCCGACGCCTCCGACGCGGTGCACGCCCGGCTCGAGCACGAGCTCGCGATCATCGAGCAGAAGGACTTCCCCGGCTACTTCCTGATCGTGCACGATCTCGTGCGTGAGGCGCGCCGGCGAGGCATCCTCTGCCAGGGTCGCGGCTCGGCCGCGAACTCGGCCGTCTGCTACGCACTGCGCATCACCGCCGTCGACTCGATCAAGTTCGACCTGCCGTTCGAGCGGTTCCTCTCGGCGCTGCGCGACGAGGAGCCCGACATCGACGTCGACTTCGACTCCGACCGGCGCGAGGAGATCATCCAGTACGTCTACGAGAAGTACGGCCGGCAGAACGCCGCGCAGGTGGCGAACGTCATCAGCTACCGGCCGAAGGTCGCGGTGCGCGACATGGCGAAGGCGCTCGGCTACTCGACCGGGCAGCAGGACGCGTGGTCGCGGCAGGTCGAGCGCTGGGGCGCGGTCGTCGAGACCGACGACCACGACATCCCCGCGCCGGTCGTCGAGCTCGCCGAGCAGGTGCTCGGGTTCCCCCGGCACCTCGGCATCCACTCGGGCGGCATGGTGCTCACCGATCGGCCGGTCGGCGAGGTCTGCCCCATCGAGCACGCCCGCATGGAGCACCGCACGGTGCTCCAATGGGACAAGGACGACTGCGCCTGGATGGGCCTCGTGAAGTTCGACCTGCTCGGGCTCGGCATGCTCGCCGCCCTGCAGTACACGTTCGACCTCGTGCGCGAGCACACGGGCGAGGCCTGGGAGCTGCAGTCGATCCCGAAGGAGGAGCCGGCGGTCTACGACATGCTCTGCCGGGCCGACTCGATCGGCGTCTTCCAGGTCGAGAGCCGCGCGCAGATCGGCACGCTCCCCCGCCTGAAGCCGCGCCGCTACTACGACCTCGTCGTCGAGATCGCGCTCATCCGGCCCGGGCCGGTGCAGGGCGGGGCCGTGCACCCCTACATCAGGCGGCGCACCGGCGAGGAGACGGTGACCTACCTGCACCCGAACCTCGAGCCAGTGCTCGAGCGCACGCTCGGCGTGCCGCTCTTCCAGGAGCAGCTCATGCAGATGGCCGTCGCGGTCGGCGGCTGCACCGCGGCCGACGCCGACCTGCTGCGGCGGGCGATGGGCTCCAAGCGCGGGGTCGAGAAGATCTCGAAGCTGCGGGCGAAGCTCTTCGAGGGCATGGCCGACAACGGGCTCAGCGACGACGACGCGCAGGCGATCTACGACAAGATCGAGGCCTTCGCGAACTTCGGCTTCGCCGAGAGCCACGCGCTCTCGTTCGCCCTGCTCGTCTACGCGAGCTCGTGGCTGAAGCTGCACTACCCGGCCGCGTTCCTCGCGGCGCTCCTGCGCGCGCAGCCGATGGGGTTCTACTCGCCGCAGACCCTCACCGCCGATGCGCGACGGCACGGGGTGCGGGTGCTGCGGCCCGACGTGCTGCGCTCGGGCGTGCACGCCGGGCTCGAGGCGCTCGACGCGGCGGGCTCGTCGGGCGGTCCGGGCTCGTCGGGCGGTCCGGGCTCGTCGAGCGGTCGTACCGGCTCGGATGCCCCGGGGCCTGAGTCATCGCAACGCCGCGAGCCGACCGGCTCGGCGGCGTGCGCACGCCCGGACCAGCCCGAGGTCGGCGCCTTCGACCTCGAGGCTCCCGACCGCTCGGCCGAGCACCGCCGCGACGGCGCCTTCGCGGTGCGGCTCGGCCTCGCCGACGTCTCGTCGATCGGCGTCGAGGTCGCGCAGCGGATCGTCGACGAGCGCGCGGCGCACGGTCCCTACCGCGACATGAGCGACCTCTCGAGGCGTGCCGCACTCGACACCGAGCAGTTGGAGGCGCTCGCCGCGGCCGGTGCGTGCGAGGGCTTCGGGCTCGCCCGCCGAGAGGCGCTGTGGCTCGCGGGCGAGGCGTCGCAGGACCGCGCCGAGTTCCTGCCGGGCTCGGTCGTCGTCGTGCAGCCCCCGCTCCTGCCCGTGCTCTCGCCCGCCGAGCAGGTCGTGTACGACCTGTGGGCGACCGGCATCTCGCCCGACGACCATCCGATCCGGCACATCCGCGAGCGGCTCGACGAACGCGGGGCCATCCGCATCGACCGCCTGCGCGAGGTCGAGTCGGGGCGCCGGGTCGAGGTCGGAGGCGTCGTGACGCATCGGCAGCGGCCCGCGACCGCGTCGGGCATCACCTTCCTCAACCTGGAGGACGAGTCGGGCACGCTCAACGTGATCGCCGGGGTCGGCGTCTGGAACCGCTACCGGCGCGTCGCCCGCGAGGCGCCGGCGATGATCGTCCGCGGCATCCTCGAGCGTTCGAAGGAGGGGGTGACCAACCTCATCGTCGACCGGTTCGAGTCGCTCACGGTGCAGGCGAGCACCAGGTCGCGCGACTTCCGCTGAGGGCCACTCGCTGCGCGACGCGACGAGGAACGACGCAGCCGCGTGCTCGTGCCGCTCCGGGGCGTACGCTGGAGCCAGCCCGAATCCACCGCCCCGAGGGGCGCGATGGAGGGTCGCCCATGGCCGCGCCGACGCCCGAACCGCTCTTCACCCGTGCGTTCATCGCCCTGGGTGCGGCCGACCTCGCCTACTTCACGGCCGCCGGCCTCGCCATCTTCGCACTGCCCCTCTACGTGACCGGGCCGCTCGGCGACCACGAGGCCGCCGCCGGGCTCGCCGTGGGCGCCTTCGCGGTCTCGGCGCTCGTGCTGCGGCCGTTCGCCGGCCGCGCCGCCGACCGGTACGGCCGTCGGCCCCTGCTCATCGGCGGCGCCGCGCTCGCCGCGATCTGCTTCGCGCTCCTCGCCGTGACCGAGGACCTCGCCGTGGTCGTCGCGCTGCGCCTCCTGGCGGGAGTCGCGGAGGCCGCGTTCTTCGTCTCGACCTTCGCGGCGCTCGCCGACCTCGCCCCGGCGGCACGCATGGGCGAGGCGCTCTCGTACAACTCCCTCGGGCTCTACCTCGGCATCGCCCTCGGCCCGCTGCTCGGGCAGCTGCTGCTCGCGTGGACGGGCTACCCCGGAGCCTGGATCGGTGCGGCGCTGCTCGCCGTCGTCGCGGGCGCGCTCGCCCTCCTCGTCGGGGAGACCCGCGAGGCGCCGCCCGACCTCGCGGCTCCGCTGCGGATCGTGCACCGCCCTGCGATCCCGGCCTCGATCGGCTTCCTCGCCTCGCTCGCAGCGGTCGGCGGCTTCATGGCGTTCGCCTCGCTGCACGCCGAGCGCGTCGGCATGCTGCCGAGCGTCGCCCTCGCCGCCTACGGCGGCATCGTCGTCATCTGTCGCATCGCCTTCGCGCGAGTGCCCGACCGTGTGCCGCCGCTCCGGCTGGCCGTCGCCTCGCTCATCGCCATCGCCGTCGGTCTCGCGACCGCGGCGCTCCTCCCCTCCTGGTGGGGGTTCGTCGGCGGCATCGCGGTGCTGGCGCTCGGCATCACGTTCAGCACGCCCGCGTTCTTCTCGGCGATCTTCGCGACCGCGGCACCGTCGGAGCGCGGCATCGCGTCGGGCACCGCGAGCGCGGCGATCGACCTCGGGTTCGGCATCGGGCCGATCGCGCTCGGACTCGTCGCGACGCCTTTCGGCATCCCGTGGGCGTTCGCGCTCGCGGCGGCGATCGCGCTCGCGGGTGCCGTGTGGACCGCCGGCATCGCGCGCCCCGGAGCCCGACCGGCACGCCGCTCGCCGTGTCGGCGTCGCCCCGCGCAGCCGCTCCGATAGCCTCGTGCGGTGCCCGCGACTCCCCCATTCGACGCCGACCCCTTCGACCGCTACGGCAGCGACGTGCTCGCCGGCGACTGGAAGGCCCGTGGGCGAACGGTGATCCCGACGGTCGAGGCCGAGCGCGACCTCGTCGTCGAACTCTCCGAGTCGGGGTACTGCGGTGCCGTCGTCGGCATCGAGCAGGGCAACGTCGTGCTCGAGGACCGCTTCGGCAAGCGCCGTCTCTTCCCGCTCGGCCACGGGTTCCTCGTCGAGGGACGCGCCGTGCAGCTCGTCAAGCCGAAGCCGAAGGCCCCGGCGGGCCGGCTGCGCACCGCTTCGGGATCGTTCGCGGTCGAGCAGGGTCGGCCCGCGAAGGTCGCGCTGCCGAGCCGCATCTTCGTCGAGGGGCGGCACGACGCCGAACTCGTCGAGAAGGTGTGGGGCGCCGACCTGCGCGTCGAGGGCGTCGTCGTCGAATACCTCGAGGGCGTCGACGTGCTCGACGAGATGCTCGCGGAGTTCCGCCCCGGGCCCGGCCGCAGGGCGGGGGTGCTCGTCGACCACCTCGTGCCCGGCTCGAAGGAGCAGCGCATCGCCGACGGCGTGGCGCGGGGCCCTCACCGCGCGCACGTGCTCGTCGTGGGACATCCCTTCATCGACGTCTGGCAGTCCGTGAAGCCCGCGCGCCTCGGCAAGACCGCCTGGCCCGTCGTGCCGCGCGGCACGGAGTGGAAGCACGGCGTGTGCGAGGCGTTCGGCTGGCCGCACGCCGATCAGGCCGACATCGCCCGGGCCTGGCAGCACATCCTCGGCCGCGTGCGCGGCTACGGCGACCTCGAGCCGGCCCTCCTCGGCCGGGTCGAGGAGCTCATCGACTTCGTGACGGCACCGGCCTGACGCGGTCGGTCTCGCAGGCCCGGCGCGCCGGGCACGGCGCTCAGCTCGAGAAGCCGCCGTCGCTGTGGATGAGCTGGCCGGTCACCCACCGCGCTTCGTCGGAGACGAGGAACCGGACGAGCCTGGCGGTGTCGTCGGGAGTTCCGAGCCGCCCGGTGGGCTGCTGCGCCGTGAGCGCCGCGCGGGTCGCCGCATCCATCCACCCCGTGTCGACGGGGCCGGGGTTGACGAGGTTCGCGGTGATGCCGAGCGGCGCGAGCTCGCGCGCCGATGCCATCACGATCCGGTCGAGCGCGCCCTTCGACGCGCCGTACGGCAGGTTGCCGACCACGTGGTCGCTCGTGAGCGCCACGATGCTGCCGCCGTCGGCGGGCACCTGCTCCGCGAACGCCCGCACGAGCAGCCAGGCGGCGCGCGTGTTCACGGCGAAGTGCCGGTCGAAGCTCTCGAGCGACGTGTCGAGCACGCCCGAATCGACGCTCTGCGCATGCGAGAGCACGAGCGCCCGCACCGGTCCGAGCGCGGCGGATGCCTCGGCGACGAGCCGCGCGGGCACGTCGGGGTCGGCCAGGTCGGCGTCGAGACCGATCGCCGCGCCGCCCATCGCGTGGAGTTCGGCCTCGAGCGAGGCCGGGTCGCGGTCGGGATCGCCGCCGAGGTCCATGCGCCGGTCGTAGTCGGCGAGGTGGCTGAAGGCGATGTCCCACCCGTCGGCCGCGAGACGCGTCGCGATCGCCCACGCGATCGTGTTGCGCCGGCCGGCGCCGGTGATGAGCGCGACTGGTCGGGTCATGCGGTTCCTCCTCGATGCGGCGTCCGGCCGATCAGCCGATGGTCGTGCCGAACGCGAGGCCCAGCAGGTAGGTGACGGCGGCCGCACCGAGCCCGATCGCGAGCTGGCGCAGGGCGCGCTTGAGGGGTGAGGCGCCCGAGAGGAGTCCCACCGTCGCGCCGGTCGCGAGCAGCGCGATGCCGACGAGCACGGTTGCCGTCACGACGGCTGCGATGCCGCTCATGCCGAACAGGTACGGCAGCACCGGGATGAGCGCACCCGACGCGAAGAAGCAGAAGCTCGAGATCGCCGCCGACATGCCGGTGCCGATCGCCTCGTCGTCGTCGGGCTCGACCGCGAGGGCGTCGGTCGGCGACTGGGCGAGCTCCGCCGCCTGCACGCGGGCGACCACGAGGGCCGCGTGCTCGACGGCGTCGTCGGGGTCCATGCCGCGGGCGCGATAGACGAGCGCGAGCTCGTTCGCGTCGACGTCGAGGTGCGGCAGGGCCTCGCGCGCCGTCGGGTCGGGAGCGGAGGCCTCGAGCAGTTCGCGCTGCGAGCGCACCGACACGTACTCGCCCGCGCCCATCGACAGCGCGCCCGCGAGCAGGCCCGCGATGCCCGTGAAGAGCACGACGCTCGCCGGTACCCCGGTCGCGCCGATGCCGAGCACGAGCGCGAGGTTCGAGACGAGGCCGTCGTTGGCTCCGAACACGGCGGCGCGGAAGGTGCCGGCGAGCCGGCGGCGGCCGCGAGCGGCGAGCCCGCGCACGACCTCGCCGTGGATGCGCTCGTCGGCGGCCATCGCCGCGGTCGCGTCGGGGTCGGAGGCGTACGGCGAGCGGGACTCGGCGCGCTGCGCGAGGGCGAGCACGAAGATGGAGCCGAAGCGACGCGCGAGCGACGCGAGCATGCGGGTGCGCACGTCGGCGCGCGGAACCCCCGAGTCGTCCCCGCCGAGCAGGGCGAGCCAGTGCGCCTCGTGGCGCCCCTCGGCCGCGGCGAGGGCGAGCAGGATCTCGCGCTCCTCGCCGTCGCGGCGCGCGGCGAGCTCGCGGTAGACCGCGGCCTCGGCCCGTTCGGCGGCGAGGTACCGTCGCCAGCGGTCGCGGTCGGCGGGGGTGCCCTTGGGTGCCTCGACGGTCATCGTGCCTCCTCGATCGTGGACGGCGCGGGCGCGGGCCGAGACGGTCGTGGGCCCGCGTCAGCGCGCGGCCGCGTCACGGCCGACGACCACGCTATCGGCCGCGATGGGCGGGCAGGCGCGATTCGGCGGGATTGGCAGCATTTCGGACGGCCGAACGGCCGTCGGTGGGGATGCCGCGTCGCGCGAGCGGTCAACCGACGAGCTTGTTCCAGCCGTCGCCGTCGACGTGCTCGAAGATGAGGTTGGTCTCGGTGTGGGCGACGGCCGGGTGGCCCGTGAGATGCGCCAGCACGAACTCCCGCAGCTCTTCGGCGTCGCGCGCGGCGACGTGGAGGAGGTAGTCCTCCGCACCGGCCATGTGGAACACGCCGAGCACGCCCGGCAGGTGCGGCACCTGGGCACGGAACGCGTCGATCTCACCGCGGTCGTGCTTCACGAGGCGCACGGCGATCAAGGCCTGGAGCGAGACGCCGAGCGAGGCGAGGTCGACATCGACGCGGTACCCGCGGACCGTGCCGAGGGACTGCAGCCGGCGCAGGCGCAGCGAGACCGTCGACTCGGCGACGCCCACCTCGGCGGCGAGCGCCGCGCCGGAGGCGCGGGCGTTCGTCGAGAGCGCCTGCAGCAGGGCGCGGTCGACGCGATCGAGTTCGGGCTTCTGCGCCATGTCGGCACTCCTCTCGGTCGGCGTTGCAGATACTTCGAGATTTCCAGCATATCGCAGCGATCGTGCGACCCGAGTTGAATGATTCGACAGATTCTGCTTCAGTGCCAGCCATGCAGACATCGTCGTCGCACCTCGAGACCCGCGCCGTCCACGGCGGAATGCGCGGTGTCCGAGAGAGCGGATCCCATGTGCCCGTCATCGACTTCTCGACCACGAACCCGCTCGGCTCGGTCGAGACCGGCGGCCTCTCGTACGAGGAGCTCGCGACGGGGCACGACCTCGGCGACGGCCGCTCGGCCGTCTACCAGCGCCTCTGGCAGCCCGGCGTCGCGCGGTTCGAGGAGTCGCTCGCCGGCCTCGAGGGCACCGACGGTGCGGTCGCCTTCGGCAGCGGCATGGCCGCGCTCGCCGCGGTGCTCATCGCGACGGCGTCGGCGGGACGGCCGCACGTGGTCGCGGTCCGCCCGCTGTACGGCGGCACCGACCACGTGCTCGCGAGCGGACTGCTCGGCACCGAGGTGACGTGGGCGACGGTCGACGAGATCGCGTCCGCCATCCGGCCCGACACCGGACTGGTCGTCGTCGAGACGCCGGCCAACCCGACGCTCGAGCTCGTCGACCTCGGCAGGCTCGCCGCGGCGGCGGGCGACGTGCCGGTGCTCGTCGACAACACCTTCGCGACGCCCGTGCTGCAGCGCCCGGCCGAGCACGGCGCCCGCCTCGTGCTGCACAGCGCGACGAAGTACCTCGGCGGCCACGGCGACGTGATGGGCGGCGTCGTCGCCGCCGACCGCGAGTGGGTCGAGCGGCTGCGCCGCGTGCGCGCACTCACCGGCGGCCTGCTGCACCCGATGGCGGCGTACCTGCTGCACCGCGGACTGCGCACGCTCCCCCTCCGGGTGCGCGCCCAGCAGGCGACGGCCGAGGAGCTCGCGACCCGCCTGGCCGAGCACCCGGCCGTCGGGCACGTGCACTACCCGGGCCTGCCGGGCCAGGACCCCCAGGGCCTCATCGGCCGGCAGCTCGACGGTGCGGGCTCGATCATCGCCATCGACCTCGCCGGCGGCTTCGATGCAGCCGTCGCGTTCACGGAGGCGTGCGAGCTCGTCACCCACGCCGTGTCCCTCGGCGGGGTGGACTCGCTCGTGCAGCATCCCGCTTCGCTCACCCATCGCCCGGTCGCGGGCGATGCGAAGCCCGGTGACGGCGTCGTCCGCCTCTCGATCGGCCTCGAGCACATCGACGACCTCACCGCCGACCTCATGAGCGCCCTCGATGCGGCCGCGGTCGCGGCGGGCATCGCGGGCGAGGCCCGGGTCGCCGCGAACTGAGACGACCGGCGCCGCCTCAGCGCCCGCCGAGGCGGCGCCGGAGCAGTTCGATGCGGGCCTGCAGCTGCGTGACCGTCGCCTGCGCGACCTCTGGCCCGCCGCACGCTCGCCGCAGCTCGGCATGCACCATCGAGTGCGGCTGGCCGTTCTGGCGCGCGTAGAGGCCGACCAGGCTGTTGAGCAGTGAGCGCTGCTCTTTCAGGGTGCGGTAGAGCGCGACCGGCTCGGCGGTCTCGCCGGTGCCGTCGGCGCCCTCGGCCGTCGTCGCGTGCCGTCGGCGGTCGCTCTGGCGTCGCGCCTGCCTCGCCTGCCGGTGCCGCAGCAGCTCCGACACCTGCTCGGGCTCGAGCAGCCCCGGGATGCCGATGAAGTCGAACTCCTCGTCGCTGCCGGGCTCGGCGAGCGTGCCGAACTCGGTGCCGTCGAAGACGACCCGGTCGAAGCTCGCGTCGGACGCGATGGCCTGCCACGTGAACTCGTCGGCGAGCTCGTCGGACGCCTTGTCTTCGCGGTTCGCGGACTCGAGCAGGCCGTCGTCGAGGCCCGGGTCGTCGCCGCCGTCGCCGTCGCGCCGGTCGAGGGCGTGGTCGCGGGCCTTCTCGAGCTCGGACGCGAGGGCCATGAGCACGGGCACGTTCGGGAGGAACACCGATGCGGTCTCGCCGCGACGGCGGGCCCGCACGAACCGGCCGATCGCCTGTGCGAAGAACAACGGCGTCGACGAGCTCGTGGCGTACACCCCCACCGCGAGCCGCGGCACGTCGACCCCCTCGGACACCATGCGCACCGCGACCATCCACCGGCGCTCGTTGCCCGAGAACTCCTCGATGCGGCTCGACGCCTCTTTGTCGTCGGAGAGGACGACCGTCACGGGCTCGCCGCAGATGCGTTCGAGGATCTCGGCGTAGGCGCGTGCCACGGTCTGGTCGGTCGCGAGCACGAGCCCGCCCGCGTCGGGGATCGAATGGCGCACCTCGGTGAGCCGGCGGTCGGCGGCCTGCAGCACCGCCGGGATCCACTCGCCGGTCGGCTCGAGGGCGGTGCGCCACGCCGACGACGTCACGTCCTTGGTGTTGTCCTCGCCGAGCTTCGCCTCCATCTCGTCGCCCGCCTTGGTGCGCCAGCGCATGTGACCGGCGTAGACCATGAACATCACGGGACGCACGACCCCGTCGGCGAGCGCTCGGCCGTACCCGTAGTCGTAGTCGGTCTGCGAGAGGCGCACGCCCTTCGCGTCGGGCGCGTACTCGACGAACGGGATCGGGGCGGTATCGCTGCGGAACGGCGTGCCCGTGAGCGAGAGCCGCTTGGTCGCCGGCTCGAACGCCTCGCGGATCGCGTCGCCCCACGAGAGCGTGTCGCCGCCGTGGTGCACCTCGTCGAGGATGACGAGCGTGCGCCCGGAGAGCGTCAGCTCGCGGTGCAGCGCCGGACGCATCGCGACCTGCGCGTAGGTGACGGCGACGCCGTGGTAGTGGCGTGCGGACCGGCCGTGGGCGTTGCGGAAGCCCGGGTCGAGCCGGATTCCGACGCGCGCGGCGGCATCGGCCCACTGGCGCTTGAGGTGGTCGGTCGGTGCGACGACCGTGAACCGGTCGACGATGCGGCGCGACCGCAGCTCGGCGGCGAGGCGCAGCGCGAAGGTCGTCTTGCCGGCGCCCGGTGTGGCCGCAGCGAGGAAGTCGCGTGGAAGCTCGGACAGATACTGCTCGAGCGCCTCGGCCTGCCAGGCCCGCAGCTTCGAGGCGGTACCCCAGGCGGCGCGTTCGGGGAACGACGGTGAGAGGTGCTCGGCGGCCGACGTGCCCGGCTGGGCTCCTGAAGGCATCGCGGTACTCACTGGTTCGAGGGTAGTGGAGCCCTCCGACAACCTCGAACCGGCGTCTTGTGCAAAATGGAGGGATGGTCACCCAGCAGCATCCCTGGTCTCGCTACGTCGCCATCGGCGACTCCTTCACCGAGGGCATCGGCGACCCCGAGCCCACCGTTCCGGGCGGTCACCGCGGCTGGGCCGACCGCGTCGCCGAGGTGCTCTCGCAGGGCACCGAGGACTTCGCCTACGCGAACCTCGCGGTGCGCGGCAAGCTCATCCAGCAGATCATCGACGAGCAGCTCGAGCCCGCGCTCGCCCTGCGGCCCGACCTCATCACGATCTCGGCGGGCGGCAACGACGTCATCCGCCCCGGTACCGACCCCGACGAGATCTCCGCCCGGTTCGAGTACGCGATCGACCGGCTCTCGCGCGACCACGCGACGATCGTGATCTTCACGGGCGTCGACGTGGGCTTCTCCCCCGTGTTCCGCGGCATCCGCGGCAAGGTGGCGATCTACAACGAGAACCTGCGCACGATCGCCGCGAAGTACGACTGCATCGTCGCCGACCAGTGGGCGCTCACGGCGATCCAGGACCAGCGCATGTGGTCGCCCGACCGCCTGCACCTCAACGCGCTCGGGCACCACACCGTGGCGCGCATGGTGCTCGCCGCGCTCAACGTGGACAACGACCTCGACGCGCTGACGCCCGAGCCGCTGCCCGCGACGACGTGGCGGCAGGCGCGTGTCGAAGACCTGGCCTGGGCGCGCGAGTACCTCGTGCCGTGGGTCGTGCGACGCATCCGCCACCAGTCGTCGGGCGACTTCGTCTCGGCGAAGCGCCCCGAGGCGGGCCCCTACTCGCTGCCCGACTGAGCGGTGCTCGGGCTGAGCCCGTCGGGGTTCGCGAGCCGCCACCACGTGCCCGGGTCGTCGATCTCGCCGTCGAGCTCGAGCGGCACGGTGATCTCCTGCCCGCCCGCGCGCACGATCGCCGTGCCGACGTCGGCACCGTCGGGCGCGACCGTGACGGGCTCGGCGCGCACCTCGACCTCGACCGGGGTGTCGCTCCAGACGACGAGGGATGCCCCGTCGGCGGCCCTGGCCGTCGCGGTGTCGCCCCACGGGGTGTCGTAGCTCGCGAGCTCCTGGCCCGCCTCGAGCGGCTCGACCTGGTGGAACCCGGGTGCGACGCTGTCGAGCAGCTTCGCGACGGCCTCGCGCAGCACGGCGTGGTTCTCGGCCCCGAGGAGCACGCCGACGACCGTCACGGTCTGGTCGCCGACCGCGTAGTCGGCCGAGAAGAGCAGGTTCGCGGCATCGTCGGTCGTGCCGGTCTTGATGCCGTCGACGCCGTGCGTGCCGAGCAGCTTGTTCGAGTTGTCGAGCTCGCCGAGCTCGGGGATGTCGACGGACTTCGTGGCGACGATCGCGGCGAGCGCGGGTTCGGCGAGGGCGAGCTCGCCGAGCTTCACGAGGTCGGCGGGGGTCGACACGTTGTCGAGCGAGAGGCCGCTCGAGTCGGCGATGCGGGTGTTCGCGAGGCCGTGGTCGGCGAGCCACTTCGTCGCGGCGGTCACGAGCCCGGCCTCCGAGCCGTACGCCCAGTTCGACAGCGAGATGGCGTAGTTGTTGCCCGACGGCAGCAGCATCGCCTCGAGGCTCTCGGTCAGCGTGAGCGACGCACCCGCCTCGACCGGGGCGACCGAGCCGTTCTGAGCGATCATGTCCCAGTAGATGTCGACGTCGGCCTCGGTGTAGGCGATCTCGGGGCCGCTCTCGCCCTCGGCGATCGGATGGTCCTGCAGGATCGTCAGCGCGGTGATGATCTTCGTGATGCTCGCCGTCGCCATCCGACGGTCGGGCTCCGCCGCCGCGAGCAGGCCGTCGAAGCCGACGGCGCCGACCGCGTACCCGCCGAAGCCGGGCAGGTCGAGGGCCTGCGGTGCCGCGGCGACGGGTTCGGGCTGCTCGACCACGGGTGCCGCCGCGGGCACGGCCGCACCGAGGGCGTTCGCCGAGTACACGCCCCCGCCGATGACGAGGGCGAGCACGACGGCGAGCGAGCCGAACACGACGATGCGCCTGCGGCGGTACACGCGCTTGCGCGCCTCACGGTCGTCGGTCGTCGTCATCGGGGCTCCTCGGGGTCTGCGGCGACGGCGTAGAGCACGACGGCCGCGGCGGCGGCGACGTTGAGCGAGTCCACCCCGTGCCGCATCGGGATGGTCACGACGTGGTCGGCCGCGGCGAGGGCGCGACGGCTCAGGCCGTCGCCCTCGGCGCCGAACACGAGCGCGAGTCGGTCGGGGGCCGATCCGGCGAGCCGGCGGAGCGGCACGGCGTCGTCGGCGAGCGCGAGGGCGGCGATCTCGAAGCCGGCACCGTGCAGCAGCTGCGCGGCGGACTCCCACTCGGGCAGTCGCGTCCACGGCACCTGGAAGACGGTGCCCATGCTCACCCGCACGCTCCGCCGGTAGAGCGGGTCGGCGCAGCGCGGCGACACGAGCACGGCGTCGGCGCCGAGCGCGGCGACCGACCGGAAGATCGCGCCGACGTTCGTGTGGTCGACGATGTCCTCGAGCACGACGACCCGGCGAGCGCGTGCGAGCAGCGACTCGACGCTCGGCAGCTCGGGCCGTTCGAACGCGGCGAGCGCCCCGCGGTGCACGCGGTAGCCGGTGATCGCCTCCAGCTGCTCGGCGTCGGCGAGGTGCACCGGGATGTCGAACGGCTCGAGCACGGGTGCGAGCCCCGCGAGCCACTTCTCCTCCATGAGCACCGACCGCGGGCGGTGCCCGGCGGCGATCGCCCGACGGATGACCTTCGCCGATTCGGCGATGTAGAGGCCCTCCTCGGGCTCGCGCACGCTGCGCAGGGCGACGTCGGTGAGCCTCGCGTAGTCGGCGACGGCATCGGATGCCGCGTCGCGGACTCGTTCGATGTGCATGGATCTCCTCCACTCAAGAGTGCCAGTCCGTGAAACAAACCGGAAAACGACGGCGTTTACTCTCAGGGGTGTCGAAGGGAGACGACGTGGAGCAGACGATGGGCCGCACGCACGCGGCCGGGATCGACGAGGCGATCGAGCTCATGCGCGGTTCGCGCGTCGCGGTGCTGACGGGAGCGGGCGTGAGCACCGACTCCGGGATTCCCGACTACCGCGGCGAGGGCGCACCGGTGCGCACCCCGATGACCGTGCAGACCTTCCTCTCGTCGGAGGCGGCGCGCAAGCGCTACTGGGCGGGCAGCCACCTCGGCTGGCGCGACTTCGCGTCGGCCGCCCCGAACCGCGGCCATCGGGCGCTCGCCCGCCTCGAGGCGTCCGGGATCGTCACCGGCGTCGTGACGCAGAACGTCGACGGCCTGCACCGGCGGGCGGGCAGCCGTCACGTCGTCGAGCTGCACGGCGGCATGGACCGCGTCGTGTGCCTCGAGTGCGGCCAGCACTACGCCCGGCAGGCGATCGCGCACGAGCTCACGACGCAGAACCCGTGGCTCGACGCCGACCGCGCGGTGCGCCTCAACCCCGACGGCGACGTCGAGATCGACGACGTCGAGGCGATGCGGATCCCGGTGTGCACCGTCTGCGGCGGCGTGCTGAAGCCCGACGTCGTCTTCTTCGGCGAGTTCGTGCCCGTGCCGACCTTCCGCGCCGCGGCGTCGCTCGTCGCGGGTGCCGACGTGCTGCTCGTGGCCGGTTCGTCGCTCGTGGTGAACACCGGCATGCGCCTGCTCGAGCAGGCGCGGCGCAGCCGGCTCCCCGTCGTGATCGTCAACCGGGGTGCCACCAAGGGCGACGCCAGGGCCGCCGTCAGGATCGACGCGGGCACGAGCGAGACCCTCGCCGCGTTCGCGTCGGCGCTCGATTCGTGATCCGCGCCGCGCGCGTGCCAGAGTCTTCGACATGACGGATGCCTCGACCCGCCCCGCACCGGTGACCATCGCGCTCGTCCGGCACGGCGAGACCGACTGGAACGTGCAGCGCCGCATCCAGGGGCGCACCGACATCCCGCTCAACGACACCGGGCGGCGGCAGGCCGTGCAGGTCGGTGCGGATCTCGCGGACTCGTCGTGGGACGCCGTGTACGCGAGCCCGCTCTCGCGCGCGGCCGAGACCGCCGCCCTCATCGCCGGCGAGCTCGGCGTTCCCGTGCAGGGGCACCTCGACGCCCTCTCCGAACGCAGCTACGGCGTGCTCGAGGGCCTCGACCACGCCGGTCGCACGGCCGTCGAAGCGCAGGCGGCGACGATCGAGGGGCTCGAGACCCGGTCGGCCGTGATCGAGCGAGCGGGTGCCGCCCTCACGCAGATCGCGGCGGCGCACCCCGGCGGGCGCGTCGTGGTCGTCTCGCACGGCGGCGTCATCCACTCGCTCATCCTGCACCTGAGCGGTTGGACGCTGCCCGGCGCCGGCTACACCGTGACGAACGGCTCGGTGCACCTCGTGACGGCCACGGGCGACGAGCTCGAACTCGCCGAACCCGAGCTGCTCACGGGCACGGAGGGCTGATCCGTCAGCCGCGCCGCCGCCGGCCCGGTTCGGCGACCACCCGCTGCATGAGCTCGTAGAGGGCCGCCGCGGACCTCGCCCAGGTGAACCGAGCCGCGACCTCGACCGAGGCGGCGGAGCGCCGCTCCCACTCGTCGGCCTCGTCGAGGGTGCGCAGCGCGGCGACGAGCGTCTCGGGTCGGTCGGCGTCGAAGAACAGTGCGGCGTCGCCGCCGATCTCGCGGAAGATCGGGATGTCGCTCACGACGACGGGCGTGCCGAGGCGCATGGCCTCGACGAGCGGGATGCCGAATCCCTCGGCCTTCGACGCGTGCACGAGGGCCGTGGCCCCCGAGAGCAGCTCGCCGTACGCGGCATCCGTCACGCCGTCGTGGAAGACGAGCCGCGCCTCGGGCGCCAGCCGGGTCAGCCGCTCGCGCTCGGACGGGCTGATGCGGCTCAGCAGGTGCAGCTCGTGGTCGGGCAGGGCCGCGGTCGCACGAACGAGCGTGTCGACGTTCTTGTAGGGCATGTACGAGCCCATGTAGACGAGCCGGTGGCCCGTGGGGCGCGTGCGCGGCAGCTCGGGCACCGCGAGGTCGTCGGCCGCGTTCGGCACGACCGTGATGGGTCGCCGGGTCAGCCGGTGCTCGCGGATGAGCCCCGCGGTGGTCTCCGACACCGTGACGACGGCGTCGGCGCGGTTGAGCAGCACGCGCTGCGGCCACCACGCGAGGTGGTAGAGGCGCCACAGCAGCCGGATCGGGGCGGAGAGGTCGCGCGGAGGGGTGCGGTTCTCGTAGTAGATGAGGTCGTGCAGCGTGAGCAGCAGGCGGTAGTCGCGCCCCCAAGATCCCATCGTCTGCATGGGCGAGAACACGATGTCGGGTCGCAGGCGACGCACCTGCCGGGCGACGAACGGTTCGCGCGCGCTCGTCGGCGAGCTCACGAGCTGCCAGGGCAGCGGCGGCAGCATCTCGAGCTGGCGGTGGTCGCTCACGAGCATGGTCACGGGATGCAGCTTCGCGAGCTCCCCGACGATGCCCGCGGTGAACCGGCTGATGCCGTCGTGGTGGCCGATGCGGGTGTAGCGGCAGTCGACGACGATCCTCACGCGCGCTCCCCCGCCCCGAGGAAGCGGGTGATGCGGGCTGCGGCGTCGCCGGGCGTCTCGTAGTGGATGAGGTGCCCGACCTCGGGGATCACCTCGAGGGTCGCATCGGGGAACCTCGTCACGAGCCGGTGCTGCGCCTCGAGCGGCGTCACGTCGTCGCGCTCGGCGGCGACGAGCAGCGTCGGAACCGGGATGCGGGCGGCGTACTCGCTGACGTCGTGGCTCACGGAGGCCCGGAACGCCTCGAGCAACTGGTCGCGGTCGCCGAAGTCGGAGAAGTACCGGTCGTGCTGGTCGTGGATCCAGCGGCGCAGTTCGCGGTCGTGCGTCTTGGCCATCGTCACGCTCATGACGCGCACGATCGCCCCATTGCGCAGCAGTGCGAAGCCGGTGCGCTCGGGAAGCGCCGCCGATGCGCGGTAGTAGAGCACGGCGAGCCGGGTCATGACCCCGCGCGGCCCCTCGAGTGCCGGTGCGCCGATCGGGTTCACGAGCACGAGGCGGCGCGGTGCGAGGCCGCCCGCGACGGCCGCGCTCGCCACGATCGAACCGAACGAGTGGCCGAGCAGGTCGTAGTCGCCGTCGATGCCGATCGCCTCGATGAACGCGCCGAGCCAGCGGGCGTACCCGTCGATGTCGTGGGCGCGATCGGCGAACGTCGCCGATGCGCCGAAGCCCGGGAGGTCGGGCGACACGATGCGGTAGCCGGGCAGCTGCGCGACGATCGGCTCGAGTCCGTGGTGGTCGCCGCGGAATCCGTGCACGAGCACGAGCATGGGGGCGTCGGCCTCGCCGTACTCCCACCAGGCCGTCGTGGTGCCCTCGACCTCGATGCGGTGCTCCCGGACGGGGATGCGGTCGAGCGCTGAGGCGTACGGCGAGGCGATCATCCCCGCCATTCTACGGACGCGGACTGCACGCGAGCTGCGCGCCGAAGCGGCGGGGCGGCGGACACGCGCCGTCGTTCGTCCGCGATGACGGTGGGCCTGCATAGCCTTTCGCACATGGATGCAGTGAACGAGGCCCGCTGGGCCGACACCCTCGCCGTCTTCGACCTCGAGACGACCGGCATCGACGTCGACGTCTGCCGCATCGTTACGGCGCACGTCGGCGTGCTCGGCCCGTCGGGCGAGGTGCTCGAACGACGGGAGTGGCTCGTCGACCCCGGTGTCGAGATCCCGACGGCTGCGTCGCTCATCCACGGCGTCACGACCGAGCGGGCGCGTCTCGAGGGCCAGAACGCCGCGACCGCGGTCGCCGAGATCATCGACGAACTGGCGCACGCGGCGGCGAGGGGCCTGCCGATCGTCGCCTACAACGCCGCGTACGACCTGACGGTGCTCCACCGGGAGGCGGAGCGGTACGGGCACGCACCGCTGCCGGGTCCGGGCCCCGTCATCGACCCGCTCGTCATCGACAAGGCCGTCGACCGGTACCGCCGGGGCAAGCGCACGCTCTCGGTGACCGCCGAGCACTACGGGGTCGTCCTCGACGACGCGCACGACGCCGGCGCCGATGCGGTGGCCGCCGGCCGAGTGGCCCAGGCGATCGCGCGGGTGTACCCCGAACTCGCCGCCCTGGCCGTCGGTGACCTGCACGCGCGCCAGATCGACTGGTGCCGCGACCAGGCCGAGAGCTACCAGGCCTGGCGGCGCAGCAACGGCGAGCCCGAGTTCACGACGTCGGGCGCCTGGCCGGTACGGGCGCGCGCCTGAGACCGCATCACGCCCGGCGCGGGCACGACGAAGGGGCGGGCGACCTGAGTCGCCCGCCCCTTCGTTCGGCTGGATTACTTGCCGAAGTTCTTGAAGCGCTGGTTGAACTTCTCGACGCGGCCGGCCGAGTCCATGATGCGCTGCTTGCCCGTGTAGAACGGGTGCGACTCGCTCGAGATCTCGACGTCGATGACCGGGTAGGTGACACCGTCGAGCTCGATCGTCTTGTCGCTCGTCGCGGTCGAGCGCGTGAGGAACGTGGCGCCCGAAGCCAGGTCGCGGAAGACGATGGCGTTGTACTCGGGGTGGATGTCGGTCTTCATGGAGACTTCCTTGGATTTCGGTTGATAGAGCGATCGGATGGTATTCGAGTTCCCGCCGCGCGAACGCGGCACCTTCGCGGTGCGGCTCGCTGGAGGGAAAGCATGATGGCGGTAGGGCCAGCTGACGAGTTTAGCAGAGTCAGCGCCCGAACGCCTCAGACGGCGCGCGCGGCGAAGCGACCGTCGCGCTCGGTGAGCTCGATCTTCATGTCGAACGTCGTCGACAGGTTCTCGGCGGTGAGCGCCTCGGCGAGCGGCCCCGCTGCGACGATGCCGCCCTTCGCGAGCAGCAGCGCGTGCGTGAAGCCGACGGGGATCTCCTCGACGTGGTGGGTGACCATGACGATCGCCGGCGAGGCCGGCGACGCGGCGTAGCCGCCGAGCAGCCCCACGAGCTCTTCGCGCGCGCCGAGGTCGAGGCTCGCGGCGGGCTCGTCGAGCAGCAGCAGCTCGGGGTCGGTCATGACCGAGCGGGCGATCTGCACGCGCTTCTGCTCACCGTCGGAGAGGCTGCCGAACCGGCGGCCCGAGAAGCCGTCGAGGCCCCACTCCTTGAGCACTCGCTCGGCGCGGCGGAGGTCGATGCCCTCGTACTCCTCGTTCCAGCGACCCGTCACGGAGTACGCGGCGGTGAGCACCACGTCGAGCACGGTCTCGTCGCGCGGGATGCGACGGGCCATCGCCGTCGAGGCGAAGCCGATCATCGGCCGCAGCTCGAAGACGTCGACCTTGCCGAGCTTCTCCTGCAGCACCTCGGCCTTGCCCGCGGTGGGGTGCATCGCGGCAGCGGCGATCTGCAGCAGGGTCGTCTTGCCCGCACCGTTCGGCCCGAGCACGACCCAGCGCTCGTCGGAGGCGACGTCCCACGTCACCGAGTCGAGGATCGTGTTGCCGTCGCGGACCACCGACACATCGCGGAACTGCAGAACCGTACTCGCACTCGCCATGCGTCCAATGCTATCGGGAGCGGAGACCCCCTCAGACGCAGGGGCGGCCGTCAGCGGCCGAGCACCCGTCCGTAGACCTCGATCGTGCGGGCGGCGATCGCGTCCCATGCGAAGCGCGTCTCCGCGCGACGACGGCCGGCGGCCCCCATCTCGGCGGCGCGCGCCGGATCGGCGACGACGCGCGTGAGCGCCGACGCGAGATCCGCGACGAACCGGTCGGGGTCGAGCGGCGTACCGGTGCCGTCGTCGGCCTGCTCGATCGGCACGAGCACACCGGTCACCCCGTCGTCGACGACCTCGGGGATGCCGCCCGTGGCCGTGCCGACGACCGGTGCGCCGCACGCCATCGCCTCGAGGTTCACGATGCCGAGCGGTTCGTACACCGAGGGGCAGACGAAGCACGTCGCGGCCGTGAGCAGCGCCGTGAGCTCGCCCCGCGGCAGGTGGCGGTCGATCCAGACGACGCCGTCGCGCTCGCGGCGGAGCCCGTCGACGAGCCCCTCGACCTCGGCCATGATCTCGGGGGTGTCGGGCGCGCCCGCACAGAGCACGAGCTGCACGTCGGCGGGCAGCATCCGAGCCGCGCGGAGCAGGTACGGCAGGCCCTTCTGCCGGGTGATCCGGCCGACGAACACGATCGACGGCCGCTCGGGGTCGACCCCGAGGGCGCGCACCGTGTCGAGGTCCTGCGACGGCGCCCAGTCGTCGAGGTCGATGCCGTTGTAGACGACCTCGACGCGCGCCGGGTCGAGATCGGGATAGGACCGCAGGATGTCGCGGCGCATGCCGTCGCTCACCGCGATGACCGCATCGGCATCGGCGAACGCCGACCGCTCGATCCACGAGCTCAGCCGATAGCCGCCGCCGAGCTGCTCGGCCTTCCACGGGCGCAGCGGTTCGAGGCTGTGCGCCGTGACCACGTGCGGAATCCCGTGCAACCGCTTCGCGGTGAGGCCGGCGAAGTTGGCGTACCACGTGTGCGAATGCACGAGGTCGGCGCCGGCGGCTTCTCCGGCCATGAGCAGGTCGACCGCCATGGTCGAGAGCGCCGCGTTCGACTCCGAGAACTCGGCGGGCACGGGATAGGCGGTCGTCCCGGCCTCGTCGCGCGGTGCGCCGAAGCAGCGCACCCGCACGTCGATGCTCGCGCGCAGCGCCCTGACGAGCTCCGCGGCGTGCACCCCGGCGCCCCCGTACACCTCGGGCGGATACTCACGGGTGAGGAGGTCGACGCGCATGCTGCAACGGTAGCGCAGGGCGGTCGACACGCTCCGAAACCGAGGTCTCGGAATTCACCGCGGCTCGTTACAGTGGGCACATGGTTGCGCGCAAGGTCTTCGGAATCGTCCTCGCCGGCGGCGAGGGCAAGCGGCTCATGCCACTGACGGAAGACCGCGCGAAGCCCGCGGTGCCGTTCGCCGGCCAGTACCGGCTCATCGACTTCGCGCTCTCGAACCTCTTGAACTCGGGCCTGCGCCAGGTCGTCGTGCTCACCCAGTACAAGTCGCACTCGCTCGACCGGCACGTCTCGCAGACGTGGCGGCTGAACGGCCTCCTGAACTCCTACGTCGCCTCGGTGCCGGCGCAGCAGCGCCTCGGCAAGCGCTGGTTCTCGGGATCGGCCGACGCCATCCTGCAGAGCCTCAACCTCATCTACGACGAGCGGCCCGACCTCATCGTCGTCGTCGGCGCCGACCACGTCTACCGCATGGACTTCTCCCAGATGATCGACGCGCACGTCGAGTCGGGCGCCGCAGCGACGGTCGCCGCGATCCGCCAGCCGATCGCGCTCGCGAACCAGTTCGGGGTCATCGAGGTCGACCCCTCGTCGCCCGAGCGCATCAGCCGCTTCCTCGAGAAGCCGAACGACCCGGTGGGCCTTCCCGACTCCCCCGGCGAGGTGCTCGCGTCGATGGGCAACTACGTGTTCGACGCCCAGGCCCTCATCGAGGCCGTGCTGCGCGACGGCGAAGAGGCCTCGTCGAGCCACGACATGGGCGGCGACATCATCCCCGCCTTCGTCGAGCAGGGAGCGGCCGGCGTCTACGACCTGAAGCGCAACGAGGTGCCCGGGTCGACCGATCGCGACCGCTACTACTGGCGCGACGTGGGAACGATCGACTCGTTCTTCGAGGCGCACCAGGACCTCATCTCGGTGCTGCCCGTGTTCAACCTCTACAACCGGGAGTGGCCGATCTTCAGCCAGCAGCTCAACTCGCCGCCCGCGAAGTTCACGCGCGACGCGCGGGGCTCGCTCGGTACCGTCATCGACTCGATCGTCTCGCTCGGCTCGGTCATCTCGGGCGCGCACGTCGAGCGCAGCGTGATCGGCCCGTGGGCGATCGTCGGGTCCGGGGCGCACGTCGCCGACGCGATCCTCTTCGACCGCGCCCGCATCGAGGCCGGCGCGACGGTGCAGCGCGCGATCCTCGACAAGGAGGTCGTCGTCGAAGCGGGTGCTCGCATCGGGGTCGATCGCGCCGAGGACGTGGCCCGCGGCTTCATCGTGACCGACAGCGGCATCACCGTCGTGGGCAAGGGCTCGCGCGTCCGGACGCACGCGTGAGCGCCGCGCAGCCCGGCCGCCTCGGCGGCCCGCTCGTCGTGCTCGACGCCGATTCGACCCTCATCCGCGAGGAGGCGATCGAGCTCCTCGCCGAGGCGGCCGGCAGCCTCGAGCACGTCGCCGCCGTGACCGAGCGCGCCATGCGCGGCGAGCTCGACTTCGCCGCGAGCCTGCGCGAGCGCGTCGCGACGCTCGCGGGCCTCGACGCCGAGGTGCTCGCCGCCGCGCGTGCCCGCATGACGCCGACCGACGGCGTCGAGGAGCTCATCGCCGGCGTGCACGCCGCGGGTGGGCGCGTGGGCGTCGTCTCCGGCGGCTTCCACGAACTCCTCGACCCGCTCGCCGAGCGGCTCGGGCTCGACTTCTGCCGGGCGAACCGGCTCGAGATCGCCGACGGCCGGCTCACCGGCCGGGTCGATGGTCCCGTCGTCGACGCCGAGGCGAAGCGCTTCGCGCTCGAGGAATGGGCCGGGGCGAGCGGCATCCCGATCGCGCGGACCGTTGCCGTCGGCGACGGCGCCAACGACCTGCGCATGCTCGATCGGGCGGCGCTCGGCGTCGCGTTCTGCGCGAAGCCGGTCGTTCGCCGGCAGGCGGATGTCGCGATCGACGCACCCGACCTCGGCGTCGTGCTCGCGCTGCTCGGGCTGCGGGGCTGAGCGAGCGGCATCCTTATCGGCATGGAGGGGTCCGCGACGTCGTTCCGCTCGGCTGGGAGCTTCCTCCGAACCGCGACCGCGCCGAGTGCGCAGTCGTAGCATGTGGCCATGTCCGGTCGCATCGTCGCACGTACATTCGCCGCCGCCGCACTGACAGGTCTCCTCGCTCTCAGCGCGGTCGGCACCGCACAGGCTGCGGGTTCGCCGCCGGGCGGCGCCACGGTCGAGGACCTGATCGCCCTCCCCGACGGGTTCCAGCCCGAGGGCATCGCGATCGGTGACGGTCCCGTCGGCTATGTCGGTTCCCTGGCGGACGGCGATGTCTACGTCTTCGACCTCCGCACCGGCGCGGAGATCACCACGCTCGAGGGCCCCGGCACGCCCTCCGTGGGCCTCAAGATCGACGAGCGCGGGCGGCTCTTCGTCGCCGGCGGCCCCACGGGTCAGGCCCGGGTGGTCGACGCCGCAACCGGCGACGTGCTGCAGACCTACCAGTTGACCACCGGCCCGGCGTTCATCAACGACGTCGTGCTCACGGTCGACGGCGCCTGGTTCACGAACAGCTTCGCCGGCGAGCTGTACTTCGTGCCGCTCGGTCCGGCGGGTGCGCTGCCCGACGCCGCTGACGTCGTGACCCTTCCGCTCACGGGCGACTGGGTGCAGCAGGCCGGGTTCAACGCCAACGGCATCGTCGAATCGCCCGACCACCGGGCCCTGCTCGTCATCCAGTCGGCGACCGCCACGCTCTTCCGCGTCGACCCCGCGACGGGCGCGGCCACCGCGGTCGACCTCGGCGGCGCATCACTGCCGGCGGGCGACGGCCTGCTCGTCGTCGGCCGCACGCTCTACGTGGTGCAGAACCAGCTCAACACCGTCGCGGTCGTCGACCTGTCGGCCGACGGCACGACCGGCACCATCGTCGACCGACTGACGAGCCCCGAGTTCCAGGTGCCCACGACGGTCGCGTCGTTCGGCCGCAGCCTGTTCCTCCCGAACGCCCGCTTCGGCACGCCGCCGACGCCCGACACCGAGTACTCGGTGGTGCGCATCGACCGCTGAGCGGCGGAGATCGCGCCGTCGGCTAGTGGCCCATGCCGAGGCCTCCGTCGACGGGGATGACGGCACCCGAGATGTACCCCGCGTCGTCGCCCGCGAGCCACGTGACGACGCGCGCGACCTCATCGGGCGAGGCGAACCGGCCGAGCGGGATGTTCTTCTTGTACTCGGCCTGCTGCGCCTCGGGCAGCTCGTCGGTCATGTCGGTCTCGATGAAGCCGGGCGCGACGACGTTCGCCGTGATGTTGCGCGCGCCGAGCTCGCGGGTGAGCGAGCGGGCCATGCCCACGAGGCCCGCCTTCGACGACGAGTAGTTGATCTGGCCGGGCGAGCCGTAGAGGCCGACGACGCTCGAGATGAGCACGATGCGGCCGAACCGCGCCTTGAGCATGCCCTTCGACGCGCGCTTCACCACGCGGAACGCGCCCGTGAGGTTCGTGTCGATGACGCTCGTGAACTCGTCCTCGCTCATTCGCAGGAGCAGCGTGTCGCGCGTGATGCCCGCGTTCGCGACGAGCACCTCGACCGGGCCGAGCTCGGCCTCGATCTCGGTGAACGCACGGTCGATCGACTCGGCGTCGGTGACGTCGGCGCGCACGGTGAGCGAGCCCTCGGGACCTTCGCCCGAGCGGGCGGTGACGGCGACGCGGTGCCCCTGGGCGATGAACTCGCGGGCGATGGCGTAGCCGATGCCCCGGTTGCCACCGGTCACGAGGACGGTGCGGCTCGTCGTCATGCTGGACTCCTTCTGAGGGTCGATGCAGGGGTCGGGCCGTGCGGCCCGTCCCAGCATAGAACGTCCGCGTTCGCGGCATCCGCCGAGCCGAATCGGACGTAGGCTTGACGTAAGAGGAGCGCCGTCAGAGACCCGGCGACCACCCATGAAGCAGCAGTCGATCACCTCGCTGCCGCCCTCTCCCGACGCGGAGCGGCGTGCACGCATGATCAAGTACACGGTCGCGATGACGATCCGTGTCGCCTGCATCTTCGCCATGCTCTTCGCGCGGGGCTGGTGGCTGGCGGTCTTCGCCGCCGGAGCGATCTTCCTCCCCTATATCGCCGTGGTGCTCGCGAACGCGCAGGGCTCGGGCCGCGCGGGTCGCGCGGTGCGCCCCGACCGGGCGCTGCCCGCCGGGCCGTCGGCACCGCCGCCCGACGACGGCGACGGAACGCGATGATCGGCGGACTCCACGGCGCACCCGACGGCGCCGTCTGCTCCCGCGCGGCGTGCACGATGCCGGCGACCTGGCGCATCGACTGGCGCAATCCCAAGATCCACACGGGCGACCGCGGCAAGACCTGGCTCGCGTGCGACGAGCACGTCGGCTACCTGCGCGACTTCCTCGAGGCCCGGTCGTTCCCGGTCGCCGTCGCGGCGTTCGACCGCGACGGCGACGCGCAGGATGCCTCGGCGGGGAGCGACTCGTGAACGACTGGCGATTCCTCCTGAGCGGCCGGTGGGCCGGCTACCTCGCCCTCGTCGTGATCTTCGCGATCGCCTGCTCGGCGCTTGGAACCTGGCAGCTGAACCGCCGCGCCGAGGCGCTGGCCGAGGTCGCCCGGATCGACGCCAACTACGACGCCGACCCGATCCCGGTCGCGGAGGCCCTGCCCGACCCGGCGGCGTTCGACGTCGACCAGCGCTGGCAGGTCGTGGCGCTCGAAGGCGAGTACCTGTCCGGCGACGAGATCGTCGTGCGCAACCGCCCGCAGAACGGCAACGTCGGCTACGAGGTCATCACGCCGTTCCGGCTCGAGGACGGCACCGTGTTCATGGTCGATCGCGGCTGGATCCCCGAGGCATCCGACGGCGGCCCCGGCGACCGCGCGCCCGCCCCCGCCGGCGACGTCGTCGTCGACGTGCGGCTGAAGGCCGGCGAGGGCCGGATCGAGGGGCGCACCTCGACGAGCACCGAGCTCGCGACCATCGACCTCGACGAGCTCGCCGACCGGGTCGGGGTACCGGCCTACACCGGTGCGTACGGATTGCTCGTGCAATCGCCCGACGACGCCGCCGAGCCGCCGCTCGCCGCACCCCGGCCCGAGCGCGACGAGGGCCCGCACCTGTCGTACGCACTGCAGTGGTACGTGTTCGCGCTGCTCGCCTTCATCGGCCTCGGTTGGGCGGCGAACCAGGAGCGCAAGGCGCTCGCCGAGGCATCCCCCAGCGGTGCTGTCGCCGCGCAGCGCCGCGCGCCGCGCCGGCCCGAGCGCAAGCCGCGACGCGACGCCGATGCCGATGTCGAGGACGGGATCCTCGACCGGCACTAGGCCTCCCCCGAACACGGCTCGGCCGCACGCCGGGGTTCGCCGTTCAGGCGAGCTCGATGAGCTCCTGGTACTCGGCCGACCAGTGGTCTTCGACGCCGTCGGGCAGGATGAGCACGCGCTCGGGGTTGAGCGCCTCGACGGCGCCGGGGTCGTGCGAGACGAGCACGACGGCGCCCTCGAAGTGCGAGAGCGCGTCGAGGATCTCGGCGCGGCTCGCCGGGTCGAGGTTGTTCGTCGGCTCGTCGAGCAGCAGCACGTTCGCACCCGACACGACGATCATCGCCAGCGCGAGACGGGTCTTCTCGCCGCCCGAGAGCACCCCGGCGGGCTTGTGCACGTCATCGCCCGTGAACAGGAACGAGCCGAGCACCTTGCGCGCTTCGGTCTCGGTGAGGCTCGGCGACGACGACACCATGTTCTCGAGCACGCTGCGCTTGACCTCGATCGTCTCGTGCTCCTGCGCGAAGTACCCGATGCGGAGACCGTGGCCGGGTTCGACCGTACCGGTGTCGGGCTCGTCGACGCCCGCGAGGATGCGCAGGAGCGTCGTCTTGCCCGCACCGTTGAGTCCGATGATGACGACCTTGGAGCCCCGGTCGATCGCGAGGTCGACGGCGGTGAAGATCTCGAGCGACCCGTAGCTCTTCGAGAGGTCGCTCGCGCTGATCGGCGTGCGGCCGCACGGCGCGGGCGTCGGGAACCGCAGCTTCGCGACGCGGTCGACCTGCCGCACCTCGTCGAGGCCGGCGAGCAGCTTCTCGGCGCGGGCGACCATCTGGTGGGCGGCGGCCGCCTTCGACGCCTTCGCGCCGAACTTCGCGGCCTGCAGCTTGAGCACGTCGGCCTTCTTCTCGGCGTTGGCGCGCTCCTTCTTGCGGCGCTCCTCGTCGGCGGCGCGCTGGCGCTGGTAGTGCTTCCAGCCCATGTTGTAGACGTCGATCACGGAGCGGTTGGCGTCGAGGTAGAACACGCGGTTCACGACCTCGCCGACGAGCTCGACGTCGTGCGAGATGACGATGACGCCGCCCTTGTACGCCTTCAGGAACTCACGGAGCCACACGACCGAGTCGGCGTCGAGGTGGTTGGTCGGCTCGTCGAGGATCATCGTCTCGGCGTCGCTGAACAGGATGCGGGCGAGCTCGATGCGCCGGCGCTGGCCGCCCGAGAGGGTCTTCAGCGGCTGGTCGAGGATACGGTCGGGCAGGTTGAGGTTCGAGGCGATCGAGGCGGCCTCGGCCTCGGCGGCGTACCCGCCGAGCGCGTTGAAGCGGTCGGTGAGGTTGCCGTACTTCTTCATGGCCTTCTCGGCGACGACCGGGTCGTCGCTGCCCATGTTCATCGACGCCTCGTGCATGCCGAGCGCGAGCGTGCCGAGCCCGCGCGCATCGAGGATGCGGGTGCGGGCGAGCATCTCGGGGTCGCCCGAGCGCGGGTCCTGCGGCAGGTAGCCGATCTCGCCCGACCGATCGATGCGGCCGTCGGTCGGCAGCGTCTCGCCGGCGAGCGTCTTGGTGAGGGTCGTCTTGCCCGCGCCGTTGCGGCCGACGAGGCCGATCTTGTCGCCGTCGGACACGCGGAACGAGACGTTCTCCATGAGCAGGCGCGCGCCGACGCGGATCTCGAGGTCGTGGACGGCGAGCACGGCGGGGCCTCCTGGATGGTGGGGAATCGACTGCGCCGAGTGGCACAGCCTCCCAGTCTAACGTCGGTGCGGGCGCGGTGGTCGCGTCGCGTCGGCGGCATCCGGCAGACTCGCAGCATGACGACGGATGCCTCGCCCGCTGCCTCGCTCACGGCGCTCCGCGCCGCCCGGCTTGGTGCGCAGGGGCTCACGACGCCGTTCGAATCCCCGGCGGCGGCGATCGAGCGACTCGTCTGCGTGCAGGCCCAAGACCTCGCGGCCGCCAAGTGGGTGCTCGGCGCGCGCTTGACCGACGCGACCGAGGCCTCGATCGACGCCGCGATCGACGAGCGACGAGTCGTGCGCTCGTGGCCGATGCGCGGCACGCTGCACTTCGTCGACCCGGCGATGCTCCGGCCGATCCTGCGCCTGGCCGCACCTCGTGCCCGCATGCGCTCGGCGAAGCTCGAGCGCGACGAGGGTCTCGATGCGCGCGTGCTCGCCACGGCGCGCGAGGTCGCGGTGGGCATGCTCGACGGCCACCGCTCCGCGACGCGCGACGAACTGCAGGCCGCGTGGAGCGCTGCGGGCATCTCGACCGAGGGCCAGCGCGGCTATCACCTCATCTGGGTCCTCGCGACCGAGGGGCTCCTCTGCAACGGTCCCGTCGAGACGCGGGCGCGCCAGCGCTTCGTGCTGCTCGACGAGTGGTCGCCGCCTGGTGCCGACGAACCCGACGACGACGAGGCGCTCGCCCGGCTGTTCGCGGGCTACGCCCGCGGGCACGGCCCGGTGACCGTGCGTGATTTCGCGTGGTGGACGGGTCTGACGCTCACGCAGGCGCGCACCGCGGTCGCCGCGGCGGGCGATGCAGTCGAACCGTGGGGCGACGAGCACTACGTCGCGCCCGACGCGACCGACGGCCACGCCCGTGGGGTTCACGTACTGGCGCCGTTCGACGAGTACTTCCTCGGGTACGGCGACCGCACCGCCTTCTGCTCCCCTGACGACGCACTGCGCGTCGTTCCCGGCAAGAACGGGCTGTTCCTGCCGATCCTCGTGCGCGACGGCGAAGTGGTCGGCACCTGGCGCCGTTCGCCCGAGCGACGCAGCGGCACCTCGATCACGCTCCAGCCGTTCGCCGACGGCCGCGGATTCGAGCGCTTCCGGCCGGCCCTCGAGCGGTGGGCCGCGTTCTGGTCGATGCACCTCGACGGGGTCGACGTCGTCGGCGCGCCCTGAGCTGCGCGGCCCCGCACGGCTCGACGACGACGAAGGGCCGGACGCCCGCGGCATCCGGCCCTTCGATCGCGTCGCAGGCTACTGCTGGAGCTGCGCCTGCAGGTCGAGCGTGATGGTGACCTTCTCGCCGAGCAGCACGCCACCGGTCTCGAGGGCGGCGTTGTACATCAGGCCGAAGTCCTCGCGGTTGATCACGGTCGTCGCGGCCGCGCCGCCGACGTAGTTGCCGTACGGGTCGCCGCCGAAGCCGCCGAAGTCGAAGTCGAAGGTGACGGGCTTCGTGATGCCGCGGATGGTGAGATCGCCGTCGACCTTGAAGTCGCCGTTCTCGACGCGCACGCCGGTCGAGACGAAGTCGATCGTCGGGTACGTGTCCGCCTCGAAGAAGTCGCCGGTGCGGAGGTGGCCGTCGCGGTTCGGCTCGTTGGTGTTGACCGAGGCGACCTCGGCCGACGCGGTCACGGTCGAGTCGAGCGGGTTCTCGGCGGTCACGAACGTGGCCGAGAAGCGCTCGAACTTGCCCTTGACCTTGCTGATCATCAGGTGGCGGATGCTGAACCCGACCTCGCTGTGGGCGGTGTCGATCTTCCAGGTGCCAGCGCGGTAGCCGGGGATCTCGATCGTCGGGGCGGTGGTCGTCATAGCTCGCTGTTCTCCAGTTCGGATGTCTCGGGGCCGATCGGCCTCACCGTATGCAAACGTATGGATCTTCGCAGACTATTCCCGCCGTCACGAAATTCTTCTCGCGAGGTTTCAGGGTCCCGGCCGGTCAGCTCAGTTCGCGCCGGAGCTCGAGCACCCGGGACACCGCGTCGTCGAGCCTCGCCTCGGGGATGCGGCCCGACGTCACGGCGTCGCGGATCGCGCCGACGAGGCCGTCGACCGAGATGCCGAACTCGGCGGGATCGGCGGGCAGCACGTAGAGCAGCAGGTCTGCGCCGGCGGCGACGGCGCGTACGGCGTTCTCGCCCGGATCGGCGTACTCGGGCAGCCCGTTGTGCTGGAGCATGAGCATGTCGTCGGTGACGACGACCCCGTCGAAGCCCAGTTCGTCGCGCAGGATGCGGTGCCACTCAGGTGACAGCGACGCCGGCGCGGGGTCGATCGCGGGATAGGCGAGGTGTCCGGTCATCACGAGCTCGGCACCGGCATCGATGCCCGCGGCGAACGGGATCGCGGGACCGGCGCGCCAGGCCGCGAGGTCGAGCGGCGCGCTCGGCACGCTCGAGTGCGAGTCGCCGGGAGCCGCGCCGTGGCCGGGGAAATGCTTGAGCGTTGTCGCCACGACCCCGCGCTCGCCCGCCACCGCCGCGGCCACGCGCTCTGCGGCGGCACCCGGCTCGGTGCCGAGCACCCGTCCCGCGATGAACGACTCGGGGTCGGCCGTGACGTCGGCGATGACCCCGAAGTTGACGTTCGCGCCGCCCGCGTCGACGCTCTGCGCACGGCTCGCGAACGCGGTCGTCGTCTCGGCGGGCGGCGCGTCGCGGAGCGTGTCGGCGCTCGCGGCGGTGTCCCAGTCGAGGCGCTGCACCTCCCCGCCCTCCTCGTCGACCGCGACGAGCGGCACGAGCTCGGGATCGACGGTGAGCACATCGGTGAGGCTCCGGAGGGTCGCCGCGTCGCCGGCGATGTTGTCGCCCATCAGGATCACGCCCGAGGCTCCGGCGTCGAGGTAGGCACGGAGCGGCCCCGGGTCGGTACCCGGCGCATGCAGCATCAGGAGCGCGGCGGCCTTCTCGTCGACGGTCATCGAGGAGACACGATCGGCCACCCACTCGGCCGTCGACTCGGGCGTCGGGGTCGGGGTGGGAGACGTGACGGAGGTCGTCGACGCCGGAGCCCCACCCGTGGTCCCGGCCGGGACGCCTGTGGGCGCGCAGCCGACGAGCGCGGCGGCGGCGGCGAGCGCGATCAACGGCGGGAGCAGCAGGCGGGGGGAACGCACTCGCCGAGTGTACGCTGCGTGTCTGATCGGGCGCAGAACGCGGCGCTGGGTAGACTCGCGGCCTCGGAAGGGGTGAGTCGATGCGCCGCAGACGACTGGTCGCGCACGCCGCGGCCGTGATCACCCTCATCCTCGGACTCGGCCTCAGCGCCGCGCCGGCCGCCGCCGAGGACTACCCCAGCTGGGACGAGGTCGAGGCCGCCAAGCAGAGCGTCGCCGGCCGTGAGGCCGAGGCAGCCCGCATCACCACCCTCGTCGACGGGCTCGAGCAGGAGGCGGGGCGCCTGGGCGACCTCGCCGTCGAGTCCGCCGCGACCGCAGCCACGGCCGCCGCCGAGCAT
This sequence comes from Agromyces cucurbitae, assembly GCF_058349945.1. Classification (NCBI taxonomy): domain Bacteria; kingdom Bacillati; phylum Actinomycetota; class Actinomycetes; order Micrococcales; family Microbacteriaceae; genus Agromyces; species Agromyces cucurbitae. Next base: position 407,586 of record NZ_JBYRES010000003.1, on the reverse strand, counting down.
CGGGCGGCCGCCGCGCGTGCGGGCGATCTCCGGGCCGCCGCCGACGAGGCGACGCGCACGGCCGATCAGGCCGCCGCACGGTTCGCCCGGCTGAGCTCGCTGCTCGCCCGCACCGGCGGCACCGACGTCACGATGCGGCTCTTCGTCGACGCAGGCGAGGCCGACGACCTGCTCGACAGCCTGACGCGAGGAGCGCAGCTCACCGATCTCGCCGCCGGCCTCGCCGCTCGCGCCCGAGCGGCCGGGGCCGACGCCGAATCGATCAGCGCCCAGGCCGACGTCGCGGAACGCGAGCGGGCCCGACTGGCCGAGGCCGCCGAACGGGCGGCCGACGAGGCGCGCGAGGCGCACGAGGCCGCCGAGGCGCGCGCCGCCGAACAGCGGCAGGCGCTCGACACGCTCTACGCCCAGCTCGCGAGCCTGCGCGACCGCTCGGTCGAGCTCGAGCGCCGGTACCGCATCGGCGAGCAGGCGCGGCTCGAGGCCGAGGCACGCGAGCGGGCCGCCGCGGAGGCGGCCGAGGACGCGGCCGACGCCGATGCCGGCTCGGGAGATGACGCGCCGCCCCCGGGCATGATCGTCGACCCCGAAGCGGCCAAGGCCTACGCGGCCGGCGCGATCGGCCGCTACGGCTGGGGCTCAGCCCAGTACGAGTGCCTCGTGCTGCTGTGGACCCGCGAGTCGAGCTGGCGGGCGGACGCCTACAACGCCTCGAGCGGCGCCTACGGCATCCCGCAGTCGCTGCCCGGCAGCAAGATGGCCGCCGCGGGAGCCGACTGGCGCACGAACGCCGCGACCCAGATCGAGTGGGGACTCTCGTACATCTCGAGCCGCTACGGGGCCCCCTGCGGTGCCTGGGCGCACTCCGAGCAGTTCAATTGGTACTGATGGACTCCGACGAACGCCTCTTCCGCCGGCACGCCGCCGAGGGCGTGCTGCTGCTCGGCGGCGGCGCCGCGATCCTGCTGCAGCTCGCCGATGCGCGGGTCGCTCGCGGCGTTGCACGGCACAGCGACTTCGCGCACCGCCCGCTCGACCGGCTCTTCGGCACGCTCGACTACGTCTACGCGATCGGGTTCGGCGACGAGGCGGTCGTGCGCGAGGCGGTGCGACGCGTGAACCGACGCCATGGCCCGGTGCGCGGCGTGGCCGACGGCGACTCCCCCGCCTACAGCGCGTTCGACGCCGACGCCCAGCGATGGGTGGCGTCCACGATCCTGGCGACCGCCCTCGAGCTCGAGGAGCGGCTCTGGGGGCCGCTCGAGCCCCGGATCGCCGACGTGGTCGTGCGCGGGTACGGCGAACTCGGCTCACGACTCCAAGCCGGGCGCACCGATTGGCCGGGCACCCGTGCGGAGTTCGACGCCTGGTGGCGCGAGCGGCTCGCGAGGCTCGAGGTGGGCGACGACGCACGTCGCGTCGCCCGCACGCTGCTCGGCGACTCGGCCGCGCTCCCACCCGGTTCGCGGGCGCTGCTGCCGTTCGTCCGGCTCATGACGGCCGCGCTCCTCCCCGAGCCGGTCCGCGACGCCTACGGCTTCCGCTGGACACCGCGCGCCGAGCGCGTGAGCACCGCGTGGATCCGGGTGATCGCCGCCGTCTGGCCGATGCTGCCGGGCTTCGTACGGCACGCCCCCATGCTCGCCTCGCTCGGGTGCGCGAGGCGGTCGAACCGGTACGCTGGGCGGTGAAGCAGAGGACGAGGATGACCCCGCAGGCACCACACCGCAACGAGGCGCTCGACAGCATCGACCGCCGCATCGTGGCCGAACTCAGCCGCGACGGTCGGCTCTCGGTGCGCACCCTCGCCGACCGGGTGCACATCTCGCGCACCGCGGCCCACAACCGCCTGCAGCAGCTGCAGCAGCGGGGGGTCATCACGGGGTTCGGGGCGCAGATCGACCGCCGCTCGATCGGCCTGCACATCTCGGCGCTCGTCGTCGTGCGCATCGGCGAGGTGTCGTGGGAGGAGATCGCCGCCAAGCTCGCGACCCTGCCGTTCGTCGAGAAGGTGCAGGCCGTCTCCGGCGACATCGACATCATCCTCACGGTGAGCGCTCCCGACCACGAGCAGTTGAGCCAGGCGATCCTGCGCGACATCCACGACATGCCCGGCGTCGTGTCCACTCGCAGCCACCTCATCCTCGAGGAGATCGACGGTCAGCCGCCCGCGCAGACCCTGGACATCTGGCGCAGCTGACCGCGCCGACGGTGGACGATCGGCACGGATTCCGGTGCCCGCGAGCCGTTCGTTCCCGGATGGATGACACGCCCGCCGCGCCGGGCGAGCATGTCGCACGATGGGCTCATGAGCCTCAATGTCGAGCATCTCCCGACGCGCACCCTTCCCGCCGAGAAGCCCCTCCGCCTGCTCGACAACGCCGGGCACGCGGTCACCGGCCAGTCGACCGGCGGCTTCTCGCTTCCCGACGCCGAGACCCTCCTCGACCTCTACCGCAAGATGGTCGTGGCCCGACGCTTCGACGTCCAGGTGACGGCGCTCACCAAGCAGGGGCGCCTCGCCACCTACCCGTCGGCGTACGGCCAGGAGGCCTGCGAGATCGGCGCCGTCGCCGCGCTCGACGCGGTCGACTGGCTGTTCCCGACCTACCGCGACAGCATCGCCCTCCTCACGCGCGGCATCGCTCCCGGCGAGATCCTCCAGTCGTTCCGCGGCGACTGGCACAACGGGTACGACCAGCACGCCCACCGCACGGCGGCGCAGGCCACGCCGCTCGCGACGCAGGCGCTGCACGCCGTCGGGCTCGCGCACGCGGCGCGCCTGCGTCATGACCCGATCGTCGCCATGACCTATCTCGGCGACGGCGCCACGAGCGAGGGCGACGCCCATGAGGCCTTCAACTTCGCCGCCGTGTGGCAGGCGCCGACGGTCTTCATCGTGCAGAACAACCAGTTCGCGATCAGCACGCCGCTCAGCCGGCAGACGCACGCGGCGACGCTCGCCGACAAGGCCGTCGGCTACGGCATGCCCGGGTTCCACGTCGACGGCAACGACGTCGCCGCCATGTACGCCGTCACCCGCGCGGCCGTCGAGCGTGCACGAGCCGGCGGCGGTCCGACGCTCATCGAGGGCGTCACCTACCGCATCGAGTCCCACACGAACTCCGACGATCCCACCCGCTATCGGTCGGCGCGCGACGTCGAGCACTGGAAGCGGCGCGACCCGATCGAGCGCCTCGAGAAGTACCTCGTCTCCGAGGGCGCGCTCACCGAGACCGTGCGCGCCGACATCGCCGACGCCGCCGAGGAGCTCGCCGCCGCGACCCGCGAGGTCATGACGGTCGAGGCCGACCTCGACCCGCTCGAACTGTTCGACCATGTCTACTCGCGGCCGCGGACCGCCCTCGCCGAGCAGCGCGCCTTCCTCGCCGCCGAGCTCGCCGCGGCACACGCCCAGGAGGCCGGCCGATGACCGCCACGAGCACCGAGACACCTCGCACCGCGGCATCCCACACCGAGCTGACGATGGCGGGCGCGCTCAACGCCGCCCTCCGCGATGCGATGGCCGCCGACGATCGCGTCATCGTCTACGGCGAGGACGTCGGTCCGCTCGGCGGCGTCTTCCGCGTGACCGACGGTCTCCAGGCCGAGTTCGGCGACGAGCGCATCTGGGACTCGCCGCTCGCCGAGTCGGGGATCATCGGCACCGCGGTCGGCATGGCGATGTACGGCATGCGCCCCGTGGTCGAGATGCAGTTCGACGCGTTCAGCTACCCGGCGTTCGAGCAGATGGTGTCGCACGTCGCGAAGATGCGCAACCGCACCAAGGGGCGCATCACCCTGCCGATGGTCGTGCGCATCCCGTGCGCAGGCGCGATCGGCGGCGTCGAGCACCACTCCGACTCCTCCGAGTCGTACTGGGCCTCGACGCCCGGCCTCACGGTCATCATGCCGTCGAACCCCGCCGACGCGTACTCGATGCTGCGCGAGGCGATCGCGAGCGACGATCCCGTCGTCTTCATGGAGCCGAAGAGCCGGTACTGGGCGAAGGCGCCGCTCGCGCTGCCCGTCACGACGGCGCCGCTCGATCGCGCGGTCGTCGTGCGCGAGGGCACCGACGTGACCCTGCTCGCCTACGGGCCGACCGTGCGCACGGCGCTCGAGGCAGCCGAGGCGGCGGTCGACGAGGGGCTCTCGATCGAGGTCGTCGACCTGCGCAGCCTCTCGCCCTTCGACGACGAGACGGTCGGCGCGTCCGTGCGCAAGACCTCGCGCGCCGCCGTCATCCACGAGGCCGCGCAGTTCGGCGGCTACGGCGCCGAGGTCGCCGCGCGCGTCACCGAGCGCAACTTCCACCACCTCGCGGCGCCGATCCTGCGCATCACGGGCTTCGACATCCCGTACCCGTCGCCGAAGCTCGAGGAGCACCACCTGCCGACGGCCGGCCGCGTGCTCGCCGCGCTCGACACCTGGGAGTGGGACGCATGACCCGCGAGTTCATCCTGCCCGACCTCGGCGAGGGCCTGACCGAGGCCGAGATCGTCGCCTGGCTCGTCGCCCCCGGCGACGAGGTCGCAATCGACCAGCCCGTCGTCGAGCTCGAGTCGGCGAAGTCGGTCGTGCAGCTGCCGACCCCGTTCGCGGGCGTCGTCGAGTCGCTCGGGGGCGAGGTCGGCGAGACCCTGCACGCGGGCGCGGTGCTGCTGACGCTCGCCGCGGCGGCACCGGTCGGGGATGCCTCGGCCACGGCGCCGGCCGCGGGCGGCGAGGCCGCGGGCCCCGACGCCGCATCCGGCGGTGCACGACCGGTCCCCGCCGAACCGGGCATCGCCGCGCCGACGGAGGTCGCGACCGAGGAGTCCGGCGCGGTGCTCATCGGCTACGGCACCCGCCCGAGCAGTGCCACGAAGCGCGCGGCCTCGGCGCCGGCCCGGTTCGGACGCCGAGGAGCCGTCTCTGCCACCGCCGGCACGGCCGTTGCTCGCGCATCGGACGTCGTCGGCGCCGGGAATGCGCCCCAGGCCGGGGCGACCATGCTGCTCGACCCGACGCGTCGCTCGCCCGTGGTCTCGCCCATCGTGCGTCGGCTCGCCAGGCAGCACGGCTTCGACGCGAGCCGACTCGCGGGCACCGGTCCCGACCACCTCGTGATGCGCCGCGACGTCGAGGCCTTCATCGGCGAGCAGGCCTCGCTGCGTGCCGCGACTGCGACGAGCGTCCCCGAGGCGACCTCGCTCGCCGGCGATTCGGGCCCCGCGGCATCCGCGGCCACGACCGGTCTCGCCGATGAAGGCCTCGCCGTCGCCGGCGCCTCCGGCGACGAACGGCTGCCGCTGGACAGCGTCGCCCGCGCGGCGGCTGCGCACTTCTCGCGATCGCGCCGGGAGATCCCCGAGGCCACGGTGTGGATGGACGTCGACGCGACCGCACTCGCCGATGCCCGGCGGCGACTGCACGAGGCGACCGGCGAGCGCTTCGGCACGACCGCCCTGATCGCGCGTTTCGTGGTAGCCGGGCTCCGCCTCCATCCGCGGCTCAACTCGAGCTTCGACGCCGAGCGCGGCGAGCTCGTGCTGCATGGCGCGATCAACCTCGGCCTCGCGGCACAGACCCCGCGAGGACTCATGGTCCCCGTCGTGCACGGCGCGGAGCGGATGACGCTGCGTCAGCTGCGCGACGCCGTCGTCACGCAGACGGAGGCCGCGTCGACCGGGGTGTTCGCTCCGAACGCCCTCTCGGGCGGGACGTTCACCCTCAACAACTACGGCACGCTCGGCGTCGACGGCTCGGCGGCGATCATCAACCACCCCGAGGCGGCGATGCTCGGCGTCGGGCGGCTCGTGGAGCGGCCCTGGGTCGTCGACGGCGAGCTCGCGGTGCGAACCGTCACCGAGCTCACGCTCTCATTCGACCATCGCGTGTGCGACGGCGCGGAGGCGGCCGCATTCCTGACGTTCGTCGCCCGCTGCATCGAACAGCCGATCTCGCTGCTCGCCGAGCTCTGAGTGCGGAAGCGCCCGCCCGGTGGAGACCGGGCGGGCCTTCGGATCGCTCAGGGGCGCTCGGGATCGCTCAGAAGAACTCGTCGGGCGTTCCCGCGGCGCGCTCGACGTCGCGCGTGTCGACGCCGGCGGCACGGAGCTTGGCGACCGACACCCGGAGCCCCGACTCCATCTGGGCCGCCCACGCGTCGGACTCGCGGGCGCTCGTCTCCGCAGCGCGGGCGCGGGCGTCCGCCGACTCGGCGGCGTCACGCGCATCGCGCACCTGGCGGAGCGCGAGCGAGATGCCGTAGTAGGCGGCGACCATCGTCGCGATCGGCGCGGCGACGATCGCGAGGGCGCTGATGGCCCCGGCCGACGGACCGAAGGCGACGACGAGTGCGAACGAGATGAAGAGCACGACGACGGCGACGAGCACGACGAGCATGAAGCGCAGGTCGCGCCCCCACGGCCGCGCGTCGTTCACGGGAGCGGGCGGAGTCACGACGGCGTCGACGGCTGGATCGGGCGCCGGTGCGAAGTCGGGAACCGTCGGCTGGTCGTCCTGGCTCGGACGGGCGTACACGTCAGACATTCGGGCTCCGCTCCTACGTTCAGATCGACCCCCCAATTGTGGGCCGCCCCCGTCGGAGGGTCAAGGAACCGCGCCGCGTGCGCTCGGATGCCTCAGGCCGCGCGGCGCGCTCTTCGAGGCCCCGTTCGATCGTCTCGATGATCGCCGGGTCGTCAGGCTCCGTCGTCGGCCGGAAGCGGTGCACCTCGCCGTCCGGCAGGATCACGAACTTCTCGAAGTTCCACTTCACACGGCCCGCCTTGCCGCGCGCGTCGGGCACTTTCGTCAGCTCTTCGTAGAGGGCGTGCCGGTGGCGGCCGTTGACCTTCACCTTCTCCATGAGCGGAAAGCTCACGCCGTAGGTCATGGAGCAGAACTCCTTGATGTCGGCGGCGCCGCCGGGCTCCTGGCCGGCGAACTGGTTGCACGGGAAGCCGATGACGGTGAAGCCCCGGTCGCCGTATTCGCGCTGCAGTGCCTCGAGCTTCTCGTACTGCGGGGTCAGCCCGCAGCGCGACGCGACGTTCACCACCATGACGACCTCGTCGGCGTGGTCGGCGAGCGAGGCGGGATCGCCGTCGATGGTCGTGAGGGGGATGTCTCTGATCTCCACCCCTCGAGCCTACGCGGCCGCACGGCTCGTGTGGGCAGGTGCCGCTACGATCGCAACGCCCTACCGGAAGGACCCGCCCGATGCACCGCTCCCCCACGACCTTCGACGCCGCTCTCGAGGGCCGTCGCACGTGATGGGTGTCAACCACGCGGTCAGCGGCGCGGCCGCCTGGATCGCGATGACCGGCGCGGTCCCGTACCTCACGACCGGTGCGCTCCCGCTCGACCCTGTGGCCGTCGTCGCCGGCTCGGTCGTGTGCGCCGGAGCGGCGCTCCTGCCCGACGCCGACCACCACAGCGCGACCATCGCCCAGTCGGTGCCGGTGCTCGGTCGACTCGGCGCCCGCACGATCGAGGCGGTCTCCGGCGGCCACCGGCACGGCGCCCATTCGCTGCTCGGCGCCATCGTCGCCACCGCAGCCGCCTGGGCGCTCACCTTCGCGACCGTCGACGTCGCCGCCGTCGGACCGGTCGCGGTCGGCGTCGGCGCGGGCATCGCCGCGCTCACGTGCTTCGCGGTCAAGGCGCGGGACTTCGTGCGCTCGTGGTTCGTCGCGTGGGTCACGGGCCTCGCACTCGCGCTCGCGCTCGTCGTCGTGGTGCCCGACGGGCTCGCGTGGTTCCCGCTCGCCGTCGCGGTCGGCTTCATCGCGCACCTCGTGGGTGACGCGCTCACGACCGGCGGGCTGCCGGGCCTGCTCTGGCCGTGGATGCCGCGACCGCCGTCGATCGTTCGCGCCGTGCCCTTCGTGAACCGCATCTGGCTGCCGAACGGCTTCGTCGCGCTCCCGCTGCTCGGCGACACCGGCTCATGGCGGGAGAAGACGTTCGGCGGGGTGCTGACGCTCTACAGCACGGCCGCCGTCGCGGCCGAGATGCTGCTCGCGATCGGTGTCGACCTCGGGCCATGAGCGCGTGGGCCTCCGGAGCCGCCGACGCCCGCTCCGCTCACGCTCCCGGCACCTACCAGACGGTGCCGCCGCCCGCGGAGATGCCGGCCCAGGTGAGGGCGATGAAGATTGCGGCGAACACCACGGGAGCGATGCCGGTACCGCTTCGCGCGAGACCCTTCAGAAGTGCGATCACGGCGAGGACCGCTGCGATGATCGAGAGCCCTCCGCCCACGATCAGTCCGATGAACAGCGGAATGGGCATCAGCACCAGACCAGCCAGGGCGACCCAGAATGCGGCCCAGGCGGTCGGGTTCGAACGGCGTTCAGTCGAGTCTGCCATGCGGTCGATCATTGCAGACTTCGACGATGCGCACGGCGACCGCGGCGCCGATCCCGGCGCTCGCCCTGGTGACGGGCACGCATGCCCCGCGCCAGTGCGCGTGCTCGTGCCCTGTAGGCCGCGACGACACTTCTCCGAGTCGCACTTCTTCGCGCCGGTGCAACGAGAAAAACCCCTGACAAATCTCGCGATTCATCAGGGGTTCTTGGTGGATCTGAGGGGACTCGAACCCCTGACCCCCTGACAGTGCTGCGCGTCGGCGTGAGCGCACCTGTTTGGTTGTGGATGCCAGCAATTGTAAGGGCAGGACGGGTGTTCTCGCGAGACGGAATACTCGTTGGTTGGGGTCAATCGCTGGTCCCTGTGGTTGAAAACAGCCCCAAGATGGCCCCAATCGAGTTGAGTGTTCAAGCTGGCCATAAGTCCCGACGCACGTTTCGGAACCAGGGTCACATTCACCAGCCGGACAGGCGGCAGAATCACTCGGCTCGTCCGACAAAGGGACACTCCCAATTTGGATCACTGATCGCGGCCGCGGCTCCTATCCAGGAGGGGCTCCTCCTGACCTGGCCAGATGCTCTGGCCATTCTTGGACGATCGCAGCAGGAATTCGCCTCGATTGGAGGCGCGATCCGAGATCCGGGCGAATACATTCGCACCACCGACTTCTTCATTTCGAGTGCTGCGCCCTTACTCGCCTGACGAATGCCAAGCGGTGTCTAATCGATGTCGGTCATGGCGGTAACCCCAAGAAGCGCTCGGGCCCCCGCGAGCTCGTCGCTTCCGAACGCGCCAAGGCAGAGTACGGCGAGGCCGCTCCTCGCGCGCGAGAAGCACACATACAAGAGCTTCCGAGACCGTTCGAGTCGCTGTGCGTTCGACGCATCATTGAGGAATACCTGGGCGAACTTGTACTGATTCCAAAGCGTGTCATCGACGATGACCAGTACGTTCTCGAATTCGGCGCCCTTCACCCCGTGCTTCGTCGAGAACGGAGTGTGTTCGTTCGCGTAATCGACAAAGCTCTTTACCTCGCTCCAAGGCACCGCGAGTACAGCATCGTAGAAGGGTCGCTTCTTCGACTGCGCCTCGCTGTCCTCCGCAGGGTCGGACGCCATAACCTCTTGAAGGCTCATCAAGCGTCTCGGTCGTGGAATAAGTTCGCTCGAAGTGATCACGTCGATGACGCTGCCAATCGTGCCCGATTCTGAGGCTGCAATCAGGGAGCTCATCTCCTCGGCGACCGTGAGCTTGTCCGCCGGCGACGAGATCACAAAGCCGGACTTTCCAAGCAGCCCAAGGAAGTCTCCATACTTCTTGGCCTCATAGCTACCGATCAGCGCATCAACGTACGTAAACAGCTCGCCGAACTCGTCTTCGCGTTCCATCAGCCGTTCAGTGCCAAAGCTCCTCTTGCTGTAAGCCTCGAGTAGCGCCTTGAACCCGACCTCTCGAGCAATCCCACGGTGAGTGAGCATAAGGATCTTCGTATTCTCGACAGCCCACCCGGCGTCAGCGAGTTTCGCCAATGCTTGTTCGTGTGAACGGCCAGATTCGCCGCTCGAGATCATCAGGTGGACATCGCCTTGCAGGTTGTGCCCGGCGGGGACTTGCTGCAGATCCGTTCTCAGCCGGTTTAGAACATCTATCACCGCGATAGAGCACCGATAGTTCTCCGTCTTCGTAATCAGTCGAAGCTCGTGCTGGCCCGCAACGTCACTGATCTTGGAATCATAGATCTGCTGCATCGAGTCTCCGAAGAATCCGACGACAGGCCGCTGGTCGTTCTTGACGAAGTGATTGAGTAGTAGATCGACGACGTCCTGAGATGTGTCTTGGTATTCATCCACGAAGATGAATGGGAAGCGATTTGCGGCGATTCGCGCGATCTTTGGGTACTTCTCGAACAGGGCTCTTGCGACGACGATGACATCGTCGTGGAACAGCTCGCCGCGATCAAAGTGCCGACCGAACTTGCCGTAACTAATTCTCAAGGAGTCAATGGATTCCGCGAGGTCCAAGACGGGCTTCTTAGCTTGCGAGTTGATCTCAAGCACCTCGCGCCGAAGTTCGCGCTGAAACCCGGAAACGACTTGCCAGAGAAACTCGTGGATCGTGCCGACTAGGACAAGCGGATCGCCGTTCAGCCTTGTCGTAATCTCGTCCTTGGCGACGTTCGTGTACGTGATGCAGACGACCTGCTTGCCCGAACGTTCAAGCAGAGACTTGTCTGTGTCGAGAATCGAGCGCACGGTGTCGATCAGAGCGCGGGTTTTTCCAGACCCTGCGCCCGCCTCGACGACGAAAGAATCTCGTTGCTTGATGCAGCCTCGTATCGCCTCTAGGGTGTCCGGTTGAGCCACTCGAGCCCCTCTTGTATGTACTTGGGGACAGCCCAGTTGTCCATCTGAAGGATGTCGAAAGCGAAATCTGTCTTCTTGGTGATCTTGCGAGATATTTCCCACGAGTTGAGGACTACATCTACAGCCGTCATCGGCGATCCGTCATCGTTCTCGAACGCAGTTTTCGTTGCCATGAGATCCTCGGCCGCCAGCGCGCCGCTGTTGGCCAGAATAAAGGCTTCCTCGAAGCTACGGCCAACGCGATCGCCAGCCGCCTCAGGAATCTGGTAGGCGACCGAAACACGGCCCGCAGTCTTTTCCTCGGCGGTAGCCGCAAGGAGGCCACCGATGCTGTCCTCGGCTGGCAACCACTTGGTGAGGGTTTGGTTGCTGCTTACTAGCCCCACCTCGACCGGCGCTGCACGTCGTTTCTCTGCCGGATTGATGGAGTCGATGTCGGTGATGATGAGGGTTTGGACGTTCAGGAACTCAATGATGGCTCGGAAGAGATGGGCGTACGCTCCGCCCACCTCAATGACTGAGACGTACTGGTGGGCGAGGTCGGCCGCAACTTTCTGAATCATTGCGGGGAGAAGGAGCCGTTCGACTGTACCCTCGATCAATACCAACTTATCGGCGAAGAACATGTCGCACCGATCTAGCACCATGTACTGGCGGAGGAACTGAAGCGCCAACTTTCCGTCGTCACTCTCACTCTGTCCCGCCTGGAAGTCGGAAAGGTCCCTGACGACCATCGGAACGACAGAATTGTCAAAGTACCGGATGCTCCCAAACCCACTCTCGGCGACCATGTGGGACGAGTGAGTGGTCACGATCGTTTGCGCGTTCCACTCCTTCTTGCTCGACACGAAGTCCCGAATGCTCCTCACAAAGACGTACTGCATTTGCGGGTGGAGGTGGGCCTCTGGCTCTTCAACGAAGATAAGTTGGATCGGCGGCTCGGGAATGCTTCGCTTTAGGTCTTCGTAGAAGCCGATGAACTGGAGAATCGTAAAGATCAGCTTCGAGTAGCCGAGCCCGTTGTGTGCCTCAGGTAGTAATTTGGATTGCCCCGCATCGCTGTAATAGAGGTGTGCGCTTCCGGTTAGGACGCGAACGCCTTCTAGCTCGGAAACGACCGACAGCTCCGGCAGCCCTGGCATCCGACCCACGCCGAATATCTTGAGGTCCCTGTAGATCGAATCAAACAGATCCTTGTACTGAAGATCAAGTTCCTTGCCCGCCCCCTCGAGCAGCTCTGCAATTTTCTCCGCGATCGTGTTGTCGGTCTGATTGGAGCGAAAGAAGCTCTCGAAGCCTCTTGAAAGGCCATGGCCGACGTCTGAGGACAGGTCGTCAATCTGATTCTGTGCGTATATGAACTTTACAGAGAGCAAGCGGCTGAGCTCTGCATCCGAAATCGGCCTGCGATTTGATGCGTCTTCGGCATCAATGGCTTCGACCGATGAGCGAGTGTGTGCCGCAAAGTTCTTCCTCAGGAACCGGAACAACTCAAGCGGCTTCCTGGCGTTCGCCTCCCGATACTCCTTGAACATCAGGATGGGGTCCTTCACGACGGTACGAAATACGATCGTGGCGTCAGCTCGATCCGGGTCGAGGTCCAGGATGAACGGCGAGAGTGCCGTGATGTCGTCCGCCGCAGAGTAGTTGATTGTGAGCGTCAGCTCGATGGCGGGAAGATCTCGGGCCGATGTCTCGTATAAGGTGATGGCTTCCTCATCACCGGATTCCTTCGCAGCTATGTAGGCGTCGTAGGCGGCAAGGGCAGCTTCGAACTTGGAGTGCGAACGCAGCGATAGATCGTCGAACGTGAAGGGAGATACGTCTGTCCGTACGAGCTTGCGAAAGATCTCGACAACCGAGGTCTTCCCGCTGTTGTTGCGGCCCACGATCATCGTGGTCGCGTCATCGAGGGCAATGTGGGCGTCCTCGAGGAGCCGGAAGTTGGATACGTGGACCTTAACGGCTTTCATTCGTCTCCTGGGTGACGGTCTGGCAGGACGCTACCCACGCGACCCGCGTGCCGGTTGACTCCGGTCGTTACTGGGGACTCAAGCATGTCCTTGCCCCTTCAAATACTCGTACAACATCGCCGGCAACGCCTTGCTCAGCTCGGCATACAGCCCGGCGTCGCTGAACACATCGTCCACGATCTGCGACGTCTCATCTCTCGTCCCGAGCATCGCCTTGTTGAACGCCTTCACGAGCGCCGGCGACTCGGCGAACTGCTCAGGAGTGTTCGCCTCAGCCTGCTCGACGAGTTCCGTGTCGATTGCGAGTCGCCCGAGCACCCCACCGATCGTGATGTCGACGGCGCCGGGCGCGTATTTGTCACCGAAGCGCTCGTTGAGTTTCGCGATGATCGCCTCGAGCGCCGATCGGTGCTTCTCGTGCACAGCACCCGAGCCGATCGCCGAGATCGGGTCGAGACCCGGCCCCTGGCCGAGCTTGAGCTGCACCGACTCCCCCGCGCTGATCTGCACGCCCACCAGCGTCACCTTCGAGATGTCGACCGGGTCGTCGTAGGTCGCCGTCGACAGCTGCGGCAGGATGCGCCGGAAGAAGTAGTGCCGACGCGGCAGGTCGGTGTCCTCGAGGTTACGTGCCTGCGAGATGAAGTCGTAGAACTTCACGAACGCACCGACATCGCTCTTGAAGAGCTGCAGCTCTTCCTGCTCAACGGTGTCACCGTCGAGCACCGCGTTCACCCACCGATGCTGGAACCGCGAGGCCGCGGGGGCGGTCGCCGCCGAGACCTTCGAGTTCGCATTCGTCCCGCCCATCAGCGCGGCATCGAACGCTTGCTCGACCTCCTGCATCGTGTAGATGCCCGAGGCATCCAGCTTCGTGACAAGGTCGTAGATGAGGTTCGGGTCCGTCGTCGCCGTGAGCTGAGCGCCCCGGAAGTACGGCAGGAACGCGTCCAGCACGTCGCCCGGCTCGTTGACGAAGTCGAGCACGAACGTCTTGTCCTTGCCCGGGTACGTGCGGTTGAGCCGCGACAGCGTCTGCACCGCCTGCACCCCGCCGAGCCTCTTGTCGACGTACATCGCGACCAGGCGCGGTTGGTCGAATCCGGTCTGGAACTTCTCGGCAACGATCATCACGTTGTATGTCGACGGCTTGAACGCCTCCGCGAGATCCGACGTGTGCAGCCCTGGGTTCTGCGTCTTCTCGGTCAGCCCTTCACCGACATCCTCGGGGTCGTCGACCGTGCCCGAGAACGCGACGAGTGCCCGCACCCCCTGCACCTGCGACGACGCGAGGTACTGGTCGAGGTACTTCTTCCACCGCACTGCTTCTTTGCGCGACCCGGTGACGACCATGGCCTTCGCCTTGCCGTCGAGCTCCGACTGCACGTAGGTGCGGAAGTGGTCGACGACGATCTTCGCCTTCTGGCTGATGTTCGTCGGGTGCAGCCGCACGTACTGCACGAGCGCCTTGACCGCGGTCGACTCGTCGACCTCGTCGAGGCTGTCGTAATCGGCACCGGGATGCTGCAGCTGCCACGCGACCTTATAGGGGGTGTAGTTCGCGAGCACGTCGAGGATGAATCCCTCCTCGATCGCCTGCTGCATCGAGTACAGATCGAACGGCTCCGGCGTCGGCTCGGTGCCGTCGAGCGGTATGGATGCCTCGGCCGGCACTCGCCCGAAGAGCTCGAGTGTCTTCTGCTTGGGAGTGGCCGTGAACGCGAAATAGGAGATGTTCGGCGCCTTCGCCGTGACCTCCATCGCCCACGCCAGGTATGCCTCTGAATCGATCGGCGCGCCCTCGGCGATCGCCGCCTGCTCGGCAGGCGAGAGCACCTTCGTCAGCGCGCCCGCGGTCGACCCCGTCTGAGAGGAGTGCGCTTCATCCGCAATCACTGCGAACCTGCGCCCTTCCAGCTCGGGCAGTGTCTGGATCGCGGTGATGAGCGCCTCAAATGACTGGATCGTCACGATCACGATGTGCTTGCCACCCGTGAGCGCCTCGGCGAGCTGCTTCGACTTCGACTCACCACCGTCGCGCGTGATCGACTGCACGACGCCGGCCTGTTTCTCGAACTGCGCGATCGCGTCCTGCAATTGCTTGTCGAGCACCGTGCGATCCGTCACCACCACGACTGTGTCGAACACCCGCTCGTTCGCGTCATCGTGCAGTTGCGAGAGCCGATGCGCGAGCCACGAGATCGAGTTCGTCTTGCCCGACCCCGCCGAATGCTGCACCAAGTACCGATGGCCCGGGCCCTCGGCGCGGGCGGCCTCAACAAGCCGAGTTACGGCACGCCACTGGTGGTATCGCGGAAAAAGCACCTTCTCGGTCTTCGTCTTCTTCCCCGTGTCGGGGTCGACGTCGACCTCGACCTGCAGGTGCACGAACGACCCCAGCAGCGCCAGCCACGTGTCGCGCTGGAGGATCTCCTCCCAGAAGTACGACGATGCCGACCCGTCCGGGTTCACCGGATTGCCTGCACCCTGATCGTCGCCGCGGTTGAACGGCAAGAACCGTGTGTTCGCACCCGCGAGCTTCGACGTCATCCGCACCTCGGAATTCGACACCACGAAATGCACCAACGACCGCTTCGCGAACGCGAACAACGGCTCCCCCGCGGGCGACCGATCGAACCGGTACTGCTCGACCGCGTTCTCGATCGGTTGCGTGAAGTCGGTCTTTAGCTCCACCGTCGCCACCGGGATGCCGTTCACGAACAGCACCAGATCCAGCGCCTTGCTCGGATGCTTCGCCGAATAATGCACCTGCCGCATCACCCTCAGCCGCATCTTCGCGTACGCGTCCAGCGTCGCCGGGTTATTGGTCGTCGCAGGCCGGAACTGCGCCAACTTGAACTTCACCGCCCCACCCACCGACGGCACCATCGAGAAGCCCTCATGCAGAATGCGAATCGTCCCGCCGTTCTTCAACGGGTCGTTGTCGAGCGCCTTCGCCAGCCGGTCCAAGATGCCGCGAGCTGCCGCCGCGCGCTGCGCCTCGGTATCCCCCGGCCGCACGACCTTCGCGAACGCCTCCGGCTGCGTCTCCTCGAGCCACCCGAGCACATCGTCAGGCAATAGTGCGAGCTCACGGTCATAGCCGGCATCCGTCGCCGAGGACAACCAGCCGTTCGTGGCAAGGTGCTCCGCGATCTCGTTCTCGAGGACGAACTCGAGATGCACGCCAGCCGGACCCGTCATGCCGCCACCCCCACGTCGATCTTGCCGGTCACCGCGGCCGAGATGAGGGCGGCGCGACGTTCCCGCGCGAGTTCAATCCCACGTTCTGCGACTCTGATCGATTGATTCGCGTCGGCGGTGAGTCGCTCGAGTTCAGAGCTGATCGCGTGCTGCTCAGAGGCTGGAGGAAGGGCCACCCACATCTGCCCAAGATGCGAGGGTCCAAAGTGTTGGATTGTTGAGCCCGTCCTTAGAGATTGCACCTGCAACAGGAACTCCTCTGAGACGAAGAACCACTTGGCGAATTCGCGTGTCATCACGCCTGGAGCAATGCGAATTATCCCCGTGTATGGAACGGCACCAACGACATCATCGGTGGCAACTTCAGAGATGGTTCCCATGCTGGCGCTCGCGCTGATAAGCAGATCACCTTTCTCGACCTGGAAATGCGACCAACGGCCTCGCACCTTGTCGGGATCGAGATAATTGCAGCCGTCCAGCGTCGCGATCGAACGACTGACCGACGAAATCCGAAGTAATGGGACGCCGCCATCGGTGAAGTCACTGGCCAGGATGCCGGGGCCCTCCTGGTAACCGACAGCTCGCTTGAGCGGCATCAGCGCCCAGTCCGCTGGCATCGCCCCGAGCGCCAGTCTCGAACTTTGGACGGTCGTCCGATCAGTCCCGAATCCGAATGAGACCGCAAGCGAAATCTGCGACGCCCGCCGCTCGGTAAGGAGGGCGATGAGTTCCTCGTTCTTCGCAATGAACGCATCGATCTGCGCCGTCTCCCGATCCAGAAAGTCCGCAATCGCCCGCTGCTCTACCAGCGGTGGAATGCAGATCCGGTACTGACGGAACGCCTGCACGTCGAGAGACGGCACAGTCCCGGGGTTCGCAAGAAGTTCAAAGTCCAAAGCGCTCAGGCTGTGGGCGAGAAATCTTGGATCCGTATCCGAACTCGGCACGACCGCCATCATGTTGTTGTCGATCGTTGATAACCGGTCGGTTCGGCGAATTCGGCCGAGAAGCAAGGCTGCGCCAATCTTTGCCAGCACGATTGACCCCGGCGGCAGCAATGGGGCCCGGAGGCGATGAGCAGTTGACATCGAGATCGTGTCCCATGCCCCGCGAATGACGCCGTCAGAGTCCGCTTGTGCGAGCGCATTCACCTTGTAGAAGGCGACCTCCTCGTCTCCGATCCCCTGCTCATCGACGGGAAAGCCAGCACCACCGACCATTCGAGCCATCCGGCCGAGTCCGCTCACGCGCCAGTGCTCAGGGAATTGACCGACTTCGTCGGCGCCAGACTCGCCCACGGAACGACTCACCGTTCGACCTCCACGAGCATCGCCCGGAGCTGGTCCATGACGGCTTCGAGATCGCGGTCGATCTCTTCGAGTGGGCGCGGCGGAACGTAATGGTAGAAGTTGCGGGTGAAGGGGATCTCCGCGCCTTCCTTCGTCTTGGTGTGGTCGATCCAGGCGTCCGGCGCATACGGGAGGACTTCGCGGGCGACGTAGGCGTCGACGCCCTCGTCCCAGGGCACGTTTTCAGTATCGCGGAGGGAGGCATCCGGTTCTGGGTTGCCCTTGAGGTCGGTGCAGGCGTCGGCTGAGTCGTCCTGCTCGCCGAGCGCAAGGGTGAGGGTCTTGAGCAGTGGTGCCGGCAGGACGAGACCTTCAGCTCTTACGGCATCCTTTAACGCCTTCTGGAAGGCGGGGCGATCCGTCCAGGTCTGCTCATCACCGAGGGAATCGAGGGCGGCACGGAGCGCCGAGGCATCCTGCTCGCTAAGTTTTTGGACGGGCTTGGTCTCGAAGACGGCGTCGATACGCTCAGGGGTGACCTGCCAGTTGAGCTTGAGCGGGCGCTCGACGGTGATGGTGCGGTAGAGGAAGTCTTCGTTGCGGAAGATCTTGGAGTGCGCGCTCACCTCGAAGCCGGCGTAGAGGCCGACGATGTCCTCGATGTTCTCCGGCGAGAGTTCGTTCCGCTTGGAGCCGAGGCCCTTGCGGAGCTTGACGAACATCTCGCGGCCGTCGATGAGCTGCACGCGACCCTTGCGATCATCAGTCTTGCGGTTGCTGAGCACCCAGATGTAGGTCGAGATGCCGGTGTTGTAGAACATGTCCTTCGGCAGGCCGATGATCGCCTCGATGAGGTCGTTGTCGAGCAGCCACTTGCGGATGTTCGACTCGCCGCCGCCCGCGCCGCCGGAGAACAACGGCGACCCGTTCAGCACGATCGCCACCCGCGAGCCGCCGTCTTCGGGCTTGCGCATCTTCGAGACCAGGTGCAGCAGGAACAGCATCGCACCGTCACTGACGGTCGGGGTGCCCGGACCGAAGCGTCCGTTGAAGCCGAGCTTCGTGTGCTCGTCCTCGACGTCCTTGCGCTGGTCTTTCCAGTCGACGCCGAACGGCGGGTTCGAAAGTCCGTAGTCGAACTTTTTGTCGTCGAAGTGGTCTTCGGTGAGGGTGTCGCCGAGTCGGATGTTGTCGACGTCCTGGCCTTTGATGACCATGTCGGCCTTGCAGATCGCGTACGAACCGTCGTTGATGTCCTGCCCGTACAGGCTGAGCTGGATGCTCGGGTTCACCGAGTGCAGGTACTCGTCGGCGACCGAGAGCATTCCGCCGGTGCCGGCGGTCGGGTCGTAGATCGAGCGGACGGTGCCGGCCTTGGTCAGGGCGTCGTCATCGAGCGCGAACAGCAGTTGCACCATGAGCGCGATCACTTCACGCGGTGTGTAATGGTCACCCGCGGTTTCGTTCGACTTCTCGTTCGCCCACCGGATGAGCTCTTCGAACACAAGCCCCATCTGGATGTTGCTCACGACGCTCGGGTGGAAGTTCGCCTGAGCGAACTTCTCGGTCACCGCGAACAGCTTGTTCTTCTCGGCGAGCTTGTTGACCGTCTCATCGAACTTGAAGCGGTCGAAGATGTCGCGCACGTTCTCGGAGAAGCCCGCGAGATACGACGCGAGGTTCGCCCGAAGGTCGGCCGGGTCAGCGGTGAGCTTCGCCATCGTGAACGGGCTCGTGTTGTAGAACTCGTGACCCGATGCCTCACGGAGCTGCAGGTCGCGGACCTTCTCGGGAAGCGTGGCCGCCTGACCCGCGGCCGTCTCGAGCACCTGCGCCTTCGTGCTCGCAAGCACCGCGTCAAGGCGGCGCAACACCGTGAACGGCAGCACCACCGACCCGTACTCGGAGGGCTTGAACGGGCCGCGAAGGGACTCGGCGATGTTCCAGATGAAGGAGACGTGGTTCACCACAGGTAGGGCACTCCTGGTCGGGTCGATACTGACAGGCGGCAGCGACGGATGCTGCCACTGTTGTTCATCATTCCTCACTCACCCCCCTTGAGCGTGGAGGCGATGACACCAGAACTGGGGACAGCCGCGAGGCCCTTGACGCCTGCTGAGCTCCGGCAAGACCGGGAAGATGAGAGTCGTGCCCCGCCCGAAAGCCCTCTTCGCCGTTTTCCTTGCGATTCCGCTCATCCTCACCGGGTGCAGCGGCTACGGCTCGAGTCATTCGTCGTCTGCTCAAGATCAGATGAGCTGCGACGATCTGCTCGACTACCTCGTCGATCACGAACGATCCGGATCCACGACAAACGTGGACGACACCGTTGGGTGGATGAGCGAGAACTGCGGCGAGCCGTTCGACGTGTTCATCGACTACGTCTCCACCAAGGGCATGGTCGACACGATGGGCATCGAATCGTGTTCGACGCACGCCGAGCGCATCTCGAGGGAAGCAGTCGAGCTTCTCTACGAGGACGGCCTCTGCTCCGACACCGCCGATGCTGCCGTACCGAATGCACCGGCGGTCGATCAACCCGGTGGCGGCATCGCCTGGAGCGAGGCCGTCGACTACGCCGGTACGACGCAGCGGGTGTGCGGTCCGCTCGCCGGCGGCGGCAATTCGGAGGACGATGTCTTTCTGAACCTCGGCCTCGACTACCCCGACCCGGGCCGTTTCCAGATCGTCGTTTGGGATATCGGCAGCCTCGAGCCCATCGATGGCGGCAAGACGCTCTGTACCGAGGGCCTCATCACGCTCTACAACGGAGTCGCGCAGATCGAGCTCTACGATCCGAGCGTGATCGAGATCTACGGGTAACTCCGGCGCGACGCCTCAGTCATTGCCCCGCCCTGGAGGGCGGACGAAAGGATCCACACGTGGAAATTGCCGGTAATCCAATTCTCGGCTGGTTGATGCTCTTCGGAGGGCTCGCTCTCGCAGGGTGGGTGACGTCATTTCCGCTGATCTGGCTACTCACGCTCCGGACGGACGGTAAGTAGCCCAGCCCGAAGAATCCGCTCGCGCGGTACCAATGGCTCGTTGCGACACTCATCGCGATCATCTACTTCATCCTGCTCGGAAACGCGGTGAACTGGCAGCTCTAGCGTCTCGGCTCGGTACCGCCAGACCAGCTGATACGTCGCACCCGCGCCGTCTTGTGGCACGATCGAGCCATGCCCGGATCCCTGCATGCATACGTCGTCGAAGGCACGCGCCTCAGCGTCAAGGTGACCTCGGATCAAGGAGCGACACTCTCGCTCACGGGCGACCTGACCGACCTCGAGCCCGTTGTCGAAGACAGCGGCGCTCTTGAGACCAACCAGGCGCTGCGCAGCAACATGTGGGCGTACGCGAAGACCTGGTACGCGGCTCGCGCGGCGTCGAATGCCGAAGCACTCGGCATCTCAGACCCCGTCGAGCAGAAAGCTGCACTGAAACTCGTAGCGGAGGCGCAGCGAGTTGCTCAGAAGCGGGCCGACTCGTACGCCAAGGCCGCACAGTGGATCGCCGACGTCGCAGATGATCTCTCTTCACTGGACGTGCTGAACGGCTGGTGCTCCTCGTGCTTCACGAAGGATGAGCACCGAAAGTCGAACCGCCCTGCTGGGCAGTTGCCGGTGTACGTCTGCCAAGGTTGCGGATCCCCCACGCTGCCGTGCGTCGCGGTCGGCTGCGACAACATGGCCGTGCGTGATCGTGGAGCGATCCGCGTGCCCCAGTTCTGCGCAGAGCACCGCCGCGACATCCCAGGCTTCGAGAAGTCGCAAGGGACGTTCGGGGATCTTCACGACTACGAGGATTACCTCCAGTACGAGAAGCCCGACCTCGACAAGACATCCAAGATCGTTGTGGGCAGCGCGCTCGCGGTCGGTGTGGCTGTGCCGCTCGCCCTACTCGCCGCGCCAGCCATCGGAGGCGCGATCGGTTCGCTCGGCGTGTTCGGCGGCTTCTCGGGTGCGGCCGCCACCTCCCACGGTCTCGCGCTGCTTGGCGGCGGCAGCCTTGCAGCCGGCGGGCTCGGCATGGCCGGTGGCACCGCCGTCGTCACCGCAGTCGGCGCCGCGGTCGGCGGAGCGCTCGGTGCATCAGTCGCCAACGCCTACCTCCGCGAGGACAAGTCGTTCCGCATCGACCTCCTCCGCCCGGGAAAGGGCGGCGTGCCTGTTCTCGTGGCAAATGGGTTCCTCACCGACGGAGAGGGTGAGAAGTGGGGAGGGTGGAAGAAGATCGTCAACGATCGCTATCCAGACTCCCCCGTGTACCGCGTCCGGTGGGGGTCAAAGGAACTCCGCGACTTCGGCATCCTCGGCGTGAATGCAATCGGAAAGGCTGGTGCTGTCGCGGGTGCGAAGGCCGCAGCGGCAATGGCAAACAAGGCCGGCGCCAAGCTTCTCGGAAACGTGATCGGCCCAGCGATGATCGCGACCGACCTCGCCAAGAACCCGTGGCACGTCGCGAAGAGCCGCGCAGACAAGACGGGCGTAGTCCTCGGAGACCTGCTGGCTCGTACGGAGGCCGACTCATACGTGCTCATCGGCCACAGTCTCGGCGCACGCGTGATGGTCGTCGCCGCTGAATCCCTCGGTACGAAGCCCGGCGGCCCGAGAATCCAGGCGGCTCACCTGCTCGGCGCCGCAATCGGGGCGAAGAGCAACTGGGACGCGCTCACAGCCGCCGTCGACGACGCCGTATACGGCTATCACTCGACCAATGACAGCGTGCTGAAGTACATCTACACCACGGCACAGGTCGGCGAAACTGCCGCAGGACTCGCCGGATTCACTCCTGCATCAGGCAAGTTGCTGAATATCGACGTCTCGGACCGAGTGAAGACGCACTTCGAATACCAGGACAACGTCCAACTCACATAGCGCCCCGGCCCTCGACACCTGTTCACCGATAACAGAGCGACGACTTGGAGGCGATCTGCGGAGTCGATCGCTCGACTGCTGCAGTGGGAGACTGCAGCACGCGAAGCCGAACCGATCGTTAGTGAGGACAAGCTCCGGGTTCGCATGGAACGCATAGCAGCGAAGCAGATGCCCGGCCAGGCAGCTTGCTCGGAGCCACCCGAGCTAGTGGCGGTGCACGATGCCTTGGTAGAACCTCTGGCAGGCCGGATTCCGGCGCCAACCCTGAGGCAATAGGGCAGCGAATCTTTGCACGCCGGAGTATCCTTCGGCTGTGAACTCGGCAACTGCCGCTCTACTTGGTGCCGCCGTCGGTGCATCGATTGCGGGTCTCTTGGCCTTGTTCAACAGCTGGGCCCAACACAGGCGCGACCGCCGGCGGCGCAGTCAGGACACGAGACGGGAAGCGTACATCGACTTCCTTTTCCAAACCCAGCATCTCTGGAACAGCACACGACAGATCGCTCGAGAACTGGAGAAGTCCATCGCCGCGAACAAGACTGGCGCGTGGCCCCTGATGACCGCGGAGCGGGCCGCGGACCTAAAACTTGAAGCTAATCGGGCCTTCAACGACTTGGGCAGGAGTTTGATGGCGGTGGAGTTGATCGGGAGCCCGCCCGTCCGGGCCGAAGCCGTACACACTGCCAAACAGTTGCGACAATTCAACATCGAAGTGATCCAGGCGCTCGACGAAGTTCAGTTGACGAGCCAAGGCAGCTACGACTGGTCCGAAAAGATGCAGCGGGTAATGCAACTGAACGTAGCCTCTCGAGGCGACACCACACTGATCGGAATGATGCGCCACGACATTCAGTAGTGGATCAAGCGTGAACCCCAGGGAGGATGACGCCATGCCACCGGACGCTGTCTGGATCGCTCCGACGGGGCTGCGCGCTGTCGGCGACGAGCGCGCCGCGCAACTGCCGGACGACGTCATGCGCGATACGAAGCTCTCGTTAATGGCGCGCGGCCTCTACGCGCTCGTACTCTCCGGATGTGGTGCACCCATCAATCCCTTCAAGGATGCCTTCGAATCCAGCGAAGACATTCGCGCCGCGATTGATGTACTGGTGGCCGCAGGACTCGTCGTCGAGGTGCCCACGCCGTGAACAACTTCTCCGACTTTGTCCCGGCGACCTGGAATCGCGTCGGACTTGAGACCGCGGGCTATGTGGGATTCGTGACGTTCAGCGAGCTTCGCCAGATGGGCGCCTCGAAGCGACCGGGCATTTACGTCGTCGTCAGAGATGGTGGGACACAACCGGAGTTCTTGCCTGCGAGCACTGCCGGAAAGACAAAGGACTTCACTGAGCAGGTGCCATTATTGGCTGCGGAGTGGATCGACGGCGCGGAGGTGGTCTACATCGGCCTCGCGACGTACGGTGCCAGGCGCGACGGCATCCATCGGCGGCTGAAGCAGTACCGGCGCACCGGTGCTGGGACGGCTGACAACCATGGCGGTGGTGTGTGGGTCTTTCAGCTCGCTGATGCCGAAGAACTAAAGGTCTGCTGGCGAGACTCTGACGACGAGTCCGATGTGTACATCGCGGCGCTCGAACACCACCTCATCAAGGATTTCGTCGCCCGCCCGGAGCACGGCAGACGGCCCTATGCGAATCGGAAGGATTAGCAGCCCAGTGGAATGGGAGCCGAACGCTACGGTCACACCCTGAACGAAGCTGCCGGAAACCCACGTCCAAACGCTCACGCGCGTTGATGTTAATGGCATACAGGTTTCGGCGCGCAACTGCTTGAAGCCAATTCGCTGACCTTCCCCAATGCGTCGAGCTAAATGCCGGGGATTTGCAGTGCGGTATCGCCCCTCGGTTCAGACTCGATGATCCGCCCGAGCTCCTGTGTGACGGTGCCGCGCACTCGGCCGTCCGGCAGGTCGTGGTAGGTGATCTCCCCGTGTGAGCCGGGTTCCATTCTGCTGCGTGGCATTGCAATCGCCCTCTGTGTTCGCAGAGTATGAAGCCATCGCCGTGCTCACCGTCGGTCCGTCCGGGCCTGCAGCCAGGCCTGAACGTTCTCGCGGCTGTATCGCAGATGTTTGCCGAGCTTGGTGGCCTTCGGGCCGGTGCCTTCGAGACGCCAGTGGTAGATCGTCTCTTTGGACAGCTGCAAGTACTGCGCCAGTTCGTCGACGCTGAGGTAGTCCCCCAGCTCGTCGACGAACCGCGATGCCGGAACGGTGTGATCGGTTGATGTGCTCATACTCCTCAGGAGTGCGCATCACGCCGCATTGCTTGCCTTCTCAGGACATCGCATGTGGAAGCCTGTGGAAGCCTGTGGAAGCCTGTGGAAGCCTGTCATCGTTCTGAAAAGTGACCCAAAACAGCCCCAACGGCCCATTTCCGGCCCATTTCAACGAAACAACCCCTGACAAATCTCACGATTCATCAGGGGTTCTTGGTGGATCTGAGGGGACTCGAACCCCTGACCCCCTGCATGCCATGCAGGTGCGCTACCAGCTGCGCCACAGACCCGTTCGGAACTCTCGTTCCGCGGTGCTTCCCGCTCTCGCGGGGCAACATGTCGAGCTTACACCAGCGGATGCCGCCTCGCGAAATCGGCGGTGACACCCCGGGCGATTCGCGCCTCGATCAGGACTTCGCCGCGAGCAGCGGCTCGACCGGCAGGGCTGGGCAGTCGGACCAGAGCCGCTCGAGCCCGTAGTACATCCGCTCCTCGCGGTGGAACACGTGCACGACGAGGTCGCCGAAGTCGAGCAGCACCCAGCGCCCGGCGTCGTGCCCCTCGCGGCGGCTCGCCCGCCCGAGCACCTCCTCGATCGCGTCGGCGATCGCGACGACGTTGCGCTCGGAGTTGCCGGTCGCGAGCAGGAAGACGTCCGCGAACGGCAGCGGCCCCGAGACATCCAGTGCGACCAGGTCTTCGGCGCCCTTCGCGTCGGCCGCACGTACTGCGCGGGACAGGGAGTCGAGGGCTTGTGCGGATGCGGTCATTCGCTCACTTCCGGGGTCGGAGTTCGGTGTCGAGGAGTCGGGGTGACGTCGTCGGGGTCAGAAGAGGCCCGTCATCGCGCCGATGACGAGGGTGCCGACGACGCCGAGGGCGAGCACACCGGCCGTGACCGCGAGCACGAGGGGCACGTTCATGCCCTCCTTCTTCGGCGGCGCCATCATCGTGCGCGCGGCCGCCTGCGTGCTGATCGCGCTCGTCGCGGCGACCGGGGCCACGCCGGTGCCCACCTCTTCGACGCTGTCGAAGAGGCGGTCGACGTCTGAGGAGTCGATCTGGCTCGGGTGCACGCCGGTCGCACCGTAGCTGCGCGGCAGGTCGATCGAGCCGGTCGCGATGACCTCGCCCGACTGGGCGAGCGCGTCGCCGAACGGGCCCTGGTCGGGCAGCGACGGCAGGATCAGCGCGTTCGTCGTGGTCGGCACGCCGTGGCTCAGCGAGCCGCGCGAGAGCAACTGGTCGAACGGCCCCGAGGGTTCGTCATCCGGCACGTTGAGCTGCGTCGTCCAATGCGCGGGCGCGGGCGCGCTCGGCGTGGGTGCGGGGGCCTCGGCGATCGGCGTCGCGAGCGAGGCGGGCATCGGCGACTGCGCTCCGGGCAGCACGAGCGGAGAGGCCGGCGGGACCGGTGCTGGCGCGACGGGCGCCGAGGACGACATCGGCTGTCCGGTCTGCGGATGCACGACGTGCGGCTGCGCCGGTTCGGCCGGATACGGTGCGGCGTCGCCCTCGAGCTCGTCGTCGAACTCGTCGAGCGCGGCCCCCTCGAGCATCGCCCGCAGTTCGCGCCGCGTCAGCGTGCGCTCGGGCGTCTGGGCCGCGGCTGCGGCCGCACTCACGGGAGCGGACTCGACCGGAGCGGCGGGCGGTGACGTCGCGGGCATCGGCACCGCGGGTGCCGACGGCGCGGGAACAGGTGCTGCGGTCGCGGCTGCCGGAGCAACTGGGGCCGACGGCGGCGCGAACGGGTTCTGCTGCGGCAGCTGCGACTGCGTCGGAACCTGCGGTGTCGCGATGACCGCGTCGAAACCGCCCGCGGGACGCGGCGGCGCGTAGCTCGGGCTCGGTGCGACCTGCGCGGCCGCGGAGACCGGCGCGGCGAACTGGGGACTCGCCGGCTGCGGCGCCGGCGTCACCGGCTGGGGCGCCGGCACGACCGGTGCCTGCTGCGGGAGCGCGGGCGCCGCAGCGGGGGCCGGCGGGAACGGCTGGGCGGGGGCGTCGGGGGTCGACGAAGACGCCTGCTGCTCGCGCAGGCGCTCTCGCTCCCGCAGCTCACGACGAGTGAGCGGCGGTTCGTTCGACGACGTCATTCGACACTCCGGTAGAGATGGTGCTTGGAGATGTACTGGACGACCCCATCGGGGACCAAGTACCACACCGGGAAACCCCGGCGCACCCTGCTCCGGCAATCGGTCGACGAAATCGCCAGTGCCGGAACCTCAAGCAAGCTTACGTCCTGCTCCGGCAAACCCGAAACGCTCAGCACATGTCCCGGGCGACTCACAGCAACGAAGTGCGCCAGCTCCCAGAGCTCGTCGACGTCCTTCCACGAGAGGATCTGGGCGATCGCATCCGCACCGGTGATGAAGAACAGATCGGCATCGGGCCGTTCACGACGGATGTCGCGGAGCGTGTCGATCGTGAACGTCGCCTTCTCGCGGTCGATGTCGACCCGGCTCACCGTGAAGCGCGGGTTCGAGGCCGTCGCGATGACCGTCATGAGGTAGCGGTGCTCCGCCGGCGTCACGACCGTCTTGTAGCTCGGTTGTCCGGTCGGCACGAAGATCACCTCGTCGAGGTCGTGCGATTGCGCGACCTCGCTCGCGGCCACGAGGTGGCCGTGATGGATCGGATCGAACGTGCCGCCCATGATCCCGATGCGGGATCGGCGGCCCGGCACCGTCACCGGGCGACCACTCGCCTCAGTGACCGTGCCCGTGCGCGTCACCGTGGCGGGCGGCGTACGCCTCCGCCTTGGCGCGGTGGCGGTTCGCGACGTCGCGGTACGACGCGGTGACGACGGCGAGGATCGCGAAGATGATGAGGGCGATGAGCCCGAACACCCAGGTCTCGACACCCAGCTCTTGCGCGTGCGCCGACTCGGCGACCACCGTTCCGGTCAACGCTGCGGTGCTGAGGCTCATTCGGCCGTTCCTTTCGATCCTGCGGGTAACGCTCGGGCCAGTCTATCGAGGTCGAGCGGTGCCGTGCGCTCAGGCGCGCACGTGACCCGCTCCGCGCACGATCCACTTCGTGCTCGTCAACTGCGGCAGGCCCATGGGCCCGCGTGCATGGAGCTTCTGGGTGGAGATGCCGACCTCGGCGCCGAAGCCGAACTCCGCGCCGTCGGTGAAGCGCGTCGACGCGTTCACCATGACGGCGGCGGCGTCGACCTCGTTGAGGAACCGCTCGGCGTTGCCGAGGTCGTTGGTCACGATCGCCTCGGTGTGCTTCGTCGAGTACCGGCGGATGTGGGCGAGCGCGTCGTCGAGCGAGTCGACGACGCCGACCGACAGGTCGAGGCTCATGTGCTCGGTCGCCCAGTCCTCGTCGGTCACCGGCACGGTCTCGGGCCGGATCGCCCGAGCTCGCTCGTCGGCGTGCACGGTGACCCCGGATGCCTCGAGCCGGTCGATCACGGCCGGCAGCAGCCGCTCGGCGGCGGCGCGATGCACGAGCAGCGTCTCGAGCGCGTTGCAGACGCTCGGTCGCTGCACCTTGGCGTTGTGCACGAGCTCGACGGCCCACGACTCGGGCGCGCTCTCGTCGAGGAACATGTGCACGACGCCCGCGCCCGTCTCGATCACGGGCACGCGCGCCTCGTCGACGACCGCGCGGATGAGCCCGGCGCTCCCCCGCGGGATGAGCACGTCGACGTACTCGCGCGCCTGCATGAGGTGGCGGGCGCCCACTCGGCCGAAGTCGTCGACCGTCTGCACGGCGTCGGCCGGCAGTCCGGCGCGCTCGAGCGCGGCCCGGAGCACCTCGACGAGCACCGCGTTGGTCTGCTCGGCGGCGCTGCCGCCACGCAGGACGACGGCATTGCCGCTCTTGAGCGCGAGCACCGCGATGTCGATCGTGACATTGGGGCGCGCCTCGTAGATCGCCCCGACGACGCCGAGCGGAACCCGCACCTGGTCGATGCGCACGCCGCTCGGCAGCGAACGTCCGCTCACGGTCTCGCCGATCGGGTCGGTGAGCGCGATCACCTCGAGCACCGCATCGGCGAGCGCGTTCACGCGGCGCACGTCGAGGGTCAGGCGATCGAGCAGTCCGCTCGAGAGGCCGTTGTCACGACCCGCCTCGAGGTCGCGCGCGTTCGCCGCCACGATCTCGTCGGCGCGCTCGCGCAGGATCGCAGCGACCTGGGCCAGGGCCTCGTCCTTCTCGGCGGTCGACGCCTGTGCGAGGCGGTACGACGCGGACTTGGCCGCGGCGAGCCGATCGTCGAGCACATCGGGATCCAGGTCGGGTTGCTCCATGGCTCAAGCCTAGGCGAGGCAGTCGGCACCCGACCGCCGTGTGACGTCAGCGGGCGGGCTCGAACCAGGTGCCGAGCTCCGCACCCGCGAGCGCGTCGGCGACGCGAGGCGTCGCCGTGATCAGCACGGCGGCACCCGCCTCGGCGGCGACCCGCGCCGCAGACACCTTCGTCTCCGCGCCGCCCGTGCCGACGCCCGCGCGACCGACCGAGCCGATCTCGACCCCGGCGAGCTCGTCGCCGAACGCGACGTGCCCGATCCGCTCGGCACCCGGCAGGTGGGGCGGTTTCGTGTAGAGGGCGTCGACGTCGGAGAGCAGCACGAGCAGGTCGGCGCCGATCAGCTCGGCGACGAGGGCCGCGAGACGGTCGTTGTCGCCGAAGCGGATCTCGTGCGTCGCGACGGTGTCGTTCTCGTTGACGATGGGCATGATGCGCAGGGCCAGCAGCCGATCGATCGCGCGCTGCGCGTTGACCCGCGGGGTGTCGTTCTCGAGGTCGCCCGCCGTGAGCAGCACCTGGCCGGCGACGATGTCGTAGCGGTCGAGGGCGTCCTGGTAGCGCACCATGAGCAGGTTCTGCCCGACGGAGGCCGCGGCCTGCTGGGTCGCGAGGTCGGTCGGCCGCGCGTCGAGCCGCAGGTACGGCATGCCCGTCGCGATCGCGCCCGACGAGACGAGCACGACCTCGGTGCCGCGCCCGTGCGCCGCGGCGAGCGCCTCCACGAGCGGTGCGATCTGGCCGGTGTTCTCGCCGCTGATCGACGATGAGCCGACCTTGACGACGATCCGGCGTGCGGACGGGATGTCGGAGCGGGAGCCGAGCGTCATCGTTCGCCGTCTCCCGTGCCGGCCTCCTCGTCGCCCGCCGACTCGTCCGACCAGATGCCGGCCTCGCGCTCGCGCTCGAGCTCGGCGCGGGCCTCGGCCTTCGCGTCCATGCGCTCGTGGTAGCCGCTCTTGCGCTCGGCGCGCGTCGCCCGCCGGTTCTCGTCGAGGCGCACGTCGGTGCCGCGGGGCGAGGTGATGAGCTCGGCGGTCGAGGTGAGCGTGGGCTCCCAGTCGAAGACGACGCCCTGGCCCTTGCCGATGACGACGGTCGAACCCGCCACCGCGCCGGCGCGGACGAGCTCGTCCTCGACGCCGAGCCGGGCGAGCCGGTCGGCGAGGTAGCCGACGGCCTCGTCGTTGGCGAAGTCGGTCTGCTGCACCCAGCGCTCGGGCTTCTTGCCGATGACGCGGTAGATCGTGCCGTAGCTGCCGCCCTCGGCGCGAACGGTGAACCCGGCGTCGTCGACCGCCTTCGGGCGCATGACGATGCGCTCGGGCGCCGGCGTCGCAGCCGCCTCGGCTCGCGCGCGATCGACGAGCTCGCCGAGCGCGAAGCCGAGCTGGCGGAGGCCCTCGTGGCTGACCGTCGAGATCTCGAACACGCGGTAGCCGCGCGACTCGAGCTCGGGTCGCACGAAGTCGGCCAGCTCGCGCGCCTCGGGCACGTCGACCTTGTTGAGCGCGACGAGCTGGGGGCGCTCGAGCAGCGGGACCTGTCCCTCGGGGACCGGGTATGCCGCGAGCTCGGCGAGGATGACGTCGAGGTCGCTGATGGGGTCGCGGCCGGGCTCGAGGGTGGCGCAGTCGATGACGTGCAGGAGTGCCGAGCAGCGCTCGACGTGACGCAGGAATTCGAGGCCGAGTCCCTTGCCCTCGCTCGCACCCTCGATGAGGCCGGGCACGTCGGCGACGGTGTAGCGGTGGTCGCCGGCCTGCACGACACCGAGGTTCGGGTGCAGCGTGGTGAACGGGTAGTCGGCGATCTTCGGCCGTGCAGCCGAGAGCGCGGCGATGAGGCTCGACTTGCCGGCGCTCGGGAAGCCGACGAGCGCGACGTCGGCGATCGTCTTCAGCTCGAGGCGGATCTCGTGCTCGTCGCCGTCGGTGCCGAGCAGGGCGAATCCGGGGGCCTTGCGCTTCGTCGTCGCGAGCGCGGCGTTGCCGAGGCCGCCGAGGCCGCCGGCCGCCGCGACGTAGCGGAGGCCGGGCTCGGCGAGATCGGCGAGCTCGTTGCCCTCGTCGTCCTTCACGACCGTGCCGACGGGCACGGGGAGCTCGAGGTCTTCGCCCGCCGCGCCCGAACGGTTGTCGCCCATGCCGGGCTGGCCGTTCGACGACGATCGGTGCGGGCGGCCGTGGTACGCGAGCAGGGTCGTCACTTGCGGGTCGGCGACGAGCACGATGTCACCGCCGTGACCGCCGTTGCCGCCGTCGGGCCCCGCGAGCGGCTTGAACTTCTCGCGCCGCACCGACACGCAGCCGTTGCCGCCGTGGCCGGCGCGCAGGTAGAGCGTCACCTCGTCGACGAAGCTGACCATGCCGACCCCTCCTCGATTACTGGGTGGACTGAATGGATCCGAGTGATGAAACACGTGAGGGCGAGCCGAAGCCCGCCCTCACGAAGACCGTCGGTCGACTACTCGCCGACCGCCACGATGTTGACGACCTTGCGGCCGCCCTTGTTGCCGAACTGCACCGCACCGGCCTCGAGCGCGAACAGGGTGTCGTCGCCACCGCGACCGACGCCCGCACCCGGGTGGAAGTGGGTGCCGCGCTGGCGGACGAGGATCTCGCCGGCGCTGACGACCTGGCCGCCGAAGCGCTTCACGCCGAGGCGCTGCGCGTTCGAGTCACGACCGTTGCGAGTGGAGCTCGCTCCCTTTTTGTGTGCCATGTCTGATTCTCCTTGGACGCCGCGGGTTACTTGATGCCGGTGACCTTGACGCGCGTGAGCTCCTGACGGTGGCCCTGGCGCTTCTTGTAGCCGGTCTTGTTCTTGAACTTCTGGATCACGATCTTCGGGCCGCGGAGGTCGTTGAGAACCTCGGCCGTGACCGTGACCTTCGCGAGCGACTTGGCGTCGGAGGTGATCTTGTCACCGTCGACGAGGAGCACCGGGGTGAGCTGGACGTTGCCGTCCTTGTCAGCCTTGATGCGGTCCATCGTCACGATGGTGCCGACTTCGACCTTCTCCTGCCGACCGCCGGCGCGCACTACTGCGTAAACCACTACTCGTACCTATCTCTGGGGAGCCTCTCGGCTCCGTCTGCCTGATGGGATTGTCACTGCGCGGTCGCCCCAGCGGGAAGAAGGGTGGTGACTGCCAGAAAACGATGTGCAGAGTGAACTGCAAGATGGCGCGCACTGGGATAAGCAGCGGCACCAACGGTCGAGTTTACCGGATGACTCGGAGGCGGTCAAACGCGCGGCGACGGCGCGTCGCGCGGCATCGCGGCGTAGCATCCCCTCATGACGGTCCTCATCGACACGCCCCTGTGGCCGAAGCACGGCACGGTCTGGGCGCACCTCGTCAGCGACGAGTCGATCGAGGAACTGCAGGCGTTCGCCCGGCGGGCCGAGCTCCCGGCGCGGGCGTTCGACCTCGACCACTACGACGTGCCGATCGAACGATACGACGAGCTCGTGGCCGCCGGCGCCGAGCCCGTGAGCCCGCGCGAGCTCGTGCGGCGCCTGCGACGCAGCGGCCTGCGGGTCACGCCGCGCGAACGGCGCGACCGCGCAGGCGGCGCGTCACTCTGAGCTGTCGGATGCCTCGGCGTCGGCGTCGCCGTCGGCGCGGGTGATCACGGGGATCGACCCGCCTGCGCTGAGCGAGGCCGTGGACACCCGGCGGCTGCGGGTACGTCCCTCCCCCGCCTTCTTCGGCGCGGGCAGCGCGTCGAGCACCGAGTCGAGGAGCACCTCGGCCTCCGCGGTCGGCACCGGGCGCTTGCGCTCGGTCGCCGGCTCGGGCAGGTCGATGATCGGCAGCACGGGCTCGGCGCCGTCGCCCGGCTGCGCGAGCTCGGCGACCTCGGGCGCAGCCTGGAGCTCGGGCTGGCCGGCCTCCTGCGACACCCGGCGGTGACGGCCGCGGCGGCGGCCGCCGGTCGGCGCGTCGGCGGCCGACTGGGCGACCGGCGTCTCGATCGCGGCCGGCGCACCCGTGTCGTCGCCCTTGGCCTCCGTGTGCGGGATCGTCGACGCGGCGATCTGGGCGAGCGCGTGCTTCGCATCGTCGGTGATCGCGTGCGTGCCGGCGTGCGGCGTCGACGGCGCCGCCGCCGGCTGCGGCTGCGACTGGCCTCCGCCGCCCCGGTTGCGCCGGCGCTCGGGCTGCTGCGGTGCACGGTGCTTCAGGATCGGCTCGTGATGCACGATGATGCCGCGGCCTGCGCACACCTCGCACGGCTCGCTGAACGACTCCAGGAGGCCGAGGCCGAGCTTCTTGCGGGTCATCTGCACGAGGCCGAGCGAGGTCACCTCGGCGACCTGGTGCTTCGTACGGTCGCGCGAGAGGCACTCGACGAGGCGGCGCAGCACGAGGTCGCGATTCGACTCGAGCACCATGTCGATGAAGTCGACGACGATGATGCCGCCGATGTCGCGCAGGCGCAGCTGGCGCACGATCTCTTCGGCCGCCTCGAGGTTGTTCTTCGTGACGGTCTCTTCGAGGTTGCCGCCCGAGCCGACGAACTTGCCGGTGTTGACGTCGACGACCGTCATCGCCTCGGTGCGGTCGATGATGAGCGAACCGCCCGACGGCAGCCACACCTTGCGGTCGAGCGCCTTCTCGATCTGCTCGGTGATGCGGAACTCGTCGAACGAGTCGCGGTCGCCCGAGTAGGCCTCGACGCGCTCGAGCAGGTCGGGGGCGACGGCCCGCAGATACCGCTCGATCGTCTGGCGGGCGGCGTCGCCCTCGATGATGAGCTTCTGGAAGTCCTCGTTGAAGACGTCGCGGACGATCTTGATGAGCAGGTCGGGCTCGGAGTGCAGGAGCGCGGGCGCCTGCACCTTCTCGAGCGTCTGCTGGATGTCGGCCCACTGGGCGATCAGCCGGTTGACGTCGAGCGTGAGCTGCTCTTCGGTGGCGCCCTCGGCCGCGGTGCGCACGATGACGCCCTGGTTCTCGGGCAGCACCTCTTTCAGGATCTTCTTGAGGCGCGCGCGCTCGGTGTCGGGGAGCTTGCGGCTGATGCCGTTCATCGATCCGTTCGGCACGTACACGAGGTACCGTCCGGGCAGCGAGACCTGGCTCGTCAGGCGGGCGCCCTTGTGGCCCACCGGGTCCTTCGTGACCTGCACGAGCACGCGGTCGCCGGGCTTCAGCGCGAGCTCGATGCGGCGCGGCTGGTTCTTCTCGCCGTTCTCGGCGGCGGCCTCCCAGTCGACCTCGCCCGAGTAGAGCACGGCGTTGCGGCCGCGGCCGATGTCGACGAACGCCGCCTCCATGCTCGGCAGCACGTTCTGCACGCGCCCGAGGTAGACATTCCCGATGAGGGATGCGTCTTGATTGCGCGCGACGTAGTGCTCGACGAGCACGCCGTCCTCGAGCACGCCGATCTGGATGCGGCCGCCCTTCTCGCGGACGACCATCGACCGGTCGACCGACTCGCGGCGGGCGAGGAACTCGGCCTCGGTGATCACGGCGCGGCGGCGGCCGGCGTCACGGCCGTCGCGGCGGCGCTGCTTCTTCGCCTCGAGGCGGGTCGAGCCCTTGACCTTCTGCGGCTCGGTGATGAGCTCGGGCTCGCGGGGCTTGCGCACCTTGACGACGTTGTTGGCCGGCTCGTCGCCGGTCGGCCGGTTCTCCTCGCCGGAACGTCGCCGGGTGCGGCGGCGGACGCTCGACCCCTCCTCGGCGCGCGGTTCGTCGCGCTCGGGCACCTCGAAGACGGGCGGCGCGTGGAAGATGAGCGACGTCGTCGTGAGGGTGGTCGGGATCGGCGAGACCGCGGGGGCGACCTCCTCGGCGGCGGATGCCGCGTCGGCGGCCGCTTCGGCCGGCGACTCCTCCGCGGCGGGCGCATCGGCCTCGGCCGCAGGGGCGGCCTCGGCCGCGGCATCCGCACCCGAAGCCGTCGCGGGCGAGCCGACCGGCTCGGTCGCGCCGTCGGAAGCCGTCGTCTCGGACGTCGCGGCCTCAGCCGTCGCCGCCTCGACGATCGCATCGCTCGACGCCCGACGCGACCGCCGGGAGCCGAACAGGCCGCCGCGCCGCTTGGGGGCGCTCACGCGCGAATCGGGTTCGTTGCTGTTCTTCTCGTTGCCTTCCACCATCTCTGGTGCACTCCTACACCGGATGCCCCGGCCGCGCCGTGGATCCGTACTCCTCTGGAGCGGCCCCGCGCTTCGCGCGGTGCCGCCGAACCATCAATTCTGCGATCGGCGGTTGCCGTGATCGCCACATCTTGCGGGTTTCTCCCGCCCACTCGGATGCATCGCATCCTCAAAGCCTTCGTCGGCGCCGTGCCGGGCGCGGCCCGGACGACTCCCTCGATTATCGCATGCTCTGACAGCGCCATGGGGAATCGGCGTGCCATAATCCGAGCATGCCCGACACCCCGGAGCGCCCTCGGCCGCTCGCCCTCGCGATCTTCCTCGTCATCGCCGGCGCCCTCGGGCTGCTCGCCGCGTTCGAACTCTCGGTCGAGAAGGTGCTCACCCTCCAGGACCCGAGCCACGTGCCGAACTGCAACGTCGGCGTGCTCGTCGGGTGCAGCACGAACCTCGCCTCGTGGCAGGGCGCCGTGTTCGGCTTCCCGAACCCGTTCGTCGGCCTGATGGCCTGGCCCGTCGTCATCACGATCGCCGTGGCGATCCTCGCGGGTGCGACGTTCGCCCGCTGGTTCTGGATCGGCTTCAACGTCGGCGTCGCCGGAGCACTGGTCTTCGTCGGCTGGCTGATCTTCCAGAGCATCTACGTGCTCGACGTGCTGTGCCCGTGGTGCATGCTCACGTGGGCAGTGACGATCCCCACGTTCTGGGCGCTGACGCTCTACAACCTCCGCGAGGGGCATATTCCGGTCTCGGCACGCGTTCGCCGCCTCGCCGCCGGCTGGTACAAGTGGGTGCCGCTCATCACGGTCGTGAGCTACCTGATCGTGATCGTGCTCGCGCAGGTGCAGATGAACGCGATCCCGCGCGTCATGATCGACCTGCAGAACCTCTGAGGCCCTCCGGCGGGTCTCAACCCGGTGGTCGAGTGGCGAGCGACGAAGGAGCACGCGTATCGAGGCCCGGCGACCCGGTCTCGAGTGCGGTCGCCGGGCCTCGATACGCTCCTTCGTCGCTACTCGACCACCGGTGATCGGTTCAGGCGAACCAGAGGGCGAGCTCGCGCTCGGCCGACTCGGGCGAGTCGGAGCCGTGCACGAGGTTCTGCTGCACCTTGAGGCCCCAGTCACGGCCGAAGTCGCCGCGGATCGTGCCGGGCGCCGCGGTCGTCGGGTCGGTCGTGCCCGCGAGCACGCGGAAGCCCTCGATCACGCGATTGCCGGCGACGCGGATCGCGACGACGGGACCCGACTCCATGAACTCGACGAGCGGCTCGTAGAACGGCTTGCCCTCGTGCTCGGCATAGTGCTTCGCGAGGAGTTCCCGGTCGGCCTGCACGAGGCGGATGTCGACGAGCGAGTAGCCCTTCGCCTCGATGCGGCGGAGGATCTCGCCGGTCAGGTTGCGGGCGACGCCGTCGGGCTTCACGAGCACGAGGGTCTCTTCGATCGCGGTGGTCATTGCTGGTCCTTTCCCTGCGCGGCGAACGTCGCGCGCTGTCGGTCGATCCGGCTCCCGGCGACCATGCAGTACCACCACATGCCGCCGAAGAGCGCCCCGACGACGAACATCGCCGGGTTGATGAAGCCCGAGGCGACGATGAGGACCTGCAGCACCCAGCCGAGCGTGTACGCCCAGTCGAAGCGCAGCAGGCCGATCGTCGCGATCAGGCCGAGGATGATGACGCCGCCGGCGACGAGCGCCACCCACGGCGGGAGGGGCGACTCGACGCCCAGTGCGGCGTCGCCCTGCGCGAGCCCCCAGACGACGAGCGCCGCGAGGAAGACCACGATCGTCTCGAAGCCGAGCACGATCGCGGCGAGGCTCTGCCGGATCGAACGCGGCGGGCGCGCGGGCGCCGTGTCCTCGGGATCGCCGCCGGGTCGGTCACTCGCGCCGGACATGTCGCCGGCCGACCGGTCGTCGCTCATGCGCTCCCCCATTCGTGGTCCTCGGCGTAGGCCATGGCCTCGCCGACGAGCACGATCGAGCCGGTGACGAGCACCGCGCGCTTCGGCTCGGCGGCGGCCCAGTCGCGCGCCTGCTCGAGTGCGTCGTCGAGCCGTTCGGCGACGGTCACGCGGTCGTCCGCGCGTGCGGCGACGATCGGCGCGAGCGCGTCGGCGGGCAGCGCCCGCTCCGACTCGGGCGCCGTCACGAGGAACGGCCCCGTGATCGCGGCGAGCTCGGCCATGATGCCGGCGGCGTCCTTGTCGTCGACGACGCCGAACACGACGGCGACCTCGTCGAAGTCGAAGACCTCGTCGAGGGCGGCGACGAGCGAACGGGCACCGTGCGGGTTGTGGGCCGCGTCGACGAGCACGGTGGGCTCGGTGCCGATGACCTGGAGGCGTCCGGGCGAGGTCGCCTCGCCCAGGCCGCGCTCGACGACCTCGTCGGCGAGTCGCACCGAGCCGCCGCCGATGAACGCCTCGACCGCCGCCACCGCGACGGCCGCGTTCTCGGCCTGGTGGGCGCCGAACATCGGCAGCAGCAGGTCGCGGTACTCCCCCGCGAGGCCGCGGATCGTCACGAGCTGCCCGCCGACGGCGACCGCCGTCGAGACCACCGCGAAGGCGTCGTCCTCGACGGCGAGCGTCGACTCGGTCAGCTCGGCGGCGTCCTCGAGCACGCGCAGCGCCTCGTCGGCCTGCCGCGCGGTCACCACGGCTGCGGCGGGCTTGATGATGCCCGACTTCGTGCGGGCGATCGCCTCGATCGTCGAGCCCAGGCGGGCCTGGTGGTCGAGCGCGATGGGCGTGAACACGGCGACCTGTCCGTCGGCGACGTTCGTCGAGTCCCACTCGCCGCCCATGCCGACCTCGAGCACGACGACGTCGACGGGCGCGTCGGCGAAGCAGGCGAAGGCGAGCACGGTGAGCGCCTCGAAGTACGTGAGGGGCTGCTCGCCGGCCTGCTCGAGCTCGGCGTCGACGATCGCGATGAACGGGAGGATCTCCTCCCAGTTGCGCGCGACCGCCTCATCGGTGATCGACTCCCCGTCGATGCGGATGCGCTCGGTGAACCGCACGAGGTGCGGGCTCGTGAGCAGACCCGTGCGCAGCCCGGAGGCGCGTAGCAGGCTCTCGATCATGCGGCTCGTCGACGTCTTGCCGTTCGTGCCCGTGATGTGGATGACGGGCGCCGAACGGTGAGGGTCGCCGAGCAGTTCGACGGTGCGGCGGGTCGGCTCGAGCCGGGGCCGAGGGGCTCCCTCACCGACGCGTGCGATGAGCGATGCGTACACCGCATCGGCGGCGTCGCGCGCCTCGAGGTCGTCGGGGCCGGTCATGCGCGCTCCAATCCGATCGCGAGGCGGGAATCGTCGCCGACCGGCTTCGCCTCGCCGTCGAGCTCGGCCGACGCGAGCACCTCGAGCGAGGTCGCGAGCGTCTCGCCCGCGATGAGCTCGCGGTGCGCCTCCGCTGCCGCCGCGCCGAGGGGGTCGAGGGTCAGGGTCAGCGCGATGCGGTCGCCCACCTCGAGGCCGGCCGACTTGCGCGCCTCCTGCACCGCGCGCACGACGTCGCGCGCGAGGCCCTCGGCCTCGAGCTCGGGCGTCGTCGCGGTGTCGAGGATCACGAATCCGCCGTCGGCGAGGAGGCCGAGCGCACGCTCGCCGTCGCCCGAGCCGGCCTCGAGCACGAGCTCGTACTCGCCGGCCTCGAGCGCGATGCCGCCCGCGACCACGACGTCGCCGTCGAGCGACCAGTCGCCCGATCGCGCCGCCTGGATCGCCTGCTGCACCTGCTTGCCGAGGCGAGGCCCGGCGGCCCGCGCGTTCACGGTGAGCCGCTTCGTGACCCCGTAGGCCTCGGCGCTGCCGTCGTCGAGCGGCACGAGCGCGACCGACTTCACGTTGAGCTCGTCGCGCAGGATCGCCTCGAACGGCGCGAGCGCCGCGGCATCCGCCGCCACGACCGTGAGCGACGCGAGCGGCAGGCGCACCCGGCGGCCCGCCTGCTTGCGCAGCGCGAGCGCGGTCGAGCTGATCTCGCGAACGGCGTCCATGGCCGCGACGAGCGCCGGGTCGGCCGGGAACTCCGACGCCTCGGGCCAGTCGGTCAGGTGCACGCTGCGCCCGCCCGTCAGGCCCCGCCACACCTTCTCGCTCACGAGCGGCAGCAGCGGCGCAGCGAGCCGAGTGAGCGTCTCGAGCACCGTGTAGAGCGTGTCGAAGGCCTCGCGGCCCTCGCCGTCGGCGCCGACGCCCTGCCAGAAGCGGTCGCGCGAGCGGCGCACGTACCAGTTCGTCAGCACGTCGCCGAAGTCGCGCAGCTTCTGCGCCGCGAGCGGCGAGTCGAAGTCGTCGAGATCGGCGGTGACCGCCTCGACGAGGTCGCGCAGCTTCGCGAGCAGGTACCGGTCGAGCACGTCGGTCGAGGCGGTGGAGCGGGATGCCTCGTACCCGCCCTCCTTCGCGGTGTTGGCGTAGAGCGAGAAGAAGTACCAGGTGCTCCACAGCGGCAGCATGAGCTGGCGCACGCCCTCGCGGATGCCCTCTTCGGTGACGACGAGGTTGCCGCCGCGCAGCACCGAGCTCGACATGAGGAACCAGCGCATCGCGTCGGAGCCGTCGCGGTCGAAGACCTCGGAGACATCGGGGTAGTTGCGCAGCGACTTCGACATCTTCTGGCCGTCGCTGCCGAGCACGATGCCGTGGCTCACGACGTTCGAGAAGGCGCGGCGGTCGAACAGGGCCGTCGAGAGCACGTGCATGACGTAGAACCAGCCGCGCGTCTGCCCGATGTACTCGACGATGAAGTCAGCGGGGTTGTGCGTGTCGAACCACTCGCGGTTCTCGAACGGGTAGTGCACCTGGGCGAACGGCATCGAGCCCGAGTCGAACCAGACGTCGAAGATGTCGGTGATGCGGCGCATCGTCGACTTGCCGGTCGGGTCGTCGGGGTTCGGCCGGGTGAGCTCGTCGATGTACGGGCGGTGCAGATCGGGCTTGCCGTCGGGGCCGACCGGCAGTCGGCCGAAGTCGCGCTCGAGCTCCTCGAGCGAGCCGTAGACGTCGATGCGCGGGTGCTCGGGGTCGTCGCTCTTCCACACGGGGATCGGCGAGCCCCAGTAGCGGTTGCGGCTGATCGACCAGTCGCGCGCGCCCGCGACCCACTTGCCGAACTGCCCGTCCTTCACGTTGTCGGGCACCCAGTTGATGTCCTGGTTGAGCTCGCCCATGCGGCCCTTGAACTCGGGCACCTTGATGAACCAGCTCGAGACGGCCTTGTAGATGAGCGGGTTGCGGCAGCGCCAGCAGTGCGGGTACGAGTGCTCGTAGCTCGCCTGGCGCAGGAGACGCCCCTCGGCCTTCAGCAGCTGGGTGAGCGGCTTGTTCGCGTCGCTCCAGAGGAGGCCTGCGACGTCGGTGACGGCCGGCAGGAACTTGCCGCCCTCGTCGAGCGAGATGATGACCGGGATGCCGGCGGCCTCGCCGATCTTCTGGTCCTCCTCGCCGTAGGCGGGGGCCTGGTGCACGATGCCGGTGCCGTCCTCGGTGGTGACGTAGTCGGCGACGAGGATGCGCCACGCGTTCTGCAGCCCGTAGGCCTCGACGTCGGCGTAGTAGTCGAAGAGCCGGTCGTAGGTGACACCGTCGAGCTCGGTGCCGCGCACCGTGCGCGACACGGCCGCGCGCGCGTCGTCGGCCGACTCGTAGCCGAGCTCCTTCGCGTAGCCGCCGACGAGGTCGACGGCGAGCAGGTACTCGGCGCCGAGCACCTCGGGCGCCTCCCCGCCCTCGGCCTGCTCGCGGAGCACGGTTGCGTCGGGCGTGCCGTTCGGGCCCGCCGGCACGACGGCGTACTCGATGTCGGGGCCGACCGCGAGCGCGAAGTTCGTCGGCAGGGTCCACGGCGTCGTCGTCCACGCGAGCGCGCGCACCGCGGTGAGCCCGAGCGACTCGGCCTTCGCACCGGTGAGCGGGAAGGTGACGGTGACCGTCTGGTCCTGGCGCATCTTGTAGACGTCGTCGTCCATGCGCAGCTCGTGGTTCGAGAGCGGCGTCTGGTCGCGCCAGCAGTACGGCAGCACGCGGTGGCCCTCGTAGGCGAGGCCCTTGTCGTAGAGCGTCTTGAACGCCCAGATCACGCTCTCCATGAACGTGACGTCGAGCGTCTTGTAGTCGTTCTCGAAGTCGACCCAGCGGGCCTGGCGGGTGACGTACTCCTCCCACTCCTTGGTGTAGCGCAGCACCGACTCGCGGGCGGCGCGGTTGAACGCCGCGATGCCCATCTCCTCGATCTCGCTCTTGTCGGTGATGCCGAGCTGGCGCTCGGCCTCGAGCTCGGCGGGCAGGCCGTGCGTGTCCCAGCCGAAACGGCGGTGCACCTGGTGGCCGCGCATGGTCTGGAACCGGGGGAACAGGTCCTTCGCGTAGCCGGTCAGCAGGTGGCCGTAGTGGGGCAGCCCGTTGGCGAACGGGGGGCCGTCGTAGAAGACCCACTCGGGAGCGCCCTGGCGCTGGTCGATCGAGGCCTGGAACGTGCCGTCGGCCTTCCAGAAGGCGAGCACGTCGCGCTCGACGGCGGGGAAGTCTGGTGAGGGGGCGACGCCGTGGTCGTCTGGGGTCCGGGGGTACACGCTCGCTCCTTGTGGGACGGATGCTGCACGAGGACGCCGGCCGCTCGATCGAGCCGCCACCGCGGTACCACCTCGTTTGCGGATCGGCCTCCGACGGGGCCGTCGACCGATTCGCCTCTCATTGCCGGCTGTGACGGGCCGCCCCGTTCGGTTCTAGTGGCGAACGGGGCCGTACGGCGCTCGCTCGCGTTCTTCCGAAGACTCCCCGGTGATGGCCGGATCGACGTCGTTGCCGTCAAGAATACCGTGTCGCGGGCGGGCCCGCCGGACGCATCGGGCGCACGACCCCGATCTGCGGGGCGGCGCGGTACGCGGCGCGCACGAGTTCGAGCAGCGCCGCCTCGGGCAGGTCGTGTTCGCGCGCCTCGTCGACGAGGTCGTGCACGGCGCCCGCGAGCGCCGCGTGGCCGCCCACGCGCACGGCGACGACGGCACCCCGCCCGCGGTGCACCTCGATGAGCTGTTCGTCGCGCAGGCGGTGGTAGGCGCGCAGCACCGTGTGCACGTTGACGCCGAGCTCGGCGGCGAGCGTGCGCGCGGCCGGCAGCCGCTCGCCGCCCGTCAGCCGGCCGTCGATGATCGACGACCTGAGCGCCGACGCCAGCTGGTCGGCCAACGGCGTCGGCGAGGCTGGGTCGAGGCGGATCAACATCGCCTAATCATATTTGTTCTATTGCAATGCGAACAACTTGCTTGTCGGTGGCGCGACGCGGTGTCAGGATGACTCAGGGCCGTCGTCGTCCCGCCTGATTCCCACTCCCCTCTCGAGGACTTCGATGCACGCTGCACTCCGTTCACTCCGTCGCCCGCGCACGCTCGGGCTCGCCGTCGTGGCGCTCGCGGGAGCCGTCGCGCTCGCCGGCTGCCAGGCCGCCGAACCCGATGCCT
The DNA here is from genome assembly GCF_058349945.1 of Agromyces cucurbitae. NCBI lineage: Bacteria > Bacillati > Actinomycetota > Actinomycetes > Micrococcales > Microbacteriaceae > Agromyces > Agromyces cucurbitae. The sequence goes on along the minus strand of NZ_JBYRES010000003.1, from coordinate 365,425 downwards.
CCGACGACCCCGTCGCGGGCGGCACGTTGCGGTACGCCTCGGGCGATGCCGAGCCGACCTGCCTCGACCCGCACGTCGGCGGCAACTATCCGCAGGCGCTCCTCGCGAGCCAGTTCCTCGAGTCGCTCGTCTCGCGCAACGAGTCGGGCGAGATCATCCCCTGGCTCGCCGAGTCGTGGGAGTCCGCCGCCGACGGCCTGAGCTGGGAGTTCACGCTGCGCGACGACGTCGAGTTCACCGATGGCACGCCGTTCGACGCCGAGGCCGTCAAGGCGAACGTCGAGCACCTCAAGGACCCGGCGACCCAGTCGTCGACCGGCTACCTCGCCCTCGGCAAGGTCGACCACGTCGAGGTCGTCTCCCCCGACGTGGCGCGGTTCGTGCTGACGGCGCCCGACAGCGCGCTGCTCGAGTCGCTCTCGCAGCCGTGGCTCGCGATCGAGTCGCCCGCAGGACTCGCCCGCGGCATGGAGGAGAACTGCCAGGCTCCCATCGGCACCGGCCCGTTCGTCGTCGACGGCTGGGTCAAGCAGGAGCGCGTGTCGCTCGTGCGCAACGACGACTACGTCTCGCCGCCCGCCGACGCCGAGCACGAGGGCGCCGCCTATCTCGAGGCGATCGATTGGCGGTTCATCCCCGACGCCGCCTCTCGTTACGCCGCCCTGCAGGGCGACCAGGTCGACGTGATCGACAACCCGCAGCCCGACACGGCCGCAGCGGCCGAGAAGTCGGGAGACCCCGTCTGGATCGACGCACCTCGCCCCGGCGCCGCCAACCGCATCGAGCTCAACTCGGGCCAGGCGCCGTTCGACGACGAGCGGGTGCGCGAGGCGTTCATCGCCGCGGTCGACGTCAACGACGGCATCGACTCGCTCTACTTCGGCACCGCCGAGCGTTCGTACTCGCCGCTCTCGTCGGTGGAGGCGCTCGCCTACTCCGAGCCCGACCTGTTCGAGACCGACCTCGAGAAGGCGAACGCCCTGCTCGACGAGGCCGGCTGGACCGAGCGCGACGACGACGGCACGCGCATGAAGGACGGAGCGCGACTCGTGCTGCGCTTCCCCGTGAGCACGAACCAGTCGGTGCCGGCGGAGCAGTCCCTCTTCGAGCAGGTGCAGGCGACCGCGAAGGACGCCGGCTTCGACGTGCAGATCTCGCTGCTCGACCTGTCGAGCTGGTACGGGGCGCTCTTCGCCCACGAGTACGAGATCGTGAGCGCGCCGTACACGAAGGTCGGCCCCGATGTGCTGCGCATCCTGTACCACTCCGACAGCATCACGCCCGCGCCGAGCGGCTACTTCGCCAACCTCGCCCAGGTGAACGATCCCGAGATCGATCGCCTGCTCACCGATGCGGCCTCGACGAGCGACGCCGACGAGCGCGCCGACCTGTACGAGCAGGCGCAGCGACTCATCCTCGGCGGGCACTACCTGCTGCCCCTCTACGACCAGCAGAACAGCTTCCTCGTCGCGAAGGCGGTGCACGGCGCCCGCGCACTGCCGACGGTGTCGACGCCGACGTTCTATGACGCCTGGATCGCCGACTGACACCCTGCCGGTCGACGGCGACGGGGCTCCCCCGCCGTCGGCCGGCGGTCCGGCGCCGCGTGCTGCGGGCCGGACGACTCGGCATGTCGCACTGCTGATCGGCGGTGCGGTCTTCGTCATGTGGGCCGTCGCGACCCTCACGTTCTTCGCCATCCGGCTCATCCCCGGCGACCCGGCGCAGGCGATCCTCGGCGGGCCCGGCTCGCAGGCCTCGCAGGAGGCACTCGACCGGGTCCGCCACGACTACGGACTCGACCAGCCGCTCGTCGTGCAGTACCTCGCGATGCTCGGCCGGCTGCTCACGGGCGACCTCGGCACGTCCTATGCGCTCAAGGTGCCCGTCGGCGAGCTCCTCGGCGCGCAGATCGGCGGCACCATGCTGCTCGCCGTGTGCTCACTCGCCCTCGCGTGGGTGCTCGCGCTGGCGCTCGCCCTCTGGTCGACCGGCCGCGGCCGGATCGCCGCTGCGCTCGGTCAGGGCATCGAGCTCGTCGCGGCCGCGCTGCCGCACTTCTTCCTCGCGGCCGTGCTCATCGCCGTGTTCAGCTCTGGCCTCGGCTGGCTGCCGCCCGTCGCGACGGGCACGCCGATCGGGCTCGTGCTGCCGGTCGTCACGCTCGCGGTGCCGCTCGCGGGATTCCTCGCGCAGGTCATGCGGGAGAGCCTCCTCGAGGCGATGCGGCAACCCTTCGTCGCCTCCGCACGCGCGCGCGGCGAGAGCGCGATCGGCATCCGGCTGCGGCACACGCTCCGCCACGCGGCGCTGCCGGGCATCAGCCTCTCGGGCTGGGCGCTCGGATGGCTCCTCTCGGGTGCGGTCGTCGTCGAGACGATCTTCGCGATGCCCGGACTCGGCCGCACCCTGCTGCAGGCCGTCACGCTGCGCGACATCCCCGTCGTCACGGGCGTCGTGCTGCTCGTCGCCCTCGTGTACGTCGCGATGACGGTCGTGACCGACCTCGCCATGCGCATCGCCGACCCGCGTCTCGCCGGGGAGTCGGGACGATGAGCGATCTCGAGCTCCAGCAGGCGACCGTCGACGCGGCGGCGGCCGAGGCCCGGCGCACCGGCCGCCCGCGGGCCGGCACGATCCTCGCCGGCGCGTTCGTCGCCTTCCTCCTCGTCGCCACCTGCTTCCCCTCGCTCCTCGAGACGTACGATCCGAACGCGATCGCCCCGGCCGACGCGTTCCAGCCGCCATCGGCGGCGCACTGGTTCGGCACCGACGAGTCCGGTCGCGACATCTACAGCCGAGTCGTCGCCGGCACCGCCACCTCGCTCGCGATCGGCGTCACCGCCACCGCGATCGGCCTCGCGCTCGGGCTCCTGCTCGGCGTCGCCGCGAGTTTCGGCGGGCGCGCCGTCGACTTCGGCGTCGGACGGCTCGTCGAGGTGCTGTTCGCCTTCCCCGGCCTGCTGCTCGCACTCCTCGTCATCGTCGTCGCCGGCCCGGGGCCGATCACGGCGACGATCGCCGTCGGCCTCTCGACCGCCCCGGGCTACGCACGCATCATCCGGGGGCAGCTGGTGGCGATCCGCAACGCGCCGTACGTGGAGGCCGCGACGGTGCTCGGCCGCACGCGACCCCGCATCATCGGCGCCCACATCCTGCCGAACGCACTCCTGCCGCTCGTCGTGCTCGCGACGCTCGGCATCGGTCAGGCGATCGTCTGGGCCGCCGCGCTCAGCTACCTCGGCCTCGGCGCCGAGCCGCCGGCCGCCGAGTGGGGTGCGATGCTCTCGGCGGGACGCACCTACCTCGCGACCGCGTGGTGGATGACGGTCTTCCCGGGCCTCATGATCGTCGGCACGACGATCGCGACGACCGTGCTCGGTCGCGCACTCGCCCGGCGCGAGCGGGGTGCGCGATGAACGCCGCGGCGGGCACGCCCCTGCTCGAGGTCGACGGGTTGACGGTCGACTTCGGCGACGTTCGGGTCGTCGACGGCATGCGACTCTCGATCGCACCCGGCGAATGCGTCGCGCTCGTCGGCGAGTCGGGCTCGGGCAAGTCGGTCACAGCCAGAAGCCTGCTCGGCATGGCCGGCGACGGCGCCCGGGTGACCGCCGACGTGCTGCGCCTCGCCGGCCGGGACCTCCGCACCGCGACCGAGCGCGACTGGCGCCTCGTGCGAGGGCGCACCGCGGGCCTCGTGCTGCAGGACGCCCTCGTGGCGCTCGACCCGCTGCGTCCCGTCGGACGCGAGGTCGAGGACGCCCTGCGCATCCACGAGCGGATGCCGCGTGCCGAGCGCCGTTCGCGAGCGCGCCAGCTGCTCGCAGACGTCGGCATGCCCGATCCGGCGGCCGCTGCCCGGCAGCGCTCGGGCGAGCTCTCGGGCGGACTGCGCCAGCGCGCGCTCATCGCGGCGGCGCTCGCACTGGAGCCGCCCCTCCTCATCGCCGATGAGCCGACCACCGCCCTCGACGCGACGGTCCAGGCGCGTGTGCTCGATCTCCTCGCCCGCGTGCGCGACCGCGGAACCGGCCTGCTGCTCATCAGCCACGACCTCGCGGTCGTCTCGCGGCTCGCAGACCGGGTGCACGTCATGCGCGACGGCCGCGTGCTCGAGCAGGGAGCGACGGCCCGGGTGCTCGGGGCCCCGAGCGACCCGTACACCCGTGCCCTCATCGCCGCGGTGCCGGCCGACGTTCCGCGCGGCGTCGCGCTGAGCCGTCCGCGCGCGGCCGACGACGAGCCGGCCACGAGAACCGCCCCCGACCCCGATCGCGCCCGCACCGATCCCGGCGCGCACGCCCCGAAGCCGCTGCTCGTCGTCGATCACGTCGTGAAGACGTACCGGTTGCCCGGCCGGCACCGATTCGCGGCCGTCGACGACGTCTCGCTCGAGGTCTCGCGCGGCGAGACGCTCGGCCTCGTCGGCGAATCCGGGTCGGGCAAGTCGACGCTCGCGCGGCTCGTGCTCGCCCTCACCGCCCCCGACGCCGGCACGGTGTCGTTCGACGGTTCGCCGTGGTCCGCCGCCGACGAGCGCGAACGGCGCACGCGGCGGCGCCGGATCGGAGCGATCTACCAGGACCCGCTGAGCTCGTTCGACCCGAGATGGACGGTCGGGCGCATCCTCGCCGATGCCGAGGACGACGCCCGAGGCGATGCCGCCGACGGACCTCGCCGCGGGGCATCCGACCCCGCCGACCGCACGGTCGACCGGCTCGGGCGTGCGCGACGCGTCGCCGAGCTGCTCGATCGCGTCGGCCTCGCCGCGGGAGTCGCGCAGCGCGAGCCGCTCACGCTCTCCGGCGGCCAGCGGCAGCGGGTCGCGATCGCCCGGGCGATCGCCGCCCGGCCCGACCTCCTCGTGTGCGACGAACCGGTCTCCGCACTCGACGTGACGATCCAGGCGCAGATCCTCGACCTGCTCGACGAGCTCCAGCGCGAGCGGGGGCTCGCCATGCTGTTCATCTCCCACGACCTCGGCGTCGTCGGCCACATGGCCGACCGCGTCGCGGTCATGCGAGCGGGCAACCTGGTCGAGCAGGGGCCGGCCGAGCAGGTGCTGGCCGCGCCCGACCACCCGTACACCGCACGGCTGCTCGCCGACGCGCCCCGGCTCGTGCGCTGACCGCGACCTCCGGTCGCGGTCGCCCCGGCGCGCCGTATCCCGCCTTCACCGGGCGTTCCCGGCCGCGCTCCGCTAGGCTTGAGCGTCACATTCAGGCACCTCATCACGGACTCGGTGCCGCAGATATCGAACCGGAGCATCATGACCGACACCGCCCGCATCCCCGACAAGCCCGCGCTCGAGGGCCTCGAGACCAAGTGGGGCGGCGTCTGGGAGCACGACGGCACCTACCGGTTCGACCGCACCGCCGCCACGCGCGAGTGCGTCTACTCGATCGACACCCCGCCACCGACCGCGTCGGGCTCGCTGCACATCGGCCACGTCTTCTCGTTCACCCACACCGACCTCGTGGCGCGGTACCAGCGCATGCGCGGCAAGCACGTCTTCTACCCGATGGGCTGGGACGACAACGGCCTGCCGACCGAGCGCCGGGTGCAGAACTACTACGGCGTGCGCTGCGACCCGTCGCTGCCGTACGACCCCGACTTCACGCCGCCGTTCGAGGGCGGCGACAACAAGAGCACGAAGGCGGCCGACCAGCTGCCGATCTCGCGCCGCAACTTCATCGAGCTGTGCGAACGCCTCACCGTCGAAGACGAGCAGCAGTTCGAGTCGCTGTTCCGCCAACTCGGCCTCTCGGTCGACTGGACCCAGTCGTACCGCACGATCGCCGACGAGGCGCTGCGCACGTCCCAGCTCGCGTTCATCCGCAACGTCGAGCGCGGCGAGGCGTACCAGGCCCTCGCACCGACGCTGTGGGACGTGACCTTCCGCACCGCCGTGGCGCAGGCCGAGCTCGAGGACCGCGAGCAGCCCGGCCATTACCACCGGGTCTCGTTCCACCGCCCCGACGGCGGCATCGTCGAGATCGAGACGAGCCGGCCCGAGCTGATCCCCGCGTGCGTCGCGCTCGTGGCGCACCCCGACGACGAGCGCTACCAGCCGCTCTTCGGCACGACCGTGACGACGCCCGTGTTCGGCGTCGAGGTGCCCGTCGTCGCGCACCACCTCGCCCAGAAGGACAAGGGCACCGGCATCGCCATGATCTGCACCTTCGGCGACGTGACCGACGTGGTGTGGTGGCGCGAGCTCGACCTGCCGAACCGCGCGATCATCGGGTTCGACGGCCGCGTGATCGCCGAGGCGCCCGAGGCCATCACCTCCGAGGCCGGCCGTGCCGCCTACGCCGAGCTCGCAGGCAAGACGACGTTCAGCGCCAAGCAGGCGGTCGTGCAGCAGCTGCGCGACTCGGGCGACCTGCTCGCCGACCCCAAGGCGATCACGCACCCGGTGAAGTTCTTCGAGAAGGGCGACAAGCCGCTCGAGATCGTCTCGACGCGCCAGTGGTACATCACGAACGGCGCGCGCGACGAGTCGCTGCGCGAGCGCCTGCTCGGGCACGGCCGCGAGATCGACTGGCACCCCGACTTCATGCGCGTGCGCTACGAGAACTGGGTCGGCGGCCTGTCGGGCGACTGGCTCATCTCGCGCCAGCGCTTCTTCGGCGTGCCGATCCCCGTGTGGTATCCGCTCGACGCACAGGGCGACCCCGTGTTCGACGAGCCCATCGTCGCCACGCAGGAGATGCTGCCGGTCGACCCGTCCTCGGCGCCCGCGCCCGGGTACGACGAGGCGCAGCGCGGCGAGCCGGGCGGCTTCGTCGGCGAGCACGACGTCATGGACACCTGGGCGACGTCGTCGCTCACGCCGCAGCTCGCGGGCGGCTGGGAGCGCGACCCCGAGCTGTGGAGCCTCGTGTTCCCCTACTCGCTGCGCCCGCAGGGCCAGGACATCATCCGCACCTGGCTCTTCGCGACCACGCTGCGCGCCGAGCTCGAGCACGGCGTCGCCCCGTGGTCGAACGCCGCGATCTCGGGCTTCATCGTCGACCCCGACCGCAAGAAGATGTCGAAGTCGAAGGGCAACGTCGTGACGCCGGCGGGCCTGCTCGAGCAGCACGGCACCGACGCGGTGCGCTACTGGGCCGCATCGAGCCGGCTCGGCACCGATGCCGCGTTCGACCCGCAGAACCCGACGCAGGTGAAAATCGGCCGCCGCCTCGCGATCAAGGTCCTCAACGCCGCCAAGTTCATCCTCGGCTTCGAGGGCGCTGCGGATGCCGCGGTGACGATGCCGGTCGACCGCAGCATGCTGGCCGAGCTCGCGTCGGTCGTCGACCGGGCGACCCGGGCGCTCGACGCGTACGACCACGCCCGCGCGCTCGAGGTCGCCGAGACCTTCTTCTGGACCTTCTGCGACGACTACCTCGAGCTCGTGAAGGAGCGCGCCTACGGCGAGGCGAGCCCCGAGCAGGCCTCGGCCGTCGCGGCGCTGAAGACCGCGCTCGGCGTGCTGCTGCGCCTGTTCGCGCCCGTCATCCCGTTCGCCACCGAGGAGGCGTGGCGCTGGTCGCACGACGGCTCGGTGCACGTGGCCGCCTGGCCCACGACCGACGAGCTCGCCGCGCGCGGCGAGGCGAGCGGCGAACTGCTCGAGCTCGCGAGCCTCGCCCTCACCGGCATCCGTCGTGCGAAGACCGACGTCAAGGCCTCGCAGAAGACGCCCGTCGCGCACGCGACCATCGCCGCGCCGTCGGCGACGATCGAGCTGCTCGAGCACGTGGCATCCGACCTGCGCGCCGTCGGCCGCATCGCAGAACTCGCCTTCACCGAGGCCGACGAGTTCGAAGTCCGCGACGTCGCCTTCGAGGCACCGTCCGAGTAGGGGGAACCATGACCAACGAGATCCGGATGGCCGGCGACGACGACTTCTTCGGCTGGCTGCCGCTCTTCGAGGCGTACTGCACGTTCTACGAGACGAAGCTCGACGACCAGAAGGCGCTCATCGTCTGGAACTGGCTGCGCGACGAGCACAACCCGCTCCAGGCGGCGCTCGCGGTCGACGAGGAGGGCACGCCCGTGGGGCTCGCCCACTTCCGGCAGGTGCCCGAGACCCTGAGCGCCACGTACGGCATGTACCTCGACGACCTGTACGTCGTCGAGTCGCAGCGCGGCACGGGCACCGGTCGCGCGCTGATCGAGTTCGTGCACGCCCGTGCCGCAGAGGTCGGCCACGGCGGCGTCGCGTGGATCACGGCCGACGACAACGAGACCGCGCAGCAGCTGTACGACCGGCTCGCCGAGCGCACCCGCTGGGTCACGTACGAGATGAGGGCCTGATGCGCCTCGGCACGAGGTGGGCGTTCGGCACCGAGCCACCGGCGTCGGTGCCGGGCGACCTGCGCCCGCGCATCGCCGCGGCCGAGGCCGCGTTCGAGGGCGACCCCGCGGGGCGGCACTGGACGCTCACCTGGCTCGAGGGCCGACCCATCGCCGAGCTCGACGACGGCACGGTCGTGCGCGAGGTCATCGCCGACGCGCTCGACGCCGACGAGGACTGGTGATCCGGTCGGCCGGCTGACGACGGGCACGGCGATCGCCCGAGCCCGCCGAGCGGCTCGATCAGGCGCGCGCCAGCACCTCGCCGTGCGGCATGAGCAGCCAGCCGTCGCCGTCGGCGGCCCAGTCGCGCCACGCCTGCGCGATCCGGCGGAGCTCGTCGGGGTTCGAGTGGCCCGACTCGATCGCGTGGGCCGCGAAGCTCGACTCGGTGGCGCGTTCGGCCCAAGAGCCGCCCCACCACTCCCGTTCGAGATCGCTCGCGAAGACCCACACCGAGCCCGAAGCGGTCGCGTCGGCGAACCCGGCCTCTCGCGCCCAGCGCTTGAGGTGGCGACCCGCGTGGGCGTCGCCGCCGTTCCAGTCGTGCACGTCGTGGTAGAGCTCGAGCCAACGGTCGAGGCCCGCCGACGCCGGACTCCAGATGATGCCCCCGTAGTCGACGTCGCGCACCGCCAGGAGGCCTCCCGGCCTGAGGACCCGCCGGAACTCGCGGAGCGCGTCGATCGGTCGCGCGAGATGCTGCAGCACCTGGTGGGCGTGCACGACGTCGAAGGCGTCGTCGGCGAAGTCGAGCGCGTACGCATCGCCCGTGCGGAACTCGACGTTGCCGACGCCCTCGCTCGCCGCGAGTCCGGCCGCCTGCGCCACGACGTCGGCCGAGGCGTCGATGCCGACCACACGGCCCGGGCGCACGCGTCGGGCGAGGTCGAGCGTGATCGTGCCCGGGCCGCTGCCGACGTCGAGCACGTCCGCGCCCGCCTCGAGGTGCGGTGCGAGGTACGCGGCCGAGTTCTCGACGGTGCGCCACGCGTGGATGCGCAGGACGCTCGCGTGGTGTCCGTGGGTGTACGCGTCGCGTGCCGGCGCCGATTCGCTCTCCATGACCCGAGCCTACGCGCGCAGCGAGTCGACGGCCGCGGTGATGCGGCGCTCGCGCGTCTCGGGCCGTTTCGCGTCGGCCACCCCGCGCGCGAGCTCCTTGCGCCGCGTGTACGAGAGCGCCTCGAACGCGCGACGCGCCGCCGGGTCGGCGTCGAGCGCCGCGGCGAGGTCGCCGGGCACCTCGACCTCGCGTTCTGCGGTGTCGAGCTCGACCGTCGCCTCGACGGCGTCGCCGATCTCGACCCCGAGCTCCGTGCGAACGGCCTTCGACAGTCCGATCACGTTGCGACCGTCCATCACCGCCAGGCGCACCCGAGCGGCCCGCCCGCCGATCCGCACGAGGACGGCGGCGCGCCTGCCGCCGCCGAGCTCGTCGACCTGGGCGTCGGTGAGTTCGAGCGCGGTCGCCGGGCCGAAGGGGGCGAGCACGGTGCTGATCGTCACGGTCATGCCTCGATCATCCTCGCGACGGCGCCGCACGCCAACCCGCGACGCCGTCGGGCGACACGGATGCGTGACTGCTCCCCCGGTTCCCGCCCCGCGCCTAGGGTTGACGGATGACCGACCCGCGCCGGAACCCACTGCTCGAACCGAGTCCGCTGCCCTTCCGGCTTCCACTGTTCGCGCTGCTCACGCCCGACGACTACCGAGAGGCGATCGAGCTCGGGATGCGCGAGCAGCGCGACGAGCTCGAACGCATCGCCGCGAACGCCGAGCCGGCGACGTTCGACAACACGATGCTCGCGCTCGAGCGGTCGGGCGCGACCCTGCGCCGGGTGCTGCCGGTGTTCCAGAACCGCAGCTCGGCCGACGCCGACGAGGCGATCGACGCGATCGAGGCCGAGTTCGCCCCGCGGCTCGCCGCCCACCGCGACGCGCTGCTGCTCGAGCCCCGCCTGTTCGGCCGGCTCGAGGCGCTCCTCGCCCGGCTCGACGACGGTCGGCTCGTCCTCGCCGACGACGAGGCGTACCTGCTGCGCCGCCGTCATCGCGTCGCCGTGCTCGCCGGTGCCCGCCTCGACCCCGACGGCCGCGCCGAGCTCGAACGCCTCAACGAGCGGATCGCCGGTCTCACGACGGCCTTCCAGCAGACGCTCCTGGCCGACACGAACGAGCGGGCGCTCCACCTCACGGACGAACGCGAGCTCGCCGGCCTCGACGAACGGCGCCGCGCGAGCGCACGGACGGCCGCGGCCTCGCGCGGGCTCGACGGCTGGCTCCTCCCGCTCATCCTGTCAACGCAGCAGCCCGCCCTCGCCGAGCTCGACGTCCCGGCGGCGCGCGACCGGCTGCTGTCCGCTTCGCGCGGCCGCGGCTCGTCGGGCGGCGAGCACGACACCCGGGCGATCCTGCTCGAACTCGTCGTGCTCCGCGCCGAGCGCGCGGAGCTGCTCGGCTTCGCCGACCACGCGAGTGCGGTCGCGGCCGACGAGACCGCCGGCACCGCCGAGGCCGTCGCCGAGCTGCTCGGTCGGCTCGCAGCGCCGGCGATGGCGAACGCGCGCCGCGAGGCGGCCGCACTCGGCGCACGCGCCGAGCGCGACGGGCTGCGCGAGTTCGAGGCATCCGACTGGACCTATCTCGCCCAGCGCGAGCGGGCCGAACGCCACGACGTCGACCTCGCGGCGATGCGCCCGTACCTCGAGGCCGACCGGGTGCTCCGCGACGGCGTGTTCCACGCGGCGACGCAGCTCTACGGGCTGCGGTTCGCCGAGCGGCCCGACCTCGTCGGCCATCATCCCGACGCGCGCGTCTTCGAGGTCGACGAGGCCGACGGCTCGCCGGTCGGGCTCTACCTGCTCGACCTCTACGCTCGCCCCTCGAAGCGGGGCGGCGCGTGGATGAGCTCGCTCGTCGAGCAGTCCGAGCTCACGGGCGACCTTCCCGTGGTCGTCAACCACCTCAACGTGCAGAAGCCCGCCGACGGGGACCCGACCCTGCTCACCGCCGACGAGGCGGAGACCCTCTTCCACGAGTTCGGCCACGCGCTGCACGGCCTGCTGGCCCGGGTGCGGTTCCCGAGCTTCGCCGGCACGAACGTCTTCCGCGACTTCGTCGAACTGCCGAGCCAGGTGAACGAGCTCTGGATGCTGCGACCCGAGATCCTCGGCAACTACGCCGTGCACCACGAGACGGGTGAGCCGCTCGCGCCCGAGTTCGTCGAGCGCCTCCTCGCCTCACGCACCTTCGGCGAGGGCTTCTCGACCGCCGAGTACCTCGGGGCCGCGGTGCTCGACCAGGCGTGGCACCGCCTCGACGCCGCCGGTGCCGCCGCCCTCGAACCCGCCGACGTCGCGGCGTTCGAGCGCACGGCGCTCGAACGCGCCGGACTCGCCGACGAACTGCTGCCGCCGCGGTACTCGAGCGGGTACTTCGCCCATGTCTTCGCGGGCGGCTACGACGCGGGCTACTACTCCTACGTGTGGAGCGAGGTGCCCGGCGCCGACATCATGGCGTGGTTCGAGGAGCACGGCGGCGCCACGACCGAGAACGGCGCGCGCTATCGCGCCGAGATCCTCGCGCCGGGCGGTTCGCGCGACCCGCGCGAGTCGATCAGGGCGCTGCTCGGCCGCGAGCCGCGCATCGACGCGCTGCTCGCACGACGCGGCCTCGCCTGAGGCGTCGCCCACGAACGGCGGATGCCTCGTGCAGCACTGCTGTACGAGGCATCCGGTTCGTGGTTCGCCGGCGACGGGTCAGATCGCGAAGCCGAGCGCCCGCATCATGTCGCGGCCGTCGTCGGTGATGCGCTCGGGGCCCCACGGCGGCATCCACACCCAGTTGATGCGGAACGCCTCGACGACCCCGTCGAGCGCCTCAGCAGTCTGCTCCTCGATGACGTCGGTCAGCGGGCAGCCGGCGCTCGTGAGCGTCATGTGGATGACGAGCGCGTCGTTCTCGTCGTCCCAGCCCAGGTCGTAGATGAGGCCGAGGTCGACGATGTTGACCCCGAGCTCCGGGTCCATGACGTCTTTCAGGGCCTCGGAGACCTCGTCGTAGCGCTCGGGCGCGAGTGAGGTGACCATGGTGCGAGTCTACCCGCGCCCTACTCGGCCGCGGCCGCGGAGGCGGACTCGGCGACCTGGTAGCGGTCGTAGCCCTCCTCTTCGAGGCGGTCGGCGAGCTCGGGACCGCCCTGCTCGGCGATGCGTCCGGCGACGAACACGTGCACGAAGTCGGGCTTGATGTAGCGCAGGATGCGCGTGTAGTGCGTGATCAGCAGGATGCCGAGGCCCGTGTTCGCCTTGGCGCGGTTCACGCCCTCCGAGACGATCTTGAGCGCGTCGACGTCGAGGCCGGAGTCGGTCTCGTCGAGCACCGCGAACTTCGGCTTCAGGAGCTCGAGCTGCAGGATCTCGTTGCGCTTCTTCTCGCCGCCCGAGAAGCCCTCGTTGACGTTGCGCTCGGCGAAGGCCGAGTCCATCTTGAGGTTCGACATCGACTCGCGGACGTCCTTGACCCACGTGCGGACGCTCGGCGCCTCGCCGTCGATCGCGGTCTTCGCCGTGCGGAGGAAGTTCGTGACCGTGACGCCGGGGATCTCGACCGGGTACTGCATCGCGAGGAAGAGGCCGGCGCGGGCGCGCTCGTCGACCGACATCTCGAGCACGTTCTCGCCGTCGAGGAGGATCTCGCCCTCGACGACCGTGTACTTGGGGTGACCGGCGATCGTGTAGGCGAGCGTGGACTTGCCCGACCCGTTCGGGCCCATGATGGCGTGGATCTCGCCCTCGTTGATGACGAGGTCGACGCCGCGGAGGATCTCGCGGGTGCCCTGGTCGGTCTCGACGTTGACGTGCAGGTTCTTGATCTCGAGCACAGACATGTTCTGGGATTTCTCTTTTCGGTAGCCGGCCGCGGCCGGAGAAGCGTTGTTCAGACGGTCAGCGTGACCGCGGGGTCGATGTGGACGTCGCCGCCCTCGATCTCGACCTGGTAGACGGGGACCGGCTCGTAGGCCGGGAGGGTGAGGGGCTTGCCGGTCTTCAGCGAGAACTTCGAACCGTGCGCCCAGCACTCGAGCGTGTCCTCCTCGACGAACCCCTCGGCGAGCGAGATGTCGCCGTGGGTGCAGGTGTCGCCGATGGCGAAGACGTCGCCCGCCGAGTCCTTGACGACCGCGATCGGCACGCCCTCGAGGACGAAGCGCGACGCCTGGTTCTCGACGAGTTCATCGAGCGAGCACACACGAACGGCGGCCACGTCAGCTCCCCTGCAGTTCGGCTTCGAGGGCGGCCGTGAGACGCTCTTCGAGCTCGGGCGAGCCGATCTTCTGCACGATCTCGGTGAGGAAGCCGCGCACGACGAGACGACGCGCCTCGTCTTCGCGGATGCCGCGCGCCATGAGGTAGAAGAGCTGCTCGTCGTCGAAGCGACCGGTCGCACTCGCGTGGCCGGCGCCCTCGATGTCGCCCGTCTCGATCTCGAGGTTCGGCACCGAGTCGGCGCGGGTGCCGTCGGTGAGCACGAGGTTGCGGTTCTGCTCGTAGCTGTCGGTGCCCGTGGCCTTCTGGCCGATGAGCACGTCGCCGATCCAGACGGTGCGCGCGCCCTCGCCCTGCAGGGCGCCCTTGTAGGTCACCCGGCTCTTGGTGTGCGGGGCGTCGTGGTGCACGTACACCTGCTGCTCGAGGTGCTGGCCGGCGTCGGCGAAATAGAGGCCGAGCGCCTCGACGTCGGCACCCTGCTCGGCGAGGTGGGTCGAGGGGTTGACCCGCACGACCTTGCCGCCGAGCGAGACGACGATGTGCTTGAGGAAGGCGTCGCGGCCGACCTTCGCGAACTGGCTCGCGAGGTGCACCGAGTCGTCGCTCCACTCCTGGAGCGACACGACCGTGAGCTGCGCGCCGTCGCCGACGAGGATCTCGAGGTTCTCGGAGAGGCGGGCGTCACCCGTGCCGCGCAGGACGACGAAGCCCCGGCTGTTCGGGGCGATCTCGATGATCGTGTGCGCGGCGCGCGGCGCGGCGCCGAGGCCCGATCGCGTGACGGTCGCGACCTTCTCGTCTTCACCGGTGACCGAGATGAGGAGTGCCTCGTCGAAGCTCGACCAGGCGTTCGCGCTCGCGCGCTCCTCGGGCGTGCCGGCGGAGCCGACGCGGGCGTCGTCGCGGGCGACCCACGAGACGGCCACGCCGTCGACGGCGTCGGTCTCGATCTCGGGGCGCGAGCCGTCGAGCTCGCCCGACGTGAGGTCGGCGAAGGCGGCGACGGGCGAGAGCTTCCACTCGTGCTCGCGGCCGTTGACCGGCTCGAAGTCGTCGACGTTCACCGAGCGGAACCGCTCGGAGCGGGTCTGGACCGGCACGAACGCGCCGTCGGAGTGCGCGACGAGGCCGTGCTGCTCGGCCGTGGGCATGGCTGTGCTCTGCATTGCGGTGGTCATCCCTTAGCCGACCGATCCTTCCATGCCCATCTCGATGAGCTTGTTGAGTTCCATCGCGTACTCCATCGGCAGCTCGCGCGCGATCGGCTCGATGAAGCCGCGCACGATCATCGCCATGGCCTCGTCTTCGGGGATGCCGCGGGCCATGAGGTAGAAGAGCTGCTCTTCGGACACCTTCGAGACCGTGGCCTCGTGGCCGAGCTGCACGTCGTCGACGCGGATGTCGATCGCGGGGTAGGTGTCGGAGCGCGAGATGGTGTCGACGAGCAGCGCGTCGCAGCGCACGGTGTTCGCCGCGTGGTGCGCGTTCGCGTCGACGCGGACCTCGCCGCGGTAGCCGGCGCGGCCGCCGCCGCGGGCGATCGACTTCGAGACGATCGACGACTGCGTGTACGGCGCCATGTGGATCATCTTCGCGCCCGCGTCCTGGTGCTGGCCGGGGCCCGCGAAGGCGACCGACAGGGTCTCGCCCTTTGCGTGCTCGCCCATGAGGAAGATCGACGGGTACTTCATCGTGACCTTCGAGCCGATGTTGCCGTCGACCCATTCCATGGTGGCGCCCTCGGCGGCCGTGGCGCGCTTCGTGACGAGGTTGTAGACGTTGTTCGACCAGTTCTGGATCGTCGTGTAGCGCACGCGGGCGTTCTTCTTCACGATGATCTCGACGACGGCCGAGTGCAGCGAGTCGCTCTTGTAGATCGGGGCGGTGCAGCCCTCGATGTAGTGCACGTACGAGTCTTCGTCGGCGATGATGAGCGTGCGCTCGAACTGGCCCATGTTCTCGGTGTTGATGCGGAAGTAGGCCTGCAGCGGGATCTCGACGTGCACGCCCTTCGGCACGTAGACGAACGAGCCGCCCGACCACACCGCGGTGTTGAGCGCGGCGAACTTGTTGTCACCGGCCGGGATGACGGTGCCGAAGTACTCCTCGAAGAACTCGGGGTGCTCGCGCAGCGCCGTGTCGGTGTCCATGAAGATGACGCCCTGGCGCTCGAGCTCTTCGTTGATCTGGTGGTACACGACCTCGGACTCGTACTGGGCCGCGACGCCGGCGACGAGGCGCTGGCGCTCGGCCTCGGGGATGCCGAGCCGCTCGTAGGTGTTCTTGATGTCCTCGGGCAGGTCCTCCCAGGTCTGGGCCTGCTTCTCGGTGGACCGGACGAAGTACTTGATGTTGTCGAAGTCGATCTCGCTGAGGTCGGCGCCCCACGTGGGCATCGGCTTGCGGTCGAAGAGCTGCAGGGCGCGCTGGCGCCGCTGGAGCATCCACTCGGGCTCGTCCTTCAGCCGCGAGATATCGGCGACGACCTCGGGCGACAGGCCGCGGCGGGCCGAGGCCCCCGCGGCGTCGGAATCGGCCCAACCGAACTCGTAATTGCCGAGTCCTTCGAGCTCGGGGCGGTCGATCAGTACGTCCGTCATGCTCTCTCTCTTCTCCTCCCGTGCGACCGGATATCAGTCCGGCTCACCATGCCTGCGAGTCGAGGCTCTCGCCGGCGGTGGATGATGTGCGGGTGGCTCCAGTGCGAACCTAAGATGGCTGGTGCCTGCGTGCCGCGCTCTCGCGCGCGTCGCAACAGTTGCGCCAACCACTCAAGTCTATAGGGTCGCCTGCCGTGTGGGTCCGGGACTCCCAGCCCCGTCACAGCACGATCCGGATCAGGAACGACCCGCGTGCCCCGTTCACTCCGCTTCTTCGCCTGGGCCTCCTTCGTCGCGCAGGTGACGATCATCGCGACCGGCGGCGCCGTGCGCCTCACCGGGTCGGGACTCGGATGCCCCACCTGGCCGACGTGCACCCCCGAGTCGCTCGTGCCGACCGAGGAGCTGAGCTACCACTCCCTCATCGAGTTCGGCAATCGCACGATGACGGGCGTCGTCGGCATCATCGCGCTCATCGTGTTCCTGCTCGTGTGGCGCATCCGCCGGGAGCGGCGCGACCTGTTCGTGCTGTCGCTCATCGTGGGTCTCGGGATCGTCGCGCAGGCGATCGTCGGCGGCGTCACGGTGTGGACGGGCCTCAACCCGTTCATCGTCGGATTCCACTACGTCTCGTCGCTGGTGCTCGTGTGCGTCACCGCGGCGTTCCTCGCACGCATGGACGAGCCGGTCGGCCCCCGTGAGCGCGCGGTGCCCGCCTGGTACGCGGGCCTCACGCACGCGACGAGCGCCGTCCTCGCGATCTCGATCGTCTTCGGCGTGCTCACCACCGGCTCCGGGCCGCACTCGGGCGACGCCGAGGCCGGCCGCACGGGCTTCGATTCGGAGATCCTCGAGCACGTGCACGCCTGGCCCGGGTACCTGCTCTTCGCGCTCACGCTCGTGCTCGTCATCGTCGCCTGGCGCGACCAGCTGCCGACCCGCCCCTGGATGACGGCGCTCCTCGCCCTCGAGGTTGTGCAGATCGCCGTGGGCCTCTACCAGGCCCGCAACGGCCTGCCGGTGCTCGCGGTCGGCGTCCACATGGTGCTCGCCGCGCTCACCGCCGCGGCCATGACGGTCGCGATCCTGCATCTCAAGCGCCCGGTCGGCTCCGGCGTGCCGGCGCCCGCCCCGGTCGCGGCATCCGCCTGACGCCGTCGCCCCCAGCCCCCAACCTCGGCCCGCCACCATCTCGGAGATCTGCACCGAACCGGCCCGCCAGGGCCGAATCCGTCCGAAATCGTGCCGATCTCCGAATCCGTGGCGCACCGACACACGTCGCGCGCGCTCCGCGCCCCTCGACCACGGCGGCGCGGGCAAGCGAGCGCGACGGGCACGGTCAGCGCCGATGCAGCCCCAGCGCGACGGCCTGCGCGATGCGGTCCTGCACGGCGGGCCAGTCGTCCACGACCTGCCGATACCCCACCCGGATCACGCGGTACCCGAGCAACAGGAGCGCCGCGTCGTGCTCGTTGTCGGCGTCGCGCTGCGCGCCGACGTGATGGCCGCCGTCGATCTGCACGACGAGCCGCTCCCCGATGAGGAAGTCGACGCGATGCCCCTCGATCCACGCCTGCGGCACGATGCGCACGCCGAGCCAGCCCAGCCGCGAGAAGAACAGCGACTCGAGTCCCGAATCCGAGAAGGGGTGCGCGGCCGAAAGGAGTTCGCGGGCCTGCGGTCCGAGCGGCAGTCGCGCGAGCGCCTCGCGTGAGACGAGTCGCCGGTTCAAGGCCGACTCCCACACGACGAGCGCGTGCTCGAACGGCCGGCACCCGGCCACGAGGGCGAGCACGTTCTCGATCGGGTCGACGAGCGCGTCGGGGTGCCGCGGCACGAGCGGCCTCGCCCAGTGCACTCGCGCGGCAATCGGCGGCACGGGACCGTGCGCGTCGGTCGCGACGTGCAGACCGTCGTCGGCGAGCACCCAGAGGCCCAATTGCTTTGCCCTGCTGATGCACGTGATCACGACGCCGGCGCGCGCTGCCTCGACGAGGTGGTCCTCCGCGTTGGGCAGCGCCACCCAGCCGGGACGGAGCCGAACGATGGCACCGGCCTCGAGTGCGCGGCGCAGATGGTGCCGGGTGTGGCCTGCGGCCCGGAGTGCGGCTACCCGGGCGACGCCGTCGGTGCGTCGCATCGTGAGTTCGAGGTCTGGCATCGCCCGATCATTCCCCGCGCGCCGTGCCGGGAAGTTCTGCGGCATCCCCGCTGTGGATGCATCTCAGGTTCACCCGGCTGTCGAGGAGTAGCCGGTGGGAACGCGGCCGCCACGGCTTCGGAGATCACCACGGATTCGGGTGCGGCACGCGGGAATCGTCCCGAGATCGCGTCGATCTCCGAGTCCGTGGCGGGCGGGCGGGCGCGCGCGTGGGCACCCGCGTCCGCGCGGCGCGCACCGCCGAGCCTAGAAGGGCAGCAGCGGGTCGATGCCGACCGCGAGGAAGAGCAGCGACAGGTACGCGATCGAGCCGTGGAACACGCGCATCGGCGAGACCTGCACGTGGCGGATCGCGAGGTTGTACAGGCGGTGGGTCTCGGCGATGAACCACACGCCCGTCACGACCGCGACGGTCGAGTAGACGAGACCCATGTCGGCGACGGGGATGAGCAGCAGCGAGCAGGCGACCGTCGCCCATGCGTAGAGGATCACCTGCAGGCCGACCTGCGCGCGGCCGCGCACGACCGCGAGCATCGGCACGCCCGCCGCGGCGTAGTCGTCCTTGTACTTCATCGACAGCGGCCAGTAGTGCGGCGGCGTCCACAGGAAGATGATGAGGAACAGGATGAACGGCGCCCAGTCGAGGCTGCCGGTGACGGCCGCCCAGCCGATCAGCACCGGCATGCACCCCGCGATGCCGCCCCAGACGATGTTCTGCGCGGTGCGTCGTTTGAGGATGAGGCTGTAGAAGACGACGTAGAGCAGGATCGCGGCGAGCGAGAGCAGGGCCGCGAGCCAGTTCGTGAACACCCAGAGCCAGACGATCGAGGCGATGCCGAGCCCGTAGGCGAAGACGAGCGCCTCGCGGTCGCTGAGCTCGCCGGTGACGAGCGGGCGCCCCTGCGTGCGCTTCATCACGCGGTCGATGTCGCGGTCGATGTAGCAGTTGAACGCCCCTGCGCTGCCGGCGCTCATCGCGCCGCCGATGAGGGTCGCGAGCATGAGCCAGAGGCTCGGCAGCCCCTGCTGCGCGAGGATCATCGTCGGCGCGGTGACGACGAGCAGCAGCTCGATCACGCGGGGCTTGGTGAGCGCGAGGTAGGCGGCGAGCTTGCGCCGAACGGTCATCGCCGGTCGGGCGTCACGGGTGTCTACGGCTGCCTGCATCGTTCCTCTTCCGAGGCGCGCGCGCAGGCTCGTGCCGGGCGCCGCGCCGCCTCCCCACGATTCTAGGCCATCCCGTCGCCCCGCCTCGGATCGGGGCCTCGCGCACCTCACAACGACGGGCGTCCGGTGTGAGTCATTCCCCGTCATCGGGCTCCGCGAACTCCATATACTGAGGATTGCGCGCTTGGCGCTGCGATCCACGATTCCCCCCGAGGCATCCCACACGGTTCGCACGCCCGGCGGTACCGCGCCGCAACGTCCTCGGCGGGTCGGGGACGAGTTCCCGTCGCCGTCACGAACGGAAGGAACTGCACCTCGTGGCAACTCTGCACTGGGAATCCATCGACGATCGCGCGGTGGACACCGCCCGGGTGCTCGCGGCTGACGCCGTCGAGAAGGTCGGCAACGGCCACCCCGGAACGGCGATGAGCCTGGCCCCTGCCGCCTACCTCCTCTTCCAGAAGGTGATGCGGCGCGACCCGGCCGACCACGCCTGGATCGGCCGCGACCGGTTCATCCTGTCCGCCGGCCACTCGTCGCTCACCCAGTACGTGCAGCTCTACTTCGCCGGGGACGGACTCGAGCTCGACGACCTGAAGGCGCTGCGCACGTGGGGCTCCAAGACCCCCGGCCACCCCGAGTTCGGCCACACCGCCGGCGTCGAGATCACGACGGGCCCGCTCGGCCAGGGCCTCGCCTCCGCCGTCGGGTTCGCCTACGCCGCCCGCTACGAGCGCGGCCTCTTCGACCCCGAGACGCCCGCGGGCGAGAGCCCCTTCGACCACTTCGTGTACGTCATCGCCGGCGACGGCGACCTGCAGGAGGGCGTGACCAGCGAGGCGTCGAGCCTCGCGGGCCACCAGCAGCTCGGCAACCTCGTGGTCATCTACGACTCGAACCAGATCTCCATCGAGGACGACACGAACATCGCCTTCACCGAAGACGTGGCGAAGCGCTACGAGTCGTACGGCTGGCATGTGCAGACCGTCGACTGGAAGAAGACGGGCGAATACGTCGAGGACGTCGCCGAGCTCCACCGGGCCGTCGAGGCCGCGAAGGGCGAGCAGGCGAAGCCCTCGATCATCATCCTGAAGACGATCATCGGCTGGCCCTCGCCCGGCAAGCAGAACTCGGGCAAGATCCACGGCTCGGCCCTCGGCGGCGCCGAGCTCGCCGCGACGAAGGAGGTGCTCGGCTTCGACCCCGAGGACAGCTTCGTCGTCGCCGACGAGGTCATCGCGCACACCCGCGCCGCGCGCGAGCGCGGTGCGGCGGCGCACGCCGAGTGGCAGCAGGCGTTCGACGCGTGGGCCGCCGCGAACCCCGAGCGCAAGGCGCTGCTCGACCGCCTCGAGGCCGGCGAGCTGCCCGAGGGCATCGCCGACGCGCTGCCGGTCTTCGACGGCGGCACCGAGGTGTCGACCCGCGCGGCGTCGGGCAAGGTCATCAACGCCCTCGCCGCCGAGCTCCCCGAGCTCTGGGGCGGCTCGGCCGACCTCGCCGAGTCGAACCTCACGACCATCAACGGCGGCGGCTCGTTCGTGCCGACCGAGCACTCGACGCACGAGTGGGCCGGCAACCCGTACGGCCGCGTGCTGCACTTCGGCATCCGCGAGCACGCGATGGCGGCGATCGTGAACGGCATCGTGCTGCACGGCCCGACGCGCGCGTTCGGCGGCACCTTCCTCATCTTCAGCGACTACATGCGCCCGGCGGTGCGCCTCGCGGCGCTCATGCACGTGCCGTCGATCTTCGTCTGGACCCACGACTCCGTCGCGCTCGGCGAAGACGGTCCGACCCACCAGCCGATCGAGCAGCTCGCCACGCTCCGGGCCATCCCCGGCCTCGACGTCGTGCGCCCCGCCGACGCCAACGAGGTCGCGCACGCCTGGCTCGAGATCCTGAAGCGCCGAGGCGGGCCTGCCGGCATCGCGCTCACGCGTCAGAACATCCCCGTGTTCGAGCGCGGCGAGGGCGAGGCCTCCGGCGACGTGCTCGCGAGCGCGGCCAACACGTCGAAGGGCGCGTACGTGCTCGCCGATGCCGCCTCCGGTTCGCCCGACGTGATCATCATCGCGACCGGATCCGAGGTGCAGCTCGCGCTCGCGGCCCGCGAGACGCTCGCCGCCGAGGGCATCGGCGCGCGGGTCGTCTCGGCCCCCAGCCTCGAGTGGTTCGACGAGCAGGATGCCGCGTACCGCGAGTCGGTGCTGCCGGCGGCCGTCACGGCCCGCGTGTCGGTCGAGGCGGGCCTCGCCCTGACCTGGCAGCGCTACATCGGCGACCGCGGCCGCTCGGTCTCGATCGAGCACTTCGGTGCGTCGGCCGACTACAAGACCCTGTTCCGCGAGTTCGGCATCACGGCAGAGGCCGTCGTCGCCGCCGCGAAGGAATCGCTCGCGTCGGCCTGACGCGAGCCAGAAGAGGAGACACTCCCATGACCAGCTCCCCCACCGCCGCCCTCTCGGAGGCCGGCGTCAGCATCTGGCTCGACGACCTCTCGCGCGAGCGCCTCGTGACGGGCGACCTCGCCCGCCTCATCGCCGAGCGCAATGTCGTCGGCGTGACGACGAACCCGACGATCTTCGCGAACGCCCTCACCGCGGGCAACGGCTACACCGAGCACCTGCACGAGCTCGCCGTGGCCGGCGCCGACGTCAACACCGCGGTCTTCGACATCACGACCGACGACGTCCGCTCCGCGGCCGACGTGCTGCGCCCCGTCTACGACCGCACGGGCGGCGTCGACGGCCGCGTGTCGATCGAGGTCGAGCCCGGGCTCGCCCACGACACGGCCGGCACCGTCGCCCAGGCGAAGGCCCTGTGGGCGAAGGTCGACCGTCCGAACGCCATGATCAAGATCCCGGCGACCGTCGAGGGCCTCGATGCGATCCGCGAGACCATCGGCGCCGGCATCAGCGTCAATGTCACGCTCATCTTCAGCCTCGACCGACACCGCCAGGTCATCGAGGCCTACCTCGCCGGGCTCGAGCAGGCGAAGGCCGCCGGTCACGACCTGTCGCAGATCCACTCGGTCGCCTCGTTCTTCGTCTCCCGCGTCGACACCGAGATCGACAAGCGCCTCGCCGCCATCGGCACGCCCGAGGCCCTCGCGCTCAAGAGCAAGGCCGGCGTCGCGAACGCCCGCCTCGCGTACGAGCTCTTCGAGGAGCAGTTCGCCACCGAGCGCGCTCAGGCACTCCTCGCCGCGGGCGCCAACCTCCAGCGGCCGCTGTGGGCGTCGACCGGCGTCAAGGACCCGTCGCTGCCCGACACCCTCTACGTCACCGAGCTCGTCGCCCGCGGCGTCGTCAACACGATGCCCGAGAAGACGCTCGAGGCGACCTACGACCACGGCGTGATCGAGGGCGACACGGTGACCGGCAACTACGGCGGCGCGGGCGACGTCCTCGACGCGCTCGCGACGGTGGGCGTCGACTACGACGACGTGACCGCGCTCCTCGAGCGCGAGGGCGTCGAGAAGTTCAACGTCTCGTGGGGCGAGCTGCTCGACTCCGTGCGCACCGCGCTGGAGGCCGCCCGATGAGCTTCCGCATCTCCGTCTCGGGCGCTGCCGCCGACGCCGTCCGCCGCACGGTCCCGACGCTCGTCGCCGACCTCGTCGCGAGCGGCATCACCGCGCAGGACCCGGCCCTGTGGGGGCCGGCCGCGGAGGACGAGGCCGGCAAGCGCCTCGGCTGGACCGAGGCCGTCGCGATCTCACGACCGCTCGTGCCCGAGATCGAGGCGCTCCGCGAGCAGCTCGAGGCGGCCGGCGTGCGGCACATCGTGCTCGCCGGCATGGGCGGCTCCTCGCTCGCGCCCGAGGTCATCACGCGCACCGCGCGGGTCGACCTCACGGTGCTCGACTCCACCGAGCCCGGGCAGGTCCGCGCCGCGCTCGGCGACCGGCTCGAGGCATCCGCCCTCGTCGTGTCGTCGAAGTCGGGCTCGACCGTCGAGACCGACAGCCAGCGCCGGGCCTACGAGCAGGCGTTCCGCGACGCGGGCATCGATCCCGCGACGCGCATCATCGTGGTCACCGACCCGGGTTCGCCGCTCGACGAGTCGGCTCGCGCGGCCGGTTACCGCGTGTTCAACGCCGACCCCGACGTCGGCGGCCGCTACTCGGCGCTCACGGCCTTCGGGCTCGTGCCGTCGGGCCTCGCGGGCGTCGACATCGCCGAGGTGCTCGACGAGGCGGAGACGATCGAGCTCTCGCTCGCGATCGACAGCCCCGAGAACCCCGGGCTCGTGCTGGGCGCCGCCATCGCCGCGACCGCCCCGCTGCGCGACAAGCTCGGCATCGTCGCCGACGGCACCCACATCGTGGGCTTCGCCGACTGGGCCGAGCAGCTCATCGCGGAGTCGACGGGCAAGGAGGGCACCGGCATCCTGCCCGTCGTCCTCGACACCGACGCCCCCGAGCTCCGCGAGGCGCTCCCCGACCTGCAGGTCGTGCGCCTCGTCGACGACGCCGGTGACGAGATCTTCTCCGACGACCCGTCGGGCGACATCCGCGTGTCGGGCACGCTCGGCGCCCAGCTGCTCGTGTGGGAGTACGCGACCGCCGTCGCCGGGCGCCTGCTCGGCATCAACCCGTTCGACCAGCCCGACGTCGAGTCGGCGAAGATCGCCGCGCGGGGCCTCCTCGACGCCCGCCCGGCGCCCGAGCCGGCCGCGTTCGTGGCCGACGGCATCGAGGTGCGCGGCACCCCCGAGGTGATCGGCGCCGCGAGCGACCTCGTGTCGGCCATCGACGTGCTGCTCGAGGAGCTGCCGGCGAACGGCTACGTCTCGATCCAGGCCTACGTCGACCGCGTCGCGCACCCCGAGCTCGCGAAGCTCCGCGACCTGGTCGCGGCGCGGGCCGCACGCCCCGTCACCTTCGGCTGGGGTCCGCGGTTCCTCCACTCGACCGGGCAGTTCCACAAGGGCGGCCCCGCGGTGGGCGTGTTCCTGCAGATCACGCAGACCGCGGTCGACGACCTCGCCGTCCCCGAGCGCCCGTTCACCTTCGGCGAGCTCATCGCCGCCCAGGCCTCCGGCGACGCGAGCGTGCTCGCCGAGCACGGGCGCCCGGTGCTGACGCTGACGTTCACCGATCCGGCCGCGAACCTCGGCTCGCTCATCGACGCCATCGGGTGACCGAACGAAAGGACCCGCACGTGGTTTCGGCAGAGATCTCGGCGCATCACAATCCCCTCCGATCTCCCAAGGACTACCGGCTCAACCGCATCGCGGGGCCGTCGAGCCTCATCATCTTCGGCGTGACGGGCGACCTGTCGCGCAAGAAGCTGATGCCGGCCGTGTACGACCTCGCGAACCGCGGCCTCCTGCCGCCAGGGTTCGCCCTCGTGGGGTTCGCCCGGCGCGACTGGGAGGACGAGGACTTCGCGCAGGTCGTGCACGACTCGGTGAAGCAGTACGCCCGCACCGAGTTCCGGGAGGACGTCTGGCAGCAGCTCGCACGCGGCATCCGCTTCGTCATGGGCACGTTCGACGACGACGCGGCGTTCGACCGGCTCCGCGACGTCGTCGAGACGCTCGACCGTGAGCGCGGCACGATGGGCAACCACGCGTTCTACCTGTCGATCCCGCCGAAGTCGTTCCCGCTCGTGACCGAGCAGCTCAAGCGCTCGGGTCTCACGGAGCAGCGCGACGGGCAGTGGCGGCGCGTCGTGATCGAGAAGCCGTTCGGCAGCGACCTCGCGTCGGCACGGGAGCTCAACGACGTCGTGGCGAGCGTGTTCCCGCCCGACTCGGTGTTCCGCATCGATCACTACCTCGGCAAGGAGACGGTGCAGAACATCCTCGCGCTGCGCTTCGCCAACCAGTTGTACGAGCCGATCTGGAACGCGAACTACGTCGACCACGTGCAGATCACGATGGCCGAGGACATCGGCGTCGGCGGCCGGGCCGGGTACTACGACGGCATCGGCGCGGCGCGCGACGTGATCCAGAACCACCTGCTGCAGCTGCTCGCGCTCACCGCCATGGAGGAGCCCATCTCCTTCGACGCGGCCGACCTGCGCGCCGAGAAGGAGAAGATCCTCGCCGCGGTCCGCATCCCCGAAGACCTCGCGGCGGGCACCGCCCGCGGCCAGTACTCGGGCGGCTGGCAGGGCGGCGAGAAGGTCGTCGGCTTCCTCGAGGAGGACGGCATGAATCCCGCTTCGACGACCGAGACGTATGCCGCGATGAAGCTCACGATCGGCACGCGCCGCTGGGCGGGCGTGCCGTTCTACCTGCGGGCGGGCAAGCGCCTCGGCCGCCGTGTCACCGAGATCGCCGTCGTGTTCAAGCGCGCCCCCCAGCAGCTCTTCGCCGACAGCCAGACCTCGGAGCTCGGCCAGAACGCGCTCGTCATCCGCGTGCAGCCCGACGAGGGCGTGACGATCCGGTTCGGCTCGAAGGTGCCGGGCGCGGGCATGCAGGTGCGCGACGTCACGATGGACTTCGGATACGGGCACGCGTTCACCGAGGCGAGCCCCGAGGCCTACGAGCGGCTCATCCTCGACGTACTGCTCGGCGACCCGCCCCTCTTCCCCCGCCAGGAGGAGGTCGAGCTCAGCTGGAAGATCCTCGACCCGATCGAGGAGTTCTGGGCGACGCAGGGCCAGCCCGAGCAGTACCGCCCCGGAACCTGGGGCCCGAGCTCGGCCGACGAGCTCCTCGCCCGCGACGGACGCACCTGGAGGCGGCCATGATCGTCGAACTGCCCGACACGACCACGAGCCAGGTCTCGAAGGCGCTCGTGAAGATCCGCGAGGAGGGCGGCGTCGTCGCCCTCGGTCGCGTGCTGACCCTCGTCATCGCGACGACGCCGGACGCCGAGGAGGAGGCGATCGAGGCGGCGAACGACGCCTCGCGCGAGCATCCGATGCGCGTCATCGTGGTCTCGATCGAGCCGGGCACGGCCTCAGACGGCGCCCCGTCGCGGCTCGACGCCGAGATCCGAGTCGGGGGCGACGCCGGTGCGAGCGAGGTCATCGTCCTCCGCGCCCGGGGCGACGCCGCCCGCTACGAGGAGAGCCTCGTCATGGCGCTCCTCCTGCCCGACGCACCCGTGGTCACGTGGTGGCCGGGCGCGGCTCCCGCGGTGCCGGGCCGGTCGCCGCTCGGGCGCATCGCCCAGCGGCGCATCACGGATGCCTCGACCCAGCCCGATCCGCAGGCGGCGCTGCACGCGCTCGCGGAGAGCTACACCCCGGGCGATGCCGACTTCTCGTGGACGAGGCTGACCCTGTGGCGTGCCCAGCTCGCGGCCGTCCTCGACCAACCGCCGTACGAGCCGATCACGGCGGTGCACGTGTCCGGCGCCATCGACTCGCCGTCGACGACGCTGCTCGGCGCCTGGCTGCGACTGCAGCTCGGCTGCGCCACCGAGGTGGAGCTCACGGGCGTCGACGAGGGATCCCACGGCATCCACGGCGTGCGCCTCGACCGGGCGAGCGGCACGATCGAGCTCGTGCGCGACGTCCCCGGCGTCGCGACCCTGCGCCAGCCCGACCAGCCGCTGCACGACGTGGCGCTGCCGCGACGGAGCCTTCGCGACTGCCTCGCCGACGAGCTCCGCCGACTCGATCCCGACGAGCTGTACGGTGAGGTCATCGCGAAGGGGCTCCGACTCCTCGCGGACGACGGTGCGGAGGAGATCGCGTGACGAACGAACGGCGGGTGCTCGTGCACCCCGACAAGGCGACCCTCGCGGGCGCGGTGGCGGCGAGGTTCATCACGAAGACCCTCGACCTGCTCGACGCCCAGCCGCTCGTGCACGTCGTGCTCACGGGCGGTTCGATGGGCTCGGCGGTGCTCGAGGCGGTCGCCGCCTCCCCCGCCCGCATGTCGGTCGACTGGTCGCGCGTGCACTTCTGGTGGGGCGACGAGCGCTGGGTGCCGAGGGGCGACGCCGACCGCAACGACCGGCAGTCGCACGAGGCCCTGCTCGACGACCTCGACCTGCCCGACGACAACCTGCACCCGTTCCCGGCGTCGGACTCGGGGCTCACGCTCGACGAGGCGGCGGTCGACTACGCCGCCGAGCTCGCCGACCATGCGGCCGAGGGCTACGCGCACCCCGTCTTCGACATCACGTTCCTCGGCGTGGGCCCCGACGGGCACATCGCCTCGCTCTTCCCGCACCGTTCGGGCATCGAGGTGACCGACCAGACCGTCATCCCCGTGCGCGAGTCGCCGAAGCCGCCGCCCGAGCGGCTCAGCCTCACGCGACCGGTGCTGAACGCCTCGCAGCGCGTCTGGATGGTGCTCGCGGGTGCCGACAAGGCCTCCGCCCTCGGGCTCGCACTCGCCGGCGCCAGCCGTGACGAGGTGCCGGTCGCCGGCATCAAGGGCCGCCGCCGTACGGTCTTCTTCGTCGACCGGGATGCCGCGGCCGAAGTCCCCGAGGCGCTGATCGCGCGCGAGTACTGATTCGCCGGATACGACGAAGGGCGGGCCCGAGTGGCCCGCCCTTCGTCGTATGCACCGCGAATCGCGGAGGTGTTCAGTCTTTCTGCACCTGTCCGCGACGGGCGCGGAGCTGGTTGAGCGCGTCGTCGAGCAGCTGCGCCGCCTCGTCTTCGGTGCGGCGCTCCTTCACGTACGCGAGGTGCGTCTTGTACGGCTCGAGCTTCGTCACCGCGGGCGGGTTCTCGCGGTCGCGGCCCGCGGGAAGTCCGGTCGACGGGCTGTCGATCACGTCGGGGATCTCTTCTTCGGGCAGGTTCGCGGCGAAGTAGCGGACCGTCTCGTTGCCCTGGGCGTCCCAGTAGCTGATCGCGACCCGGTCGGCGTGGAATCCGCGGTCCTGTTCGCCCATGGGGCCGGCTCCGACGCGGGAGCCGCGAATGGCGCTGTTACCTGATGCCATGTCTGCTCCTCGTCAGGCGCCGGTCTGGAACTTCGTGATGAGGCCGAGGATCACGATGCACGTGATCCACACGAGGCCGAGCACCACGGTGATGCGGTTCAGGTTGCGCTCGGCGACGCCGGATGCGCCGAGGCTCGAGGTGACGCCACCGCCGAACATGTCGGACAGACCGCCGCCACGACCCTTGTGCAGCAGGATGAGCAGCGTCAGCAGGAGGCTCGTGAGGCCGAGCAGCACCTCGAGCACGACTTGGAGAATCTCCACGGTGAACCTTTCCGGGCACGACGCAGGGGGTCGATGCCGACAATCGAGTATAGCCGGGCGCGGCGCCGGGGGCCGGAGACGCGCCCCGGCCCCCGACGGCGTTCAGGCGCCGACGTGCTTCTTGAAGCGGACGATGCTCGAGAACTCGTCGATGTCGAGGCTCGCGCCGCCGACGAGCGCCCCGTCGACGTTGGGCTCGCGCAGGAAGGCGGCAATGTTCGCGGCCTTCACCGAGCCGCCGTAGAGGATCCGCGTGGACGACGCGATCTCGTCACCCGCGATCTCCGCGAGCACGGCCCGGAGGGCGGCGGCCACCTGCTCGGCCTGGGCGGGCGTCGCCGCCTGGCCCGATCCGATCGCCCAGACGGGCTCGTAGGCGACGACGAGTCCCTTCGACGCGTCGACGCCCTCGAGCGCGGCACGCAGCTGCGCGACCGGCACGGCGCTCGCACCGTGCGCCTCGAGGTCGTCGGCGGTCTCGCCGACGCACAGCACCGGGACGAGCCCGTGGCGGTGCGCCGCGACGACCTTCGCGTTCACGTCGGCGTCGGTCTCGCCGTGCAGCGTGCGCCGCTCGGAGTGGCCGATGATGACGTATCGGCAGTCGAGCTGCTTGAGGAACGCGCCGGAGATCTCGCCCGTGTAGGCACCCGAGTCGTGCTTCGACAGGTCCTGTGCGCCGTACCCGATCGAGAGCGAGTCGGCCGCGACGAGCGTCTGCACGCTGCGCAGGTCGGTGAACGGCGGGAAGACCGCCACCTCCGCATCGGCGAAGTCGTGCTTCGCGTCGCCGAGCGCCCACGCGAGCTTCTGCACGAACGCGATCGACTGCAGGTGGTCGAGGTTCATCTTCCAGTTGCCCGCGATGAACGGGGTGCGCTTCACTGCCATCCGAGGACCTCCAGTCCGGGGAGCTTCTTGCCCTCGAGGAACTCGAGGCTCGCGCCTCCGCCCGTCGAGATGTGTCCGAATCGTTCGTCGTCGAAGCCGAGCACGCGCACGGCCGCGGCCGAGTCGCCTCCGCCGACGACGCTGAGGCCGTCGACCTCGGTGAGCGCCTCGGCCACCGCACGGGTGCCGGCGGCGAACGGGGCGAGCTCGAAGACGCCCATCGGGCCGTTCCAGAAGACCGTCTTCGAGTCGCGCACGAGCTCGGCGAACCGGGCCGCCGTCTCGGGTCCGATGTCGAGGCCGAGGCCCGAGGCGCCGAACGGGGTGTCCTCGATGGCGTCGGCCGCGGTCACGACGTGCGCGGCATCGGCCGAGAACGACGCGGCGACCACGACGTCGGTCGGCAGCACGAGCTCGACACCGCGCTCGGCGGCCTCGGCGAGGTAGCCGTTGACCGTGTCGATCTGGTCGGCCTCGAGCAGGCTCGAGGCGACCTTGTGGCCCTGCGCCGCGAGGAAGGTGAAGAGCATGCCGCCGCCGATGAGCAGCCGGTCGACACGCGGGAGCAGGTGGGCGATGACGCCGAGCTTGTCGGAGACCTTCGAACCGCCGAGCACGACGGTGTAGGGCCGCTCGGGGTTCTCGGTGAGCCGGTCGAGCACGTCGAGCTCGGCCGCGATGAGCAGGCCGGCCGCACTCGGACGGAGCTCGGCGAGCTCGTACACGCTGGCCTGCTTGCGGTGCACCACGCCGAAGCCGTCGGACACGACGGCGTCGGCGAATGCCGCGAGCTCGCCCGCGAATGCGGTGCGCTCAGCCTCGTTCTTCGAGGTCTCCCCCGGGTTGAAGCGCAGGTTCTCGAGCACGACGACGTCGCCGTCGCCGAGCGCGGCGACCTTCGCCGTCGCGTCGTCGCCCACGGTGTCGGTCGCGAACGCGACGGGGGCGTCGAGCAGCTCACCGAGGCGCGCCGCCACCGGCGCGAGGCTGTACCTCGGGTCGGGCGCCCCGTCGGGGCGGCCCAGGTGGGAGATGACGATCACTCGGGCGCCCTGCGATCGCAGGGCTTCGATCGTGGGCACCGATGCGCGCACGCGGCCGTCGTCCGTGATGACCCCGTCGTTCAACGGAACGTTGAGGTCGCAGCGGACGACGACGCGCTTGCCCGCGAGGTCGCCGAGTGAGGAGATGGTTCGCAGGGTCACGTGTTCTCGTTTCAGAGTCGGTCGGCGACGTACTCGGTCAGGTCGACGAGTCGGTTGGAGTAGCCCCACTCGTTGTCGTACCAGGCCGAGAGCTTCACCTGGTCGCCGATCACGCGCACGAGGCCGGCGTCGAAGATCGACGAGTGCGGATCGGAGACGATGTCGGACGAGACGATCTCATCCTCGGTGTACTTGAGGATCCCCTTGAGGGGGCCCTCGGCGGCCGCCTTGTAGGCGGCCTTGATCTCGTCGACCGTGACGGGCCGCGAGGCCGTCACGGTGAGGTCGGTGATCGAACCGGTCGGCACGGGCACGCGCAGTGCGAAGCCGTCGAGCTTGCCGACGAGCTCTGGCAGCACGAGGCCGATCGCCTTGGCGGCACCGGTCGACGTCGGCACGATGTTGATCGCGGCAGCACGGGCGCGGCGCAGGTCGCGGTGGGGGCCGTCCTGCAGGTTCTGGTCGGCCGTGTAGGCGTGCACGGTCGTCATGAGGCCGCGCTCGATCCCGAACGCGTCGTTGAACACCTTCGCGAGCGGCGCGAGGCAGTTGGTCGTGCACGACGCGTTCGAGATGATGTGGTGGCGCTCGGGCACGTACGTGTCCTCGTTGACGCCCATCACGAAGGTCGCGTCCTCGTCGGTCGCCGGGGCCGAGATGAGCACCTTCTTGGCGCCGGCCTCGAGGTGCTTGCGGGCATCGGCGGCCTTCGTGAAGAAGCCGGTCGACTCGATCACGATGTCGACGCCGAGGTCGCCCCACGGCAGGTTCGCGGGGTCGCGCTCGGCGAAGGCCCGGATGGGCGTGCCGTCGACGATGATGTGGTCGTCGTCGTAGTCGACGGTCGCGTCGAGCCGGCCGGTGACCGAGTCGTATTTCAAGAGGTGGGCGAGCGTCTTGTTGTCGGTGAGGTCGTTCACCGCGACGATCTCGAGGTCTGCTCCCTGGGCGAGTGCGGCGCGGAAGTAGTTGCGGCCGATGCGGCCGAAGCCGTTGATGCCGATCTTCACTGACACGGGTGTCTCCTGAATGACGAGGCGCGACGGCGCCGTTTCACGGATGGACTGATCGGACGGCGGTGTCCCCGGAGGCGCCCGGGGACACCGTCCGGTTTACGACAGTAGCAGCAGCCCTGAGGTCTTCTCACCAGCTGCCGTGAAGCGCTGCTGGACGTTCTCCCAGTCGACGATGGTCCAGAACGCCTTGACGTAGTCGGCGCGGACGTTCTTGTAGTCGAGGTAGTAGGCGTGCTCCCAGACGTCGAGCATGAGCAGCGGCACGAGGCCCGCCGGCAGGTTGCCCTGCTGGTCGAAGAACTGGGCGACGATCAGGCGCTGGCCGAGCGAGTCCCAGGCGAGCACGGCCCAGCCAGAGCCCTGCACGCCGAGTGCGGTCGCGGTGAAGTGGGCCTGGAACTTGTCGAACGAGCCGAACTGGTCGTCGATCGCGGCGGCGAGCTCGCCGGTCGGCTTGTCGCCGCCGTCGGGCGACATGTTCGTCCAGAAGATCGAGTGGTTGACGTGGCCACCGAGGTTGAACGCGAGGTCCTTCTCGAGCTTGTTGACGTTCGCCAAGTTGCCCGAGTCGCGCGCCTCGGCCAGCTGCGCGAGCGCGGTGTTCGCGCCGGTCACGTACGCCTGGTGGTGCTTCGAGTGGTGCAGCTCCATGATCGTGCCGCTGATCGCCGGCTCGAGGGCCGAGTAGTCGTAGGCGAGATCGGGGAGGGTGTAGTCAGCCATTGCTTCTCCTTGTCAGACGCGCCGGGCGCCCGGGCGACTCCCCCGGGCTTCCGCGGCCGCTCTCCCGAGTCTATGCCCGGGGCACCCGGCGGCACCGGGGGTTGTCATCCTGGGCAACGGCGAACGGATGCCTCGGGGCCGGCGCCCCTCGTCGCAGCACGCCTCGCCTCGGTGCCGGCTCAGACCTCGTCGAGATCCGCGGGCGACAACAGCGCGCAGCCTCGCCTCGGTGCCGGCTCAGACCTCGTCGAGATCCGCGGGCAGGCTGGCCTCGGTACCGGGCACGCCGAGGTCGGCCGCGCGCTTGTCGGCCATCGCGAGGAGTCGCCGGATGCGGCCGGCCACGGCGTCCTTCGTCATCGGCGGGTCGGCGTGGTGGCCGAGCTCGTCGAGGCTGGCGTCGCGGTGCGCGAGGCGCAGCTCGCCCGCGTAGCGGAGGTGGTCGGGGATGTCGTCGCCGAGCAGTTCCATCGCCCGCTCGACGCGCGCGCATGCGGCGACCGCGGCCTGCGCGGAGCGGCGCAGGTTCGCGTCGTCGAAGTTGACGAGTCGGTTGGCCGTCGCCCGCACCTCGCGACGCTGGCGCAGCTCCTCCCAGTTGCGCACGGTGCCGGTCGCCCCCATCGCCGAGAGCATCGCGCTGATCGCCTCGCCGTCGCGGATGACGACGCGGTGCACGCCGCGCACCTCGCGCGCCTTGGCCGAGATGCCGAGCCGCCCGGCGGCTCCGACGAGGGCCATCGCGGTCTCGTTGCCCGGGCAGGTGACCTCGAGCGCGGCCGAGCGGCCGGGGTCGGTGAGGCTGCCCTGCGCGAGGAAGGCGCCGCGCCAGACCGCCGCGATCTCGTCGCGCGAGCCGGTCGTGAGCTTGTTCGGCAGGCCGCGGACCTGGCGGCGGCGGGCATCGAGCAGCCCGGTCTGGCGGGCGAGCGTCTCGCCGCCGTCGAGCACCCTGATGAGGTACTGGTTCGTGCGGCGAACGCCCGACGGGGAGATCACCGAGACGTCGGGTCGCACGCCGTAGATCTCGCCGAGGTCGCGGGTGACGCGCTTGGCGACCGTCTTCGAGTCGAGCTCGGCCTCGATCGCGATGCGGTTCTGGATGATGTGCAGTCCGCCCGCGAAGCGCAGCACGGACGCGAGTTCGGCGACGCGCACGCTCGTCTTGGAGACCTCGACGCGGGCGAGCTCCTCTTTCACATCAGCGGTCAATGGCACGTGTGTTCCAATCTGTGTTGCGGGCCCGGGTCACTCGCGACCGAGGTCGCGATGCTTGACGCTCACGACGACGCCGGGCATGTTCGCGACGCGCTCGCTCAGCGCTCGGACCATGGCCACGGAACGGTGCTTGCCGCCCGTGCAGCCGATCGCGATCGTCGCGTGCCGCTTGTTCTCTCGTTGGTAGCCGGCGAGGACCGGCTCGAGCGCTTTCGCATAGGCGTCGATGAACTCCATCGCGCCCGGCTGGCCGAGCACGAAGTCGCGCACCGGGGCGTCTTCGCCCGTCAGGTGGCGGAGCTCGGGGTTCCAGAACGGATTGGGGAGGAATCGGGCGTCGGCGATCAGGTCGGCGTCGGTCGGCGCTCCGTACTTGAACCCGAAGCTCTGCATGGTCACCCGGAGGCCCGCATGGTCGGCATCGGCGAACGTCTCGGTGATGAGGTTCGCGAGCTGGTGGATGTTGAGGTCGGACGTGTCGACGACGAAGTCGCTCGCCTCGCGCAGCGTCGCCAGTCGTGCCCGCTCGGCGCCGATGCCGTCGAGGAGCGTGCCGTTGCCCTGGAGCGGGTGCGGCCGGCGCACCGCCTCGAATCGGCGCACCAGCACGGCGTCGTTCGCGTCGAGGAACACGACGCGAACGTTCACGCCGGTGCGGAGCGCCTGGATGATGTCCTGCAGCTCGGCGAAGAAGTCACGGCCTCGGATGTCGACGACGGCCGCGATGCGCGGCAGCGACGTGCCCGCCCGCTCCACGAGCTCGACGAGCGGACGCAGCATCTGGGGCGGCAGGTTGTCGACGACGTACCAGCCGAGATCCTCGAGCGCGTTGCCCACGGTCGAGCGGCCGGCGCCGCTCATGCCGGTGACGATGAGCATCTCCTGCCGCTCGGGCTCCCCCGCCGCCATTCAGGCCCCCTTCCAGCCGAAGCCGATCCAGTCCGGCCGAAGCCGATCCAGCCGACACACCAGCCTAGCGGGGTGCGGGCGCGCTGTCGGCGTGCAGCTGCGCATGCACGGTCGCCGCGAGCGTCGGGCCGATGCCCTTCACTTCGGAGATGGCGTCCTGGTCGGCCGCGCGGAGCCGGGCGACCGAGCCGAAATGACGCAGCAGCTCCTTCACCCGGGCGGGGCCGAGACCGGGGATCTCGGCGAGGACCGTGCCGATGTCGCGCTTGCGACGCTGGCGCTGATGGGTGATCGCGAAGCGGTGCGCCTCGTCGCGGACCCGCTGGAACAGGAACAGCGCGTCGCTGTTGCGCGGGAGGATGACCGGGAAGTCGCTCTCGGGCGTCCAGATCTCCTCCAGCCGCTTCGCGATGCCGCACAGGTAGATGCCCTGCACGCCCGACTCGCGCAGCGCACGCTCGGCGGCGGCGACCTGCGGCTGGCCGCCGTCGACGACCAGCAGGTTCGGTGGATACGCGAACTTCTTGCGCCGTTCGGGCATCTCGCCCGTCTCGGCCGCCTGCCCGTCATCGGGGTCGGCGCCGGTCGCGGCATCCGTGCCGTTCGCCGACGACGCAGCGGGCTGCGCCAGGTACGCGAGGCGCCTCGTGAGCACCTGGTGGATCGAGTCGGTGTCGTCGCTCGACTGCGGGATCGTGAACCGGCGGTACTCGTCTTTGCGCGGCAGGCCGTCTTCGAAGACGACCATAGATGCCACGATGTTCGTTCCGCTCAGGTGCGAGACGTCGTAGCACTCGATGCGGAGCGGCGCGTCGGCCATGCCGAGCGCCTCCTGGATGTCTTCGAGGGCGCGCGACCGCGTCGTGAAGTCGGCGCTGCGCCGCGTCTTGTAGAGCATGAGCGTCTGCCGGGCATTCTGCGTCGCCGTCGCGAGGAGCGAGGCCTTGTCACCGCGCTGGGCGACCTTGAGCCGCACCTTGCGGCCCGCCTCGCCCCCGAGCCAGTGCTCGAGCGCGGCGGCGTCGTCGGGAAGCTCGGGCACGACGACCTCGGCGGGTGGAGTGAGCCCGTCGGAGTACGCGTTCTGAACGATCGAGTCGACGAGGTCGCCGAGCGGCACGTCGAGCTCCTTGTCGACCGTCCACGAGTGCACGCCGCGCACGCGCCCGCCCCGCACGATGAACAGCTGCACGGCGGCCGCGAGTTCGTCGTGGTCGACGCCGAAGACGTCGAGGTCGACCGTGTCGCCGAGTACGACCGCGCTCTTCTCGAAGAAGGCGTTCGCCGCCTGCAGCCGGTCGCGGTAGCGCGCCGCCGCCTCGTACTCCTGCGCCGCGGCCGCCGCCTGCATGCGGTCGGTGAGCTCGCCGATGATGCGGCGGTCCTGATTCTGCATGAACCCGACGAACCGGTCGACGTTCTCGCGATGCTCCTCGATCGTGACGAGCCCCGAGCACGGTCCGAAGCAACGACCGATCTGGCCGGCGAAGCACGGCTTGCCGCTCGCCATCGCACGACGGTAGTCGCTGTCTTTGCAGGTGCGGATCGGGAAGAGCTTCAGCAGGATCTCGAGGGTCTCGTTGATCGCCCAGACCTTCGGATACGGTCCGAAGTACCGTGCACCGCGGATCTTGCGGTTGCGGGTCACGAAGGCGCGCGGCGCCTCGTCGGCCATCGTCACGGCGAGATAGGGGTACGACTTGTCGTCCTTGAAGCGGACGTTGAACGGCGGGTGGAACTCGTTGATCCACGTGATCTCGAGCTGCAGCGCCTCGACCTCGCTGCCGACGACCGTCCACTCGACGCTCGACGCGCTCGTGACCATGCGCCGAGTGCGCTCGTGGAGGCTGCGCAGCGGGGCGAAGTAGTTCGACAGCCGCGCCCTGAGGTTCTTCGCCTTGCCGACGTAGAGCACGCGCCGCTCCGCGTCGCGGAACCGGTACACCCCGGGACTCGTCGGGATCTCCCCCGCCTTCGGCCGGTACGGAACCGTGTCGGAGCCGTCTCGTGCGCTCGCCATCGGCTCAGCTGGCGACGTCGGCGCGCTCGGCAGCCGCGTCGAAGATCTCGCGCAGGAAGTAGCCGGTGTGGCTCTCGGCGATCGTCGCGACGTGCTCGGGCGTGCCGGTCGCCACGATCTGCCCGCCGCCCGACCCGCCTTCGGGGCCGAGGTCGATGATCCAGTCGGCCGACTTGATCACGTCGAGCGAGTGCTCGATGACGATGACCGTGTTGCCCTTGTCGACGAGCTTGCCGAGCACCTTGAGGAGCTTCTGCACGTCTTCGAAGTGCAGACCCGTCGTCGGCTCGTCGAGCACGTAGACACTGCGGCCGTTCGAACGTCGCTGGAGCTCGGTCGCGAGCTTCACGCGCTGCGCCTCGCCGCCGGAGAGCGTCGTCGCGCTCTGGCCGAGCTGCACGTAGCCGAGGCCGACGTCGACGAGGGTCTTGAGGTAGCGGTGGATGGCCGAGATCGGCTCGAAGAACTCGGCCGCCTCGGAGATCGGCATCTCGAGGACCTCGGCGATGTTCTTGCCCTTGTAGTGCACCTGGAGGGTCTCGCGGTTGTACCGCTTGCCGCCGCACACTTCGCACGCGACGTAGACGTCGGGCAGGAAGTTCATCTCGATCTTGATCGTGCCGTCGCCCGAGCAGGCCTCGCAGCGGCCGCCCTTGACGTTGAAGCTGAAGCGACCGGGCAGGTAGCCGCGGGCCTTCGCCTCGGTCGTCTCGGAGAACAGCGTGCGGATGCGGTCGAAGACGCCCGTGTAGGTGGCCGGGTTCGATCGCGGCGTACGCCCGATCGGCGCCTGGTCGACGTGCACGACCTTGTCGAGGTGCTCGAGGCCTGCCACACGACGGTGCTTGCCGGGCACCTTGCGCGCACCGTTGAGCCGGTTCGCGAGCACCCGGTAGAGGATGTCGTTCACGAGCGAGGACTTGCCCGACCCGCTGACGCCGGTGACCGCGGTGAAGGTGCCGAGGGGGAACTCGACGTCGACGCCCCGCAGGTTGTTCGCCGCCGCGCCCTCGACCGAGATCATGCGCTCGGGGTCGACGGGTCGCCGCCTCGCGGGGATCGCGATCTCTCTACGCCCGGAGAGGTAGTCGCCCGTGAGCGACCGGGTGTTCTTCAGGAGGTCGTTGTAGCTGCCGGAGTGCACGACCGTGCCCCCGTTGACCCCCGCGCCCGGCCCGATGTCGACGATCCAGTCGGCGGTGCGGATCGTGTCCTCGTCGTGCTCGACCACGATGAGCGTGTTGCCGAGGTCGCGCAGGGCCACGAGCGTGTCGATGAGGCGGCGGTTGTCGCGCTGGTGCAGGCCGATGCTCGGCTCGTCGAGCACGTAGAGCACGCCCGTGAGGCCCGAGCCGATCTGCGTCGCGAGCCGGATGCGCTGCGCCTCGCCGCCCGACAGCGTGCCGGCGGCACGTGCGAGGTCGAGGTAGCTGAGCCCGACGCGGATGAGGAAGTCGAGCCGGAGCTTGATCTCGCGCAGCACCTGCGCACCGATGGCCTGCTCCCGGTCGGTGAGCTCGAGCCGGTCCATGAAGGCGCGGGCGTCGGTCAGGCTGAGGAGCCCGACGTCGGCGATGCTGTGGTCGTGGATGAGCACCGAGAGCACCTCGGGCTTCAGACGCTTGCCGTCGCACACGGGACACGGCACCTCGCGCAGGTACTCGGCCCAGCGCGCGCGCTGCACATCGGTCTCGGCCTGCAGGTACTGCCGCTCGATGTACGGCACGACGCCCTCGAAGCCGGACGTGTAGCTCATCTCGCGGCCGTACCGGTTGCGCCAGCGGACCTTGACCTCGAAGTTCTGCCCACGCAGGACGGCCTGCTGCGCCTCGTCGGGAAGTTCGGCCCACGGGGTGTCGAGCGAGAAGCCGAGGTCGCGGGCGAGCCCGTCGAGCAGCTTCTCGTAGTAGTTGTAGAGGCTCTTGCCCTGCGAGGTCCACGGCAGGATGACGCCGTCGGCGATCGAGAGTGCGGGGTCGCCGAGCAGCAGCTCCTCGTCGACCGACATGCGCGTGCCGAGGCCCGAGCACTCGGGGCACGCGCCGAACGGGGCGTTGAACGAGAAGGTGCGGGGTTCGATCTCGGTGAGCTGGATCGGGTGCTGGTTCGGGCACGACAGCTTCTCGGAGAAGGTGTGCCAGGCATCGGGGCCCGCTTCGTCGACGAAGTTGACCTGCACGAGCCCGTCGGTGAGGCGGAGCGCGGTCTCGAGCGAGTCGGTGAGTCGACCGAGCACGTCGGGCCCGGCCACGAGGCGGTCGATCACGACCGAGATGTCGTGCTTGACCTGCTTCTTCAGCTTCGGCGGCTCGTCGAGGCGGATGACCTCGCCGTCGACGACGGCACGGGAGTAGCCCTGCGCGGCCAGCTCGCGGAAGAGGTCGACGAACTCGCCCTTCTTCTTCGACACGACGGGACTCAGCACCTGGAAGCGGGTGCCGGCCTCGAGCTCCATCAGCCGGTCGGCGATCTGCTGCACGGTCTGGCGCTGGATCTTCTCGCCGCAGACCGGGCAGTGCGGCACGCCGATGCGCGCCCACAGGAGTCGCATGTAGTCGTAGATCTCGGTGATCGTGCCGACCGTCGATCTCGGGTTGCGGTTGGTCGACTTCTGGTCGATCGAGACGGCGGGGCTCAGGCCCTCGATGAAATCGACGTCGGGGCGGTCGACCTGGCCGAGGAACTGGCGGGCGTAGGCCGACAGCGACTCGACGTACCGGCGCTGGCCCTCGGCGAAGATCGTGTCGAACGCGAGCGACGACTTGCCCGAGCCCGACAGCCCGGTGAACACGACCATCGCGTCGCGCGGGATCTCGACGTCGACGTTGTGCAGGTTGTGCACGCGGGCACCGCGGACACTCAGGCGCGAATGGGCATCGAGACGTGAAACTGGCACCCTTCGAGTCTAGAGAGAGCCACCGACACTGCCGCCCCGAACGATCCGCTGTGGGCGAACAGATGTTCGAATCCCGGGTGCCCCGGCTCCGGCCTTCCGGCTCCCGTGGTCGCTCGGAGTCAGCCCAGGTGGCCCGCCTTCTCCATCTGCCGGAGCTCGCGCTTGAGCTCGGACACCTCGTCGCGCAGTCGAGCCGCGAGCTCGAACTTGAGCTCGCCTGCGGCCTCGAGCATCTGGTCGTTGAGGTCGCGGATGAGCTCTTCGAGGTCGTTCGCCCCCTCGGCAGCGATGCCCTCGGTGCGGAGGTTCGGAACCGGCGACTTCTTGCGGCCCTCGCGGCCCGCGAGGAGCGCCGCGGTGTCGGCCTCTTCGCGCGCGAGCACCTCGGTGATGTCGGCGATGCGCTTGCGCAGCGGCTGCGGGTCGATGCCGTTGACGCGGTTGTACTCGAGCTGCTTGTCGCGACGACGGGTCGTCTCGTCGATCGCCTGCTTCATCGAGTCGGTGAGGACGTCGGCGTACATGTGCACCTCGCCCGACACGTTGCGCGCCGCGCGCCCGATCGTCTGGATGAGCGAGGTCGACGACCGGAGGAACCCCTCTTTGTCGGCGTCGAGGATCGACACGAGCGACACCTCGGGCAGGTCGAGGCCCTCTCGCAGCAGGTTGATGCCGACGAGCACGTCGTAGACGCCCGCGCGCAGCTCGGTGAGCAGCTCGACGCGCCGCAGCGTGTCGACGTCGGAGTGCAGGTATCGTACGCGCACCCCGGCCTCGGTGAGGAAGTCGGTGAGCTCCTCGGCCATCTTCTTCGTGAGCGTGGTCACGAGCACCCGCTCATCGCGCTCGGCGCGCGTGCGGATCTCTTCGAGCAGGTCGTCGATCTGACCCTTCGAGGGCTTGACGACGATCTGCGGGTCGACGAGCCCCGTCGGGCGGATGATCTGCTCGACGACGCCGTCGGCGATGCCCATCTCGTAGCGCCCGGGGGTCGCCGAGAGGTAGACGGTCTGGCCGACGCGGTTCTTGAACTCGTCCCACTTCAATGGTCGGTTGTCGAGTGCGCTCGGCAGCCGGAACCCGTGCTCGACGAGGGTGCGCTTGCGCGAGGAATCGCCCTCGTACATCGCGCCGATCTGCGGCACGGTGACATGCGACTCGTCGATGACGACGAGGTAGTCGTCGGC
The DNA here is from genome assembly GCF_058349945.1 of Agromyces cucurbitae. Classification (NCBI taxonomy): domain Bacteria; kingdom Bacillati; phylum Actinomycetota; class Actinomycetes; order Micrococcales; family Microbacteriaceae; genus Agromyces; species Agromyces cucurbitae. The sequence goes on along the minus strand of NZ_JBYRES010000003.1, from coordinate 324,674 downwards.
GAAGTAGTCGAGCAGGCAGTGCGGCGCCTCACCGGGCGCCCGGCCGTCGATGTGCCGGGAGTAGTTCTCGATGCCCGAGCAGAACCCGATCTGCTCCATCATCTCGAGGTCGAACGTCGTGCGCATGCGCAGTCGCTGGGCCTCGAGCAGCTTGCCCTCCCGCTCGAGCTCGGCGAGCCGTTCGTCGAGCTCGTCGCGAATGGTGCCGATCGCCCGCTGCATGACGTCGGTCGAGGCGACGTAGTGCGAGCCGGGGAAGACGGGCACCGCGTCGAGCTTGGCGACCACCTGGCCGGTGAGGGGATGCAGGCTGTAGAGCGCCTCGATCTCGTCGCCGAACATCTCGATGCGGATCGCGAGCTCTTCGTAGATCGGGATGATCTCGATCGTGTCGCCGCGCACCCGGAAGTTGCCGCGGGAGAAGTCGACGTCGTTGCGCTGGTACTGCATCGACACGAACTTGCGGATGAGCCAGTCGCGATCGACCCGCTGGCCCACCTGCAGCGGCATCATCGCACCGAGGTACTCTTCGGGTGTACCGAGGCCGTAGATGCACGACACCGTCGATACGACGACGACGTCGCGACGGCTCAGCAGCGAGTTCGTCGTCGAGTGACGGAGCCGCTCGACCTCGGCGTTGATCGACGAGTCCTTCTCGATGAAGGTGTCGGTCTGCGGAACGTAGGCCTCGGGCTGGTAGTAGTCGTAGTACGAGACGAAGTACTCGACGGCGTTGTTCGGCAGCAGCTCGCGGAACTCGGTCGCGAGCTGGGCGGCGAGCGTCTTGTTGTGCGCGAGCACGAGCGTCGGACGCTGCACCTGTTCGATGAGCCAGGCCGTCGTCGCCGACTTGCCCGTGCCGGTCGCGCCGAGCAGCACGACGTCGGTCTCGCCCGCGTTGATGCGCCCGGCGAGCTCGGCGATCGCCTGCGGTTGGTCACCGCTCGGCTGGTACTCGCTGACGACCTCGAAGGGGCGGACTGAGCGCGTGGCCTGCATGCTCCAAGTCTAGGAGCGGCCTCCGACATCGCGGCCGGCGCGCTCGGCGGCGACACGCGCCCAGAGCGCGTCCGTCTGGCTCATCGTGTGCGCGAGCGAGCCGTCGGTGTCGATGATCACGTCGGCGATCGCGAGCCGCCGCGTGTTGTCGACCTGGGCGTCGACGCGCGCCTCGGCCTGCATGAGGTCGAGGCCCCGCTCCTCCACGAGACGCTTCACCTGTGTACGGCGCGGGGCGTTCGTCACGACGACGAGGTCGAACGGGTGGTCGACGGACGCCTCGACGAGGAGCGGCACGTCGTAGACGACGACCGCATCGGGGTCGTCGGCCTCCGCCCGCGCGATGAGCCGCGACGAGAGCTCGCGCACGGCGGGGTGCACGATGCCGTTCAGCCGCGTCCTCGCCGCGTCGTCGTTGAACACGATCTCGCCGAGCTTCGCCCGATCGAGCGTGCCGTCGGGCCGCAGCACACCCTCGCCGAACTCGGCGACGACCGCGGCGAGCCCCGGCGTACCCGGCTCGACCACGCGGCGCGCGAGGTCGTCGGCATCGATGTGCACGGCGCCGTGCTCGTACAGCCTGCGCGCGACGGTCGACTTTCCGGAGGCGATCCCGCCTGTGAGCCCGATCAGATACACGACACCCACTCTAACCGTGCGACACTCGACTCGAACCGACTGGAACAGAAGGGGCGGAGACCGCGTTGCTCGAACTGCTCACCGGCACCGGTCTCGCGCTCGCCGCCGGGCTCAACGCCTGGATCCCGCTCGTCGTACTCGGCGCCCTCGACCGGTTCACCGACCTCGTCGAGCTGCCGACCGCCTGGGCCTGGCTCTCGAACGAGTGGGTGCTGCTCGTGCTCGTGGTGCTGCTCGCGGTGGAGTTCGTCGCCGACAAGGTACCCGGACTCGACTCCGTCAACGACATCGTGCAGACCGTCGTGCGACCGACCGCGGGCGGCATCGTCTTCGGCACCGGCATCGAGGCGACGACCGTCACCGACCCCGAGTCCTTCTTCGCCTCGAACGCGTGGGTCCCCGTCGCGATCGGCGTCGGCATCGCACTCCTGGTGCACGTGGCGAAGGCCGCCGCACGCCCGGTCGTGAACGCAGCGACCTTCGGGGTCGGCGGCCCCGTGGTGAGCGCCGCCGAGGACGCCGGCAGCTTCGCCCTCGCGTTCGCCGCGATCCTCGCGCCCGTGCTGGTCGTCTTCGGCGTCGTCGCGCTCGTGGCCGGCGTCATCCTCGTCGTGCGACGCCGTCGTGCCCGGAAGGCCGCGCCCGCGGCGCACCCCGCCGCGCCCTGACGTCCGGCCGCCGCGACCCGCGACGGCGGGCCTCGTACGACGGTCGGCACCGGCGCGAGGCATCCGATTCGACCCCGGAGACGGCCGAAGGCCGGTTCCCGAGGGAACCGGCCTTCAGGTCGTGTCGCAGGTGCGATCAGTTGTTGCTCGAGAGCTTCTCGCGCAGTGCCGCGAGCGAGGCGTCGTCGGCAAGGGTGCCCGTGCCGGCCGAGTCGCTCGAGTAGGAGGCACCGCCGGCCGAGAACGAGTCGTCGGCAGCCTGGGCGGCGAGCGAAGCAGCGACCTGCTTCTTGTGCGCCTCCCAGCGAGCCTGAGCGGCAGCGTAGTCCTGCTCCCACTTCTCGCGCTGGGCCTCGAAGCCCTCGCGCCACTCGTTGGTCTCGGGGTCGAAGCCCTCGGGGTACTTGTAGTTGCCCTGCTCGTCGTACTCGGTGAGCATGCCGTAGAGCGCCGGGTCGAACTCGGTGCCCTCGGGGTCGACGCCCTCGTTCGCCTGCTTCAGCGAGAGCGAGATGCGGCGACGCTCGAGGTCGATGTCGATGACCTTGACGAAGACCTCTTCGCCGACCGACACGACCTGCTCCGCGAGTTCGACGTGCTTGCCCGACAGCTCCGAGATGTGCACGAGACCCTCGATGCCGTCGGCCACGCGGACGAACGCACCGAACGGCACGAGCTTCGTGACCTTGCCCGGCGCGACCTGGCCGATCGCGTGGGTGCGGGCGAAGACCTGCCACGGGTCCTCCTGCGTCGCCTTGAGCGACAGCGAGACGCGCTCGCGGTCGAGCTCGACGGAGAGCACCTCGACGGTGACCTCCTGGCCGACCTCGACGACCTCGCTGGCGTGCTCGATGTGCTTCCACGACAGCTCGGAGACGTGCACGAGGCCGTCCACGCCGCCGAGGTCGACGAACGCACCGAAGTTGACGATCGACGAGATGACACCCTTGCGGATCTGGCCCGGGTGCAGGTTCGCGAGGAACGTCGAACGCGACTCGGACTGCGTCTGCTCGAGGAGCGCGCGGCGCGAGAGGACGACGTTGTTGCGGTTCTTGTCGAGCTCGAGGATCTTCGCCTCGATCTCCTGGCCGAGGTACGGCGTGAGGTCGCGCACGCGGCGGAGCTCGATGAGCGACGCCGGGAGGAAGCCGCGGAGGCCGATGTCGACGATCAGGCCGCCCTTGACGACCTCGATGACCGAACCGGTCACGACGCCGTCGGCCTCCTTGATCTTCTCCACGTCGCCCCAGGCGCGCTCGTACTGCGCACGCTTCTTCGACAGGATGAGGCGGCCTTCCTTGTCCTCCTTCTGGAGAACCAGGGCCTCGACGGTGTCGCCGACGCCGACGACCTCGCTGGGGTCGACGTCGTGCTTGATGGAAAGCTCGCGCGAGGGGATGACGCCCTCGGTCTTGTAGCCGACGTCGAGGAGGACCTCGTCGCGGTCGATCTTCACGACGGTGCCCTCGATGAGGTCGCCGTCGTTGAAGAACTTCAGAGTCTTCTCGACCGCGGCGAGGAAATCGTCAGCAGATCCGATGTCGTTGATCGCGACCTGCTTGGGCGCCTTGGTCGTTGCGGTTGTCATGTAGTGAATGCTCCGTAAAGGACAATATCGAGCCCATCGCGCGGTAGAGCGTTATTGTGTTTCCGCGATGGGCATGCGGACAGGGATGTCACACGAGTGACGCTCCATCCTAACGGAACCGCTCGGTTCGCGGCAACCGCACGCATTCCGGGGCATTCCGCCCCGCCATGAGCGCCCCGGCTCAGCCGAGCAGCGCCGACTTCAGAGTGTCGAGCCCGACGCCGCCCAGGCCGAGCGCCCGGCGGTGGAACTCGCGGATGTCGAAGGCGGCACCCTCACGGCGGGCCACCTCGTCGCGCAGCTGCTCCCAGATGCGCTGGCCGACCTTGTACGACGGGGCCTGGCCCGGCCAGCCGAGATAGCGGTGCACCTCGAATCGCACGAAGCCCTCGTTCATGTTGACGTTCCGCCCGAGGAACTCGAAGGCGTAGTCCCCCGTCCAGACGCCCTGCCCGTCGGGGCGCTGCTTGCCCAGGTGCACGCCGATGTCGAGCACGACGCGGGCGGCGCGCATGCGCTGGCCGTCGAGCATGCCGAGGCGGTCGGCCGGGTCGTCGAGGTAGCCGAGGCCCTCCATGAGCCGTTCGGCGTAGAGCGCCCACCCCTCGGCGTGGCCCGACGTGCCGGCGAGCTGGCGGCGCCAGGTGTTGAGCTGCCCGCGGTTCACCACCGCCTGGCCGATCTGCAGGTGGTGTCCGGGAACGCCCTCGTGGTAGACGGTGGTGAGTTCGCGCCACGTGTCGAACTCGGTGACGCCCTCGGGCACCGACCACCACATGCGGCCGGGCCGCGTGAAGTCGTCGCTCGGGCCCGTGTAGTAGATGCCGCCCTCCTGCGTGGGGGCGATCATGCACTCGAGGGTGCGGATCTCGGCGGGGATGTCGAACTGGGTACCGGCGAGCTCGGCGACCGCGCGGTCGCTGGTCTCCTGCATCCACCGCTGGAGTGCGTCGGTGCCGTGGAGCTTCCGCGCCGGGTCTCCGTCGAGGTGCGCGATCGCCTCGGCGACGGATGCGCCGGGCTTGATCTCGTTCGCGATCGACTCCTGCTCGGCGACCATGCGCGCGAGTTCTTCGATGCCCCACTCGTAGGTCTCGTCGAGGTCGATGACGGCGCCGAGGAACTGCCGCGACTCGAGCGCGTAGATGTCGCGGCCGACGGCGTCGGCGTCGCCCGCGACGGGCGCGAGCTCGGACTCGAGGAACTCGGCCAGGCGGCCGTACGCCTCGCTCGCCGAGCTCGCGCCCGACGCGAGGTCGCGCTGCAGCGACTCGGGCAGCGCCGACTCCCCCGCCTTCGCGTTCGCCGCGAACGTCGCGAAGAAGCCGTCGGCCTTGGCGACGCGGCGCGCCTGCGCCGCCACCTCGTGCACCTGCCGAACGGCGGGCACGCTGCCGGCGGCGATGCCGGCGCGCAGGGTCTCGACGTACCCGTCGAGTGCGCCCGGGACGGCACCGAGCCGGGTGGCGATACGCGACCAGTCATCGACGTCGGCGGTCGGCATGAGGTCGAACACGTCGCGGATCTCCTGCGACGGGCTCGCGATCACGTTGAGGTCGCGGAGATGGAGGCCGGCGTCGTACCGCTCGAGGTCGAGCTCGAGCTGCGAGCCCAGGTCGGCCACCGTGATGCCGTCGACCTCATCGGCCGGTGCGGCAGCGCGCAGCGCGGCGACGGTCTCGCGGACGGCGGCCACCCGGCGCTCGTGCCCGGCCGGGGAGTAGTCGGCGAGCCGGTCGTCGTGGCTCGTCCGGCCGATGTAGGTGCCGATGCTCGGGTCGAGGTCGACGAGCGTGTCGACCCAGCCCTCGGCGATGCGGTCGACGTCGGTCGGGGTGCGCTCACTCGATGCCATCCTTCGAACCTAGGACAGCCACCCCGCCCGTGTCGACGTCGAGGATCCCTCGACCGATCGAGGCCGCTAGTGCGCCGCGTCCTCCCAGTTGCGCCCGCGGCCGACCTGCACGTCGAGCGGCACCTTGAGCTCGGCGGCGTTCGCCATCTTGTCTCGGACGACGGCCTCGAGCGCCTCGGATTCGCCCGCCGCGACCTCGAAGATGAGTTCGTCGTGCACGGTGAGCAGCATGCGGCTCGAGAGCCCCTGCGCCTGGATCTCGCGCTCGACGCCGACCATCGCGAGCTTCATGATGTCGGCGGCGGAGCCCTGGATCGGCGAATTGAGCGCCGCGCGCTCGGCGTTCTCGCGGAGCACGCGGTTGGGGCTGTTGAGGTCGGGGAAGGGACGGCGACGGCCGAAGATCGTCTCGGTGTAGCCGTCGATCTTCGCCTGCTCGACGACGCCGCGCAGGTAGTCGCGCACCGCGCCGAACCGTTCGAAGTACTCACGCATGAGCTGCTGCGCCTCGGCGCGATCGATGCGCAGCTGCTTCGACAGGCCGAAGGCGCTGAGCCCGTAGGCGAGGCCGTACGACATGGCCTTGACCTTCGTGCGCATGAGCGGCGTGACGTCGGCCGGATCGACCGAGAAGACCCGTGCGCCGACGAACCGGTGCAGGTCTTCGCCCGCGTTGAAGGCCTCGATGAGCCCGGGGTCGCCCGAGAGGTGCGCCATGATGCGCATCTCGATCTGCGAGTAGTCGGCCGTGAGCAGCTCGACGTAGTCGGGGCCGTGCCGGAAGGCCTTGCGGATGCGACGCCCGTCTTCGGTGCGGATCGGGATGTTCTGGAGGTTCGGGTCGTTCGACGACATGCGACCGGTGGCCGCGCCGATCTGCCCGTAGTTCGTGTGGATGCGGCCGTCGGCGGCGATCGACTTGTCGAGCGCGTCGACGATCTGCCGCAGCTTCGTCGCGTCGCGGTGCTCGAGCAGGTAGCCCAGGAAGGGGTGCGGGCTCGACTCCTGCAGGTCGGCGAGCGCGTTCGCGTCGGTCGTGTAGCCGGTCTTCGTCGCGCGCGTCTTCGGCATGCCGAGCTGGTCGAACAGCACCTCCTGCAGCTGCTTGGGCGAGCCGAGGTTCACCTCGCGACCGATCTCGGCGTACGCCGCTTCTGCGAGGCCGGCCGCTCGTTCGCCGAGTTCGGCCGACAACGCGGCGAGCTCGTCGTGGTCGACCGTGACGCCCCGGAGCTCCATCGCGGCGAGCACCGGCACGAGCGGCATCTCGACGTCGGCGAGCAGCTGCCGCGAACGCTCGGGCAGTGCGCGCAGCACCGCCGGGGCGACCCGCACCGTGAACCACGCGTACTCGGGCGCACCGGCGTCGGTGCCCTCTTCGGGCACGAGCTGGGCCGGGTCGGCCTGCGGCACCGTCTCGCCGAGGTAACGGTCGACGAGGTCGTGCAGGCTCTTCTCGACGAGGTTCGGCCGCACGAGCCAGCCCGCGACGAGCGTGTCGAGCACGAGCCCGTCGAACGCGAGACGGGATCGGGTGAGCGCTTCGAGCTGGGGCTTCGCGTCGGTCATGACCTTCGGTGCGTCGGACGCGAGCCACGCCTCGAACGGCAGCGACTCGGCCGCCCCCTCGCGCCAGGTGACGTGCACCGTCTCGGTCGCGGTCGCGACACCCGCCCCGACGACGACGCCGTCGACGACCTCGAGGCTGAGGCCGAGCCCCGCCGGCTCGGCGGCGACGGCCCGCTCGAGCCACGCGGCCAGGTCGGCCCCGACCGGGCTCTGCGAGATCGGCATCGTGGGCGCGGCGATGAGCGGCGCGGGCTCGGCAGCGGGACCGCCGCCGTTGCCGTTGCCGTTCGCCTCGCCCGTCGCGAGCTTGCGCAGCCGCTCGAAGAGCGTGCGGAACTCGAGTCGCTCGAAGAGCGGCCGAACCGCCTCGACGTCGATCGGGCGCGCCTCGAGCTCGGGGATCGCGAGGTCGAGCTCGACGTCGTCGACGAGGCGGTTGAGCTTGCGATTGCGGATCGCGTTCTCCTTCTCGTCGCGGAGGTTCTGCCCGACGACGCCCTTGATCTCGTCGGCGTGAGCGAGGATTCCGTCGAGATCGCCGTAGAGGCCGAGCCACTTGACCGCGGTCTTCTCGCCGACCTTCGTGATGCCGATCAGGTTGTCGCTCGTCTCGCCGACCAGCGCCGCGACGTCGGGGTACTGCTCGGGGCGGATGCCGTACCGCTCGACGACCGCGGCCGGGTCGTAGCGCTTCAGCTGCGAGACGCCCTGCGCATTCGGGTAGAGCAGCGTGACGTCGTCGTTGACGAGCTGGATGGTGTCGCGGTCGCCCGAGACGAGGAGCACGCGGTAGCCGTCGGCCCGCCCGCGCGCGGCGAGCGTCGCGAGGATGTCGTCGGCCTCGAAGTCCTCTTTCTCGAGCACGCGGATGCCCATCGCCTGCAGCGCCTCTTGGAGCAGGGGCACCTGCCCCTTGAACTCGGGCGGGGTCTCGCCGCGGGTGCCCTTGTACTCGGCGTACTCGCGCGTGCGGAAGGAGTGCCGCGACACGTCGAAGGCGACCGCGAGGTGCGTGGGCTTCTCGTTCTGGAGCAGCAGCAGCAGCATCGAGAGGAAGCCGTGGATGGCGTTCGTGTGCTGGCCGTCGCGCGTCGTGAAGCTGTCGACCGGGAGGGCGTAGAAGGCTCGGAAGGCCAGCGAGTGGCCGTCGACGACGAGGAGGGTGGGCTTGTCTGCGTCCGTCACCGCACCAGCCTACAAGCGGCCGCCGACACCGCCCGACGCGTCCGGCGCACCCGCCGCGCGGGCGCCCCACGCCGACGGCGAACGGCGGATGCCTCGACGAGACCGTGCTCGTCGAGGCATCCGCCGTTCGTGATTCTGAAGCCCTACTTCTTGGGTGCGAGCTGCTCGATGATCGCCTGCGAGACGTCTTTCATCGTGAGGCGGCGGTCCATCGACGCCTTCTGGATCCAGCGGAACGCCTCGGGCTCGGAGAGCCCCATCTTCTCGTTGAGCAGGCCCTTCGCGCGGTCGACGAGCTTGCGGGTCTCGAACCGCTCGACGAGGTCGCCGACCTCGGCCTCGAGCGCGATGATCTGGGCGTGCCGGGCCAGCGCGATCTCGATCGCGGGCAGCAGGTCGTTCGGCGTGAACGGCTTGACGACGTACGCCAGCGCCCCGGCCTCGCTCGCACGCTCGACGAGCTCCTTCTGGCTGAACGCGGTCAGCAGCACGACGGGGGCGATGTGGCCCTTCGAGAGGCGCTCGGCCGCGGAGATGCCGTCGAGCTGGGGCATCTTGACGTCCATGATGACGAGATCGGGGCGCAGCTCGGTCGCGAGCGCCACGGCGGTCTCGCCGTCGCCCGCCTCGCCGACGACCTCGAAGCCGTTGTCGCGCAGGATCTCGACGATGTCGAGCCGGATGAGCGACTCATCTTCGGCCACGACGACGCGGCGCGGAGCTGCCGGCTGGGTTGATTCGGTGTCAGTCACGCAGGAAAGCCTACGGTATTCTGGGCGAGGCCTCTGGCCGGTGTGGCGGAATGGCAGACGCGGAGCACTCAAAATGCTTTGCCCGAAAGGGCGTGTGGGTTCGACCCCCACCACCGGCACCGTCGCCCGCGGCACGTCCGCGGATCATCTCGCCGCGTCCCCAACCAGGTGGGCGTTCCGCGTCTCGATCAGGCGCCGCAGGTACGGTCCGAGAAACCGCTCCGCGAGCCGCCCGAACGGTCCGCACGGCGCGACGAACTCGATCTCGTCCGTCATGACGGTGCCCGCACCGTCGGCGGTCGGCTCGAACCGGTGCACATGGCGGAACGACCGGAACGGGCCCCGCACCTGCTCGTCCACGAAGGATCGCGGTTCATCGAACCCGACGATCCGGCTCGTCATGCGGAACGGGATCCCGAAGTGCCACGCGCGCCAGGTCACCTCTTCGCCCGGCCCGATCCTGCCGGAGGTCACCCCGCCGATGGCACGCTCGCGCGAGCGGGCCATCGAGGCCACGTGAAGGTCGATGTCGAGCGACCGCCCGAACGCCGCCGAAGGAGTCATCGCGAGGACGCTCCGGCACTCGAATCGCACGACCACCATCGGATTCTGCCACGGCGCGAAGCCGAGGCGTTTCCCGCCCGTGCGCGGACACGGCGAAGGGCCGACCCTGCCGGGCCGGCCCTTCGTCGACGAAGCGCTAGAGCACCTCGCCCACGACGTGCACGCGCACGTCGTTCGTGGTGCCGGGGATGCCGGGAGGCGAGCCCGAGATGATGACGACCTTCTCGCCGTTGACGGCCTTGCCGGTCTTCGCGAGCGCCTCGTCGACCTGGCCCACCATCTGGTCGGTGTGGGTGACGCGCGAGACGACGAACGACTCGACGCCCCAGTTGAGGGCCATGCGACGACGGATCGCGGGATCGGGCGTGAAGGCGAGGATCGGGATCTTCGAGCGCAGTCGGGTCATGCGGCGCACCGTCTCGCCCGACTCGGTGAACACGCAGAGGTACTTCGCCTCGACGAAGTCGGCGACCTCGACGGCCGCGGCCGTGATGGCGCCCGACTGCGTGCGGGGCTTCGTGCCGAGCGGCGCGATGCGGTCGAGGCCGTGCTGCTCGGTCGACTCGATGATGCGGGCCATCGTCTGCACGGTGATGACCGGGTACTCCCCCACGCTCGTCTCGCCCGAGAGCATGACCGCGTCGGCGCCGTCGAGCACCGCGTTCGCGACGTCGGAGGTCTCGGCGCGCGTCGGCACCGGGCTGTGGATCATCGACTCGAGCATCTGCGTCGCCACGATCACGGGCTTCGCGAGGCGGCGCGCGATCTCGACCGCGCGCTTCTGCACGATCGGCACGGCCTCGAGCGGCAGCTCGACGCCGAGGTCGCCGCGCGCGACCATGACCGCGTCGAACGCCTCGGTGATCTCCTCGAGCGCGTCGACCGCCTGCGGCTTCTCGACCTTCGCGACGACCGGCACGCGGCGGCCGACCTCGTCCATGATCTCGTGGACGCGCGTGATGTCGGCGGCGTTGCGCACGAACGAGAGGGCGATGAGGTCGGCGCCGAGCTCGAGGCCCCAGCGCAGGTCGGCCTCGTCCTTCTCGGAGAGGGCCGGCACGTTCACCGCGACGCCGGGCAGGTTGATGCCCTTGTTGTTCGAGACGGGTCCGGCCACGACGACCTTGGTCGTCACGACCGTGCCGTCGGTCTCGAGCACCTCGACGCGGACCTTGCCGTCGTCGATGAGCAGGAAGTCGCCGGCCTTCACGTCCTGCGGGAGGCCCTTGAACGTCGTGCCGACGATCTCCTTCGTGCCGAGGATCTCTTCGGTCGTGATCTTGAAGATGTCGCCCTCGGCGAGCTCGTGGGGGCCGTCGGCGAACTTGCCGAGGCGGATCTTGGGACCCTGCAGGTCGACGAGCACGGCGACCGCACGACCGGAGTCGGCCGCGGCCTTGCGCACGTTCTGGTAGACGCCCTCGTGGACGTCGTAGGTGCCGTGGCTGAGGTTCATGCGCGCGACGTCGACGCCCGCATCGATGATCGCCCGGATCTGCTCGTAGCTCGATGTCGCCGGCCCGAGGGTGGCGACGATCTTCGCTCGTCTCATGTGGTGATACTCCCGGTGTTCTGCGCAGAAGCGCTGATCGTATTCGGACGACGCGCCGAGCGGCGCGCCTGGGGCTCAGACGGCGATGGCCCGTGCCGTCGCCGCGATGGGACTCGGCAGCGAGGTCTCGCCTTCAAGGTACCGGTCGACGGCGGCGGCCGCAGCCCGGCCCTCCGCGATCGCCCAGACGATGAGCGACTGGCCGCGCCCGGCGTCGCCCGCGACGAAGACGCCCGGCTCGGCCGTGGCGTACGCCGCGTCGCGTGCGAGGTTGCCGCGGTCGGTGACGGCGAGCTGCAGCTGCTCGTCGAGCTCACCGGTCTCGGGACCGGTGAAGCCGAGCGCGAGCAGCACGAGGTCCGCGGGGATCTCGCGCTCGGTGCCGGCCTTCGGGACGCGGCGGCCGTCGAGGTACTCGGTCTCGGCGACCCGGATGGCCCGGACCTCGCCCGCCTCGTTGGCGAGGAACTCGACCGTCGAGGCGAGGAACTCGCGGCGGCCGCCCTCTTCATGGGCGCTCTGCACCTCGAAGACGGTCGGATGCATCGGCCACGGCTGGTGGTCGGGTCGCTCCCGCCCCGGCTGCTTGCCGATGGCGAGGTTCGTGACCGACAGCGCGCCCTGGCGGTGCGCGGTGCCGATGCAGTCGGCGCCCGTGTCGCCGCCGCCGAGGACCACGACGTGCTTGCCCTCCGCCGTGATCTGGTCGAAGACCTCGTCGCCGGCGATATGGCGGTTGGACTGCGTGAGGTACTCCATCGCGAAGTGCACGCCGGGCAGGTCGCGCCCGGGCACCGGCAGGTCGCGCGGCACCATCGCGCCGGTCGCGATCACGACGGCGTCGTAGCGCTCGCGGAGCTGATCCCACGTGATGTCCACGCCGATGTTCATGCCCGCCCGGAAGCGGGTGCCCTCGGCCGTCATCTGCGCGAGGCGGGCCTCGAGGTGCTTCTTCTCCATCTTGAAGTCGGGGATGCCGTACCGCAGCAGGCCGCCGATGCGGTCGTCGCGCTCGAAGACGGCGACCGTATGGCCGGCCCGGGTGAGCTGCTGCGCGGCGGCGAGGCCGGCGGGGCCCGACCCGACGACCGCGACGGTCTTGCCCGTCAGGCGCCCGGGCGGCTGCGGCTGCACCCAGCCGTTGCCGAAGGCCTGGTCGATGATCGAGACCTCGACCTGCTTGATCGTGACCGCCGGCTGGTTGATGCCGAGCACGCACGCCGACTCGCACGGCGCGGGGCAGAGCCGTCCGGTGAACTCGGGGAAGTTGTTCGTCGCGTGCAGCCGCTCGATCGCCGCGCGGCCCTCACCGCGGTACATGAGGTCGTTCCACTCGGGGATGAGGTTGCCGAGCGGGCAGCCCTGGTGGCAGAAGGGGATGCCGCAGTCCATGCATCGGCCCGCCTGCCGGCGCAGCTGCGCGGGGTCGCCCTGCTCGTAGACCTCTTTCCAGTCCATGATGCGCACCGGCACGGGACGCCGCTTGGGCAGCTCGCGCTCGGTGACCTTCAGGAAGCCCTTGGGGTCAGCCATTCGTCACCTCCATGTCGTTCGTGAGCACTGCCGTGTCGATCATCGAAGCCGACTCAGCCATTCGTCACCTCGAGGATTCGCGTCCAGACGACGTCGCCGTCGGGGTCGAGCCCCTCGTCGACCGCGCTCTGGCGGGTGCGGAGCACCGCCGCGTAGTCGCGCGGCAGCACCTTCGTGAAGCGGTCGAACGCGGCCTCGCCCTCGGCGAGGAGCGACGCGGCGACCGCGGAATCGGTCTCGGCGACGTGCTGCTCGAGCAGATCGCGCACGATCTCCCGGTCGGCGCTGCCGAGCGGGAGGAGCTCGAGCTCGCCCGCCGCGAGCGACTCGCGGTTGATCCGGCCCTCGCGCAGGCCCAGCACGTAGGCGGTACCGCCCGACATGCCGGCGCCGAGGTTGCGGCCCGTCTCGCCGAGGATGACGGCGAGACCGCCGGTCATGTACTCGAGCGCGTGGTCGCCGACGCCCTCGACGACGGCGGTCGCGCCGGAGTTGCGCACGAGGAACCGCTCGCCGACGATGCCGCGGATGAACATGCTGCCGCTCGTCGCACCGTAGCCGATGACGTTGCCCGCGATGACGTTGCGCTCGGCGGCGAAGCCGCTGTCGCGCGCCGGGCGGACGATGATGCGGCCACCCGAGAGGCCCTTGCCGACGTAGTCGTTCGAGTCGCCCTCGAGCCGGATCGTGATGCCGCCCGGGAGGAAGGCGCCGAGCGACTGCCCGGCCGAGCCCGTGAGCGTGACGTCGATCGAGCCGGTGGGCAGCCCCTGCTCGCCGTGCCGCGACGTGACCTCGTGGCCGAGCATGGTTCCCACGGCGCGTTCCGTGTTCTTGATCGGCAGCTCGATCGACACCGACCCGCCGTCCTCGAGCACGATGCCGGCCCGGCGGATCAGTTCGTTGTCGAAGTGCTCGTCGAGCTCGTGGTCCTGCGGCCGTCCGTTGCGCCGCGGCTCCGCCTCCGAGAAGTCGGGTCCGACGAGCACGGGCGTGAGGTCGAGCCCCGAGGCCTTCCAGTGGTCGACCGCGCGATCGACGTCGAGCAGCTCGCGCCGGCCGACGATCTCGTCGATCGAGCGGTAGCCGAGCGCGGCGAGGTACTCGCGCACCTCCTGGGCGATGAACTCGAAGAAGTTCACGACGAACTCGGGCTTGCCGCTGAACCGCTTGCGCAGTTCGGGGTTCTGCGTCGCGACGCCGACCGGGCACGTGTCGAGGTGGCACACGCGCATCATGACGCAGCCCTCGACGACGAGCGGCGCGGTCGCGAAGCCGAACTCCTCGGCCCCGAGCAGGGCGCCGATGACGACGTCGCGTCCGGTCTTCAGCTGGCCGTCGACCTGCACGACGACGCGGTCGCGCATGCCGTTGAGCATGAGCGTCTGCTGCGTCTCGGCCAGTCCGAGCTCCCAGGGCGTACCCGCGTGCTTGAGCGAGTTGAGCGGGCTCGCACCGGTGCCGCCGTCGTGCCCCGAGACGAGGATGACGTCGGCGAGCGCCTTCGCGGTGCCCGCGGCGACCGCGCCGATGCCCGACTGGCTGACGAGCTTCACGTGGACGCGCGCCTTCGGGTTCGCGCGCTTGAGGTCGAAGATGAGCTGTTTGAGGTCTTCGATGGAGTAGATGTCGTGGTGCGGCGGCGGCGAGATGAGTCCGACGCCCGCGGTCGCGTGGCGCGTGCGGGCGACCCACGGGTACACCTTCGTCGGCGGCAGCTGGCCGCCTTCGCCGGGCTTCGCCCCCTGGGCGAGCTTGATCTGGATGTCGTCGGCGTGGGTGAGGTACATGCTCGTCACGCCGAAGCGGCCGGACGCGACCTGCTTGATCGCGCTGCGGCGCTCGGGGTCGAGCAGCCGGTCGAGGTCTTCGCCGCCCTCGCCGGTGTTCGACTTGGCGCCGAGCCGGTTCATGGCGATGGCGAGCGTCTCGTGCGCCTCCTTCGAGATCGACCCGTAGCTCATGGCGCCCGTCGAGAAGCGCTTGACGATCGACGAGACCGGCTCGACCTCGTCGAGCGGCACGGCCGGACGCGTACCCGTGCGCAGCGCGAACATGCCGCGCAGCGTCAGCAGCTCCTCGGCCTGCGAGTCGACGAGCGAGGTGTACTCGCGGAACACGTCGTACCGGCGGTTGCGCGTCGAGTGCTGCAGCCGGAAGACCGTCTCGGGGTTGAACAGGTGCGGCGACCCGTCACGACGCCACTGGTACTCGCCGCCCGTCGCGAGCCGTTCGTGGACCCGCACCGCCTGGTCCTGCGGATACGCCTTCGCGTGGCGGTCGAGGTTCTCGGCGGCCACGACGTCGATGCCGACGCCGCCGAGCTTCGAGGTGGTGCCGGTGAAGTACTCGTCGATGAACGCCTGCGACAGGCCGACGGCCTCGAAGGCCTGGGCCCCCGCGTAGGACGCGATCGTCGAGACGCCCATCTTCGACATGATCTTGAGCACGCCCTTGCCGAGCGCCTTGATCACGTTGTGCACGGCCTGCTCGGGCGAGACCCCGGTGATGACGCCCGAGCGCACGAGATCCTCGCACGTCTCCATGGCGAGGTACGGGTTCACGGCCGAGGCCCCGTATCCGACGAGGAGCGCGACGTGATGCACCTCGCGCACGTCGCCCGCCTCGACGACGAGGCCGACCTTCATGCGGTTCTCCGCGCGGATGAGGTGGTGATGCACGGCCGAGAGCATGAGCAGCGACGGGATCGGCGCGAGGTCCTTGTTGGAGTCGCGGTCGGAGAGGACGATGAACTTCGCGCCCTCCTCGATCGCCTCGTCGACCTCGGCGCACATCGCGCGCAGCCGGTCGCGCATCGCGTCGGGGCCCTCGTCGAACCGGTAGAGGCCGCGGACGGTGACCGTCGTGCGCCGACCGGGCATCGGGTCGATGTGCACGATCTTCGCGAGCTCGTCGTTGTCGATCACCGGGAAGCCGAGCGTGACCTGGCGCGCGTGCTCGGGGCCCGCCGAGAGCAGGTTGCGCTCGGGGCCGATCTGCGTGCCGAGCGAGGTCACGACGGCCTCGCGGATCGAGTCGAGCGGCGGGTTCGTGACCTGGGCGAACTGCTGGGTGAAGTAGTCGAACAGCAGGCGCTGGCGCTTCGAGAGCACCGCGATGGGCGTGTCGGAGCCCATCGCGCCGAGCGGCTCCTGGCCGGTCTTCGCCATGGGGGTCAGGAGGATCTTGACCTCCTCCTCCGTGTACCCGAAGGTGCGCTGGCGACGGTTCACCGACGCGGGCGGGTGCACGATGTGCTCGCGCTCGGGCAGCTCGGCGAGGCGGATGCGGCCTTCCTCGAGCCACTCGCCCCAGGGCTCGGACCGCTCGAGTTCCGACTTGATCTCGTCGTCCTCGATGATGCGGCCCTGCTCGGTGTCGACGAGGAACATGCGCCCCGGCTGCAGCCGGCCCTTGCGCACGATGCGGGACTGCTCGAGGTCGAGCACGCCGATCTCGCTCGCCAGCACGATGAGCCCGTCGTCGGTGACGACGTAGCGGCCGGGGCGGAGTCCGTTGCGATCGAGCGTGGCGCCGACGAGCGTGCCGTCGGTGAAGACGATCGCGGCCGGACCGTCCCACGGCTCCATGAGCATCGAGTGGTACTCGTAGAACGCCCGCCGCTCGGGGCTGAGCTCGGCCTGGTTCTCCCACGCTTCGGGCACCATCATCATCACCGCGTGCGGCAGGCTGCGACCGGCGAGCGTGAGCAGCTCGACCACCTCGTCGAAGGAGGCGGAGTCGCTCGCGCCCGGCGTCACGATGGGCAGGATCGGCTCGAGGTCGCCGAGCACCTCGGACTCGAGCTGCGACTGGCGCGCCCGCATCCAGTTGCGGTTGCCCTGGATGGTGTTGATCTCGCCGTTGTGCGCGATCATGCGGAAGGGCTGGGCGAGCGGCCACGACGGGAAGGTGTTCGTCGAGTAGCGCGAGTGCACGAGTGCGAGCTTCGAGGCGAACCGCTCGTCGGAGAGGTCGGGGTAGAAGGGCTCGAGCTGGAGCGTCGTGACCATGCCCTTGTAGACCATGGTGCGGCACGACAGCGAGGCGAAGTAGAGCTCGAGCTCGCGCTCGGCCCGCTTGCGGAGCCGGAACGCGAGACGGTCGAGCGCGATGCCCGCGAGACGCGCACCGGTCGAGGTCGTCGCGGTCGAGCGGACGAAGAGCTGCTGCACGGCCGGCATCGCCGCACGCGCGAGGGTGCCGAGCTCGTCGGGTCGCACGGGGACCTCGCGCCAGCCGAGCACTTCGAGGCCCTCGACGGCGGCGAGCTCGGCGAGCTGCCGCTTGACCCGGCTGCGCGTGGTCGGGTCGACCGGCAGGAACGCGTTGCCGACGGCGTATGCGCCGGCCTCGGGCAGCGGGAACGCGCTCACGGCACGCAGGAACTCGTCGGGGATCTGCGTGATGATGCCCGCGCCGTCACCGGTGCCGGCATCGGAGCCCACCGCGCCGCGGTGTTCGAGGTGGCGCAGCGCATCGAGCGCCGCGGTGATGATGTCGTGCTCCGCGGTACCGCGGAGCGTCGCGACCATCGCGAGGCCGCACGCGTCTTTCTCGGCGGCGGGGTCGTACATGCCCTGGGCTTGCGGAACGGATCCGAACCGCGAGAAGGGAGGGGTGAGCGACACAGGGAACCGTCCTCATCACATCAGGGGAATGGAAGCGGGGACGCCATCGGCCCTACACGGGGATGCACGACGCATGGTGCGGCGTCGCTTCGGAGAACGGGGTGGGGCGGCCTGTCTACGAGGTGGTACGGCTCGGGCTTGTGGCCGCCGTCTCGCCCTGGGGGTCGTTCTCGCCCTCGACGCCGTCGTCGAGAGAGTCTGAGTCGGACTCGATTTCGTCTGAGTCTACCTCAGCGTCGGGGCCCTTCCATTCACGTCCGGGAACGTAGGGGCTGGGCTCGTCGCCGGTGTGCCGGCGACGCTGGACGAGGTAGAGCACGATGCCGAGCACGATCGCGGCGAACGACGTCCAGACGTTGACGCGGATGCCCAGGAACATCTCGCTCGGGTCGACGCGGATCGACTCGAAGAAGGAGCGGCCGAGCCCGTACCAGATGAGGTAGATCGCGAAGGCCTTGCCCCAGCGGAGGTTGACGCGACGCTCGAGCAGGATGATCACGGCGGCGCCCGCCAGGTTCCAGACGAGCTCGTAGAGGAACGTCGGGTGGAAGAGGGTGCCCTCGGCGAGGCCCTGCGGCCACGCGGGGTTCGAGAACTCGATCTCGAGACCCCACGGCAGGTCGGTGGGCGCGCCGTACAGCTCGTGGTTGAACCAGTTGCCGAGACGGCCGACCGCCTGGGCGACCAGGAGCCCCGGCGCCAGCGCATCGGCGAACGACCAGAACCGCAGTCCCGTGAACCGGCAGCCGATGATGACACCGATCGCGCCACCGAGAAGGGCGCCGTAGATGGCGTTGCCACCCTCCCAGATGTTCCAGATCGCGCCCGGCTGGAACGGGTTCCAGACGTTCGCGCCGGCGAAGAAGTAGTCGTCGGGGTGCGTGAACACGTGGTACATGCGCGCACCGATGATGCCGAGGGGAACCGCCCACAGCGCGATGTCGAGCACGATGCCCGGCTCGGCCCCGCGCTTCGTGAGGCGGCGCGAGGTGATGACGACGGCCAGGATGATGCCGACGAGGATGCACAGCGCGTACGTGTTGACGTTGAACTGCAGCCCGAACAGGTTGAACTCCCACGCCTGCCACGCGTAGTCGGGACTCGGGATGCTGAGCGGTGCGATCACTCGGGCTGCTGCCTTTCCTCGGGAGAAACGTCGGCCGCGTGGGCCTCAGTCAGCGTACTTCACTCGCGACCGGTGCCGCGCGCGAGCTCGGCGGCGAGGGCGCCGGCTCCGCGCACGCCGCCGTCGGCGAGGGCCTTCACGAGCGCCGAACCGACGATGGCGCCCTCGGCGTACTCGAGCACCTCGGCGACCTGCGCGGCCGTGGAGATGCCGACGCCGACGCAGCTCGCCGTCGCGCCCGCGGCCTGCAGCCGCTCGACGACCGTGCGCGCCGCGCGGTCGACGTCGGCGCGGGCGCCCGTGATGCCCATGGTCGACACCGCGTAGACGAACCCCCGGCTCGACTCGACCACCTGCGCGATGCGCGCGTCGGTCGACGTCGGCGCGGCGAGGAACACGCGGTCGAGCCCGGTGCGCTCGGATGCGGCGATCCAGTCGGACCCCTCGTCGGGGATGAGGTCGGGCGTGATGAGCCCGGCTCCCCCGGCGGCCGCGAGATCGTCGGCGAACCGCTCGACGCCGTACTGCAGCACGGGGTTCCAGTAGGTCATGACGAGCACCGGCGCATCCACCCGCTCGGTGATGCGGCGCACCGCCTCGAAGCCGTCTGCCAGCCGGAAGCCTCGCTGGAGCGCCTGCTGCGTCGCCGCCTGGATGACCGGGCCGTCCATGACCGGGTCGGAGTACGGCAGGCCGAGCTCGAGCGCGTCGACGCCGTTCTCGACGAGGGCGACGGCGGCCTCGACGCTCTCGTCGAGCGTCGGGAATCCGACCGGCAGGTAGCCGATGAGGGCACCGGCTGCCTCGGCGTTGCGCCGCGCGATGACGGGGCCGACCGTGTTGAGCGCGCTCATTCCGCGGCCTCCTCGTCGTACAGCTCGAAGTAGCGGGCCGCCGTGTCCATGTCCTTGTCGCCGCGGCCGGAGAGGTTGACGAGGATCGTCGCGTCGGTGCCGAGTTCGCGGCCCAGTTCGAGCGCGCCGGCCAGCGCGTGCGACGACTCGATGGCGGGGATGATGCCCTCGGTGCGGGTGAGCAGGCGGAGGGCCTGCATCGCGGCGTCGTCGGTCACCGGCCGGTACTCGGCGCGGCCGATCGCGGCGAGCCACGAGTGCTCGGGCCCGACGCCCGGGTAGTCGAGTCCGGCCGAGATCGAGTGCGACTCGATGGTCTGGCCGTCCTCGTCCTGCAGCATGTAGCTGCGCGCCCCGTGCAGCACGCCCGGGCGCCCCTTCGTGATCGTCGCGGCGTGCCGCGGCGTGTCGACGCCCTCACC
This sequence comes from Agromyces cucurbitae, assembly GCF_058349945.1. Lineage (NCBI taxonomy): Bacteria > Bacillati > Actinomycetota > Actinomycetes > Micrococcales > Microbacteriaceae > Agromyces > Agromyces cucurbitae. Next base: position 304,737 of record NZ_JBYRES010000003.1, on the reverse strand, counting down.
GCCGGCCTCGAAGCCGTAGAGCCCGACGCCCTCGTCGTCGAGGAAGGCGTGGAAGATGCCGATCGCGTTGGAGCCGCCGCCGACGCATGCCACGACGGCGGTGGGCAGCGCACCGGTGAGGTCGAGCACCTGCTGGCGCGCCTCTTCGCCGATGATCTTCTGGAAGTCGCGCACCATCTCGGGGAACGGATGCGGCCCCGCGACGGTGCCGAAGATGTAGTTGGTCGTCTCGACGTTCGTGACCCAGTCGCGCATCGCCTCGTTGATCGCGTCCTTCAAGGTGCGCGAGCCGGCCGTCACCGCGACGACCTCTGCGCCGAGCAGGCGCATGCGGGCGACGTTGAGGGCCTGGCGTTCGGTGTCGACCTCTCCCATGTAGATGGTGCAGTCGAGGCCGAAGAGTGCGGCGGCGGTCGCGGTCGCGACGCCGTGCTGGCCGGCACCGGTCTCGGCGATCACGCGCTGCTTGCCGATGCGCTTGGTGAGCAGCGCCTGGCCCAGCACGTTGTTGATCTTGTGCGAGCCGGTGTGGTTGAGGTCTTCGCGCTTCAGGATGATGCGCGCGCCGCCGGCGTGCTGCGCGAAGCGCGGCACCTCGGTGATGATCGAGGGACGCCCGGTGTAGCTGCGGCCGAGCTCGGCGAGCTCGGCGCCGAACGCCGGGTCGAGCTTGGCGAGGTCGTACGCCTCGCCGAGCTCGTCGAGGGCGGCGACGAGGGATTCGGGCACGAAGCGCCCGCCGAAGTCGCCGAAGTAGGGACCGGTCTGCGCTCGAAGCGCCATGTCACACCGCCAGGAAAGCTGAGAGGTTGGCAATCGGGTCGCCCGTGACGAGCGCCTCGCCCACGAGCACGACGTCGGCGCCCGATGAGCGGTAGTGGGCGACGTCGGCGGGCGAGAGCACCGCCGACTCGGCGACGCGGATCGCATCGGCCGGGAACCGGTCGGCGAGGCGGCCGAACAGGTCTCGGTCGAGCTCGAACGTCGTCAGGTCGCGCGCGTTCACGCCGATGAGCCGCGCACCGAGCGCGGCGGCCCGGTCGAGCTCGTCGGCCGAGTGCGTCTCGACGAGCGGCGTCATGCCGAGCGAGACGATGAGGTCGAACAGCTCACGCAGGGTCGCGTCGTCGAGCGCCGCGACGATGAGCAGCACGAGGTCGGCACCGGCGGCACGGGCCTCGAAGACCTGGTACGGCGTCGCGATGAAGTCTTTGCGCAGCACCGGCAGGGCGACCGCGGCACGGACGGCCTCGAGGTCGGCGAGCGACCCGCCGAACTTGCGACCCTCGGTGAGCACGCTGATCGCGCTCGCACCGCCGAGCTCGTAGCTGCGCGCGAGCGCGGCCGGGTCGGTGATCGAGGCGAGCGCACCGCGCGAGGGGCTCGAGCGCTTGATCTCGGCGATGACCTTGACGTGCGACGCCGGGCGCAGGGCCTCGAGCGCGTCGAGCGCGGCAGGGCGTGCGAGTGCGGCGGCCTCGACCTCGTCGAGCGGGCGGGTCTCACGGCGCGCGAACGCGTCGGCGACCGCGTTCGCCGTCAGCTCGGCCAGCACCTAGTGCGCCTTCTCAGCGACCTTCGCGCCGCCGACACCGTAGCCGGCGCGGGCGAGCACCCAGCCGACGATGAGGCCGACGACGAGGAGGCCCGCCGACGCCCAGACGAGCCACTGCACGTCGAGGAAGAACGCGACCGTGCCGATCGTGAACGCGATGAGCATGATGGTGACGGCGGTCCACGCCGCGGGCGAGTGTCCGTGGCCGGGATCTGCGGTCTCGATGCTCATTGATGCTCCTTCGTGCAGGGGGTTTCGCCCGCCAGTCTAGCGGGTCGGTTCGGGGCCGGTCGCGTCATCGACGCCGGTCGTGTCATCGGTCGGGTCGTCGCCGCGGCTGAGCTCGTCCCAGTCGTCGACGGCGCGCTCGGCGGCGCCGCGGGTGACGTCGTGCTCGCCCTCGGCGGGCGCGAGTCCGCTGCGGTAGCGCCGCGACGAGCCGGGCCAGCGGGTGCCCGTGACGAGCACGAGCACGCCCGCGACGACGACGAGCACGCCGCCGGCCACGGCGACCGCCGGCCACGCGGTGGCGACGGCGGAGCCCACGAGCTCGGCCGTCGGGTCGTCGCCGGCGACGCCGGTCGCCTCGGTGACCGACGCGGAGACGGCGGCGACGGGATCGGCGAGCGCGAGGGCGGCGGCCAGCACGAGGCATCCCCCCAGCACGACCTCGAGCACGCCGAGCACGACCCGGATGGCGGGACCGGCCAGCGCGAGGGCGGCCGCGAGGGCGAGCCCGGCGAGGCCGAGGGCCGCGAGCGCGGGCGAGGCGACGCTGCCCGGAACGGCGATCACCTCGGCGTTCACATGGGCGCCGGCGCCGCTCGCGAGGACGAGCCCGAACCAGGTCTGGCTCCAGGCGAGCAGGGCGAGGCCCGAGCCCACCACCGAGACGACGATCGCCGGATACTTCATGCGGGCGCGGTTCATGCCTCGATCCTCCGCATCGCGTTGGCGACGGCGACGGCCCGGAGCGGCGCGGCCGCCTTGTTGCGCGACTCCTCGAACTCGCTCGCAGGGTCGGAGTCGGCGACGAGCCCCGCCCCGGCCTGCACCCGGGCGATGCCGCCCGAGATGGCCGCCGTGCGGATCGCGATCGCGAGGTCGGCGTCGCCGCCGAACCCGAAGTACCCGACCACTCCCCCGTAGAGCCCGCGCTGGGCGGGTTCGAGCTCGTCGATGATCTCGAGCGCGCGTGGCTTCGGAGCGCCGGACAGGGTGCCGGCGGGGAAGGTCGCGCGGAACACCTCGATCGCGTTCACCCCGGACTCGAGATCGCCCTCGACCGACGACACGAGGTGCATGATGTGGCTGAACCGCTCGACCCGCATGAACTCGGTGACCTCGACCGAGCCCGCGGCGCACACCTTCGCGAGGTCGTTGCGGGCGAGGTCGACGAGCATGAGGTGCTCGGCCTGCTCCTTCGGGTCGGCCACGAGCGCGGCCTCGAGGTCGGCGTCCTCCTCGGGAGTGGCGCCGCGCGGCTTCGAACCCGCGATCGGGTGGGTGAAGACACGGCCGTGCTGCACCTTGACGAGCGCCTCGGGTGAGGATCCGACGATCCAGTACGGCTCGCCCGCCCCGTCCTCGAGGTGCAGGAAGTACATGTACGGGCTCGGGTTGAGGCTGCGCAGCACCCGGTAGACGTCGAGGGCCGGCGCGGTCGCCTCGTGCTCGAATCGCTGCGAGATCACCACCTGGAAGACGTCGCCGTCGCGGATGAAGTCCTTCGAGCGGTCGACGGCGGCGAGGAAGTCGGCTTCGGCGGTGCGGTGGGCCGGGTGCGCGGGCCGGTCGAGGTCGATCTCGGCGAGCCACGCCTCGGCGGGCGCCGCGAGCCCGCGCTGCATGCGGTCGAGCCGCGCCTGCGCGTCGACCCACAGTTCGTCGGCGGCCGCCCCGGTGTCGTTGAGCACCGAGGCGATGAGCTGCACGGTGCCCGTGCGGTGGTCGATGACGACGAGTTCGGCGACGAAGGCGAACGCCTGCCCCGGGATCGAGGACTCGGCGGGAGGCCGGTCGGGCAGGTGCTCGATCTGGCGCACCGCCTCCCAGCCGATGAATCCGACGAGCCCGCCGGTCAGCGGCGGCGCGCCGGGAACGTCCTCGGTCTGCCAGCGCTCGAACAGCGCTTCGAGCGCGGCGAGCGGCGGCAGGTCGGATGCCTCGCCGAGCGCCCGATCGGCGGACAGGCCGTGATCGTGCCACTCGACCCGATCGTCGTGCTCGGTGATGACGCCGTACGACGAGACGCCGACGAACGAGTAGCGCGACCAGATGCCGCCCTGCTCGGCCGATTCGAGGAGGAACGTGCCGGGGCGTCCCTCGGCGAGCTTGCGGTAGATGCCGACGGGTGTCTCGCCGTCGGCGAAGAGCTCGCGCACGACGGGCACCACGCGACGCCCGGTGAGCAGGTCCGCGAACTCCTCGAAGGTCGTCGTGGCGGTCATCGTGTCTCCTCGTCGCGTGCGTGGATCGGGGGCGGCTCGTCAGGCGCCGGGGCTCGGCGCTCCGGGGACCTGCCCCTGCACGACGTCGATCGGGTCGCCGTCGAAGCAGGTGCGGGTGCCGGTGTGGCAGGCGGCGCCGATCTGCTCGACCCGCACGAGCAGCGTGTCGGCGTCGCAGTCGAGCGCGGCCGAGCGGACGTACTGGGCGTGCCCCGAGGTGTCGCCCTTGCGCCAGTACTCCTGGCGGGAGCGCGACCAGAACGTGACCCGGCCCTCGGTGAGCGTGCGCCGCATGGCCTCGCGGTCCATCCAGGCGAGCATGAGCACCTCGCCGGTGTCCCACTGCTGGACGATGACGGGAAGCAGGCCGTCGGCGTTGAACGCCGCGCGATCGACCGCCGTGGCGTCCGGGACCCATGCGTCGGTGTCGAACTCGAGCTCCTCGTCGCCGGACTCGCTCATCTGACGATCCTCCCGTCGGCCTCGAGCGCCTGCTTGACCTCGCCGACCGTCACCTCGCCGTTGTGGAACACCGACGCGGCGAGCACGGCGTCGGCCCCGGCCGCGATCGCCGGCGCGAAGTCGGCGACCCGTCCGGCGCCGCCCGAGGCGATCACCGGCACGGTCGAGAGCTCGTGCATGAGACCGGTCAGCTCGAGGTCGAAGCCCTGCTTCGTGCCGTCGGCGTCGATCGAGTTGACGAGCAGCTCGCCCGCCCCCAGCTCGATGGCGCGGCGCGCCCACTCGAGGGCGTCGAGGTCGGTCTCGGTGCGGCCGCCGTGCGTCGTCACGACGAAGCCCGACGCGGTGCGGTCGGATCGCTTGACGTCGAGCGAGAGCACGCACACCTGCGCGCCGAAGCGGTCGGCGATCTCGGCGATGAGCGCGGGCCGCGCGATCGCCGCACTGTTCACGCCGATCTTGTCGGCGCCGTGGCCGAGCAGGCGGGCCACGTCGTCGGTCGAACGCACGCCGCCGCCCACGGTGAGGGGGATGAACACCTGTTCGGCGACCTGCTGCACCATGTCGTACGTCGTCGACCGATCGTCGACGGTCGCGGTGACGTCGAGGAAGGTCAGCTCGTCGGCGCCCTGCACCGCGTAGCGGGCGGCGAGTTCGACCGGGTCGCCGGCGTCGCGAAGGTTCAGGAAGTTCACGCCCTTGACGACGCGGCCGGCGGCGACGTCGAGGCACGGGATGACGCGGACGGCGAGGCTCATGCGCTCACCACCTCACAACCGGGCCGCGTGGATGGCGCTCACGAGGATCGCCCGGGCGCCGAGCGCGTAGAGCTCGTCCATGACGTGGTTCATGTCGACGCGCGGGATCATGACGCGCACCGCGACCCACTCGGGGTCGTGCAGCGGCGAGACTGTCGGCGACTCGAAGCCCGGCGCCGCGGCGGTGGCCTGCTCGAGGTGCTCGACGGGCACGTCGTAGTCGAGGAGGACGTACTGGCGCGCGACGAGGACGCCCTGCAGGCGACGCAGCAGCGTCGCCGCACCGGGCTTGTCGACGCCCGATCCGATGAGCACCGCCTCCGACTCGAGGATGACCGGGCCGAAGATCTCGAGCCCGGCCTGGCGAAGGGTCGCCCCGGTCGACACGACGTCGGCGACCGCGTCGGCGACGCCGAGCCGCACGGCCGACTCGACCGCGCCGTCGAGCTTCACGAGCTTCGACGGCGTGACCCCCTGGGCGGTGAGGAAGGCGCCCACGAGACCGGGGTAGCTCGTCGCGACGCGTACGCCCTCGAGGTCGGCGAGCTCCGAGAAGCGGCCCGCAGGCCCTGCGAACCGGAAGGTCGAGTCGCCGAATCCGAGCGGCGCGATCTCCGAGGCATCCGACCCGGAGTCGAGCAGGAGGTCGCGACCCGTGATGCCGACGTCGAGCGCACCCGAGCCGACGTACGTCGCGATGTCGCGCGGGCGGAGGTAGAAGAACTCGACCCCGTTGCGGGGGTCGGCGGTGTGCAGGTCGCGCTGGTCGCGGCGTCCGGTGTACCCGGCCTCCCACAGCATCTGCGCGGCGGTGTCGGCGAGCGACCCCTTGTTGGGCACGGCGATTCTGAGCATGTCTTGGCTTTCGTGTCGACGGAGCTGATCGGGCATGGGAGCGCGATCAGAGATGTCGGTACACGTCGGCCGGCGAGAGCCCCTTCGCGAGCATGAGCACCTGCAGGTGGTAGAGCAGCTGCGAGATCTCCTCAGCGGTCTCGGCGTCGCTCTGGTACTCGGCGGCCATCCAGACCTCGGCGGCCTCCTCGACGATCTTCTTGCCGATGGCGTGCACGCCGGCGTCGAGCTCGCGCACGGTGCCGGAACCCTCGGGGCGGGTGCGGGCCTTGTCGCTGAGCTCGACGAAGAGTTCGTCGAAGGTCTTCACGCCCCCAGACTACCGGTGCGCGACGGACGGTCAGTGCGCGTGCGTCGCGGCCGCCGCCCGCAGCGCCGTGATCTGCTCCTCGGGGACGCCCCTGAAGACCGCCGAGCCCGCGACGAACGTGTCGGCCCCGGCCTCGGCCGCGATGCCGATCGTGTCGACCGTGACACCGCCGTCGACCTGCAGCCAGACGTCGAGGCCGCGGGCGCGCACGGCGTCGGCCACCCGGCGCAGCTTCGGCATGGTCTCGGGCATGAACGACTGCCCGCCGAAGCCCGGCTCGACCGTCATCACCAGCACCTGGTCGAACTCGTGCAGCACGTCGAGGAAGGGCTCGGCGTCGGTGCCGGGCTTGAGCGCGATGCCCGCGCGGGCACCGATCTCGCGAAGTCGCCGCGCCGTCGCGACGGGGTCGGTCGCGGCTTCGACATGGAACGTCACACTCGCGGCGCCGAGCTCGGCGTAGCCGGGCGCCCAACGGTCGGGGTCGTCGATCATGAGGTGCACGTCGAGCGGGATCGGGCTCGTCGCCTGGATGCGCTCGACCATCTGCGGCCCGAACGTGAGGTTCGGCACGAAGTGGTTGTCCATGACGTCGACGTGCACGAGATCGGCGGTCGAGATGCGACCGAGCTCGTGCTCGATGTTCGCGAAGTCGGCGGCGAGGATGCTCGGGTTGATGCGCGTCGTCATGCGCGCAAGCCTAGCCAGCGGCGGGATGCCTCGCGCCGTCGCCTGCCCGTCGGCCGAGGCGGGCGCCCGGCCGCTCCGGTCGACGGTCGGGTTCGCCGGCCCCTCAGCCGGTGCGGCGCACGAGCGCGATGAACATCGCGTCGGTGCCGTGCCGGTGCGGCCAGAGCTGCACGGTCTCGGGCTCGCCCGCGAGATCGAGCGGCTCGCGCGCGGCGGCCTGCACGACCGCGCGCGTGTCGAGCTGCTCGAGGCCGGGGTGCCGCTGGAGTCCGGCACGGAGCGTGCCGCGGGTCTCGGCGGCGTGCGGAGAACACGTGACGTAGGCGAGGATGCCGCCGGGTGCGAGCAGCCCCACCGCCCGGTCGAAGAGCTCGCCCTGCAGTCGGGTGAGCTCGGGGACGTCGGCGGGCTGCTTGCGCCAGCGCGCCTCGGGCCTGCGACGGAGCGCACCGAGTCCCGTGCAGGGGGCATCGAGCAGGATGCGGTCGAAGCCGCCGTCGGCGCCGAGCGCCGCCGTGTCGGTCTCGCGGCCGTCGCCGACCGCGACGTGCACGTCGAGCGGCACGCCCGCGATCGCCCGGCGCACGAGCTCGGCCCGCGCCGGCACGAGTTCGTTCGCTGCGAGCGACGCATCGGCGGCGAGCGCCTCGGCGGCGAGGATCGCGGTCTTGCCGCCGGGGCCGGCGCACAGGTCGAGCCAGCGCTCCCCCGGCTGCACGGGCGTCGCCCTCGTGAGCGCGAGCGCGGCGAGCTGCGAGCCTTCGTCCTGCACCCGGATGCGGCCCTCGTGGGCGGCGACGAGCGCGAGCGGCCCGTCGGCGGTGAACCCGATCGGCGAGAACCGGTTCGGCGCACCGAGGTCGGCGGGCAGCTCGTCGCCGAGCCCCGGCAGTGCGACGAGGTTGACTCGCGGGGCGGCGTTGTCGGCGGTGAGGAGGTCGTCGAGCTCATCGGCCCGACCCTCCGCGTCGAGCGCGGCGCGGAACGCACGGACGACCCATTCGGGGTGCGACGAGAGCACCGCGGTACGGGCGTCGTCGGACCGCTGCTCGGCGCCGACCGCCTCGCGCCACTCGTCGCCGCTCGTGCGGGAGACCGTGCGCAGCACGCCGTTCACGAAACCGCTCGCCTGCGGCGCGAGGCGCTTCGCGAGCACGACCGACTCGTTGACCGCGGCATGCGTCGGCACGCGGGTGGCGAGCAGCTGGTGCACGCCGAGCCGCAGGATGTCGAGCACGGCCGGATCGATGCGGTCGGCGGGCCGGCCGGCGGCGAGTTCGATCACGGCGTCGTAGAAGCCGCGCAGACGCAGTGTGCCGTAGGTGAGTTCGGTCGCGAGGGCCGCGTCGGCCTCGCTCAGCTTCGACCGCGCGATGCGGTTCGGGAGCAGGAGGTTGGCGAACGCCTCGTCGGCGCGGACCGCCTCGAGCACCTCGTACGCGACGATGCGCGGCGGCGACACGCGGACCTGGGTGGCCGCGCGCGGCGCGCGGGAGCCGCCCTGTCGACGGCCGGGTCTGCGTGCGGGGCGTTCGTCGTTCACCCGTCAACTGTACGCGGCGGGGCCGCGCGGGGCGCCGCGCGTGCCCGCACGCGCCTCCTCGCAACCGGAGGAACTGCTGCCCGACCCGCCGTCGACGCGCCCCGACACCCGCACGCGCGGCGGAAGTCCCTACACCAGCGACCGGTCGGCGTCGCTCGCGAGCCCACGCCCCCAGTCGGCGGCGGTCATCGGGCCCTTGCCCGCCGGCTGCACGCGCACGAGCTCGATCGGGGCGCTCGCCGTGCCCACGAGCACCCGACGTCGCTCGAGGCGCAGCTCACCCGGGGCGAGCGCCGGCCCTTCGGCCGGGCCGGCCTCGACGGCGCGCGCCTCGAGCACCTTGATCCGCTCGCCGCCGATCGTCGTCCACGCGCCGGGCTCGGGAGTCACGCCCCGGTAGCGCGCGAGCACCTCGCGCGCCTCGCGCGCCCAGTCGAGTCGCCCGTCGTCGATCGTGAGCTTGGGCGCGAAGGTCGGGTTCCCGCGCTGCGGCACCGCGGCGGCCGAGCCGTCGGCGATCGCATCGACGACGTCGGCGAGCAGCTCGGCTCCTTCGCCCGCGAGCAGCTCGAGTGCGGCGCCCGCCGTGAGCGCGTCGTCGGCGGGCCGGCGGTGCATCGCATACACGTCGCCGGCGTCGAGCTCGGGCACGAGCTGGAAGACGGATGCCGCGAGCTCGGCATCGCCCGCGATGATCGAGTGCTGCACGGGCGCGGCTCCGCGCCAGGCCGGCAGCGCGGAGAAGTGCAGGTTGATCCAGCCGAACCGCGGAGCCGACAGCAGCGGCTCCCGCACGAGCCCGCCGTACGCGACGATCACCCCGAGGTCGGGCCGGAACGCCCCGATCTCGCCCGTCGCGGCCGCATCGAGCCGTGCGGCCTTCACGACCGGGAGGCCGAGCCGGTCGGCGGCCGCCGCGACCGGCGACGGGGTGAGCACGCGCTTGCGCCCGAGCGGCGCGTCGGGCCGGGTGACGACGCCGACGAGTTCGTGCCGGCTCGCCGCGAGGCGTTCGAGGCTCGGCACGGCGGGGGCGGGCGTTCCGGCGAAGACGAGGCGCAGGGAGTTCACCCCGCCATTCTTCCGGATCGGCGCGCCGCGACCATCCGACGAGGTCACTGCCGTCGCTCCGGGCTGGGATCACCGGCGACACGCCGACCGGGCCGCCAGCCACCTGGCGTGTCGCCTCGAAAGCCAGCCCTGAGCCACGGGTGGTCACGTGATGGGCGCGAGATCAGCCGAGCAGCCCGTGCTCCCACGCGTGCGCCACGAGCTGCAGACGTGAAGCGAGGCCGAGCTTGGCGAGCACCGCCGAGACATGGCTCTTGACGGTGGTCTCCGAGATGAAGGCCGCCGCCGCGATCTCGGCGTTCGAACGCCCCCGCGCGGCGAGCAGGTAGACCTCGCGCTCGCGCCGTGACAGCACGGCGATCGAGGCGTCGTCGCGCGGGCGATCGGGAATGTCGCGCACGAGGCCGGCCGGCTCGGCCGGGGCCACGACCGTGCCGCCGTCGTGCACCGCTCGGACCGCCGCGAGCAGCAGTTAGGGAGTCGTGTCCTTCATGAGGAACCCCCGCGCGCCGGCGCGCAGCGCCCGCTGCACGGCGATCTCCCCGCGGTGCGTCGTCAACACGATCACGCGCGGGCGGTCCCCGGTGGCGGCGAGCAGGTTCTCCGTCGCCGAGATCCCGTCGAGCCCCGGCATCCGCACGTCCATCAGCAGGACGTCGGGCCGCACCGACTCGACCAACCCGGGCACCTCGTCGCCGCGGTGCACGGCGCCCACGAAGGCGAGATCCGGCTGCGACTCGACGAGCATTCCGATTCCCGTGCAGAAGAGCCGTTCGTCGTCGGCGATCGCGACGCGCACGATCATGCTCCGGCCTCACCGTTCGGCGCCGCTCCGGCGCCCGACGCCGCGCCGGATCTCCCGGTCGGCACGAACCCGGCGACGACGAAGCCCCGTTCGTCCTCGGCGTCGACCCCGAGCCATCCGCCCGCGAGCCTCGCCCGCTCCCGCATTCCGACGATGCCGCGACCCTGCGCGCCTGCGACGCGATCGCCGCGCCCGGCTGAGACGACCTCGAAGCCCACGCCGTCGGGGCGGCGGTCGAGCACCACCCACGTCGACGCCGAACGATCGCCGTGCCGGACGGCGTTCGTCAGGCTCTCCTGGATGATCCGATACAGCGCGCGCGACTGGGCAGGTGCGAGTTCGGCCACGTCGCCGCGTTCCACGATGTCCACGTCCAGCCCTGACGCGCGTGCACCCGCGACGAGTTCGTCGAGTCGATCGATGCCCGGGCTTTCGAACTCACCCCGATCGGCGAGCCCGTCGAGTAGCCTCCGCACTTCGACGAGTGCTCCGCGACCGCGTTCGGCGATCGCATCGAGCGCCTCGTTCGCCGCCCCGCGCTCGTCGCCGGCGTACCGGGCGCCGTCGGCCTGGGCGACGATCCCCGCGAGCGAGTGCGCGACCACGTCGTGGATCTCCCGCGCGAAGCGCTCGTGCTCGAGCGCGGCCGCGAGCTCGCGCTCCGCCTCGCGGAGCTCGGCGGCCTGACGTGCGGCCGCAAGACGCTCGGCGTACCGGGTCCGCACGAGGCCCAGCGCGCACCCGATGGCCCACGACGCAGCCATGACGAGCGCCGTTGCGATCGCGAATGGGTTCAGCAGCGTGTACAGCGCTGACGCCCAGACATCGGATGCCGGGATGAGAAACCCCTGCTGCATTCCGGCGAGCACCAGCCAGATGTCGACGAGCACGATCGAGATGCCCACGTAGGCGGCCGCCCAGATTCGGCGACGTGGCGCCGAGGCGACCGCCGCGCCGACGATCGGGAGTGCGAGCAGCGCGGCCCAGACCGAACCGTCGAGGCGCATCACGGGCACGAACGTCATCACGGCGAGCGTCGTGGCCGCGACGAGCGAGCCGGCCCGGGGATACCGCCCCGCGAGCCCGATCGCCGTGCCGAATCCCGCGAACACCGCCCACTCCGGTGGCGGCATCATGGGCGGCCATTGTCCACGACCCGCCTCGGCGGTGCACCAGAGCGCGAAGTACACGATCCCGCCGGCGGGGAACGCGAGTTGCAGGAGCAGGCTCATGAGTCGGTCGCGAGTCATGTCGCCACGCTAACGACGTCGGACGCGCCGGGCGAGGCTCCGCGCGGACTCCCCGTCGCGAGGAGGACGGAATCCCTCCCCTCGGACGACGTCGGCGTTCCTACGGCACGTCGGGATCGTCGAACCGCACTCGCAGGACCCGTGGCCGCCTCGGCGGCCGGCCGCCGACGGGGCGGCGCCGCTCGGTGGCGACCGTGATCATCTCGGCTCGCAGCGCCTTCGCGACCGCAGTGCCGGCACCGTAGTCGAATCGCAGGATCGCCCGCTCGAGCTCGTCGTCGACGGGTACCGGACCGAGCGCGTCGACGCCCGGCGAGGCGGCCTTCGCCGCCTCGATCGCTCGCGCGACCCCTGCGTGCGGCGCCGTCACGCTCGCCACGCGCACGGCGGGCGGGAACCGGAGCGCGCGCCGGGCGGCGAGCTCGGTCCCGGCCCATTCGAGCTGGCGCCAGCCCGCGAGCGCCTGGGCGAGCGCGCCGGCGACGCCGACCAGGTAGACGGGTGCGCCGGGTGCGGCGAGGGCGGCGGCGTTCGACCACCAGCGCAGGCAGTCCTCGGCGACGCGCAACGACTCGCGCAGCAGCATCCGCTCGCCGTCGAGGAGCAGCACGGCGCGATAGCCGCCGTCGGCGATGGGCTCCGCGCCTCTCGTGGCGACGACGAGCGCCGGTTCGGCGCCCACGCGCAGCACCGGGCGCTCGCCGTCGGACAGCACGACCTTCGCACGCGGGAACGCCCGCCCGAGCTCGTCGGCCGTGCGGCTCGCGCCGACGGTCGCGGCTCTCAGCTTCGTCGACTCGCAGACGGGGCACTGCCACGAGGCCGCACTCGTGCCGCACAGGGTGCACCGCGGCTGGCCGCCCGACCGGGGCACGGCGAGGCCGCCCCCGCAGGCGACGCACCGGGCCGGTTCCCGGCAGCGGTCGCACACGAGCATCGGCGTGTGGCCCGGTCGTGCGACCTGCACGAGCACGGGGCCTTCGCGCACCGCCTCCTGGGCCTGGCGCCACGCGGTCGACGGGATGCGTGCCGACCCCGGCTCGGGACGCGCCTGCTGCTCGGTCAGGATGACCCGCGGCCTCGTGTGCCGATGCGGGGCGATCTCGCGCATCCACCCGATCTCGACGAGCCGTTCGACCTCGACGCTGCGGGTATGGCCGAGGAAGACGAGGGCCGCCCCGGACTGCTCCTGACGGATGAGCGCCGCGTCGCGTGGGTGCACCCCGGGTGAGAGCGGCTCGTGCTGGAGCGCGTCGCCGTCGTCCCACATCGCGATGAGGCCGAGCCGCGCCGCGGGCGCGTAGACGGTCGAGCGGTTGCCGACGATGATGCGCGCGTCATCGCCCGTCGCATCGAGGAACGACCGGAAGCGCGCACCGCCCGTCTGCCTCGCGTCGGTGCGGAGCACCCGGCGCGGATCGACGAGTGCAGCGAGGGCCGCCTCGAGCTGCTCCTGGTCGCGGTAGTCGGGTACGACGAGCAGGCTCGACCGGTCGTGCGCGAGCGTGAGCGCGGCGGCCTGCGCCATCGTCGCGGCCCATGCGCCGACCCACTCGCCACCCGGCAGCCGCACGGGTCTCGGGTCGGCTGCGAGCGCGATCCGCTCCCCCGCGGCGATCGCGGCTTCGACGGCCCCGGGAGCGAAGCCGTCGATCGCCGTCGCGGTCGGCAGCTCGCCGGCGTCTGGCTCAGCGGCACGCCACGCACGCTCCACCCGCACGTACCGGCTGGGGATGGCGAGCCGCAGGATGTCGCTCGCATTGCCCGCCGCGCGGTCGGCCGCGGCCCGGGCGAGCGCCCACACCTCGGGCGTGAGCAGCGGCACCTCGGAGACGACGTCCTCGAGGTCGGCGAGGCGCCCCTCGTACGCGCTCGTCGCAGCGAGCTCGACGAGCCAGCCGTCGGCGATGCGGCCGCCCGATCGGAGCGGAACCCGCACGCGCACCCCGGCCCGCGCCGCCTCGACGAGGCGTTCGGGCACGCGGTAGTCGAAGAGCTGGTCGAGCTGCGGCAGCGGCGAGTCGACGAGCACCCTGGCGACGGCGCCGCCCGCCACCTCAGAGCCCGGCGGCCGTGCGCAGGTCGTCGACGCGGTCGAGCCGCTCCCACGTGAAGTCGGGAAGCTCGCGGCCGAAGTGACCGTAGGCGGCCGTCTGCGCGTAGATCGGGCGGAGCAGGTCGAGGTCGCGGATGATCGCCGCGGGGCGCAGGTCGAAGACCTCGCGGATCGCCGCGATGATCTGCTCGTCGGGCACGACACCCGTTCCGAACGTCTCGACGTACAGCCCGACGGGCGACGCCTTGCCGATCGCGTACGCGACCTGCAGCTCCAGCCGGTCGGCGAGGCCCGCGGCCACCGCGTTCTTCGCGACCCAGCGCATCGCATAGGCCGCCGAGCGGTCGACCTTCGACGGGTCCTTGCCGCTGAACGCGCCGCCGCCGTGCCGGCTCGCGCCGCCGTAGGTGTCGATGATGATCTTGCGGCCGGTGAGCCCCGCGTCGCCCTGCGGACCGCCGATCTCGAAACGGCCGGTCGGGTTGATGAGCACCGCCAGCTCGGGACGCGCGAGCTCGACGGTGTCGAGCACGGGCCGGATGACGAGCTCTTCGACCTCCGCGCGGAGCTGCTCGTTCGAGACCGCCGGCGAGTGCTGCGTCGAGAGCACGACCGTCTCGATCGTCTTCGGCGTCGGCCCGTCGTAGCCGACCGTCACCTGCGTCTTGCCGTCGGGCCGGAGGTAGTCGAGCTCGCCGGTCTTGCGCACGTTCGCGAGCCGCTCGGCGAGCCGGTGCGCGAGCCAGATCGGCACGGGCATGAGCTCGGGCGTCTCGCGCGTGGCGTAGCCGAACATGATGCCCTGGTCGCCTGCGCCCTGCCGGTCGAGCTCGTCGTCGCTCGCCCGCTCGCGCGCCTCGAACGCGTGGTCGACGCCTTGGGCGATGTCGGGCGACTGGCCGCCGATCGACACGGACACGCCGCACGAGCGGCCGTCGAACCACACGTCGGACGAGTCGTACCCGATCGACGTGACCCGCTCGCGGACGATCGCGGGGATCTCGACGTAGCCGGACGTCGTGACCTCGCCCGCGACGTGCACGAGCCCGGTCGTGACGAGGGTCTCGACGGCGACGCGACTGTGCGGGTCGACCGCGAGCAGTGCGTCGAGGATCGAGTCGGAGATCTGGTCGCAGATCTTGTCGGGGTGCCCCTCGGTCACGGACTCGGAGGTGAACAGGCGGAGGGCGCTCATGCGGGGTCGGCTTCTTTCGTGCGTTCGGTGGTGCTCGTCAGCTTCGAGACAACCACGTCGAGGATGCCATCGGCCACCGACGCCTTGGTTCCGTGAAGTCGTGTGACGACCGTGTCGTCGCGGTCGACGATCACGACCGCGTTCTCGTCGGTCGCGAACCCCTCGGTCCAGCCGACCCGGTTGACGACGAGCAGGTCGGCGCCCTTGGCGCGGCGCTTCGACCGGCCGAGTTCGAGCAGCCGCTCGTCGTCGGCCTCGGTCTCGGCGGCGAAGCCGACGAGCAGCGTGCCGTCGTGGGGCGCGGCGCCGAGGCCGGCGAGGATGTCGGGGTTGCGGACGAGCTCGAGGGTGAGGCCGTCGCCCGTGGCGTCTTTCTTGATCTTCGATTCGCTCACGTTCGCCGGGCGGTAATCGGCGACCGCGGCGGCCATGACGACCGCGTCGGCGCCCTGCGCCGCATCGGTCACGGCGTCCTGGAGCTCGAGCGCGCTCGACACGCGTCGTACGTCGCAGCCGTCGGGTTCGGCGATCTCCAGGTTCGCGGCGATCAGCGTGACGTGCGCGCCGCGGGCGCGCGCCGCCTCCGCGATCGCGACGCCCTGCTTGCCGCTCGAGCGGTTGCCGAGGAATCGCACCGGATCGAGCGGCTCACGCGTGCCGCCTGCGGTCACCACGACCCGTCGACCCTCGAGGTCGCGGTTCGACGAGGATGCCGCGCGCGCGAGGGCGGCCGCGACGATGACGTCGGGCTCCTCCATGCGGCCGGGGCCGCTGTCGGCGCCCGTGAGCTGCCCCACGGCGGGGCCGACGACCGTCACGCCGCGCGCCCGGAGGGTCGCGATGTTCGCCTGCGTCGCGGGGTGGCGCCACATCTCGGTGTGCATCGCCGGGGCGACCACGACGGGCGCCTCGCTCGCGAGCACGGTGTTGCCGAGCAGGTCGTCGGCGAGACCCGTGGCGAGCTTCGCGATCGTGTTCGCCGTCGCCGGCGCGATCACGATGAGGTCGGCCGCCTGGCCGATCGCCACGTGACGCACCTCGGCGACGCCCTCGTAGAGGTCGGTGTGCACCGGGTTGCGCGAGATCGCCTCGAGCGTCGGGCGGCCGACGAAGCGCAGCGCACCCTCCGTCGGCACGACGTGCACGTCGTGGCCGGCGAGCACGAGAGCTCGCACGACGCCGACGGCCTTGTAGGCCGCGATGCCGCCGGTGATGCCGACGACGATGTTGAGGGTCATGCGGCCCCCGGGATCACTCGCCGAGGGGGCGGAGCCGGAGCTTGTCCTCGTTGATCTCGTGCATGGCCACCGAGAGCGGCTTGTCGTCGATCGACGAGTCGACGAGCGGGCCGACGTTGTCGAACAGGCTGCCCTCGTGCAGGTCGGCGTAGTAGTCGTTGATCTGACGCGCGCGCTTCGACGCGAAGATGACCAGCTGGTACTTCGAGTCGACCTTCGACAGCAGGTCGTCGATGGGCGGGTCGATGATGCCGGACTGCTTCTCAGCCATGGAATGACTCCTTGATCGTGGGATGCGCTCGTGGCGCTCGAAAGCTCGTGGCGAGGGCGGCCGAACCGCGACGGTTCAGCGCCGGCCCTTGCGCGGTCGCATCAAGTCTACGACCTTCTGGGCGGCCTCGCCGACGTCGTGGTTGACGACCTGGTGGTCGAACTCGTCGACCGCGGCGAGTTCGACCTTCGCCGTCTCGAGGCGTCGCTGCTGCTCGGCCGCCGACTCGGTGCCGCGTCCGACCAGCCGGCGGACGAGTTCGTCCCAGCTCGGCGGCAGCAGGAAGACGAGCGTCGCGTCGGGCATCGCCCTCCGCACCGACCGGGCGCCCTGGATGTCGATCTCGAGCAGGACGCTCTGTCCGGCGGCGATCGCCTCCTCGACGGGGCGACGCGGCGTGCCGTACCGGTACGCGTTGTGCACCGTCGCCCACTCGAGCAGCTCGCCGGCCTCGACCATGCGGTCGAACTCGGCGTCGTCGACGAAGTAGTAGCTCTCACCCTCGACCTCGCCGGGACGCGGGGCGCGCGTCGTCGCCGACACCGACAGCCGGACGTCGGGGTGGTGCTGGCGGATGTACCCGGCCACCGTGCCCTTGCCGACCGCGGTGGGGCCGGCGAGCACGACGAGCCGGTCGCCCGTGCCCCCGTGCGCCGCGACCCACTCGGCGATGAACTCGCGGAGGCGTCGGCGCTGCAGGCGGCCGAGGCCGCCGAGCCGCTTCGAGGTCGAGATCTCGAGCTCGTGCATGATCCTGGCCGACTTCGTGGCGCCGATCGCGGGGATCGAGGTGAGGAACTCGGTGACCCGCAGGCGCCCTTCGACGCCGTCGGGCTCCTCGAACGCGACGCGCAGCACGTCGAGCGGGCTCCGCCGCCCGGCGGCGACGTCGGCCTTCACGCTCGCGCGAGCCCGACGCGCCGCGACGGCGGCGCGCGACGCGGCGACCCGATCGACGTCGGGCGGATTCGTCGAGGTCACGGCACGCTCAGACATCGGCCGCGCCGATCTCGTCGATGCGCCGCGCGACGGCGTCGGCCAGGCCGTCGGGGCCGGCGGACAGCAGCGAACGCGACTCGCTCACGATCACGCCGGCGGACAGCGCGCCGAAGATCGCCGCGAGGTCGCGCACCTCACCGCCCTGGTGGCCGAAGCCGGGCGCGAGCACGGGGAGCCCCGGCCGCGGGACGTCGCCGTGCACGTCGATGCCCGAGGCCGCGAGGTCGACGGTCGCCCCGAGCACGAGGCCGACCGAGGCGAACTCCCGGTCGGCGGCATCGGGCCGCCCCTGGTTCCAGCTCGCCACGCCGGCGGCGATGGCGCCGGCGACGGTCGCACCCTCGCGGCTCGACTGCGTGAGCACGGCGCGCTGGATCGCCGCGGCCTCGGGGTTCGAGGTCGCCGCGAGCACGAAGAGCCCCTTGCCCCACCGCTCCGCCGACGTCATGACCGACTCGATCGAGCCGAGTCCCTGGAAGGCGCTGATCGTCATCGCGTCGGCCTCGAGCGACGAACCGGGCCGCAGCCAGGCCTCGCCGTAGGCGTCGACGCTCGTGCCGATGTCGCCGCGCTTCGCGTCGGCGATCACGAGCAGGTCGGCATCGCGCGCCTCGTGCAGCACGCGCTCGAGCGCCGCGTACCCGGCGGCGCCGTGACGCTCGAAGAACGCGACCTGCGGCTTCACGATCCCGGCGCGCCCGGCCGCCGCATCGACGGCGCGCAGGCCGAACTCGCGGGCCCCGGCGGCCGTGTCGTCGTACCCCCACGCGGACAGCAGCGAGGCATGCGGATCGATGCCCACGCAGAGCCGGCCGTAGGCGGCGAAGACCGCGCCGAGCCGTTCGCCGAACGGGACGATCTCGTCGGTCACGCCGTCACCTCCCGCGTGCGCGCGTAGTCCTGCAGGCTCGTGACCTCGAACCCGCCGTCCTTCGCGTCGAGCGAGGCCACCGCCGCCGAGAGCTCGGCGATGGTCGTGAACAGCGGGATGTCGGCGGCGACGGCCGCGGCGCGGATCTCGTAGCCGTCGGCGCGCGACGTGCGGCCGCTCGGCGTGTTGACGACGACGTCGACCTCGCCGCGGTGGATGAGCTCGACCACGCTCGTCGCGTCGGCGTCGGGCTTGTCGTGGAACTTCAGCACCTCGCGGGCCCGGATGCCGTTGCGCTGGAGCACCTCGGCGGTGCCCTCCGTCGCGGCGATCTCGTAGCCGAGCTGCTGGAGGCGCAGGATCGGCAGGATGACGGCGCGCTTGTCGCGGTCGGAGACCGAGACGAAGACCGTGCCCGCGTCGGGCATGCCGCCGTAGGCGGCGAGCTGGCTCTTCGCGAAGGCGCGCGGGAAGTCGCGGTCGATGCCCATCACCTCACCGGTCGAGCGCATCTCGGGGCCGAGCACCGAGTCGACCATGATGCCCTCGCGCGTGCGGAAGCGGTGGAACGGGAGCACCGCCTCCTTCACGGCCACGGGCGCGTCGAGCGGGATGCGCGAGCCGTCGGCGGCGGGCAGCAGGCCCTCGGCGACAAGCTCGGCGATCGTCGCGCCGACCATGATGCGGCTCGCGGCCTTCGCGAGCGGGATGCCGAGCGCCTTCGAGACGAACGGCACCGTGCGGCTCGCACGGGGGTTCGCCTCGAGCACGTAGAGCACGCCCGCGCCGATCGCGAACTGGACGTTGAGCAGGCCCTTCACGCCGATTCCCTCGGCGATGGCCCGGGTCGCCTCGCGCACCCGGTCGACCTCGGCGCGGCCGAGCGTCACAGGAGGCAGGGTGCAGCTCGAGTCGCCCGAGTGGATGCCGGCCTCCTCGATGTGCTCCATGACGCCGCCGACGTACAGGTCGGTGCCGTCGTAGAGCGCGTCGACGTCGATCTCGATCGCATCGTCGAGGAAGCGGTCGACGAGGAGCGGGTGGCTCGGGCCGACGATGCCCTGTCCCTCGATGCGGGCGAAGTAGTCGGCGAGCGACGCCGAGTCGTAGACGATCTCCATGCCGCGGCCGCCGAGCACGTAGCTCGGGCGCACGAGCACCGGGTAGCCGATGCCCTCGGCCACGTGCTGGGCGCCGACGAGGTCGATCGCCGTGCCGTTGCGCGGTGCGAGGAGCCCGGCGCTCTCGAGGATGCCGGCGAACAGGCCGCGCTCCTCGGCGAGGTCGATGGCCTCGGGGGTCGTGCCGAGGATGGGCACGCCGGCCGCTTCGAGGCCCTTCGCGAGGCCGAGCGCGGTCTGGCCGCCGAGCTGCACGACGACGCCGACGAGCTCGCCCGTCTGGGACTCGGCGTGGATGACCTCGAGCACGTCCTCGAGGGTCAGCGGCTCGAAGTACAGGCGGTCGCTCGTGTCGTAGTCGGTCGAGACGGTCTCGGGGTTGCAGTTGATCATGATCGTCTCGAACCCGGCGTCCGAGAGTGCGAACGACGCGTGCACGCACGAGTAGTCGAACTCGACGCCCTGGCCGATGCGGTTCGGCCCGGAGCCCAGGATGACGACCTTGCGCCGCTCGCTCGGCTCGACCTCGGTCTCCGCGTCGTAGCTCGAGTAGTGGTACGGCGTGAGCGCCGGGAACTCCCCCGCGCAGGTGTCGACCGTCTTGAACACGGGACGGATGCCGAGGATGTGACGAACCTCTCGCGCGTCGTCCTCGCTGCCGAACCCGCGGAGCTCGGCGATCTGCACGTCGGAGAACCCGTGGTCCTTGGCGAGCAGCAGGGTGTCGTGGTCGAGCGCCTCGGCGGCCGCGACGTGGTCGGCGACCTCGTTGATGAGCACGATCTGGTCGAGGAACCACGGGTCGATCTTCGTCGCCTCGAACGCCTGCTCGATCGTCGCGCCCTTGCGGAGCGCCTGCTGCACGAGCACGATGCGGCCGTCGGTCGGCACCGTCGCCTGCTCGAGCAGTTCGTCGACCGTACGCTCCTCCTCACCCCAGTGGAAGGACGAGCCGCGCTTCTCGAGCGAACGGAGGGCCTTCTGCAGGGCGGTCGAGAAGTTGCGGCCGATCGCCATGGCCTCGCCGACCGACTTCATGGTCGTCGTGAGCGTCGGGTCGGCGGCCGGGAACTTCTCGAACGCGAACCGCGGCACCTTGACGACGACGTAGTCGAGCGTCGGCTCGAAGCTCGCCGGGGTCACCCGCGTGATGTCGTTCGGGATCTCGTCGAGGCGGTAGCCGATCGCGAGCTTCGCGGCGATCTTCGCGATCGGGAAGCCGGTCGCCTTCGAGGCGAGGGCGCTCGACCGCGACACCCGCGGGTTCATCTCGATGACGATGACGCGCCCGTTCTCGGGGTCGACCGCGAACTGGATGTTGCAGCCGCCGGTGTCGACGCCGACCGCGCGGATGATGTCGATGCCGATGTCGCGCAGCTTCTGGTACTCGCGGTCGGTGAGCGTGAGGGCCGGCGCGACCGTGATCGAGTCGCCCGTGTGCACGCCGACCGGGTCGACGTTCTCGATCGAGCACACCACGACCGTGTTGTCGTGGGTGTCGCGCATGAGCTCGAGCTCGTACTCCTTCCAGCCGAGGATCGACTCCTCGAGGAGCACCTCGGTCGTGGGCGAGTCGTGCAGGCCCTGCGTGACGATGCGCACGAGGTCGTCCTCGGTGTAGGCGAAGCCCGACCCGAGTCCGCCCATCGTGAACGAGGGGCGTACGACGAGCGGGTAGCCGAGGTCCTCGGCGAAGGCCTTCGCCTCGTCGAGCGTCTTCGCCACGTGCGAGCGGGCGACGTCGGCGCCCGCCTCGATCACGAGGTCCTTGAAGAGCTGGCGGTCTTCGCCCTTGCGGATGGCGTCGACCTTCGCGCCGATGAGCTCGACGCCGTGCTTCTCGAGGATGCCCGCGTCGTGCAGCGCGATCGCGGCGTTGAGCGCGGTCTGGCCGCCGAGCGTCGGCAGCACCGCGTCGGGGCGCTCCTTGATGATGATCTGCTCGATGATCTCGGGCGTGATCGGCTCGATGTAGGTCGCGTCGGCGAAGTCGGGGTCGGTCATGATCGTGGCCGGGTTCGGGTTCACGAGGATGACGCGCACGCCTTCGGCGCGCAGCACGCGGCACGCCTGGGTGCCCGAGTAGTCGAACTCGGCCGCCTGGCCGATGACGATCGGCCCGGAGCCGATGACGAGGACGGAGTTGATGTCGTCGCGCTTGGGCATTAGTTGCCGTTCTCCTTGCTCGCGATGACCATGTCACGGAAACGGTCGAAGAGGTAGTTCGCGTCGTGCGGGCCGGCGGCCGACTCGGGGTGGTACTGCACGCTGAACGCGGGGATGTCGAGGCAGTTGAGGCCCTCGACCACGTTGTCGTTGAGGCCGACGTGGCTGACCTCGACGCGGCCGAAGCCCTGTGCGGACTCGCTCACCGCGTCGATCGGCGCGTCGACGGCGAAGCCGTGGTTGTGCGCCGTGATCTCGACGCGACCGGTCGACCGGTCGAGCACCGGCTGGTTGATGCCGCGGTGCCCGAAGGGCAGCTTGTAGGTGCCGAAGCCGAGCGCACGGCCGAGCAGCTGGTTGCCGAAGCAGATGCCGAAGTACGGGACGCCCGCCCGGAGCGCGGTGCGGAGGAGCTCGACGTGCTGGTCGGAGGCCGAGGGGTCGCCAGGCCCGTTCGAGTAGAACAGCGCGTCGGGCTGCATCGCGAGGATCTCGTCGGCGGTCACCGTCTGCGGCAGCACGTGCACGTCGAAGCCGCGCTCGGCGAGGTAGTGCAGCGTGGACGCCTTGACGCCGAGGTCGAGCACGGCGACCGAGCCGACCCGCTCGCCTTCGGCGGGCAACGTGTACGCCTCGGCCGTCGAGACCGTCGCGGAGAGGTTCTGTCCGGCCATCTCGGCCCCCGACTGCACGACGGCGAGCTGCTCGCCCGCGCTCAGCAGCGCGTCGTCGCCCGAGAAGATGCCGGCGCGCATCGCGCCCGCCGAGCGGAGGTGGCGGGTGAGCGCACGGGTGTCGATGCGGGAGATGCCGACGACGCCCGATCGCTCGAGGTCGTCGTCGAGGCTCCGCTGCGAGCGGAAGTTCGAGACGACGCGCGAGGGGTCGCGGACGACGAAGCCGGCGACCCAGATGCGGTTCGACTCCTCGTCGTCGTCGTTCATGCCCGTGTTGCCGATGTGCGGGGCCGTCATCATGACGATCTGCCCGGCGTACGACGGGTCGGTCAGGGTCTCCTGGTAGCCGGTCATGCCGGTCGCGAAGACGGCCTCGCCGACGGTGCGGCCGCGAGCGCCGTACGCGCGGCCCTCGTAGCGGGTGCCGTCTTCGAGGACGAGCACGGCGTGGTCGCCCGTGCGGGTGGTGGTCTCAGTCATCCGAGGCCTCGCTCTCGTGTTCGTGCCGCGGCGCGTCGGGCGCGGCGGCGATGTCGTCGATGGCCCGGATGATGCGGGCCTGGTCGCCCGGGTACCGGGCGCGCAGATAGCTGTCGACGCGCGGGGCCTCGGCCTCCGCGTCGTCGAGTGCGGCGATCCAGCTCACCGCGATGAGCCCCTCGGGCTCGACCGCGCGGTCGATCGCGTAGGTCGCGGTCGCCGCGCCGATGAGCCGATCGGCGGGGATGAAGCTCACGGGCTCGCCCGCGATGCGCAGTGCCACGCCCTCGGCCGAGACCTCGACGCGCCCGGCGCCCCGGAACGCGAGGCCCGGCACCGCGAGGCGCTCGAGCGGCTCGCCGGCGGGCGTCGTGGCGACGTACAGCACCTCGGCCTCGAGGGTCGGGATGCTGAGCACGGCCGGCAGCGGGTGCGCCGAGAGCGCGGCGTCGCGGGCGGTGCGCCGACGCCACGACCGCAGCACGAGCCACGCCACGACGGCGATGATCGCGACGGCGACGAACGCGCCGATCGCCTTATCCATTCGCTCGCCCGGTCGCTTCGGCGGCGAGCGCGGCGATCTCGTCGGCGGGGCGGACCCGCCCGTCGAGGCACGTCGCGTAGCCGGCGTGGAACGTGGCGACCACTCGGCCGGGCAGGGTGCGTCCCAGGTACGGCGAGTTCACGCTGCGGCCGGCGAGGCGGTCGAGGTCGAACACGCCGCTCGCCTGCGGGTCGTAGAGCGTCAGCTCGGGGGCGGCGCCCGCCGCGATGCCTTCGCCGTGTCCGTGCAGCCGCCCGATGCGGGCGGGCGCCTGCGACAGGACGCGCGCGACGTCGGCCCAGCCGATGAGCCCCGTCTCGACCATGGCCGCGTGCACGACCGGCAGTGCCGACTCGAGGCCGACCATGCCGTTGGCCGCGGCATCCCACTCGCTCTCCTTCGCCTCGACCGGATGCGGGGCGTGGTCGGTCGCGACGATGTCGATCGTGCCGTCGGCGAGCGCCTCGCGCAGCGCGAGCGTGTCCTCCGTGCGACGCAGCGGCGGGTTGACCTTGAACCGCGGGTCGTAGCCGGCCACGAGGTCGTCGGTGAGCAGCAGGTGGTGCGGCGTGACCTCGGCCGTGACGTCGATGCCGCGGGCCTTCGCCCAGCGGATGACCTCGACCGAACCGGCCGTCGACACGTGGCAGACGTGCAGCCGGCTGCCGACGTGCTCGGCGAGCAGCACGTCGCGGGCGATGATCGACTCCTCGGCGACGGCCGGCCAGCCGGTGAGGCCGAGCTCGGCCGAGAGCGGGCCCTCGTTCATCTGGGCGCCCTCGGTGAGGCGCGGCTCCTGGGCGTGCTGGGCGATCACGCCGTCGAACGCCTTCACGTACTCGAGCGCCCGGCGCATGAGCAGCGGGTCGGAGACGCAGAAGCCGTCGTCGCTGAAGACGCGCACGTTCGCGCGCGATCTGGCCATCGCGCCGAGCTCGGCGAGCTCGGCGCCCTTGAGGCCGACCGTCACGGCGCCGATCGGCTGCACCGTGGCGAAGCCGGCGGCGCGGCCGAGGCTCGCCTCCTGCTCGACGACGCCCGCCGTGTCGGCGACCGGAAAGGTGTTCGCCATCGCGAAGACGGCGGTGAAGCCGCCCGCGGCCGCGGCCTGCGTGCCCGTGAGCACCGTCTCGCTCTGCTCGTAGCCCGGCTCGCGGAGGTGCGTGTGCAGGTCGACGAGGCCCGGCAGCGCCACGAGGCCGTCGGCGTCGTGGACCGTCGCGCCCGCGGCATCCGCGATCGTGCCGACCTCGGCGATGATGCCGTCGGCCAGCAGGATGTCGGCCCGCTCGCCGCTCGGCAGCGTGGCCCCCGTGATCAGGTGGCGCTCGCCCATCAGGCCTCACCCCGTTCGCCCGACAGCAGCAGATAGAGGGCGGCCATTCTCACTGATACTCCGTTCGCGACCTGTTCTCGCACCGTCGACCGCGGCGAGTCCGCCGCACGGGCCGAGATCTCGAGCCCGCGGTTCATGG
This sequence comes from Agromyces cucurbitae, assembly GCF_058349945.1. Taxonomy (NCBI): domain Bacteria; kingdom Bacillati; phylum Actinomycetota; class Actinomycetes; order Micrococcales; family Microbacteriaceae; genus Agromyces; species Agromyces cucurbitae. The sequence continues at coordinate 279,895 of NZ_JBYRES010000003.1, read as the reverse complement.
GTCCGGGGTGCATGACCATCGTAGTCGGCGGGAGCGCATCGAACCGGGCGTCGTCGAGCCCCCACGTGCGGGTGTACTCGCGGCTGTTCGGGAAGAACGCCGCGTGCATGCGCTCGGCCTGGATGCGGAGCATCATGACGACGTCGGGCGAGCTCGCGAGCGCCGCGTCGAGGTCATACCCGACGGCCGCGGGCCAGGAGCCCGTCGCGACCGGCACGAGCGTCGGCGGCGCGACGAGCTCGACCTCGGCGCCCAGAGTGTTCAGCAACCACACGTTCGACCGGGCGACGCGGGAGTGCAGGATGTCGCCGACGATGACGACGTGCACGCCGTCGAGGCCGCGTCCGCGCGAGCCGGAGCCGTGCAGGCGTCGCCGCATCGTGAACGCGTCGAGCAGCGCCTGGGTCGGGTGCTCGTGGGTGCCGTCGCCGGCGTTCACGACGCCCGCGTCGATCCAGCCGCTCGTCGCGAGCGTGTACGGGGCCCCCGACGAGTGGTGGCGGATGACGACGCCGTCGGCGCCCATCGCCTGCAGCGTCTGCGCGGTGTCCTTCAGGCTCTCGCCCTTCGAGACGCTCGAGCCCTTGGCGCTGAAGTTGATGACGTCGGCGCTCAAGCGCTTCGCGGCGGCCTCGAACGAGATGCGCGTGCGGGTCGAGTCCTCGAAGAAGAGGTTGACGACGGTCTTGCCGCGCAGGGTCGGGAGCTTCTTGACCTCGCGCTCCTGCACGGCCGCCATGTCCTCCGCGATGTCGAGCAGCGCGATCGCGTCGTCGCGCGACAGGTCGCGCGTGCCGAGCAGGTGCTTCACTCGTCGCCCCCCTCGATCGTGACGGCGTCGTCGCCGTCGGTCTCGACGAGGCGCACGTTGATGCGCTCGCGGGTCGAGCTGGGCAGGTTCTTGCCGACGAAGTCCGCGCGGATGGGGAACTCGCGGTGGCCGCGGTCGACGAGCACGGCGAGCCGCACGGCGCGGGCACGCCCGAGGTCGGCCAGGGCGTCGAACGCTGCCCGGATGGTGCGGCCCGAGTAGAGCACGTCGTCGACGAGCACGACGGTCTTTCCGTCGATGCCGCCGGGCGGCAGCTGCGTGGGCGACGGCGTGCGGGTGCGGGTGCGCCCGAGGTCGTCGCGGTACATCGTCACGTCGAGCGCGCCCGCGAGCACACTCGGTGCCGGCGCATCGGGTTCGATGCGGGCGATGGTCTCGGCGATGCGACGGGCGAGGATCACGCCACGGGTCGGGATGCCGAGGAGGACGAGATCGCGACTTCCGCGATTGGATTCGAGGATCTCGTGCGAGATGCGGGTGAGCGCCCGCTGGATGTCAGCCTGACTGAGCACGGCACGTGCCATCAACCGACTCCCTTCTCCGCCTCTCAGGACGGCCTTAAAGGTTGCCAACTCCGCCCAGTCTACCGGGTCGGCCGCGCCGGTCGTGCAACCGCGACCGCCGGGGCGGCCGTTCGCGGGGCTGCTTCGGCGGTGCGCTTGGCGCTAGGGTTCGGGCATGCGACGGCATCCCTCGAGACCCTGGTGCATCATCGCCGCGCTGGCCGCGGCCGGCTGGGCGTTCTTCCTGCTGCCGCCGCAGCAGGCGGTCTGGTCGGGCTCCGAGACCCCCGCGTGGCTCGCTGCACTCGACGCCCTTCCCGTGTACGACGGGTTGCGAGCGGCACTGACCTCGATCGGCGCCGGCGACTTCTACCTCGTGTTCGGCGCGGCGTCGGCCCTGTCGTTCGTGCTCATCTGGCTCGCGACCGGCCCCGTACTCGCCGCGCTCGGCTGGACCGGTCGGGTGCTCGGCTGGCTGCTGCTCGCGGCCGCGGTCGTCACGGTGCTGTCGTATGCGAACCACCCCGACGATGCGCCGCTGCACGCCCTCTGGGGCGCCGAGGCCTTCGCGCTGCTCGCGATCGGCGTGTGGGCGATCGTCGTGGCGATCGCCAACGGCGGCCGCGCTCCACTGTGGGAGCGGCTCCTGCTCGCCGCACTGCTCGTCGTCATCGTCGGTTCGACCGTGCTGTTCACGTACTGGCCCCACGGCAGCCTCATCGGGCTCGGGCTCGCAGCTGCGGTGCTCGCCGCGTGGGGCGAACGCGCCGACGACGAAGCGGCTCCCGCATAGCACGGGAGCCGCTTCAGCGGAGCCGGAGCCGGCGCCGGCGGGTCGCCCCGCGCCGCCGCGGGATCACCGGCGACGGATCGGCCGGGTGAGCGCGCCGGCCGCGACGACCATCGCCGCCGCCACGAGCACGACGTCCTTGAGGATGTACTGCGCGGTGAGCGACGGGCCCGCCGTGCTGAACAGCTCGCCCGTGAAGAAGACGAGCGGCGAGAAGATGCCGACGAAGGTCGCGGCGAGGGCGAGCAGGCCGATGCGGAGGAACTTGCCGGTGATGAACGTCAGGCCGACGAACACCTCGAGCGCAGCCGTGAGCGCCATCGCGGCGTAGCCGTCGACGAGCCCGAACGAGAGCGAGTGCCACGTCCGCATGACGAGGTCGTCGACGGGGCTCGCACCCGGGATGAACTTGAGCGCACCGAAGACCGCGAACACGAGGCCGAGGGAGATGCGGAGGGCCGGGACCCCGGTGCGGGCGAAGAAGCGCTGGAGCACCGCCTGCGCGGCGTCGGCGCGCTCGAGCACGTGGTCGAGGCCTGCAGCCGGGGCGGTGCGACCGGTGCCGAGGGTGGTGGATGACATGACGGGGCCTTTCGATTCGATCTGGTGGAGTGCGCCGAGGGGGCGACGGTTCACCATCGAATCGGTTCGCCGCATCGCGGTCGCCCGGAGTACCGCTGAACCGGCCTCGGGGGGAACCCCGAACCCGTTCTCCGGGCTCGGCGCGCGCTCCCCCCGTTCACGGGGCGCGGTGCGCGCACCGACGGTGGTGGAATCGGACATGGCCGAGGTCATGATCGCCGTCACGCCGTTCCACGGGCACGTCGCACCGATGGTCGCCGTCGCGAGCGCCTTCACGGCTGCCGGGCACGCGGTGCGGGTCTACACGGGCGCTGCCTACGCCGGCCGGTTCGAGGCCGTCGGCACCGAGGTCGTGCCCTGGCGATCGGCGCCCGACTTCGACGAGCACGACCTCGCGACGACCTTCCCCGCGCTCGCGGGACGCAAGGGCCCGAGGCAACTGCTGCTCAACGTCGAGCACCTCTTCGTGCGCACCGGATCGGGGCAGTTCGACGACTTGCGCCGCGCCTACGCGGATCGCGCATGGGACGTCATCGTCGCCGAGGCGACGAGCCTCGGCGCCGCCCTCGCCGCGGAATCGCTGGACACGCCGTGGGTGACGGTCAACCTGACCCCGCTGACCCTGCCCGACCCCGCACTGCCGCCGGCGGGCCTCGCACTGCGACCCGCCCGAGGCTGGGCCGGCCGTGTGCGCGACCGGGCGCTGCACCGCGCCGCCCGGTACGTCACCCGGCCGATCCAGCGGGCGTACGCCGAGCAGCGCCGCGCGGTCGGGCTGCCGCCCACGGCGACGACGTTCGACGAGGCCTGCTACTCGCCGCAGCTGGTCTGCGCGAACGGCGTCGCCGAGCTCGAGTACCCCCGCCCGGCGGCATCCGGCCGGTTGCGGTTCGTCGGCCGCCTGGCCGCGCCGGGCGACGACGGCGTCGACCCGCCCGAATGGTGGCGCGACGTGCTCGAGTCGCCCGACCCCGTCGTGCACGTCACGCAGGGCACGCAGAACCTCGATCCGCACGACCTCATCGAGCCGGCGCTCGCCGCACTCGGGCGGATGCGGGTGCTCGCGGCCGTCTCGACCGGACGGCGCGGCGACGCCTCACTGCCGTTCGAGACCCCGCCGAACGCGCGCGTCGCCGGCCTTCTCCCGCACGCGAGCCTCCTGCCGCGCTGCGACGCGATGGTCACGAACGGAGGCTGGGGCGGGGTGCTCGCGGCACTCGCAGCCGACGTGCCGCTCGTCGTCGCAGGCGGCGACCTCGACAAGCCCGAGGCCGCCGCGCGGGTCGCGTGGGCGGGCGCCGGCATCGACCTGCGCACCGGGCGGCCGTCGGCACGATCGGTCGAGCGCGCCCTGCGCCGGCTCCGGCGCGACCCGGCCTACCGGGTGAACGCGCGCGCGATCGGCCGGTCGCTCCGCAGCCACGACGGGCCGCGCGAGGTCGTCGACCACACGATGCGGATGCTCCGGGCCGAGCCCGGCCCGCGCCGCTGAGTCCCGATCAGGCCTTCGCGTGCGAGACCGCGGCGAGCAGACCGTTCACGAAGCCCGCCGAGTCGTCGGTCGACAGCACGGTCGCCGCCTCGACGGCCTCGGCGATCGCGACCGGGTCGGGGACCTCGTCGTTGTAGACGATCTCCCAGACGCCGATGCGCAGCAGTGCACGGTCGACGGCGGGCATGCGCTCGAGCGTCCACCCGCGCGAGTGCGTCTCGATGAGCTCGTCGATCTCGGTGCGGTGATCGACGATGCCGTCGACGATCTCGCGGGCGTAGAGCCACGACGCCTGGCGTTCGGGCTCGTTGGCGGCCTTCTGCGCCTCGACGACGAGCATCTGCTCGACGGGCACCTGACGCATGTCGGCCGAATACAGCATGTCGAGCGCGCGCTTGCGCGCCTTCGTGCGTGCGCTCACTAGTCGTTCACGCGGCCGAGGTAGTCGCCCGTGCGGGTGTCGACCTTGACCTTGGTGCCCGTCTCGAGGAAGAGCGGCACCTGGATCTCGTAGCCGGTCTCGACGGTCGCGGGCTTCGTGCCCCCGGTCGAGCGGTCGCCCTGCAGGCCCGGCTCGGTGTAGGTGATCTCGAGCACGACCGACGCGGGCAGGTCGACGTAGAGCGGGTTGCCGTTGTTCAGGGCGATCGTGACCGCCTGGTTCTCGAGCATGAAGTTGGCGGCGTCGCCGACGACCGCGGCGGGCACGGTGATCTGGTCGTAGTCGGTCGCGTCCATGAAGACGAAGCCGTCGCCGTCGTTGTAGAGGTAGGTGAAGTCGCGACGGTCGACGTTCTCGATGTCGATCTTCGCGCCGGCGTTGTAGGTGCGGTCGACGACCTTGCCGCTGACGACGTTCTTCAGCTTGGTGCGCACGAACGCACCGCCCTTGCCGGGCTTGACGTGCTGGAACTCGATGACGCTCCAGAGCTGGCCGTCGATCGAGAGGACGACGCCGTTCTTGATGTCAGCGGTGCTTGCCATGCGTATACGTTCCGTTCGGTTGTTCGTGTGTTCGGTTGCGAAGAGGCTCGGCCGGACCCGGCCCGAGAAGTTCAGTCGATCGAGTTTAGTCGCTCGGCTCCGACCGCGCCAACGCGGCCGGGCGGCGCCGCGGCCCGGATGCCACGGGGCCGGCGCCGTTCGCCATGGCCTACGCTGACGGGGTGATCGACGAACCCCGCACCGGCCCCCGACCGCTCGTCTCCACCGAGGGCCCGCAGCGCCAGCTCTCGCAGCAGGCCGCGCCCGAGATGTGGGGCCGGCTCGTCGCGGCCGTCTTCGCGCTCGACGGCGTCGTCGAGGGGCACAGCCAGGTCTCGCCGAAGTCGTCGCGAGCGGTGTTCCTCGCCGACCTCGAGACGGCACGCTCCCCCGAGACCTCGCCGTTCCCCGACGGGCGGCTGGAGCCCGTGCACCTCCACGGCGTCTCCGACACGTCCGTGCACCTCGTGCTGCCGCCGGAGCGCGGTGGACGGCTCACCGAGCTCGGCTGGGCCGAACCGCACCAGTACGAGGACTTCGGCACCGAGTTCATGGTCTACGGTCCGCGCGACGAGGCCGAGCTCGCGGTGGTGCTCGCGATCGTCGGGGAGAGCCTCGACTACGCGCGCAGCGCCTGAGCGCCCGGTCGCCGCCCTCTGCTCAGCCCTCGGCCTGGCCTTCGATCGCGGCCACGAGGCGCCGCACGGCCGTCGCGTAGCCCGCGACCCCCTCGCCCACCACGTGCACGATCGCGACGTCGGCCACGTACGAGTGCTGACGGAACGGCTCGCGCTTGGCGACGTCCGAGATGTGCACCTCGGCCACGGGCAGCGCGACGCCCGAGAGCGCGTCGCGCAGCACGACCGACGTGTGGGTCAGCCCGCCGGGGTTGACGACGATGCCGGCGCAGTCGAGGCGTGCACTGTGGATCGCGTCGATCAGCACGCCCTCGTGATTGCTCTGCACGGCGCGGACCTCGAAGCCGAGTCGCCCCGCGGCGTCGTCGACGAGGCGCTCGACGTCGGCCAGCGTCTCGGTGCCGTAGATCTCGGGCTCGCGCGTGCCGAGCAGGTTGAGGTTCGGGCCGTTGACGAGCAGCAGGCGACGCTCGGTCATGCGGCTGGTCCGTTCGGAGGGGGCGTGATCGTCACCCGTGCAGCCTATCGCCGCGGCATCCGCCCGCTCACGCCGCCGGCGCCGTCTCCCCCTGGTCCTCGGCGTGGTACTGCGCGAGCAGCTCGCGCTCGCGCTGCGCGTTCGGGAACTTCCACATCACGAGCACCGCGCCGATCAGCACCGCGACGATGCCGGCGAGGTACGCCCAGTCCTGGCCCTGCTCGAACGACTGCTTCGCCCCCTGGATGATCGCGTCGGAGTACTTCGGGTACTGCTGCGCGATGTCGGCAGCGCTCGCGAACGACTTCGTCAGCTGGCTCTGCACCGAGCTCGTGATCTGGTCGGCGTCGGGCGAGCTCTGCATGAGCGCCGTCGCCGATGCCGCGTAGCCCGCGGTGAGCAGCGCGCCGAGGATCGACTGCATGATGGCACCGCCGAGGTCGCGCTGCAGGTCGGCCGTGCCCGAGGCCATGCCCGCCCGGCGCACCGGCACGGCGCCCGTGAGCGATCGCGACGCGGGTGTTCCGGCGAGGCCCACGCCCGCGCCGACGAACGCGTACCCGAGGCCGACGACCCAGTACTGCGCGCCCTCGCGCCACAGCAGGAGCATCGTGACGAAGCCGAGGAGCACGCCCGCGTACCCGAGCAGCAGGGTGAACCTGGCGCCCCTGGTCTCGACGAGCTTCGCCGAGCGCGGCGCGAGCAGCACCATGAAGATCGCGGCGGGCAGGATCGCGAAGCCCGACTCGAGCGTCGTGTAGCCGAGCACGTTCTGCAGGTACTGCTGGCCGATGAACATGGCGCCCATGAGCGAGCCGAAGACGATGATGCCGGCGCACGCCGCGACCCAGAAGATCGGGCGGGCGGCGATCGTGAGGTCGTACAGGGGGTTCTTCGCGAGCTTCTGCCTGATCACGAAGCCGATGAGGGCCGCGGCCCCGATGATCGAGAGGCCGAGCACGAGCATGCCCGAATCGGGCACGGCCGCGAAGTTGATCGCGAGGATGATGCCGCCGACCATGAGCGCCGAGAGCAGGCCGCCGAGGTTGTCGACCCGCTCGGTCGACTCGTTCACGTGCGCGGGAACCGTCTTCAGGATCATGGGCACGGCGACGACGATGAGCGGGAGCGTCACGAGGAAGACCGAGCCCCACGAGAACGACTCGAGCAGGAAGCCCGCGATGAGCGGGCCGAGCGCCGAGATCGCGCCGCCGATCGCCGACCACAGCGCGATCGACTTCGTGCGCTGCGGGCCCGACCAGAACGCCGTGATGAGCGCGAGGGTCGTCGGATACGCCATGCCCGCCGCGAGTCCGCCGACGATGCGGGCGATGATGAGCACCTCGATCGTCGGGGCGAACGCGGCGACGAGGCACGCCGGCAGCGACAGCAGCACGCCGATGAGCAGCATCGACTTGCGGCCGTAGCGGTCGCCCACCGCGCCGAGCCAGAGCACCGACGCGGCGAGGCCGAGCGAGTACCCGACCGCGACGAGGTTGAGCTCGGTCTGGGACGCGTCGAACGCCTTGCCGATGTCGGGCAGCGCCACGTTCGCCACCGCCAGCGGCAGGTTCGCGACCGCCGCGACGAGGATGAGCGTGACGAGCGTCACGCCCGTGGCCGTCGTCTTCTTGGTGCTGCTCATGCCGTCCCCCTCGGAGCGCCGCTGCGCGGCGACAGCCTCGCAGTCCGCCGGACGGCCCGCATCATGCGATCTCGATGAATCGGCGTGCAGGCGGGGAGCAGCGCGAGATCGCGACGGATCAGCGCGGAGCGGTCAGCTCGCGATCTCCTGGTAGGCGGCGAAGAGCAGCGACTGGTCGGGGGCGAGCATGACGGTCGGCTTGGCGAGGTCGTCGAGCACGATGAACCGCAGCTGCCCGGCGCGGGCCTTCTTGTCGCGCTGCATGGTCGCGAGGAGGGTGTTCCAGCGGCCGGCCGGGTAGCTCGTCGGCAGGCTCAGCAGGTCGAGCACCCGCTTGTGGCGGTCGGCGACCTCGTCGGAGAGGCGGCCGCTCAACCGGCCGAGCTCGGCGGCGAAGGCGAGTCCCACCGCGACCGCGGCGCCGTGGCGCCATTGGTAGCGTTCGGCGTGCTCGACGGCGTGCCCGAGGGTGTGCCCGTAGTTGAGGATCTCACGCAGGCCCTGCTCGGTGAAGTCCTCCGAGACGACGTCGGCCTTCATGCGGATGGAGAGCTCCACGACGCGGCGGAACTCGGCCGTCGCGGGGTCGGTCGCCCGCTCGGGGTCGGCCTCGATGATGTCGAGGATCTCGGGGTAGCGGATGAAGCCGGCCTTCACGATCTCGGCGAATCCGGCGAGGATCTCGTTCTTCGGCAGGGTGTCGAGCAGCTCGAGGTCGCAGAGCACCTCCGCCGGGGCGTGGAAGACGCCCACGAGGTTCTTGCCCTCATTCGTGTTGATGCCCGTCTTGCCGCCCACGGCGGCGTCGACCATGCCGAGCACGGTCGTCGGCACCTGGACGACGCGCACGCCCCGCAGCCACGTCGCGGCGACGAAGCCCGCCAGGTCGGTGATCGCTCCCCCGCCGAACCCGACGATCGCGTCGCTGCGCGTGAAGTCGGCCTGGCCCAGCACCTGCCAGCAGAAGGCCGCAACCTCGATGCGCTTGCCGGCCTCGGCATCGGGCACCTCGGCGAGCAGCACCTCGAACCGCTCGGAGAGCGACTCGCGCAGGTCGGCCGCGCGGGCGCCGAGCGTCGCCGGGTGCACGATGAGCACCTTCTTGACCGACTGGCCGAGCGCGTCGCCGAGACCGTCGACGACGCCCCGGCCGACGATCACGTCGTAGCCGTCGTCGCCGCCCACCCGGATCGTGGTGCGCTCGTCTGCCGTCATCGTGTCTCTCCGAACTGCTCGGTGCCGAAATGGCCGGTGATGTCGTCGACGATCCGCGCGACCGAGCGACGCGAGGTGTCGATGGCGAGGTCGGCGACCTGCTCGTAGAGCGGGCGTCGCGCCTCGAGGATCGCGGACCATGCCTCGATGCCGCCCGCGGCGATGAGCGGGCGGTTGCCGCCCGCCACTCGCGGCGCGACGGCCTCGCGGGAGACCTGCAGCCACACGACGGGCAGCGTCGCGAGGTCGTCGCGGGTGTCGGGGTGCAGCACGGCGCCGCCGCCGAGCGAGACGACCGCCTCCTCCCGGAGCGCCTCGGCGACGACCTCGCGCTCGATGATGCGGAAGTACTCCTCGCCCTCGCGCCCGAAGATCTCGTCGATCGGGCCGTAGCGCTCGGTGATCCGCGCATCGGTGTCGACGAACGGCGCGCCCGCGTCGTTCGCGAGACGCTGCCCGACGCGCGACTTGCCCGAGCCCATCGGGCCGACGAGCACGACCGGCAACGGGAGGCGCGCGTGCTCAGACACGGGCGGCGTCGGTCGCGGTCGCACCCGTCGAGCCGGCGGTGCGGAGCGACTCGGGGATCGCGGCGAGGTACGACTCGAGGTTGCGGCGGGTCTCGGCGACCGAGTCGCCGCCGAACTTCTCGAGCACGGCGTTCGCGAGCACGAGCGCGACCATCGCCTCGGCGACGACGCCCGCCGCCGGCACGGCGCACACGTCGGAGCGCTGGTGGTGCGCGGGGGCCGGCTCGCCGGTCGCGACGTCGATCGTCGGCAGTGCATGCGGCACGGTCGCGATGGGCTTCATGCCCGCCCGGACGCGCAGCACCGTGCCCGTCGACATGCCGCCCTCGGTGCCGCCGGCGCGATCGCTCGCACGCTCGATGCGCCCGTCGGCGAGGTGCAGCTCGTCGTGCGCCGCCGAGCCGCGGCGACGGGTCGTCTCGAAGCCGTCGCCGACCTCGACGCCCTTGATGGCCTGGATGCCCATGAGCGCCGCCGCGAGCTGCGCGTCCAGCCGGCGGTCCCAGTGCACGTGCGAGCCGAGACCCGGGGGCACGCCGTAGGCCAGCACCTCGACGACGCCGCCGAGCGTGTCGCCCGACTTGTGCGCGTCGTCGACCTCGGCGACCATGCGGGCGCTCGTCTCGGCGTCGAAGCAGCGCAGCGGGTCGGCATCGACCACCGCGAGGTCGGCCGGCGTCGGCAGCACGGCGCCGTCGGGCACCCTGACGGGCCCGATCGACAGCGTGTGCGCGATGGTCGTGATGCCGAGCTCGCCGAGGAACGACTTCGCAACCGCGCCGAGCGCGACGCGCGCGGCGGTCTCGCGGGCGCTCGCGCGCTCGAGCACGGGTCGCGCCTCGTCGAAGCCGTACTTCTGCATGCCGACCAGGTCGGCGTGTCCGGGCCGTGGACGGGTCAGCGGAGCGCCGCGACCGCGGCCGAGCTTCGCCGGGTCGATCGGCTCGGGGCTCATGACCTCTTGCCACTTCGGCCACTCGGTGTTGCCGACGCGCAGTGCGATGGGGCTGCCGAGGCTGAGCCCGTGGCGCACTCCGCCCGAGATCGCCAGTTCGTCCTGCTCGAACTTCATGCGCGCGCCTCGGCCGTAGCCGAGCTTGCGGCGCGCGAGGTCGTCGCGGATGGAATCGAGCGAAACGGGGGTGCCGGCGGGAAGACCCTCGAGGATCGCGACGAGCTCAGGGCCGTGCGATTCTCCGGCGGTGAGCCAACGGAGCATGCTTTCTATACTTCCACAGCGTCAGCGCACGGATTCGCGCATGACGGCGAGCACGTCATGCTCGTCGGGCAGTTCGGTGAACGGGTCGCCGTGCACGAACACGCGCACCTGCAGCAGCGCCTGGTGCAGCAGCATGCCGAGACCGTGCACCACGCGGCCGGACCCGGCGAGCCAGGCCGCCCCGAGCGGGCTCGGCCACGGGTCGTAGGCGACGTCGAGCAGGACCGCGTCCTCGACGAGACCCGGTGCGGGTGCGACGCCGAGGTCGGTGCCGCCGGGCACGGTCGAGATCACGAGTTCGCCCTCGCCGCGTCCGAGCCCTGCGAGCCCCGCGAGCGGGAGCTCGTCGACGACGACGCCCGCCCGGCGCCCGATCGCTCCGAGCGCGTCCGCCGAGCCGGCGCGGCGCACGAGCACGCGCACCTCCCGGGCGCCGAGCTCGGCCATCGCGACGAGCGCCGATGCGGCCGTCGCCCCGGCGCCGATGAGCACCCCGCGCCGGATGCCGCGGACCCCCGACTCCCCGAGCGTGCGCACGATCCCGCCGACGTCGGTGTTGAAGCCGCGCCGACGGCCGTCGTCGAACACGACGGTGTTGGCGGCGCCCGTCAGACGGGCGAGCTCGTCGAGGTCGTCGACGAGCGGCAGCACGTCGTGCTTGAGCGGCATCGTGAGCGAGAGCCCTCGCCACGAGGCATCCAGCCCGTCGACGAAGTCGGGCAGGCGGTCGCCCGTCATCTCGACCGCGGTGTACGCCCAGTCGAGCCCGAGGCGCGCGTACGCCGCACGATGCAGCGCGGGACTCTTCGAGTGCGCGATCGGTGAGCCGAGCACCGCGAGTCGCGCGCCCGGCCGCACGGGCAGCGGCTCAGCCATACTCGGGGTGCTCCGCCATCCACGCCTGCCACTTGGCGACGGCGGCGTCGTGCTCTTCGACGGTCGAGGAGAAGATCGTCTCGCCCGTGTCGAGGTTCCACGTCACGAAGAAGAGCCACGGCCCGTCGGCGGGGTGCACGGCGGCGTCGATCGCGAGGTCGCCCGGGTTCGAGATGGGGCCGACCGGCAGCCCGGGGTGCACGTAGGTGTTGTACGGGTTCGAGGCGTCGGCGCGCTCCTCGTCGGTCGTCGTGACGAGGTGCGTGTTGCCCGTGCCGTAGGCGACGGTCGCGTCGGACTGCAGCAGCCCGCTCTCCCACTTGGACGGGTCGAGCCGGTTGAGGAAGACGCGCGACACCTTGTAGTAGTCGTCCTTGAGGCCCGCCTCGCGCTGGACGAGGGCGGCGAGCACGATCGTCTTCCACCGGTCGGCGGGCGCGACGCCGGCCTCGTCGAGCGCCTGGAACTGCCGGTCGACGAGCGTCTGCAGCACGGCACGCGCGTCGGCGTCGGGATCGAGCGTGTACGTCGCCGGGAACAGGAAGCCCTCGAGGCTCTTCGCCTCGGGGGGCAGCCCGTACGACTGCGGCGACTCGGCCGCTGCGGCCTCGAGGTCCTCGAGCGGGATGCCGGTGCCCTCCGCGATTCTCGGCAACGCGTCGACCGTCGCCGTGCCCTCGGGGATCACGAAGGTGTTCTCGAGCTTGCTCGCCGGGTCTTCGAGCGCGTCGAGCGCGGCCTGCGCGCTCATCTGCTCGGCGAGCTGGTACGCGCCGGGGTAGAAGATCGGCGACGGGTCGGCCTCGGCCACCGCCTCGAGGAAGGCGTCCTCGCTCGCGACGACGTCTTCGGCGACGAGGTTCGTCGCGATCGACGCGCCCGTGTCGCCCTCGTGGATCATGAAGACGACCTCGCCCGTGCCCTGGCCCTCGTAGTCGGCGGCGGGCTGGAAGCGCTCGATGACGGCGTTGATCGGGCCCTGCAGGAAGAAGAAGGCGCCGACGCCGAGCCCCGCGACCACGAGGAGGCCGATCAGGCAGCCCCAGCCTCCACGGCGACGGGGCTTCTCGTGCTCGTCGGGTTCGTGATGGTCGAAGGATGCCGCGGCGCGGCGTTCGGCGCGGGTGGGCTTGCGCCGCGCCGGCTCGGGTTCGTCGCCGGTCTCGGGCCCGCCGAGCAGCGCCGCGAAGGCGGCGGCCGGAGCGTCGGGCGCGAGTGCGGCGACGTCGGTCTGCGACGCGCCGGGTGCCGGGCCCGGGGCGATCGACGGCACCGGGGCGATCGACGGCACCGGGGCCGACGCCGCTGCGGCGGCGGAGACCGGCGCCGCGAACTGCTCGGCCGAGGCCGGGCGGGCCTGGCTCGTCGGGGCCGGCCCGGTCGGCGGCGCGGTCGGCGCGGCACCGGTCGTCGTGGGCCCGTTCCACGGCGCGGCCGTTCGGGCGCCGGACGGTGCTGCGGCTGGGGCGGGGCCCGTCCAGGGCGCCGCCGGGGTGGGATCCGTCATGGGAGCGACGGGCGCGGGTCCGTTCGATGCCGCGGCTTCGGCGGCCGCCCTGCGCTGTTCGGCCTCGCGGGCTTCTCGACGGGTCAGCTGCCGACCCTCGGGAGGGCCGTCGGGGGCCGCGGATCCCGGTGCGGACTCGACGGGTGCGACCGGCCGGTCGGCAGCGGGTCGGACGGACTGCTGGGGAGGTGTCGGCGGTGCCGCCTGCGCGCCGGGCGCGGTCGGCTGCGCCGGCGGGGCCGTGGTGAGCGGCATGACCGGCGAGGGCTTCGTCGTCGTCGGCTGCTGGCCGGCGAGCATCGCCTGCCAGTCGCGCATGAGCGCGTCAGCCTCGGGGTGCTCTGGGGGGAGCTGGGTCACAGGGGTCAGGGCCCTTCATCGGTGTCGAGGGTTCGACCCGGAGCGTGCCCGGAGGCGCGCTCGGCGTCGATCGCATGTTGCAGAATGATAACGGCTGCGACTTGGTCGACGATGGGACGCTGCTGCTTCGCCTTCTTCCCGGTCGCGCGCAGCGCCTGCTGCGCGCTCACGGTCGACAGTCGCTCATCGACGAGGCGCACCTGACGCCCGGGGCTCGCGGCCGCGAGTCGGCCCGCGAACTCGACGGCGTCGTCGGTCGACGGCGTCGGCCCGCCCGAGAGCGACAGCGGGTTGCCGACGACGAGCTCGATCGCCTCGTACTCGTCGGCGATGGCGAGGATGCGTCGCACGTCGGCGTCGCCCTCGGCCACGCGCGGCACCGTCTCGACCGGCACCGCGAGCAGCCCGCCGCTGTCGCAGCGCGACACGCCGATCCGGGCGCGCCCGACGTCGATGCCGAGCCTCGCCCCGGATCGCATGGCTCGTCTACCCGCCGAGCCCGCGGCGCACGGCCTCGAGGGCCGCGGGGATCGCCGAGAGGTCGCTGCCGCCGCCCTGGGCGAGGTCGGGCTTGCCGCCGCCACCGCCGCCGAGCGCGGCTGCGGCCGCCTTCGCGAGGGCGCCCGCGTTCGCACCGTGCTCGCGCGCACCCGGCGTCGTCGCGACGATCGTGAGCGGCTTGCCGCCCACCTCGCCCGCGAGGGCGACGACCGCGTCGACGTCGCCGAGCTGCGCACGCACCGAGAGCGCGAGCGACCGCAGCTCGTCGCCCGAGCCGAGCTCGCCGGCCGGCTCGGCCACGAGCAGCACGTCGCCGACCCGCACGGCCTTGGCCGCGAGCGCCGGCACGCGGTCGTTGAGCGCCTTCGCCTCGAAGGCCTGGATGCGCTTCTCGGCCGCCTTGAGGCTCGTCACGAGCTCGCCGACGCGGTCGACGAGCTGCTCGGGGCGGGTCTTCAGGGTCGAGGTGAGCTCGGTCACGAGCGCGCGCTCGGCCGCGAACCTCCGGAACGCCTCGAGGCCGACGAGCGACTCGACGCGTCGGTTCGACGCGCCGACCGACGACTCGCCGACGATGTTGATCATGCCGATCTCGGCGCTCGTGGCGACGTGCGTACCCGCGCACAGCTCGCGCGACCACGGTCCGCCGATGTCGACGACGCGCACGACGTCGCCGTACTTCTCACCGAACAGCGCCATCGCGCCGAGCGACTTCGCCTCGTCGAGCGGCATCTCCCGCGTGACCACCTGCAGGTTGTCGCGGATCGCCGAGTTCGAGATCTCCTCGATCTCGCTGCGGGTCTCGGCCGAGAGCGCCGAGTTCCAGCCGTAGTCGAGACGCAGGTAGCCCGCCTTGTTGAACGAGCCCGACTGGTGGGCGTTCGGGCCGAGCACCTGACGCAGCGCGGCGTGCACGATGTGGGTGCCCGAGTGCGCCTGCGTGGCGCCGCGGCGGTAGTCCTCGTCGACGAGGCTCGTCGCGCGCTCCCCCACGCCGACCTCGCCGGAGGTCACCTTGACGGTGTGGCTGATGAGGCCCTTGACGGGCTTCTGCACGTCGAGCACCTCGAGCTCGAAGCCGTCGCCGACGATGCGCCCCTGGTCGGGGGCCTGGCCGCCGGACTCGGCGTAGAGCGCGGTCTCCGCGAGGATGACCTCGGCGGTCTGCCCCGCCACCGCCCGCTGGACGGGTCGGCCGTCGACGAGCAGGCCGAGCACGCTCGACTCGGTCGCGAGCTCGGTGTAGCCCGTGAAGACGGTCTCGCCCTTCGCGCGGAAGTCCGCGTAGACCGAGAGGTCGGCGAGCACCTTCTTCTTCGACTTCGCGTCGGCCTTCGCGCGCGTGCGCTGCGCCGTCATGAGCTCGTCGAACGCCGCCCGGTCGACCGCGAGGCCGGCCTCCTCGGCCATCTCGAGCGTGAGCTCGATCGGGAACCCGTAGGTGTCGTGCAGGAGGAAGGCGGTGTCGCCCGCGAGCTCATCGCGACCGGCATCCTTCGTCTTCTCGACGGCGAGGTCGAGGATCGAGGTGCCCGCCGAGAGCGTGCGCAGGAAGGTCTCCTCCTCGCCGAGCGCGAGCTGCTCGATGTGGGCGTAGTCGCGCGCGACCTCGGGGTACGCCGACTTCATCGCGTCGCGGGATGCCGCGAAGAGCTCGCGGAAGGTCGGCCCCTCGACGCCGAGCAGGCGCATCGCACGGATGCTGCGGCGCAGGAGCCGGCGCAGGATGTACCCGCGGCCCTCGTTCGACGGGCTGACGCCGTCGCTCATGAGCATGAGCGCGGAGCGGATGTGGTCGGCGATGACGCGCATGCGCACGTCGTCCTCGTGATCGGCGCCGTATCGGCGGCCGGAGAGCTCGGAGGCCTTGTCGAGCACCGGCCGCACCTGGTCGATCTCGTACATGTTGTCGACGCCCTGCTTGATGAACGCGACGCGCTCGAGGCCCATGCCGGTGTCGATGTTCTTCTTCGGCAGCTCTTTGACGATGCGGAAGTCGGTCTTCGAGACGACGTCGTCGATGAGGTACTGCATGAACACGAGGTTCCAGATCTCGACGTAGCGGTCGTCGTCGGTCGCCGGTCCGCCGTCGACGCCGTACGCGGGCCCCCGGTCGAAGAAGATCTCGGAGCAGGGCCCGGCCGGGCCGGGCTGCCCGGTGTGCCAGTAGTTCGTGTCCTTGCCGAGGCGCTGGATGCGCTCGTCGGGCAGGCCCGCGACGCGCTTCCAGATCTCGATCGCCTCGTCGTCGTCCTCGTAGACGGTGACCCAGAGGTCGTTCGGGTCGAAGCCGTAGCCGCCGTCGGACTCGGGCGTGGTGAGCAGCTCCCACGCCATCGAGATGGCGCCCTCCTTGAAGTAGTCGCCGAACGAGAAGTTGCCGTTCATCTGGAAGAACGTGCCGTGCCGCGGCGTCTTGCCGACCTCTTCGATGTCGTTCGTGCGGATGCACTTCTGCACGCTCGTGGCCCGCGGGTACGGCGCGGGGACGATCCCGGTCAGGTACGGCACGAACGGCACCATGCCGGCGACCGTGAAGAGCAGCGTCGGGTCGTCGGAGACGAGCGAGGCCGAGGGCACCACGGTGTGGCCGCGCTCGGCGAAGAAGTCCAGCCAGCGCTGGCGGATGTCGGCAGTCTGCATGGTTCCGTTCTGGGGTTCGTGCCCGGTCGTCGGGCCGGAAAGCGGTCGGGGTGGCGGCTCAGCGCTCGGCGGCGGGGCCCGCCTCGGCGCGCAGCTCGGCGTCGCGAGCGTGGTAGCCCTCGGCGATCGCGTGACCGAACGCGCGGGCCTTCGCGTCGATCGACTCGAAGAAGTCGCGGCCCTGCTTGGTCTGGTTGACCTGGTGCGCGACCACGAATCCGGCCGCGACGCCGACGGTGAACCACAGAATGCTCTTCACGGGTGCTCCCTGTTCGATCTCTCGCCGGCGCCGTGGCGCTCGGCACGCCTCGGATCAGTCTAGTGGCGCGCGGGGACCCGCCCGCCGAAGACGGAACAGGGGCCGCGGGAAACCCCGCGACCCCTGTTCGGTGCAGTCTGCGTCAGCGAGCCGCGTAGTACTCGACGACGAGCTGGACGTCACAGGTCACGGGGACCTCGGCGCGCTTCGGGCGACGGACGAGCTTGGCCTGGAGCTTGTCGAGCTCGACCTCGAGGTAGCCCGGGACCTTGGGCAGCACGTCGGCGTGACCGCCGGCGGCGGCGACCTGGAAGGGCTCGGTGCCCTCGCTGCGGGTCTTCACGTGCACGAGCTGGCCCGGCTTCACGCGGAACGAGGGGCGGTCGACGAGCTGGCCGTCGACGAGGATGTGGCGGTGCACGACGAACTGGCGGGCCTGCGAGATGGTGCGGGCGAAGCCGGCGCGCAGCACGAGCGCGTCGAGGCGCATCTCGAGCAGCTCGACCAGGTTCTCACCGGTCTGGCCGTCGATGCGCTTGGCCTCGTTGTACGCGATGCGGAGCTGCTTCTCGCGGATGCCGTACTGGGCGCGCAGGCGCTGCTTCTCGCGCAGACGCACGGCGTAGTCGCTGTCGGCCTTGCGCTTGGTGCGGCCGTGCTCACCAGGAGCGTAGGGGCGCTTCTCCATGTAGCGGGCGGCCTTCGGGGTGAGGGCGACGCCGAGCGCGCGGGAGAGGCGGGTCTTGCTGCGGGAACGGTTCGACACGAATGTCCTTTCGGAAGAATCTCAAGTGAAACCCGCGGTGCGATCGTGCACCGCGGATCTGTGTCAGAGGGATTCGCCAGGGGCCGATCGGCTACAGATCGCACCCACTCGCCGGTGATCCTCTCGCAGCCGCGCTCGAGGATCTGGCTTCAGGCCAGCGACCATGCTATCACGCCGAGCAGGCGACGCCCGTGCAGCGCGGCTCGCGGGGATCGGCCGACCGATGGGCGCTCACCGGTCGCCCCGCACGATGCGCCGCAGCTTCGCGAGCCGCGCCGACACCTCGCGTTCGTTGCCGTGCTCGGTCGGCTCGTAGTAGACGGCCCCGCGCAGCGTGTCGGGCAGGTACTGCTGCGCGACGACGCCGATCGCCTCGTCGTGCGGATACCGGTAGCCCTTGCCGTGGCCGAGCCGCTTCGCACCCGGGTAGTGCGCGTCACGCAGGTGCTTCGGCACGCGGCCCGCCTTGCCCGCGCGGACGTCGGCGATGGCCTGGTCGATGCCGAGGTAGGCGGCGTTCGACTTCGGTGCGGTCGCGAGGTGCACGACCGCCTGCGCGAGCGGGATGCGACCCTCGGGCATGCCGATGTACTGCACGGCGTCGGCGGCGGCGACCGCGACGCCGAGCGCCTGCGGATCGGCGAGTCCGATGTCTTCGGACGCGAGCACGATGATGCGGCGGGCGATGAACCGCGGGTCCTCTCCGGCCTCGATCATGCGCGCGAGGTAGTGCAGCGCCGCGTCGACGTCGCTGCCGCGCACCGACTTGATGAAGGCGCTGATGACGTCGTAGTGCTCATCGCCGTTGCGGTCGTAGCGCAGGAGCGCACGGTCGACGGCGCGCGCCACCACGTCGGCGGTGATCACCGGAGGGGATGCCTCGACGCCCGTGTCGCCGGCTTCGGCGTCGCCGTCCTCGTCGTCGTCGGCGGTCCCGACGGCGGTGTCCGTCTCGCCGGCCGCGGCGGCCGCGGAGATCGCCGAGGCCTCGAGCGCGGTCAGCGCGCGTCGTGCGTCGCCCGAGGCGAGCCTCACGATCGCCGCGCGACCCTCGGGATCGAGCGCGACCTTGCCCGCGAGACCGCGAGGGTCGGCGACGGCCCGGTCGACGAGCACGCCCAGGTCGTCGTCGCTCAGCAGTTCGAGCGTCAGGAGGAGCGAGCGGGACAGCAGCGGCGAGATGACCGAGAACGAGGGGTTCTCGGTCGTCGCGGCGACGAGGATCACCCACCCGTTCTCGACGCCCGGGAGCAGCGCGTCCTGCTGGGCCTTCGTGAACCGGTGGATCTCATCGAGGAACAGCACGGTCGAGATGCCGTAGAGGTCGCGACTGGCCTGCGCCTCCTCCATCACCTGGCGCACGTCGCGCACGCCGGCGGTGACCGCCGAGAGCTCGACGAACTTTCGACCGGAGGATCGGGCGATGGCCTGGGCGAGGGTCGTCTTGCCCGTGCCCGGCGGCCCCCAGAGGATCACCGAGACCGATCCGCTCTCGCCCGTGCGGTCGCCCGCGAGCGCGACGAGCGGCGAACCGGGCGTGAGCAGATGGCGCTGCCCGGCCACCTCGTCGAGGCTCGTCGGGCGCATGCGCACCGCGAGCGGGGTCGCGCCCGCGCGCAGCCCCGGGCCGGAATCCACCATGCGATCAAGCGTAGCCGCGGCATCCGACACCGCCTTCTGCGCCCGCTGCGCAGCGCGGCGATTGGTGCGCGCACGGGGGCTCAAGTACAGTCGGCTCGCAGCAGCAGTGCTCACCGGCAGGCGCAGGCCCGACGGGAGCGGCCCGAGAAGGAGCAGGCGTGGCATCGAACGACCGTCAGGCGCGCGAGGAACGCGCGCGCCTGCGCACCTACCAGGCCCGGCAGGAAGTCCACGCCGGCAAGCAGCGGCGCCGCACGCGCGACAACATCATCGCGGGCATCGCCCTCGTCGTCGTGCTCGCGCTCGCGGTCGGGGCGCAGCTCCTCTTCTTCAACGGCGGACCCGGCAGCCCCGAGCCCGAGGCATCCGCCACGCCCACGCCGTCGGCCGCCGCCGGCGAGAACCAGGGCGACGTGCCGTCGGCCGACCTCGCCGAGGACCGCACCTGGACGGGCACGCTCACGCTCAACGACATCCCGCTCGGCGTCGAGCTCGACGGCGCGGCCGCACCGCAGGCCGTCTCGAGCGAGATCAGCCTCATCCAGGACGGCTTCTACGACGACGTCAGCTGCCACCGCCTCACGAAGGACTCGATCTGGGTGCTGCAGTGCGGCGACCCGAACGGCGACGGCAGCGGCGGCCCCGGCTACAGCTACGGCCCCGTCGAGAACGCGCCCGCCGACGGCGTCTACCCCGCGGGCACGATCGCGATGGCCCGCCAGTCGGGCAACGCCTACAGCCAGGGCAGCCAGTTCTTCATCGTGTACGAGGACTCGACGATCCCCGCCGACGCCGCGGGCGGCTACACCGTGGTCGGCACCGTGACGAGCGGGCTCGACGAGCTGCGCTCGGGCATCACCGACGCCGGGCCCGCCGACGGGGCCTCCGACGGCGCCCCGACCGTGCCCACGACGATCACCTCGTTCACGATCGAGTGAGCACGGCGCCGCTCGCGAGCGGTGCAATAGGCTTGACAGCACATCGCCGTCGATGGACGGCATGTCGACTGCACATCGCCGCCGCTGGCGGCATCCGACCTACGACACAGGGTGAGGCCGTGACCGAATCAGATCAGCAACCGTGGGGCCGCGTCGACGAGACGGGCACCGTCTTCGTCCGCACGAGCGACGGCGAACGCGAGGTCGGCCAGTACCCCGATGCCACGCCCGAGGAGGCCCTCGCGTACTTCGAGCGCAAGTACGCCGACCTCGCCGGACAGGTGACCCTGCTCGAGCAGCGGGTCCGCCGCGGTGCGCCGGCCGCCGATGTCGCGAAGGCCGTCGCCGCGCTCCGCGAGTCGGTCGCGGGCGCCCACGCCGTCGGCGACCTCGACTCCCTGTCGCGCCGCCTCGAGGCGTTGTCGGGCACCGCGAAGGAGCTCACCGAGCAGCAGCAGGCCGAGGCGAAGGCCGCGATCGGCGAGGCGATCGTCGAGCGCACCCGCATCGTCGAGCAGGCCGAGAAGCTCGCCGCACAGGACCCGGCCAAGACCCAGTGGAAGCAGACGTCGGCCGAGCTCGACGCGCTCTTCGCGAGCTGGCAGCGCCACCAGCAGGAGGGCCCGCGACTGCCGAAGGGCGACGCGAACGACCTCTGGAAGCGCTTCCGCGCCGCGCGCTCGACGATCGAGCAGCACCGCAAGGCGTTCTTCGCCGAACTGGATGCGACGCATCGCGACGTCCGCGCGCGCAAGCAGCGGCTCATCGAGCGGGCCGAGGCGCTCGCCCCGCGCGGTGCCGACGCCGTCGGCGACTACCGGAGCCTGCTCGACGAGTGGAAGCAGGCGGGCCGCGCCGGCAAGAAGCTCGACGACCAGCTCTGGGCCCGCTTCAAGGCAGCCGGCGACGTGCTCTTCGACGCGAAGGCCGAGATCGACGCCAAGGAGGACGAGGCGTACCGGGCGAACCTCGACGAGAAGCTCAAGCTCCTCACCGAGGCCGAGGTGCTCCTGAAGGAGACCGACCCGAAGCCCGCCCGCCAGGCGCTCAACCGCATCCAGCGCCAGTGGGACGAGATCGGCCGGGTCCCCCGCGACCAGGTGCGCCCCATCGAGGACCGGCTGCGCAAGGTCGAGAACCACGTCCGATCGCTCGAGGACGAGCGCTGGCAGCGCGAGGACCCCGAGAAGAAGGCGCGATCGGAGGGCATGCTCGGTCAGCTGCAGGACGCGATCGAGAAGCTCGAGGCCGAGCTCGCCGCGGCCGAGGCCGCCGGCGACCAGAAGGCCGCCGCCGCCGCGCGGGAGGCGCTCGACGCCCGCAAGGCCTGGCTCAAGGCCGTCGGCGGCTGAGGCCGCCCCTCCCCGACAACCGCACCGGATCGGCCGTTCTCCACAGGACGGCCGATTCGGCGTTCCAGGGTGTCCCGATGCCGCAGCATGAGGTCATGGCCCGACTTCCCGCGGTACTCGGCACCGACGATCTCCCGCTGGCCGAGCTGTGCGCGGCTCGCCTCGACGGCGAGCTGTTCCCGATCGACGACGTGTGGGCGCCGATCGACGCACCCGACCTGCCGGCCCTGCGGGCTGCGGCCGTCGCGCGACGGGCACCGCGTGCGCTCATCGTCGAGCGCCTGTCGGCGGCCTGGGTGCACGACGCGCTCGACGTTCCGCCCCGCGTCGCGCAGTTCTGCGTCCCGCACCGCGCCAGGGTGGCGGTCGTCGCCGCGCGGGCCGCGGTCGTGCGCGAGGTGACGATCGACGACGACGAGATCACGTACTTCGACGGGGTCGCCTGCACCGACGTGGCGCGCACGGCCTTCGACCTGCTTCGCGACGCGACGCTCGACGACGCGACCGTCGAGCCCGTGCTCGCGCGGCTGATCGATTCGCTCCCCGCCGTGACGGCGAGCCTGCACGAGCGCCTCTCCAACGCGATCCGGCTCCCCCATCGCGCGCTCGCACTCGGCAGGCTCGGTCGCGCCGAGACGGCGGTGCGGGTCGAGGCGACGGTGCGCGCCGAGTACGAACGGCTCGGCGCCGACGGCCAGGGGCTCAGCCGTCGCTGACGCGATAGACGTCGTAGACCGCGTCGATCCGCCGCACGGCGTTCAGCACGCGATCGAGGTGCGTCGTGTCGCCCATCTCGAAGACGAACCGGCTGAGCGCCAGCCGGTCGGTCGACGTGGACACGTTCGCCGAGAGGATGTTCACGTGGTGCTCGGAGAGCACGCGCGTCACATCCGAGAGCAGGCCCGACCGGTCGAGCGCCTCGATCTGGATCTGCACGAGGAACACGCTCTTCGAGCTCGGCGCCCACTCGACGTCGATCATGCGCTCGGGCTCGCGCATGAGGGACTGCACGTTGTGGCAGTTCGCCTGGTGCACCGACACACCGGCGCCCCTCGTGATGAACCCCACGATCTCGTCGCCCGGCACGGGCGTGCAGCATCGCGCGAGCTTCACGAGGATGTCGGGGGCGCCGCGCACGAGCACGCCCGAGTCGGAGTGCCGCGGCAGCGGGCGCGAGCGCGCGGGCAGCGGCAGGTCGGGCTCGTCGACGTCGTCGATGTCGCGGACGAGCGACACGACCTTCTCGAGCACCGACTGCGTCGAGACGTGCCCCTCGCCGACCGCGGCGTAGAGCGACGAGACGTCGTCGTAGTGCAGCTGCGCGGCGACCTCGGCGAACGACTCCTGGCTCATGAGCTTCTGCAGCGGCAGGTTCTGCTTGCGCATCGCGCGGGCGATCGCGTCGCGACCCTGCTCGATCGCCTCGTCGCGTCGTTCCTTCGTGAACCACTGGCGGATCTTGTTGCGCGCCCTGGGGCTCTTGACGAAGCCGAGCCAGTCTTTGCTCGGGCCGGAGTCGGGGTTCTTCGAGGTGAAGACCTCGACGACGTCGCCGCTCGAGAGCTCGCTCTCGAGCGGAACGAGCCGCCCGTTGACCTTGGCGCCCATCGTGCGGTGGCCGACCTCGGTGTGCACCGCGTACGCGAAGTCGACCGGAGTCGCGCCCGACGGCAGCCCGATCACGCGCCCCTTCGGCGTGAAGACGTAGACCTCCTTCGCGCCGATCTCGAACCGCAGCGAGTCGAGGAACTCCCCCGGGTCGGCCGTCTCGGCCTGCCAGTCGGAGATGTGCGCGAGCCAGGCCATGTCGGTCTCGTTCGCGAGGGCGGGGCCGCCGGCGGAACGGCCGGTCGTCTGCTCCTTGTACTTCCAGTGGGCGGCGACGCCGTACTCGGCGCGCTGGTGCATGTCGTGCGTGCGGATCTGGATCTCGACCGCGCGGCCCTTCGGCCCGATCACGGTCGTGTGCAGCGACTGGTAGAGGTTGAACTTCGGCGTCGCGATGTAGTCCTTGAACCGCCCGGGCAGCGGCGTCCACCGGGCGTGGATCGCACCGAGCACCGCATAGCAGTCGCGCACCGAGTTGACGAGCACCCGGATGCCGACGAGGTCGTAGATCTCGTCGAAGTCGCGGCCGCGCACGATCATCTTCTGGTAGATCGAGTAGTACTGCTTCGGGCGCCCGACCACCTTGCCGCGGATCTTCGCGGCCTTGAGGTCGTCGTTCACGAGGTCGATGACGTTCTGCACGAACTCCTCGCGCTGCGGCGTGCGCTGCTTCACGAGGCTCTCGATCTCGGCGTAGAGCTTCGGGTAGAGCACCGCGAACGAGAGGTCCTCGAGCTCCCACTTGATCGCCTGGATGCCGAGCCGGTGCGCGAGCGGCGCGTAGATCTCGAGCGTCTCGGTCGCCTTCTTGGCGGCCTTCTCGGCCGGCACGAACCCCCAGGTGCGTGCGTTGTGCAGGCGGTCGGCGAGCTTGATGATGAGCACCCGGATGTCCTTCGACATCGCGACGATCATCTTGCGCACCGTCTCGGCCTGGGTCGAGTCGCCGTACTTGACCTTGTCGAGCTTGGTGACGCCGTCGACGAGCATCGCGATCTCGTCACCGAAGTCGGCGCGCACCTCGTCGAGGGTGTACGCCGTGTCCTCGACCGTGTCGTGCAGCAGCGCGGCGGCCACCGTCTTGGAGCCGATGCCGAGATCCGCGAGGATCTGCGCCACCGCGATCGGATGCGTGATGTAGGGCTCGCCGCTCTTGCGCTTCTGGCCCTCGTGCGCCCGGTCGGCGACCGTGTAGGCGCGTTCGATGAGCGCGACGTCGGCCTTCGGATGGTGCATGCGCACCGTGCGGATGAGCGTGTCGACCGCGCCCGACGGCTGTGCCTTGGAGAAGATCCGTGGCACGAGACGGCGCAGCGACGCCGTCGAATTGACCCCGGTCTCCGTCACCCGCGCACCTCCAGAACTCAATTATCACCGCTCCGGAGGGCGTGGCGTGCACGAGCGTGCACGCCGGGGGCGAACGTCATGCGCTCGGCAGTGCCTCGGCCGTGCTCGTCGACGCCCCGGCGCGCTCGCGCTCCTTCAGCACCTTCTGGTCGTGACGCTTGATCTCGGGCTCGCCCTCGCGCAGGAGCGAGTAGAGCGGGGCCGCGAGGAACACCGTCGACCAGGTGCCGACGAGGATGCCGATGAGCAGCGCGAGCGAGATGTCGCGCAGCGTGTCCGCACCCAGCACGCCGGCGCCGATGAAGAGGATCGACGCGACCGGGAGGGCCGCCACGACGCTCGTGTTGATCGAGCGCACGAGGGTCTGGTTGACCGCGAGGTTCACCGACTCGGCGAAGGTGCGCCGCGACTCCTGGCCGTCTTCAGCGGTGTTCTCGCGGATCTTGTCGAACACGACGACCGTGTCGTAGAGCGAGTAGCTGAGGATCGTGAGGATACCGATCATGGCCGCGGGGCTGATCTCGAACCCGACCGCCGCGTAGAGCCCCGTCGTGATCACGAGGTCGGCCATGAGCGCGAGGATCGCGGCGAGCGACATCTTCCAGGTGCGGAAGTAGAGCGCCATGACGAGCGCGGCGAGCAGCACGAAGGCGATGAGGCCGACGACGGCCTGGCGGGTGACGTCGGCGCCCCAGCTCGGGCCCACGAACGAGGTCGTGACCTCGGACTCGGGCACGTCGTACGCCTCCGCCAGCGCCGAGGCGACCTCGTGCGACTCGTCCTGCGAGAGCTGGTCGGTCTGCACGCGCACGCCGACGTCGCCGACGATGGTGACCTTGGTGGTCGCGTCGGGCACGACCGACTCGACCGCGTCGATCGCGGGCTGCGCCGTCGCGTCTTCGACGCCGGAGATCTGGAACTGCGACCCGCCGCGGAACTCGATGCTGAAGTGCACACCGGTCAGGAGCGGGATCACCACCGAGAGCAGCACGATCACGCCGGCGATCGTGAACCACTTCTTGCGGCCGCCGACGAAGTTGAACGAGCGCTTGCCGGTGTAGAGGTCGTTGCCGAAGGTCGTGAGACGGTTCGCCATCAGGACTCCTCCCCCTCGTTCTTGGTATCGCCGGCGCCGACGGCGGCCGCCTTGCGCTCGGCGATGGTCTGCCGGCGCTGCGCCTCCTTCGCGCTCGAGGCGGCCTTCTTGGCGGGCACGGCGGTGGGCTTGCGGAACTCGGCACGGCCGCGGTACACGGCGCCGAGGGCGTTCGGGTCGAGGCCCGACCACGGGTTGCCGCTCGAGAAGAACCTCGTCTGCGCGAGCAGCTGCAGCATCGGGTGCGTGAACAGGATCACGATCACGACGTCGATGATCGTCGTGAGGCCGAGGGTGTAGGCGAAGCCCTTCACGCTGCCGACCGCGAGGATGAACAGCACGATCGCCGCGAGCAGGTTGACGCCCTTCGAGGCGAGGATCGTGCGGAACGCCCGCTTCCATCCGGCCTCGACGGCGCCGACGAGCGGACGTCCGTCGCGCAGTTCGTCGCGCACGCGTTCGAAGTACACGATGAACGAGTCGGCCGTGAAGCCGATCGCGACGATGAGGCCCGCGATGCCCGCGAGCGAGAGGCGGTAGCCCTCGCGCCACGAGAGGATCGTGATCGTCAGGTAGGTGATGAGGGCCGCGATCATGAGCGACGCGATCGTCACCGAGCCGAGCGCGCGGTACTGGAAGAGCGTGTAGATCACGACCAGGATGAGGCCGATGAGGCCGGCGATCAGGCCCGACTCGAGCTGCGAGGTGCCGAGCGTCGCCGAGATGGTGTCGGACGACTGCACCGTGAAGCTGATCGGCAGCGCGCCGAACTTGAGCTGGTCGGCGAGGGCCTTCGACGACTCCTGCGAGAAGCTGCCCGTGATCTGCGGACGACCGTCGGTGATCGCGCCGTTCATCGCCGGCGCCGTCAGCACGGCGCCGTCGAGCACGAACGCGAACTGGTCGCGCGGCGTCTGCCCCGAGAGGGCGAAGAGCCGGGTGCTGACCTTCGCGAACTCCTCGGTGCCCTTCTCGTCGAAGACGATGTTGACGGCCCACTGGCCGGTCGAGGCACCGGTCTGCGTCGTGACCATGCCGTTCGTGGCGTCGACGATGTTCTCGCCGCTCGCCTCGACCGGACCGAGCAGGTACTTCGCAGTGCGGGTCTCGTCGCACGTGACGAGCGGCTCGTCGGCCGGGGCCACGCTCGCATCGACCTCGTCCATCTGCGAGCAGTCGAACGAGTCGAACTCGGCCTGCAGTGCGGGCGTGATCCACGCGGGGTCGCTGCCGTCGGTCGGCACCGCGGTCGGCGTCGACTCGAGCTCCTCGGCCGGGGCCTCGGTCGGCGACGGGCTCTCGCTCGGGTCGATCGTCTGGTTCGTCGCGGCGTCGGCGAGCAGCACGGCGCGCAGCTCGAGCTTGGCGGACTGCTCGATGCGGGCGCGCGTCTGGTCGTCGAGCTCACCGGGGATGCGAACGACGATGTTCTGGCCCTCGGTGTTGATCTCGGCCTCGGCGACACCCGACGCGTCGACGCGCTGGCGGATGATCGAGACGGCCTGGTCGAGCTGCTCCTGCGAAGCGGTGTCACCGGTCTCGAGCTTCGGCGCGAGGATGATCTGCGTGCCGCCCTCGAGGTCGAGCGCGAGTTTCGGCGTCCAGGAGCCACCGCCCCACATCACGCCTGCGGCGTTGATGCCGAACAGGAGGGCGATGATGACACCCAGCCAGATGAGTGATCGCCAGGCCTTGCGGACGGGCGTCGGCCGGGATGACCGCTTCGATGGTGCAGCCACGTGTTCTGCTTTCTCTGCAGGAGCCCGCGCGACATCGCACGGGCCCAGCCTCAGGGTGAATCCGAGTCGCTCGACTACTTGGTGTCGGGCTTCTCGTCGTTGTTCGACTGGTCGGTGCTCGTCGAGTCGGCCGGGGTCTCATCGGCCGGGGCCTCGGAGACCCGCTCGCCGAACTCCGGCTCGCCGTCGGCGACCGCCGGCGTCTCGTCGGCGTCGGCGGTCGGCTCGACCACACGTGCGATCGTCTGGCGGTGCACCGTCAGGATCGTGCCCGGCGACGTCTCGAGCAGCACCTGGTTCTCGTCCTCGTCGATCGAGAGGATGGTGCCGAACACGCCGAAGTTCGTCATCACCTGCGCACCGGGCTGGACCTTCGCCTGCATCTCCTTCGCGTCGGCCTGTCGCTTGCGCGAGTTGCGGAACATGAAGAAGATCAGGACCGCCAGGACGGCGAGCATGATGATGGTGATCGGATCGAACGTCATGAGGGTGAGATACCTTCCGGGGTGCGCGTTGCGCACGAAGTCGAGGGGCGTTGAGGGTGACGCCTCAATGGATTATAGGTCATCGATCGGAAGGACCGCTGCCGCACCGTCGGACCCCTGCGCGAGCCCGAAGTGCCGCCACGCGGCCGGGGTCGCGACCCGTCCGCGAGGGGTGCGCGTGATGAGTCCGATGCGCACGAGGAACGGCTCGACGACCGCTTCGATGGTCTCGGCCTCTTCACCGACCGACACGGCGAGCGTGTTGAGGCCGACCGGTCCGCCGCCGAAGCGCGTGAGGATCGTCTCCATCACCGCCCGGTCGAGCCGGTCGAGGCCGAGCGCGTCGACGTCGTAGAGCTCGAGCGCCGCGCGCACCGCGTCGACGTCGGCGCGGCCGGAATGCACGAGCGCGTAGTCGCGTACCCGGCGGAGCAGGCGGTTCGCGATGCGCGGCGTGCCGCGGCACCGGCCCGCGATCTCGGCGAGGGCCTCGCGATCGATGTCGAGCGACAGCATCGCGGCGGCGCGCCCGAGCACCTGCTCGAGCTCGGCCTCGTCGTAGAACTCGAGGTGGGCCGTGAACCCGAAGCGGTCGCGCAGCGGGTTCGGCAGCAGGCCCGCACGCGTCGTCGCGCCGACGAGCGTGAACGGGGCGAGGTCGAGCGGCACCGACGTCGCGCCGGCGCCCTTGCCGACCATGATGTCGATGCGGAAGTCCTCCATCGCGAGGTACAGCATCTCTTCGGCCGATCGCGCCATGCGATGGATCTCGTCGATGAAGAGCACCTCGCCCGGCACGAGCGAACTGAGGATGGCCGCGAGGTCGCCCGCGTGCTGGATCGCCGGACCGCTCGACATGCGCAGCGGCCGCCCGCCCTCGTGGGCGACGATCATGGCGAGGGTCGTCTTGCCGAGTCCGGGCGGGCCCGCGAGCAGGATGTGGTCGGGGGTGCGCTGCTGCAGCGCGGCCGCGGTGAGCAGCAGCTGCAACTGCCCCCGCACCCGCGTCTGGCCCACGAACTCCTCGAGGCTGCGCGGCCGCAGCGCGCCCTCGAACGCGAGCTCGGCCTCGGATGCGAGGACGGGATCGGTGAGGTCGTCGACCGGCCGGTTCATCGGCCGCCCCTCGCCGCCTGCTGCGCGGGCCCGAGCCGGGCGAGCGTCAACCGCAGGAGCGTCGGCACGGAGGCCTGCTCGACCTCGGTGGCGCCCGCCATCGTCTCGTCGAGTGCGTCGGCGGCGACGCGCTCGGACCAGCCGAGCCCCGTGAGCGCGGCGAGCACGCTGTCGGCCACGCCGCCTGCGGCGACGGGTGCCGCCGCCGAGCGCACCGCGGGTGCCGCGAGCTTGCCCGCGAGCGACACCGTGATGAGCTTCGCGGTCTTCGGCCCGATGCCGCTGACCTTGCGGAAGACCGCGTCGTCTTCACGGTGCACGGCCTCGGCCACCTGGTCGGGCGAGAGCGACGACAGCACGCCCAGCGCCGACTTCGGGCCCACGCCGGTCACCCCGATGAGCAGCTCGAACACGTCGAGCTCGTCACGCGTGCCGAAGCCGAAGAGGGTGAGCGAGTCTTCGCGGACGATGAGGGAGGTGTGCACCGAGAGCTCGTGCCCCTCTCGGCTCGCGAGCACGAGCGCCGGGGTGGTGTTGACCTGGAAGCCGACGCCGCCGACGTCGATGACGACGGAACTGCCGGCGGCGGCGAGCACGCGCCCGCGAAGAGAGGAGATCACTCCTTCACCCTACGGGCCGCCCCCGACACCGCTGCGGAGCGCTCAGCGGCGAGCCATGCCCGCTGCGCGGGGGTCAGCGCCGAGGCATCCGCCGTCGTCGCGGCGCCGCGACCGCCGCCCCGCGCCGCCTCGCGGATCGCCTCACCGGCGACCCCTCCGGTGCGCCAGGCGTGGCAGATCGCGAGCGCGAGCGCGTCGGCCGCGTCGGCCGGCTTCGGGACGGCCTCGAGCCCGAGGATGCGCGCGACCATCGCACCGACCTGCTTCTTGTCGGCGCGACCGTAGCCGGTGATCGCGGCCTTCACCTCGGAGGGCGTGTGCAGCGCGACGGGAAGCTCCCTGCGAGCGGCGATGAGCATCGCGACGCCCGAGATCTGCGCCGTGCCCATGATCGTGGACACGTCGGAACGGGCGAACACCCGCTCGAGCGCGACCGCCTGGGGCCGGTGCTCGTCGAAGATCGCCTCGAGGCCGTCGGCGATGCGTGCGAGCCGGCGCTCGATGGGCGCGTCGGTCGGCGACCGCAGCACGACGACGTCGACGAGCCGGGCGGTCCGATCGCCCTGCACGTCGACGACGCCGACGCCGCAGCGGGTGAGCCCGGGGTCGATACCGAGCACCCGCATGGCGATCGGCCTACTCCGCCTCGAGCTCGGCCTGCACCTCGGGGGTCAGGTCGAAGTTGCTGTAGACGTTCTGCACGTCGTCGGAGTCTTCGAGGGCATCGATGAGCCGGAACACCTTGCGCGCGGTGTCGGCGTCGATCTCGACCTTGAGGTTCGGCACGAACTCGATGTCGGCCGACTCGTAGTCGAGCCCGGCCTCCTGCAGCGCCTTGCGCACCTCGACCATCTCGGACGGGTCGGTGATGACCTCGAAGCCCTGCGCGTGCGGCTCGATCTCTTCGGCGCCGGCCTCGAGCGCGGCCATCATGACGTCGTCTTCGGTGGTGCCCTCGCCCGAGACGACGATGACGCCCTTGCGGGTGAAGTTGTACGCGACCGAACCCGGGTCGGCGAGGGTGCCGCCGTTGCGGCTGAGTCCCGTGCGCACCTCGGCGGCCGCGCGGTTCTTGTTGTCGGTCAGCACCTCGACCATGAGGGCGACGCCCGACGGGCCGTAGGCCTCGTACGTGATGCTGAGGTACTCGACGGCCTCGCCGCCGATGCCGGCGCCGCGCTTGATGGCGCGATCGATGTTGTCGTTCGGCACCGAGGTCTTCTTGGCCTTCTGCACGGCGTCGTACAGGGTCGGGTTGCCGTTCATGTCGGCGCCGCCCATCTTGGCCGCCACCTCGATGTTCTTGATGAGCTTCGCGAACGACTTCGCGCGACGCGCGTCGATGACGGCCTTCTTGTGCTTGGTCGTCGCCCACTTGGAATGCCCGGACATGCTGCTCCTGTATCGACTTCTCGGCGGGGGCGCCCGCCGAGCGTACATTCTAGTCGAGCGCGCGGTGAGCGCCCGTGATCACGCGCCCGGGATGCAGCGGCCCACCCGATTCAACCGACCAGCTTGCGGAGCGTGCGGAGGTTGCGCGTCGTGATGCTCGGCTTGAACCGGGCCTTCGCCGTCAGCTTCGAGAACGGGCTGTCGACGCCGCGCTCGCGACGGTTGTGCCAGTAGATCACCCCGTCACCCGCGGTCACCACGTCATCGACCGGGTCGAGGTCGGCCGACGAGTCGACGAGTTCGCCGAGCGCCGCCGGCGACGATGAGAACACCACGTAGGGATGCCACCCCTCGCGCTCCGCATCGAACGGGAAGCCGTCGATGACCCGCTCGAGGTCGTCGCGCGAGACGAGCACGATCCATGCCTCGTAGCCGAACCGGTCGGAGAGCGCCTGTTCGATGCGCGACTTCAGCCCCGCGGCATCCGCATCGTCATCGCCGCCGCCCGCCGAGAACGCGACGTTGCCGCTCGCGAGCACGGTGCGCACCCCGTCGAAGCCGAGCCCCCGGAAGAGCTCGGCGAGGTCGGCTGACCTCACGGTGATGCCGCCCACGTTGACCCCGCGGAGCAGGGCGATCCATTCGGTCACGTGGGCGAGCGTAGCGCCTCGTACCGACGAACCGTGCGGCACGCGCCGCCCGACCCGCTCAGACGAGCGCGGGCATCCCCTGCGGGAAGACGTCCCGCTGCCAGGCCGTGTACTTCCGGCGCATGAGCAGCACCCAGAGCAGACGGATGGGCGCCGGCAGGTTCGCCTTGAGCCAGTCGTCGCGCTCGGCGGGCGGCACGGCGTCGAGCATGAGGCCGAGCTGGATGGGCATCGCCTCCTTCGGCAGCGCCCCGCGCCCGTGCTCGCCGATCGCGTCCCATTCCGCCTGGGTGAGCACGCGGGCGGCGACGGGCACGACATCGGCCTCCTCGCGGCCGAGGTGCACCCCGAGCGTCGTACCCACGTCGTCGAGTGCCGCGGCGAGCCGCTCCCCCGTCGCCGGGTCGGCGGTCGTCCGCCACTCCCCGACGAGCGGGTCGACGACCTCGAGCAGTTCGGCGACGCGCGCGTGCTGCGCCTTCATCACGTCGACGTGCATCGAGCAGCCGGGTTCGCGTCGTTCGAGGCGGTCCCAGAGCAGCTCGTCCTCACCCTCGTGATGCACGTGCAGCCCCATGTCGATGAGGTCGACCGCTCGCGCGACGGTCTCCGCCCGCGCGAGGTCGCCGGGCGCGACCTCGCGCACGGAGCGCGGCAGTTCGCGGTACCCCCAGCGGAAGATGCGGTGGACGAGGAGGATGTCGCTCGTGTCGCACCCGGTCTCGTCGACGACGCGGTCGTCGGCTCCGGAGCTCGGCAGTCGTCTGGTCATGCGGGCGACGCTATCGGCGGGACGCGCCGACGGAATCGGTGCCGGCACTGAGACGGACGCCCCCGTTCGGGGGCTCAGACGCGCACGCCGACCTTCGACAGGAAGTACTCGTGGAAGCGGTGCTCGCCGTTGATCTCGGGGTGGAAGCTCGTGCCGAGGAGGTTGCCCTGCTCGACCGCGACGACGCGCCCGTCGTCGAGCGTCGCGAGCGCCGTCGCCGCCGGCCCGACCGACTCCACGACCGGGCCGCGGATGAAGACCGCGTGCACGGGCGGGTCGCCCAGCTCGGGGATCGCGAGATCGGTCTCGAACGACTGGTTCTGCGAGCCGAAGGCATTGCGGCGCACGACGACGTCGAGGCCGCCGAGCGACTGCTGGCCCTCGATCGCGTCGAGCACCGTGTCGGCGAGCATGATGAGCCCGGCGCACGTGCCGTAGACCGGCATCCCCGCGGCGATCGCGGCCCTCAGCGGCTCGGCGAGTCCGAACGTCCGCGACAGCTTGTCGATCACGCTCGACTCGCCGCCGGGGATCACGAGCCCGTCGACCTCGGCGAGCTCCTCGGGGCGGCGCACGAGGGTGACGCGCGCGCCGAGCGCCGCGAGCACGTGCGCGTGCTCGCGGAAGTCGCCCTGCAGTGCCAGGACCCCGACGCGGGGGCCGGCCGAGACCGGCCCCGCGTCGAGGGAGCCGGCTCGCAGCGTCGTCGTCACCAGCCGCGCTCGGCGAGGCGGTGCGGCGCGGGCAGGTCGCCGACGTTGATGCCGACCATCGCCTCGCCGAGGCCGCGCGACACCTCGGCGATGACCGACGGGTCGTCGTAGAAGGTGGTCGCCTTGACGACGGCGGCAGCGCGCGCCTCGGGGTTGCCCGACTTGAAGATGCCGGAGCCCACGAAGACGCCGTCGGCGCCGAGCTGCATCATCATGGCCGCGTCGGCCGGCGTGGCGACGCCGCCCGCGGTGAACAGCACGACCGGCAGCTTGCCGGTCTCGGCGACCTCTGCGACGAGTTCGTAGGGCGCCTGGAGCTCCTTCGCCGCGACGTAGAGCTCGTCCTTCGTCATCGAGCGCAGCGCGTTGATCTCGGAGGTGATCTTGCGGATGTGCTTCGTCGCCTCCGAGACGTCGCCCGTGCCGGCCTCGCCCTTCGAGCGGATCATCGCGGCGCCCTCGTTGATGCGACGGAGCGCCTCGCCCAGGTTGGTCGCGCCGCAGACGAAGGGCACGGTGAAGTTCCACTTGTCGATGTGGTTCACGTAGTCGGCGGGCGAGAGCACCTCGGACTCGTCGATGTAGTCGACGTCGAGCGCCTGCAGCACCTGCGCCTCGACGAAGTGGCCGATGCGGGCCTTCGCCATGACGGGGATCGAGACCTCGGCGATGATCGCCTCGATGAGGTCGGGGTCGCTCATGCGGGCGACGCCGCCCTGCGCGCGGATGTCGGCGGGGACGCGCTCGAGCGCCATGACGGCGACGGCGCCGGCGTCCTCGGCGATGCGCGCCTGCTCGGGGGTGACGACGTCCATGATGACGCCGCCCTTCAGCATCTCGGCGAGGCCGCGCTTGACGCGGTTCGAGCCCGTCTCGGGTGCGGTCACTGGGGAATCCTTTCGACGAGCGCGTGGCGTCCGCGCATCAGTACAGACCAACGGAATGATTGACCTAGGCCAAAAGATAGCATGGCTGGAGAACTGCGGAAGGATGGTGACGTGAGCATCGACATCGAGGGACGTTCGGCGGCGGAGATCGCCGAGAGCCTGCGCACGCTGATCGAACGCGGCGACCTGCGGCCCGGCGATACCCTCCCGCCGGTGCGGAGCCTCGCCGAGCAGCTCGGCGTGAACCGCAACACCGCCGTCGCCGCGTACCGTCAGCTCACGAGCGCGGGCGTGGTGGTCACGCTCGGCCGCGGCGGCACACGGGTCGCCGGCACGGCAGCCGTCGCCCAGGAGGGCTTCGCCCACGACACCGCCCTCCGCGACATCGGCACGGGCAACCCGGATGCCTCGTACATCCCCGACCCCTCACGAGCGCTTGCGACGATCGCCAGGCGTCCCGTGCTCTACGGCGAGCCGGTCATCGATCCCGGACTCGAGCGGTGGGCCGACGACTGGATGCGCGACGACCTGCCGGCCGGCACGCCGATGCGCCTCACGGTCACGAGCGGGGCCGCCGACGCCGTCGAGCGCCTGCTCGCCCAGGCGCTCACCCGCGACGACGCCGTCGCACTCGAAGATCCCTGCTTCCTCACGAGCATCCACACGGTGCGCGTCGCCGGCTACCGGCCCGTGCCCGTCGCGGTCGACGACGAGGGCATGACGGTCGAGGGCCTCCGCGCCGCGCTCGAGCAGGGCGTGCGAGCCGTCATCTGCACACCGCGCGCGCAGAACCCGACGGGAGCGAGCCTCACGGCCGGCCGCGCCGCGGCGCTTCGCGAGGTGCTGCGCGAACACCCGTACGTGCTCGTCATCGAGGACGACCACTACTCGCTGCTGTCGCAGCAGCCGTTCCAGTCCCTCATCGGCCCCGAGCACCGCCGCTGGGCGCTCGTGCGCTCGGTCTCGAAGTTCCTCGGGCCCGACATGTGCCTCGCAGTGACCGGATCGGACCCCGAGACGGCCGACCGATTGGCCATGCGGTTGACCCCCGGCACGACGTGGGTGAGCCACCTCTTGCAGCGCCTCGTGCACGCCCTCGCGACCGACCCCGTCGTCGCCGACGCCATCCGCGCCGCGGGCGAGCACTACGCCGAGCGCAACGCCGCGTTCGCCGAGCTCCTGACCTCGGCGGGCGTGCCGACGACGCCGGGCGACGGCCTCAACGTCTGGGTGCCGCTCGGGGCGCCCGCCCGCACCGTCTCCGAGCAGCTCATGCGTCGCGGCTGGCTGGCCCGCCCGGGCGACGAGTTCGCGCTCGGCGAGCGGGCTCCGTCGGATCGCCTGCGCCTCACCGTGCACGACCTCGACGACGACGACCTCCGCAAGCTCGCCGCCGACGTCGGCGCAGCGGTGCGCGCCGCCTCGGGTCGGGGTGAGCCCGCCGGACGGAACGCCCGCGTGGGAGATGCGATGATCGAACGGTGAAGATCCTCTCGATCCAGTCGGCGGTCGCCTTCGGCCACGTCGGCAACTCCGCGGCAGTGTTCCCCCTCCAGCGCATCGGCGTCGAGGTGCTTCCCGTCTACACGGTGAACTTCTCGAACCACACCGGGTACGGAGCCTGGCGCGGCCCGCTCATCTCCCCCGACGACGTGCGCGAGGTGATCACCGGCATCGAGGAGCGCGGAGTGCTCGGCGACATCGACGTCGTGCTGAGCGGCTACCAGGGCAGCGACGGCATCGCCGACGTCATCCTCGACGCCGTCTCACGAGTGAAGGCCGCCAACCCGTCGGCGATCTACGCCTGCGACCCCGTCATGGGCAACGCCAAGTCGGGCTGCTTCGTGGCGCCCGCCATCCCGGTGCTGCTGCGCGAGCGGGTCGTCCCCGCCGCCGACCTCATCACGCCCAACCAGTTCGAGCTCGGCTACCTCACGGGCACCGAGCCCGACACGCTCGAGTCGACGCTCGCCTCGGTCGACCTCGCCCGCGCCTCCGGCCCGTCGACGGTACTCGTCACGAGCGTCGAGCGACCCGACCGCGAGACCGGCACGATCGAGATGCTCGCGGTCGACGAGCGCGGGGCCTGGCTCGCGAAGACCCCCCACCTGCCGCTCAAGGCGAACGGCTCGGGCGACGTCACTGCGGCCCTCTTCACCGCGCACTACCGCCGCACGGGCGATGCGGCCGACGCCCTCGCCCGCACCATCTCGAGCGTCTACGACCTGCTCGCCACGACGCACGACTCGGGCGAGCGCGAGCTGCAGCTCGTCGAGTCGCAGGAGTTCTACGCGAATCCGCGCATGCAGTTCGAGGTGCAGCAGGTCCGCTGACCCCTCGCCGCATGACGAAGCCCCGGCCGACGACCGGGGCTTCGTCGTGTGCGGCGAATGCTCAGCGCGGCCAGCCGTCGGCGATCTCCTGGCGCACCTCGCCGAGCAGGCGCGGCAGCGCCTTCGTACCCGCGATGATGGGGAAGAAGTTCGAGTCGAGCGCCCAGCGCGGCACGATGTGCTGGTGCAGGTGCTCGGCGATGCCGGCGCCCGCGATGCGGCCCTGGTTCATGCCGATGTTGAAGCCGTCGCACCTCGAGACCTGCTTGACGACCCGCATCGCCGTCTGCGTGAGCTCGCCGATCTCGGCGACCTCCTCGGCGCTCGCCTCGTCGTACGTCGCGATGTGGCGGTACGGGCAGACCAAGAGGTGCCCCGAGTTGTACGGGAAGAGGTTGAGCAGCACGTACGCGTGCTCGCCGCGCGCGACGATGAGCGACTGCTCGTCGCTCATCTCGGGGGCGCGGCAGAACGGGCACGAATGCTCGTCGGGCTGCTGCCCCTGCTGGATGTAGACGAGCCGATGGGGGGTCCAGAGGCGCTGGAACGCATCGGGCACGCCGGCCAGGTCGGCCGAGGAGTCCGTGGGGACCCCGTCGAACTCGTCGCGGTCGTAGCTGGTCATGCGAACAGGTCGTCGCGGGTCGTCACCTGCCGGTGATCGGCGATCGACTCGCGCACGAGCGCGATCGCCCGATCGATCGGCACGCCGTTCTCCTGTGTGCCGTCGCGGAACCGGAAGCTCACCGTCTCGCCCGAGCGGTCGTTGTCGCCTGCGATGAGCTGGAACGGCACCTTCTGGGTGGTGTGCGTGCGGATCTTCTTCTGCATGCGGTCGTCGCTCACGTCGAGCTCGGCGCGCACGCCGAAGCCCTTCAGCTGCTCGATGATCGCCCCGAGGTACGGCGCGTACTCGTCGGCCACGGGGATGCCGACGACCTGGACGGGTGCGAGCCACACCGGGAAGACGCCGGCGTAGTGCTCGAGCAGGATCGCGAAGAACCGCTCGATGGAGCCGAACAGCGCCCGGTGGATCATGATCGGCCGGTGCTTCTCGCCGTCGGGGCCCATGTACTCGAGTTCGAACCGCTCGGGCAGGTTCGGGTCGACCTGCACGGTCGACAGCTGCCAGGTGCGGCCGATGGCGTCGCGGGTCTTGAGGTCGATCTTGGGGCCGTAGAAGGCGGCCTCTCCCGGCACCTCGGTGAGCTTCAGCCCGCTCGCGACCGCGACGTTGCGCAGCGCGTTCGTCGAGTACTCCCAGAACTCGTCGGTGCCGATCCACTTCGACTTCTCGTCGTCGCGCATCGACAGCTCGAGCTCGAAGTCCTCGAGGCCGAAGTCGCGCAGCATCGAGATGACGAACTCGAGCACGCGGGTCGCCTCCTCCTCGAGCTGCTCGGGGGTGACGAAGAGGTGCGAGTCGTCCTGGGTGAAGCCGCGCACGCGGGTGAGGCCGTGCAGCGCGCCCGAGAGCTCGTTGCGGTACACGGTGCCGTTCTCGGCGAGCCGCATCGGCAGGTCGCGGTAGCTGCGCGCGCGCTCCTTGTAGATGAGGATGTGCATCGGGCAGTTCATGGGCTTCAGGTAGTAGTCCTGGCCCTGCTTCGTCACGTTGCCCTCGGCGTCCCGCTCCTCGTCCATGACGATCGGCGGGAACATGCCCTCGCGGTAGGTGACGAGGTGGTTCGACTGGAGGAAGAGATCCTCCTTCGAGATGTGCGGCGTGTACACGTAGGTGTAGCCGCCCGCGATGTGGCGCCGGCGGGCGTGCTGCTCCATCTCGCCGCGCACGATGCCGCCCTTGGGGTGCCAGACCGAGAGCCCCGAGCCGATCTCGTCGGGGAAGCTGAACAGGTCGAGCTCCTTGCCGAGCTTGCGGTGGTCGCGCTTCGCGGCCTCTTCGAGCCGGTGCTGGTAGGCGCGCAGCTCGTCCTTCGTGGGCCACGCGGTGCCGTAGATGCGCTGGAGCTGCGGGTTCTTCTCGCTCCCGCGCCAGTAGGCGCCGGCGACGCGCTGCAGCGCCCAGCCGTTGCCGATCATGCGCGTGTTCGGCAGGTGCGGCCCGCGGCAGAGGTCCTTCCAGGCGACCTCGCCCGTCTTGGGGTCGACGTTGTCGTAGATGGTGAGCTCACCGGCGCCGACCTCGACGTTCTCGTTGTCACCGCCGCTCGAGGCGCTGCCCTTGAGCCCGATCAGCTCGAGCTTGTAGGGCTCCGACGCGAGCTCGGCCCGCGCCTCGTCGTCGGTCACGACCCGGCGCACGAACCGCTGGCCGGCGCGGATGATGCGCGCCATCTCCTTGTCGAGCGCCTTGAGGTCGTCCGTCGAGAAGGCCTCGGCGACGTCGAAGTCGTAGTAGAACCCGTCGGTGACGGGCGGGCCGATGCCGAGCTTCGCCTCGGGGTTCACGTTCTGCACCGCCTGCGCGAGCACGTGCGCAGTCGAGTGGCGCAGGATGTTGAGCCCGTCGGGCGAGTCGATCGTCACGGGCTCGACGACGTCGGCGTCCGTCACCGTCGTGGCGAGGTCCTTGAGCTCGCCGTTGACGCGCATCGCGACAACGGAACGGTCGGTGAAGAGCTCGAAGCCGTCAGCCACCTGGATCCACTCCTTGATTCTCGAAACGAACCCTTCAACTGTAGTCGGCCGTCACCCCCTGCTCGGGCGCACGGCTTGCGCCGGAATCCACGCAAGCCGATGCCTCGTCCCGCGGCCGACTTGCGACCGCTTGCGCTTGCTCGTGCAAGAACTCGATAATTCTGCGACATTTCAGGTCAACGACTTGTGGCATCTGGTTCCACGCTCCTAGGGTCGGCCGCATCCGGGCCGATCCGCTGCCCGCGAGCTGTCCGATGAACGCACACGACTCGAGAGGACCGTGCCGACATGACCCGCCGCTCCCCCGCACGCAGACCACGATCGGCCGCCGGCGCCGCCCTCGTGATCGCCGTCGCCGCGACCGCGCTGCTCGCCGCTCCGGCGACGGCGACGGCCGCGCCGAAACCGCCCTCGGCACCCGCGCCGCACCTCACGCGCGCGGCGCTCGACCCGGCCCTCGTCGCCGGCCGCGGTGCCGACGTGCCCTTCCTCGAGCAGGAGGCCGAGCACGCGACGACCACCGGCACCGTGCTCGCGCCGAGTCGCGACGCGTACACGCTCGCCGCCGAGGCCTCCGGCCGCTCGGCCGTGCAGCTCGCCCCTGGCCAGTACGTCGAGTTCACCCTGCCCGAGCGCACGAACGCGATCACCGTCCGCTACTCGATCCCCGACGCGCCGCACGGCGGCGGCATCGAGGCCCCGCTCGAGGTGACCGTCGACGGCAAGCAGCAGCGCACGATGACCCTCACGAGCGAGTACTCGTGGCTGTACAACCAGTACCCGTTCACGAACGACCCGAACGCCGGACTCCTCCACCCCGACTGGTGGATCACCGAGTGCGGCTGCGTCCCCGGCGAGGACTACGAGGTCGAGAAGCCGTTCCGTCCGATGCACTTCTACGACGAGCAGCGTCTGCTGCTCACGAAGACCTACCGGGCCGGCGACGTCCTGCGGCTGACGGCGCCGGCCGGCACGAACGCGGCGCTCACGACGATCGACCTCGTCGACACCGAGCTCGTCGCGCCGCCGTTGCGCAGCCCGGGCGCGGCGAACGTGCTCGCATTCGGAGCCGACCCGACCGGCCGACGCGACGCCGCCCCCGCGATCGAGCGGGCCATCGCCTTCGCGAAGCGCACCGGCGTCTCCGTCTACCTGCCGCCCGGCACCTTCCGCGTCGATCGGCACATCGTCGTCGACGACGTCACGATCGAAGGTGCGGGCAACTGGCACACGATCGTCAGCGGCTCCGAGGTCGCCCTCGACGGCCCGGCCCCCGACGGGTCGGTGCACACGGGCGTGGGCTTCTACGGGCGGGATGCCTCGGAGGGCGGCAGCTCGAACGTGCACCTGTCGGGATTCACGATCCGCGGCGACGTCGCCGAGCGCATCGACACCGACCAGGTGAACGGCGTCGGCGGTGCGATGAGCGACTCCACCATCGAGGGCCTCTACATCGAGCACACGAAGGTGGGCATGTGGTTCGACGGGCCGATGAGCGGCCTCGTCGTGCGCGACAACATCATCGTCGACCAGGTGGCCGACGCCCTCAACTTCCACACGGGCGTGACGGATTCGACGGTCGAGCACAACTTCGTGCGCAACACCGGCGACGACGGGCTCGCGATGTGGTCGGAGGCCACGGCGAACGCCCGCAACACCTTCGCGCGCAACACGGTGCAGACGCCGACCCTCGCGAACGGCATCGCGATCTACGGCGGCGCCGACAACACCGTCACCGGCAACCTCGTCGCCGACCCGATCC
Organism: Agromyces cucurbitae; assembly: GCF_058349945.1. Taxonomy (NCBI): domain Bacteria; kingdom Bacillati; phylum Actinomycetota; class Actinomycetes; order Micrococcales; family Microbacteriaceae; genus Agromyces; species Agromyces cucurbitae. Next base: position 239,023 of record NZ_JBYRES010000003.1, on the reverse strand, counting down.
GCGAGGGCAGCGGCATCCACGTCGGCGCTCGATTCGGCGCCGAGCCGTTCACCGGCAGCCTCGCCATCACCGACAACACGACGGTTCGCGCCGGCACCTACGAGCTCAACTGGAACATCGGGCTCGGTGCGATCTGGTTCTTCGCCCTCGACCGGTCGATCGACGCGGCCGACATCACGGTGTCGGGCGACCACTACCTCGACAGCACCTACAACGCGATCATGCTCGTGACCGACTGGCCCGTGAAGGACGTCCACCGCATCGAGCACGTCGCCTTCCGCGACGTCCGCATCGACGGCACCGGGACCTCGGTGCTCAGCGCCCGCACCGCGGGCGGCGCGTCGTTCGCGAACGTCGACGCCCGCAACGTCGGCGCCGTCGGCATCAACAACTGCGGTGCGTTCGGCTTCACGTCGGCCGGCTCCGAGTTCACGGTGACGGACCTCGGCGGCAATGACGGCGGGGGCACGACCGGCCCGTGGCTCGCGCCGTGGGAGCTGCCGAACACGATCACCTGCGACGACCGACCGCCGCGCATCGCACCGCCGGCACCGAGCGCGTGGACGCAGCCCTGACCCGCCCGAGCGGAATTGCCCCGAACGGGGGTGTACCCCGAAGCGGGCATTTCGGGGGACAATTCCCCGTGGACCGACCGCGTGTCGGCCCACCGGATCCCGGTGAAAGCGAAAGCCGGTCACCGGGGTCCGGCCCCCTCCCATCGCGCGTGTGATGCCGCGCCGCAATTGGCTCACCGACGGAGCCGTCGCACGCGGAGACGAGAAAAGCCCCGGCGGCGCCGGGGCTTTCGTTGTGGTGGGCGATACTGGGATCGAAACTGTATCCGTGCTACTGGGAAGTTCGGCGCAGTCTCGCCGCTCTCGCCCGTTATCTAGCGGATGTCGGCGGATCGTGTTAAGGTCACTGCATGTCGCAACCGGACACGAGTGGACACGAGATATTGCACAGTAATGCACGCCGTGCTCCAGTGCCCGCGAAAAAGCGGAAGCGACGCGAGAGCTTCGGGTCGATCCGCAAGCTCCCATCTGGTCGATACCAGGCGAGTTACCTCGACCCCAACGGGCAACTGACTGAGAAGGGGAACGTGGTTCGCCACAACTCCCCCCACACGTTCGATGGTGTCGAGGATGCTCGAGCATGGCTTCGACGCGTGAGCGTAGCGATAGATGACGGCACGTGGATAGAACGGGCAGCGGTCGCGAGCGGCGGCACGTTCAGGGAGTTCGCCAACGACTGGTTGAGCACGCGCGTAAATCGTCGGGGCGAACATCTCCGTCCCCGCACTCGCGTTGAGTACGAACGACTGCTCGCTGGCCCGCTCGACTCGTTCGCCGACCTGCCTGTGAAGAAGATCGCGCCGGATGTCGTGCGCCGCTGGTACGCCGCGCAGATCACCACGGGTCACCAGACGCAGACCGCTCGCGCCTACTCACTATTGAAGTCGATCCTGACGACGGCAGTTCAGGACGGGCTTATCCCGTCGAACCCCTGCCAGATCCGCGGCGCTGCGAACGCCTCGAGCGGACGGAAGATCACTCCCCCGACCTCGGCTGAGCTCGCCACGATGGCCAATGCGATTGCCCCTCGGTTCAAGGCTGCGGTTCTGCTGGCAGCTTGGGGAGCGCTCCGATACGGCGAACTCACCGAGCTTCGTCGCAAGGACGTCACCACCGTCGCCGATGAGACGTTCGTGGTGTCGGTATCGCGGGCCGTTACGCACACGACGGGGCGCGGTTACATCGTCGGCCCGACCAAGTCAGCGGCTGGCGTACGAGTCATCACACTGCCGCCCCATGTGAATAGCGCGATCGAGAATCACTTGCGCCGACATGTTGCGACGGGACCGGAGGCGCTTCTCTTTCCAGCGCCAGATGGTGTCGGGCACCTAGCCGAGTCGTCATTCGTGAGGGCTTGGTATCCCGCTCGCAAGGCTGCTGGTCGCGAGGATCTGCCGTTCCATGCTCTCCGCCATTACGGGGCGACGAAGTATGCGCAGACCGGGGCGACGTTGAAGGAGATTCAAGAACGACTCGGGCACTCGACGGTTGCTGCTGCGATGAAGTACCAGCACGCAGCCGGACGTGACGCTGAGCTCGCTCGACGGATGAGCGAGTTGGAAGAGACGTAGCCCCACCCGGGGTTATGAAGAGACCCCCGCACCTGTTGGAGCAGGCCGGGGGCATGGATATCGATCGAGAAAGGATCGAGATCATGGTCAAGTCTATTGAAGCGACGGCATCTGACCTCAGTGCACGCCCTGAGGCGAGCGCCGACATCTGGACTTTGCGAACAGTGCCGTGCGACAACCCAAATTGTCTCGATGCTGAGCACACCCTGGGCGAAGGTGAGGACTACGTCATTCACGTGGCCGCTCGGGCTGAGCACGGTTCCGTCGCACTCGAGATCTACCAAGCACCCGAGGACGGCGTCTGGAAGTTGGATGTGTACGCCGACTTCATCGCCCGAACAGACGGCGTCACGGAAGACCAGGCCGAAGCACTTGCCGAGGATCTCAAGGTCTTCGCGAACCGGGTCGAGTTGCTGAACCAGCGAGCGGCGAACCGCTGATGGCTGTCGTCGAGACCGCGCACCCATACGTCACCGTGCGGAATTGGTGTGCAAGCCTGCATCTCACGATCAGAAAGCCAGTCGGCGTCGACTGGTACACGATCACGGCTCCCAATGGGCAGATCGTCTTCGAAGGCGACTATGACGACACGGAGATGTTCGTAGCTGTAGCCCGCGACCAGAATCGTGGCTACAGTCCTGTACCCGAACTCGACGCTTCAAAACTCAGGGAGGCACCATGATCGTTCGACTCGAAGCATGGCCGGCACTCATGACCAGAGAACTCGCCGCCGCGTACATCAGTGGTTCACTACGCGATATCGATGAGATGAAGAACAGGCGCGAAATCACGGCGTACGGAAAGCAGAAGCTGATCAAGTTCAAGAAGACCGACCTCGACGCCTGGATCGAGAGCCTTCCTGAACGGGCCTCGACGAGATAACTGGCAGTGGCGGGCGCGTCGTTTGCTGGATAGCTACGGCGTGTCCGCCTTCCTGCCGGACTCGCCGGCCGGCTTCGCGCGAATGCCGGAAGGCACGTTGATGGGTCTCACGGCGTGGCCCGAGGGTTTCAGCGTTGACGACTGGCGCGAACTCACGGCCGCGATCGTTGACCTCGCGCGGATGCCCTCGCCTCAAGCCTGAGCGTGTTAGCCTGTACCTACAGCGAATTAGTGTGCCTACTGGCAGGATCTGATACCGTTGAAGCACACAGGACGAGTGTGCGAAGAATCCAACGCCCCGCAAGGGGCGTTTTGCTTTTAACCACCAGTGGCCGACATGTCTGGACACTGGCACATCTGAATAGGTAGCAACCCACGCCCCTGACGGGGCAATCCACCGATACGGAGGAGCCCCGTCACTGGGGAGAACTCCGTCCATCACAAGAAGGCGCAGCCAATGGCTGCGCCTTTTGGCGTTTAAGGAGCCAGGTATGACGACGGACACCCCAGAGTGGGGCTCGATCAGGCAGGCCGCCACCTACTGGAACACTTCGGAGAAGACGATTCGTCGCCGCATCGCAGACGGCACACTTCGTGCGAAGCGGTTCGGTCCCCGCCTCATCCGTGTGGACATGATCCACCTGCAGAACCTCGGAAACGACCTCCAGGTCGGAGGTGGCTACTGATGAGCGCAGAACGAGAAAGCCGCCCGGGGGCAAACCGGACGGCCAACAAAGAAACTCTCACCAACAGCGTACCGGTCGACGAGCAGACCCGGGCGGAACCCCACCTCATCGGTGCGAGCGTCGAGAAGGCGCTTGACTCCGCTCTCTGGCGGTTGGTCGCAGGTGAAATCGGACTGCACGAGCTAACCCCAGCTCTGTCCGCCTGGTACTCAATCGGGCACGCGCATGGCGTCGACTCCTGCAAGCAGCAGATCGCCCGCCTCGAGTTGGAGGCAGACCGGCTCTACCTGTATGCATTCAACCCCCGGGATCGCGCCGACATCATCCGGAAGCGGATGGATGAGCACTTCGCGGCCGAATGGGACCGGTTCGTCGGAGGTGATGCCCGATGAACGGAGTGTTCAACGCGACCTGGCTCATGAGCCAGCATTTCCCTGCCGTGGAGTACGCCGTACCGGGTGTCATCCCCGAGGGTTTCACGCTCCTCGCGGGCGCCCCGAAAGCGGGCAAGTCGTGGTTCGCGCTCGACCTGGCGTACCAGATCGCGACGGGTGGGACCGCGCTCGGCAGGTTGCCTGTGGGTCATCGCCGGCCTGTTTTGTACGCGGCGCTCGAGGACGGTCCCCGGCGTCTCCAGTCGCGTCTTCATGCGCTCGGTGTCACGGAAGGGCCGCCGCATCTTGATTTCGCGACGACCCTTCCAGGCGACCCGATCGCGACGCTCCGAGATTGGATGTCAGATGCTGCAGGTACGAACCCAGTGATCATCCTCGACACGCTCGGCAAGGTCGAACGATCGGCACGTGGCGGCGAGACCGATTACGCCCGTGACTACCGCGTGGGCGGCGAGCTCAAGGCGCTGACAGACAGCAACCCAGGGTCATCACTCGTTGCCGTCCATCACACCCGAAAGGCGGTCTCGGAGGACTTCCTGGACATGGTGAGCGGCACGCAGGGGCTCGCCGGCTCCGCAGACAGCATCGTCGTGCTGCGCCGCAACCGCACCGAAACCAGCGGGTGCCTGTCAGTGACCTCCCGTGATGCCGCCGAAGGCGAGTACCGGGTTGAACTCGACGGGCATCGATGGACCCTCGTCGGCGACTCGCTCGAAGCCGCAGCAGCAGCACAGTCAGAAGCGAAGGCGACAGACAACGTCGGGAGCGACATGGCCACACTGATCGCCGAGGTGCAGCGGCATCCGCAAGGCGTCTCGCCGAAGGATCTCAAGCAGGGGCTTCCGAGCATCGCCGGGAAGGTCGACGTGTACCTGCAACGTGCCGCCGAGGGTGGGCGAATCGTGAAGCTCCAGAGAGGTCTCTACGGGCCTGTTAGTTCCGTTAGCTCTGTGAGTTTCGAGGGCGGTTCTAACGAACCTGACACTTCTGACACCCCATTGGAGTTCGTCGCATGAGGGGCGAAGCAGCGTTTATCGCACTGCAAGACGCGATGCAGCACACCGATCCCCTGTGCCTCAACGACCCCCGCTTCGTCGCCGACCAACTCAGTCCGGCCGACGCAATCGAATGTCGCGAACTCTGCACCCTATGCCCGCTGCGGGCCGCGTGCGAGACCTACGCGCAAGAAGGGAGACCCGCCGCGGGGTTCTGGGCGGGTCGGAGACGAGGAACAACGAATGGCAATTGACCACATCGGCCGGGAGGGCGGCTGGGGCACCTGTCAGGACTGCACCGGCAAGATCCGCTGCGTCGAACTCACAACCGGCTTCTTCGTCTGGATGGTCCTGCACCACGACGACACCTGCCCGCAATTGCAGGAAGCAACCTGCTGACCAAGGAGACCACCATGACCGACGACGACGAGTACCGGCAGTTCGTTCGGAACCTCTTCAACCCGCCTCAAGACGAAGAAGAGCACAGGCCGGAACAGACCTTCATCAACCTTTTCAACCAGGAGTAGACCACATGTCCCGAATCATCACCCAGCTCGTCACCACCATGCTTCGCGCCGCCGAACAGCACTCCGCGAAGCTCGACCCCACGCTGCGTAAGACCATCAACACTCAACTCGACAACACCCACGCCGTGAGCAACCTCAACCTCGACGGCCCCAGCGTCGCCGAAGCCGTGCTCACAGCGGTCAGCGAAGGACGGAACCCCGTCGAAGACACCACCGTCCACCAGGCGATCGTCCGCGAACGGATCGGGCAGGTTGACACCGTGACGCGACTCACGGACCACGCCCGTCACCAGCTCATGCAGACGGTGACCGAGTACGCAGACGAGATCGTGGCAGCCTTCCAGCCGGCCTACAACGCGGCAGCAGCCGAACTCACCCAGCACGCTGAAACGTTGCGCCGCACCGGCATCGAAGAGCTCGAGTCCAGTGCCCTGACACGAGCCAACGTCGAGGTGGCGACGGCAGCAGCGAAGTCACGTGAAGCCATCGCAACCCTGATCTCGATCGACAACGCTCTCAAGCCGCTGCTCGTCGCCGTGGGCAGGCTCGACGGCACCCCGCTCGGACGCGTGGTCCGATGCGTGGACCCCGGCAACGCATCCGCGGCAGAACTCGTCCGACTCGGGAACGCGGAACCGTGGCCCGCGGTCATGGCAGGATTCACCGTCAGCCTGGCAACGCCCACCGAGACGCAAGAGCGGGTCGACCGAGCCAACGCCTCGACTGTGGTTGCCGAGCGTGAAGCGAACCGCGACCTCGTGCAGGAAGCCCGAGCCGCTGCGTACGCGCAGTCCCGAGCATGAGCACCACCCGGGGGACCGCCCCTGCCCCCTTCTCCAATACCTCCCGGGCTACGCGGTTTACCCCTCCAGAGGCTGGATGCATCGCCCTATCGGGCGGAAACACCCGTGTTTTCAGGGATTGGAGGCATGAATGAGCGCAGAAACTCGTGCTCCAAGGGGGTTGAAGGCGGGTGGTCGACGGCTTTGGCGGCAGGTTAGCGAGGATTTCGAGCTGGGTCAGCACGAAATGGCGGTACTTTTGGCGGCTTGTCGCATCGTCGACACCCTGGATCGGCTGCAAGCGGTTATCGACGACGGGGACGTGATCGTGTCGTCGCCGCAGGGTGTGAAGGCCCACCCCGCCGTGGTCGAGTTCCGTCAGCAGGCGACCACGTTGGCCCGGTGCATGGCGTCGCTTCGGATTCCGTTCGACGACGACGAGGGCATTGGCCGGTTGCCGCAGCAGCGGGTGGGCGTGCGTTCGCCGAGGGTCCGATGAGACGGCGCGTGCCGCAGGAGGTGAAGGATCTGGCTGCCCCGGATCTGCCGCCCTTCGTCGATGATTTGACGTTGCCCGCGAGTGAGCGGGTGCGTCGTTGGGAGGAATGGATGGAGACCCATTTCCGGCCGGCCGAGGAGGCTCGGGCGGCGTATGAGGCGCGAACGGGGCGTGTCTTCGTTGAGGTGCTGGTGATGCCGGATGCCCCGTTTGATCCGGAGTCGGTGTGAGACGGCGGCGACCGGACGACCGTCTGAACGCGGAGGAGACGGTGGCCCTGTATGAGCGGGCGAAGGCCGAAGCGGCGCGGTGGAGTCTCGAGGCACAGCGGGCGCATGTACGGGCCGTGCTCGAGTCGTATGGCACCGACGTTGTGCGGGTGCTTCGCGCGCGCCGCTGGATTCGACACGGTCGACCCGCCGACTACGAGTGGGATCGCTAGCAACAGAACACAAACGGGGACCGGACAACTCGCCCGGTCCCCTTCGCATTAATCGTGGGGGTTAGGCAGGTATGAGGTGGCTGATCGGGTAACGAAAGTTACGTTGACGGCGCAGGTGGCGCAGTACGTGGCGGGTATGGAGAAGGCGGCGAAGGCGACGCGGGACGCGTCGACTGAGGCGGGCAAGCTGTCCGCGCAGAAGGAAGCGTTTGATGGCGTTGGTAAGGCGTCGCTCGCGATCGGTGCATTGGCGGCGGTCGGTGTGGGGCTGGCGGTGTCGAAGTTCGCTGAGTTCGATAAGCAGATGTCGGCGGTGCAGGCCGCATCGCATGAGTCGGTGGCGAACATGACGGCTCTGCGGCAAGCGGCAATTGATGCGGGTGAGGCAACCGTGTATTCGGCGACTGAGTCGGCGAGCGCGGTTGAGGAGCTCGGAAAGGCCGGTCTCGAGACGGCTGACATTCTCAGCGGTGGTTTGACGGGTGCGCTGAACCTTGCGGCTGCCGGTGGGATTGAGGTTGCACGGTCGGCTGAGGTTGCGGCTGACGCGATGAACCAGTTCAACCTTGCTGGGTCGGATCTCCCACATGTCGCGGATCTGTTCGCGGCCGGTGCGGGTAAGGCGTCGGGTTCGGTTGAGGATCTTGCGCAGGCGATGGGTCAGGTTGGCCAGGTTGCGCACGGTACGGGGCTGTCGATCGAGGAGACCACGGCTGGCCTTGCGGCGTTCGCGTCGCAGGGGTTGAAGGGTTCCGACGCGGGCACGGCGTTCAAGACGATGCTGGGTGGTCTGACGCCGAATTCGAAGGCTGCTGCTGACGAGATGGAACGTCTCGGGCTCAACGCCTATGACTCGAGTGGCTCGTTCATCGGGTTGGCGAAGTTCGCCGGCAACCTCCGCGGCTCGCTTGAGGGTTTGACGGATCAGCAGCGGAATGCATCGCTCGAGCTGATCTTCGGGCAGGACGCGATTCGTGCTGCGACGGTGCTCTACTCCGAGGGTGAGGCGGGGATCAACAAGTGGTCGAAGGCGGTCGACGATTCCGGGTACGCGGCGGAAACCGCACGTATGCGGATGGACAACCTCGCGGGCGATGTCGAGAAGCTGGGCGGGGCGATCGACACGACCCTGATCCAGTCCGGGTCGGCAGCGAACGACGCGCTACGGGCTCTCGTGCAGGCCGCTACGGGCGCCGTTGACGCGATCGGTGACCTCCCGGAGCCCGTGCTGGGTGTTGGGACTGCTATGGGCGGTCTGACGGCGGCTGTGGGCCTCGCAGGCGGTGCCGCACTGCTCGCGATCCCGAAGATTGCGGAGTTCAGGGCGTCGCTGTCGGCGCTTGGTATTTCGGGTGGTCAGGCAGCGAAGGGCGTCGGTCTGGCGGGGGGTGCGATCGCCATAGCCGGCCTTGCACTCTCCGCGTGGGCGAGTGAGGCTGCGCAGGCATCGGCGAAGACGGAGGGCTTCGTGACGACCCTCGATGAAGCCACCGGCCGGGTGACGGAATCGACGAGGGAGATGGTCATCGCGAACCTCTCCACGAAGGACACCTTCCTCTGGATCGAGGCGGCCGATTCCGCGTACTCGGCCGCGGAGAAGATCGGTCTCGGGATCGATACCGTGACGGACGCCGCGATGGGCAATGTCGACGCGATGCGCGAGGTCGAGAAGGTCACCCTGAACTCGGCTACTCGCGGCCTCGACTATGCGAACGCCTCCAAGATTGTGGTCGATTCGGTTCGTGGCGAGTCGGCTTCCATCGCGGATGCGATCAAGGTCGCTGAGCAGAAGAACCGTGCGCAGGCTGACGGCGTCGAGGTGACCAAGAGCGCGGCGGACGCGTATCTGGATGCTGCGTCGGGTGCACAGGAATTGAGCTCGCAGATCTCGGAACTCATCGACCAGATCAACGAGGCGAACGGTGTCGGGCAGGATGCCGTCTCTCAGAACCTCGACTACAAGAACGCCCTGGCGGAGGTCGACGAGACGATCAAGAACGCGAAGGACGGGGTCGAGGGGTACGCGCTCGGGCTGGATGAGAACACGCAGGCAGGCCGTGACAATATGGCCATGCTTGTCGATCTCGCGAAGGAGTCGCAGGAAGCAGCGAAGGCGCAGTTTGATCTCGACGGCAACACAGACGATTACCGTGCCACGCTCGAGGCCGGCCGTCAGGCGCTGATTGACCGGGCCGAGCAGTTGGGTTTGAACGCCGATGAGGCGGGCGCATTGGCGGATCAGATCTACCGGATTCCGGATTCGTCGGAGTGGCGTGTGATCGCGGAGACTGCGGCTGCACAGGCCGCACTTGACGGGTTCATTCGTGACTACTCGGGCCGTCAGATCCCGCTCTACGTGCAGGCGATCAAGGACATGTCGGGTCGGCCGATGAACGTCGGTCAGTACGCCGATGGTGGCCTCGTGACTGGTCCTGGTGGGCCGCGTGAGGACAACATCCCGGCGATGCTGTCGGCGGGTGAGTTCGTCGTCAACGCGACCGCGGCACACCGCAATCTGGGACTGCTGAGCATGATCAACAGCGGCGGCGAAACCTCACGCTGGGAGGCCTTCAACAAAGTCCCGCAACGATACGAGGCGGCCCCCGCAACGTACACCTACTCGGTGCCGGCACCCGCGGCGAGCACGGTTGTGTCTGGGCCGACGAACCTGAGCCCGCTTGATCGACAGCTCCTTCGCGAGATCCGTGACCGCGTCGGCGTAACGGTCCCTATTGGGGATGTCATGGGTGCGACCGGTTCACGGAACACGCTGAACAGCCGGAACGGGCGCGGCTGACCACACTTCACCGGGAGAAGTGCGTTTCACTTCTCCCGGTGAAGTGCCGTTACTCGCTCGAGCCGAAGTCGACGACGATGACCTCACAGTTACGACACCAGTACTCGCCTTGTTTGCGGTGCATCGTGCGCGTTCTGCAGGCGGGGCAGTTGGGTTCGGTCGGGTTGAGGCCGTCGTCATCCATGCCGAGAGCGTAGACGTGAGTCGCATGTCTCACCTGGAGAAGTGTTCGCGGGTAATCACTTCTCCCGGAGAAGTGACAGCGCTTCCCGCGGCAGGTAGAACCAGCGGCGGAAGCCCCGGTGCTGCTCTTCATACACTTCGCGAAACCATGTGGCTATCTCGTCAAGGTCCATCCAGCCTGAGCAGGCCGCGATAACCAACGCGTATGAATGGGCCGGCAGGACCGGTCGCAGGTGACGTCCGTTGAGGCTTAGAAAGGTCACAGCTGAGACGAACGCGGTGCGTTTGTTCCCCTCAACGAAGTGCTGGGTGGCTCCCAGGCCGTGCAAGAGTGCAGCCGCCTTATCCCAGAGCTCCGGATGCACCTCTTGCCCGTATACGGGCCGTGGGCGAGCTAGAGCACTGTGGATGCCGTCAGCCGATCGTACGCCTGCGCCAGCCCCACCTATGCGCAGATTGATCTCAACAACGGTCTCGAAATCGAGATACTCAACTTCACGCAAGGCGGCGGAGAAGCTCAGCATTCTCGCGGGCAACCTTATCGGCCACGCGGAGCGCCTTCTCCTGCTTCTTCGTGAACTGACCCTTCTTTAGAGCAGCACGATTAGCGCGCTCTGTACGAGTCGCGTTGATAACAGCGTGCATCGTGGTCATAGCAATCACTTTAGCAACTCAGATAGCAATGTTGGCTGACAAAGTCGACATACACCAGGCAGATATTGCACAGATATCGCACGGCCGAACAACCCAAACAAAAAACCCCCGGCAAACCGGGGGTTTCAGTGTGGGCGATACTGGGATCGAACCAGTGACCTCTTCCGTGTCAGGGAAGCGCGCTACCGCTGCGCCAATCGCCCGAGTCGAGATGGCAGGATCTCGGCTTGGAGGTGGATACGGGATTCGAACCCGTGTATACGGCTTTGCAGGCCGCTGCCTCGCCTCTCGGCCAATCCACCGTTCATGGGTTCACCACCAAAGAACAGGAGCCGGGCTTTCGCCCGACCCTGATCAGAGCGGATGACGAGACTCGAACTCGCGACCCTCACCTTGGCAAGGTGATGCGCTACCAACTGCGCCACATCCGCGTTGCTCCGCATTTCTGCGTGCAGAGAAGACTTTATACACACTTCGAGCGATTCACAAACCGAGCGAGCGCCCGACGCCGTTCTCCCCGGTCAGCGTGCCATTCGTCCCGTGAATCCCGGGCGTGTCGAGCCGGTCGGCTCCCCCGCGCCGCGCCCGGCCGGCGCTCGATGTGCATTCGCCCCATTGCGTCGGCTAGTATCGAGTCCGGTCACCGCAACGGAGACCGAAACCCACTTGGGCGATTGGCGCAGCTGGTAGCGCGCTTCCTTCACACGGAAGAGGTCGTCGGTTCGAGCCCGGCATCGCCCACCACGTAGAACGCCCCCGGCACACGCCGGGGGCGTTCGTCGTTTCGAGACCGACACACGGGCCCATCGCCCACCACGAGAGAACGCCCCTGGTCCGCGCCAGGGGCGTTCGTCGTTTCGAGACCGAGACACACGGGCCCATCGCCCACGACAGAACACCCCCGGTCACCCGGGGGCGTTCGTCGTTTCGCGGCCCAGCCCCGTCAGGCGTCGAGACTGCGACGCTCGTGCATCCGGCCGCGCCCGTCGAGCTCGAGGATCGTGTCGATGCCGACACGTTCCAGGAACGCTCGGTCATGACTGACGACGAGCAGGGCGCCCTGGTAGGCATCGAGGGCCTGGGCGAGTTGGTCGACGCTCGCGAGGTCGAGATTGTTCGTCGGCTCGTCGAGGATCAGCAGCTGGTGGGGCGGCTCGGCGAGCAGCAGGCGGGCGAGCGCGACGCGGAACCGCTCGCCGCCTGAGAGTGTACGAACCGGACGGTCCACGCTGTCGCCGCGGAGCAGGAGCCGGGCGAGCTGGTTGCGGATCGTTCCCGACGCGACGTCCGGGGCGGCGGTCTGCACGTTCTCCATGGCACTGTCCTCCTCCACGAGACCGTCGAGACGCTGCGGAAGGTACCCGACCCGATCGGTGAGGGCACGGCCGCGAGGACGGCCGGGCCTCGACTCGCCCCGACCGACGAGTTGCGCGACGAGGGTCGACTTCCCGGCGCCGTTCGCGCCGATCAGCGCCACACGCTCGGGTCCCTGGATCACGAACGATCGGTCCTCGTCCTCCAGCTCCACGAGCCGGCGCCCGCGCGGAACGCCGGGGTCCGGCAGGACGAGATGGATGTGCTCGTCGCTGCGCACCCGGGAGTCCGCGGCATCGACGGCCGCCTGCGCGGCCTGGACCTTGTCGTCGAGCGTGGCGCGGAGCGACCCGGCGGAGCTCTGGGCCCTGCTGGCCCGGTTGCCCGCCAGGATCTTGGGGATGCCGCCGTCCTTCTGCGTCTTCCTGGCCGTGCGGTCGCGACGGGCGAGCTTCGTCTCGGCCTCCATGCGCTGCCGCTTCTCGACCTTGAGCGCCTGCTGTGCCGAACGGGCCGCCTGCACCGCGGCCGCCTGCTCCTGCGCCTGCCAGGCGCGCCATGAGCCGTACGGGCCGCCGTGGGTCTCGAGGGCGCCGTCGCGCAGTTCGGCGATGGCGTCCATGTGCTCCAGCAGCTCGAGGTCATGGCTGACCACGATGAGTGCTCCCGGCCACTCGTCGATGAACCCCGCCACCTTCACGCGGGTGGCGCGGTCGAGGTTGTTGGTGGGCTCGTCGAGCAGCGTGATCGCCGGGCGGCGGATGCGCAACCCGGTGATCGCGATGAGCATGGCCTCGCCGCCGGAGACCTCGGCGACCCGGCGCTCCAGGTCGGCCGCGGAGAACCCGATCTGGTGCAGCGCCTCATCGGCCCGTGACTCGATGTCCCAGTCGTCGCCGATCGCGTCGAACTGCCGCTGGTCGACGTCGCCGGCCTCGATCGCCCGCATGGCCGCGAGCGCGCCGTCGATGCCGAGCAGTTCGGCGATCGTGGTCCGCGATCGCAGGGTGAGGGTCTGGGGAAGGTAGCCGACGGCGCCGACCGTCTCGATGCGTCCGGTGGTCGGCGTCAGTTCGCCGGCGATGAGCCGGAGCAACGTGGACTTGCCGGCGCCGTTGCGGCCGATGAGGCCGGTGCGGCCCGCGCCGAACGTGCCGCCGACGCGCTCGAGCGCGACGGTTCCGTCCGGCCATTCGAACGTGAGGTCGCGAAGGGTGATGGTGGAGCGGGTGGACATTTCGGAATCTCCTTTCACTCCGTCGAGGCAGGGCCGTCGGCGGAGCAGGTGCTCGATCGCGATGCGGCGGCCTTCACGGTCGGCGCAGCGGGATCGCGCACTGGTGAGTCGGTGGTCGGAACCTCGACCGCGGCTCATCCGCCGGTGGCGCGCGATCGGCCCAGGCGCACGTCTCCCAGGCGGGCGGAGCGGTCGCAGGGAGCGCGTACCGGCCGAGGACACGAGGCGGGAACATCGCAGCTCGACAGTCGACGAGCGGGGAACGAGGTCGGGGATCGTGCGAACGTCCCAGGGCGCGCAGGCAGCAGTCGACGCTCCCTTCGGGGAGCGAGACTCGCGAAGGTCGCAAGACCGACCGTTCGGCGATGCGGGCGACGCCCGCACGTGCGAAAGCCACCGGGAGTCCGGTGGCTAGGCTCTGTCGACCTCGATCGTTTCCATCTCGTCAGCCTATCAGCCGACCGCTCGGGAGCCGCCGAGCGCGCCCGCCCCCGTGCTGTCGCACGACGTCGCGATCAGCTCCAGCCGTATCGGCGTGCGAGCGCGTCGGCGACGCGCCCGTAGCGCTCGGCGTCGAGCGAGGCCGCCTCGCGGCGCATGCCGCCGGCGCGCACCCGGAACACCCGGTCGGTCTTCACCCAGCTCGGGCGGCCGTCCGAGTCCCATGCGCCCTCCCCGAGCGAGACGTAGTCGCCGTCGCCGTCATGGGGCTTGCTCGTCAACTGCACCGCCAGGTAGTCGCCGGCGTCCGACGCGGCGACGATCACGACGGGGCGGTCCTTGCCGCGCCCGTCTCGCTCCTCGTACGGCACCCAGGTCCACACCACCTCGCCCGGGTCGGGCTCGCCGTCACGCGACGGCGTGTAGCCCATGCGCACGCTGCGGAGGCGTCGCGGGTCGATCTCGACGGTCGCATCCGGTCCCGCCTGTCCGGGCGAGACCTCGTCGTCGGTGGAACGCGCCCGCGAGGCATCCCGCTCGGTGCTCGCTCGTCGAACCGGGGCCGGTCGCGCGCCGCCCGAGGAGAGCGCCCGCAGGAAACGGCCGACGGCGGTGAGGAGGCGGCCGGTGTCAGTCACACCGGGCACACTACCCCACCGCCGTCGGCCGGCAGAGGCTCGAGAAGGAGTCAGACGGTCTCGAGCTTGTAGGCGTCCTCGCCGTGCACGACGGTGTCGATGCCGGCGATCTCGTCCTCGTTCTTGACCCGGAAGCCCATCGTCTTCTGGATGAGCGTGCCGATGCCGTAGGTGAGCCCGAACGAGTACACGAGCACCGAGACGGCGGCGATCGCCTGCACCGCGAGCTGCGTGAAGTTGCCGCTGTAGATGAGGCCCGTGCCGTTCGCGAAGAAGCCGAGGTACAGCGTGCCGATGAGGCCGCCGACGAGGTGGATGCCCACGACGTCGAGCGAGTCGTCGAAGCCGAACTTGAACTTCAGGTCGATCGCGAGCGCGCAGACGGCACCGGCGACGAGGCCCAGCACGATCGCCCAGATCGGCGTCAGCGACGCGCACGCCGGCGTGATCGCGACGAGGCCGGCGACGGCGCCCGACGCGGCGCCGACCGAGGTGGGCTTGCCGTCCTTGATCTTCTCGACGAGGAGCCAGGCGAGCAGCGCCGCCGCGGGCGCCGCGATCGTGTTCACGAAGGCGACCGCCGCGGTGTTGTCGGCGGCGAGTTCCGAGCCCGAGTTGAAGCCGAACCAGCCGAACCAGAGGAGGCCGGCGCCCAGCAGCACGAACGGCGGGTTGTGGGGAACGTGCGCACCCTTCGAGAAGCCGACCCGCTTGCCGAGCACGAGCGCGAGGGCGAGCGCCGCGGCACCGGCGTTGATGTGCACGGCCGTGCCGCCCGCGAAGTCGATCGCGCCGACGCCGAACACCTCTTGCAGGCCGTAGGTGATCCAGCCGCCGTACGCGAAGCTGCCGTCGTCGGCGAGCCCGAAGTTGAACACCCAGCTCGCCACCGGGAAGTAGACGATGGTCGCCCAGATGCCGGCGAACACCATCCAGCCGCCGAACTTCGCCCGGTCGGCGATCGCGCCCGAGATGAGCGCGACCGTGATGATGGCGAAGGTCGCCTGGAACGCCACGAACGCGAGCGGCGGGTACGCGGCGCCCTCGGGCGTCTCGAGGAGGCTCTCGAGCCCGATCGCCGACCAGTCGATCGACCACGGCGGCACGAGGCCCTCCGAGCCGGGGAAGGCGATGGCGTAGCCGTAGAGCACCCAGAGCACCCCGATGAGGCCCATCGCGCCGAAGCTCATCATCATCATGCTGATGACGCTCTTCGCCTTGACGAGGCCGCCGTAGAAGAACGCGAGCCCCGGCGTCATCAGCAGCACGAGTGCCGCCGAGATCAACAGGAACGCGGTGTTGCCTTGATCCATCTCTCGAACCTCTCTCGGATTCGGGTCGCGGGGGCGACCCGTGCCGCAAGTGTCACGAGCGGTCGTTTCGAGCGGTTCGTCGTTGTGTTTCGGGGGCGTTACGGTCGGCGCCGTCGTGTGAACAGCGCGTTTCAGGGCGCCACGAATCGCCCCTGCATCCGATCTGGACGCCTCGGGCGACGAGCGCGGCAGGCGACGGGATGCCTCGGGCCGGCGCCGTGCGGGCCGCTCAGTCGTGCGGCGGCAGCTCGCCCGAGGTGAGCGCGATCATGCGGCTCATCGAGCGGAGGTACTTCTTGCGGTAGCCGCCCGCCATCATCTCGGCGTCGAAGACCTCGTCGAGGGGCGTGCCGCTCGCGATGATCGGCACCTCTGCGTCGTACACCCGGTCGATGAACGCCACGAGGCGCAGCGCGGCGTTCTGGTCGTCGAGCTCGTGCGCGCCCGTGAGCGCGATCGCGTCGAGCCCCTCGACGAGGCGCACGTACT
This sequence comes from Agromyces cucurbitae, assembly GCF_058349945.1. Lineage (NCBI taxonomy): Bacteria > Bacillati > Actinomycetota > Actinomycetes > Micrococcales > Microbacteriaceae > Agromyces > Agromyces cucurbitae. Next base: position 222,603 of record NZ_JBYRES010000003.1, on the reverse strand, counting down.
TCGACGGGTGCACGGTGGCGAGGTGCGCGATGAGGTCGTCGAACCCGTCGAGCGACACCCGGTGGCCGCGCTCGGCGAGCGCATCGGCCGTGCGGCGCACCGCCGCATCGTCGCCCGCGACCTCCGCATGGCCCTCGGTGTCGCGTCGGCGGTAGTCGAGCCCGTCGATGCGGAGCGTCTCGAAGTTCGACGACAGGGCGTGGATCTCGCGGAGGAAGTCGGCCGCGGCGAAGCGGCCCTCGCCGAGCGCGTTGGGCGGAGTGTTGCTCGTGGCGGCGACGCGCGTACCGCCAGCCATGAGCTCGCCGAGGAAGCGCGTCATGAGCATCGTGTCGCCCGGGTCGTCGAGCTCGAACTCGTCGATGCAGATGAGCTTGGCGCCGCGGAGCAGCTCGACCGCCTGCGCATAGCCGAGCGCGCCGACGAGCGCGGTGTACTCGATGAAGGTGCCGAAGTACTTCGGCCCGTGCGCGACATGCCAGAGCGACGCGAGCAGGTGGGTCTTGCCGACGCCGAACCCTCCGTCGAGGTAGACGCCCGGCAGTTCGATGCGCGCAGGACGCTTGCGCGAGAAGAATCCGCCCGGGCGCTGGGCCGCGCGCCACGCCCCGGCGAACTGGTTGAGCCGGTCGAGGGCGGCCTGCTGCGACGGGAAGTCGGGATCGGGGCGGTACGACTCGAACGAGGCGTGCTCGAACTGGGGCGGCGGCACGAGCTCGGCGGCGATCTCGGCGCCGGAGATCGACGGGTTTCGGTCGACGAGGCGGATGGGTGCCGGGCTGGCGGCCGTGGTCATGCTGGAGAGCTCCCGTGTTGCACCGGATGACGGGTGCTGTGTCGAGGCCCCGTGGGCCGCGTAGATTCGGAGATGGACAGGTCATCAGCCTAGTCCGCTCCCCCGCTCACCCCGCCCGACCGGGCGACCACAGGAGGCTCCCATGTCCGCCGAGTTCGACGCCGCCGCGAAGTTCGCCGAGTACGCCCACCCCGAGCGTCTCGTCTCCACCGACTGGCTGGCCGAGCACCTCGGCGAACCCGGCCTCGTCGTGGTCGAGTCCGACGAGGACGTGCTGCTCTACGAGACGGGGCACATCCCCGGGGCGGTGAAGATCGACTGGCACCTCGATCTCAACGACCCCGTCGTCCGCGACTACGTCGATGCCGAGCGCTTCGCCGAGCTGCTGGGGTCGCGCGGTATCGCGCGCGACACGACCGTCGTGATCTACGGCGACAAGAACAACTGGTGGGCGGCCTACGCGCTGTGGGTGTTCACGCTCTTCGGCCACGAGGACGTCCGCCTCCTCGACGGCGGCCGCGACCTGTGGATCGCCGAGGGCCGCGAGCTCACGACCGACGTTCCCGACCCCGCTCCGGTCGAGTACCCCGTCGTCGAGCGCGACGACCGCGCGGTACGGGCGTTCAAGGACGACGTGCTCGCCCACCTCGGCAACCCGCTCATCGACGTGCGCTCCCCCGAGGAGTACACGGGCGAGCGCACGACCGCGCCCGCCTACCCCGAAGAGGGTGCGCTCCGCGCGGGGCACATCCCCACCGCGGCATCCGTGCCGTGGGCTCGGGCGGCCGCGGCCGACGGCACCTTCAAGACCCGCGCCGAACTCGACGCGATCTACCGCGACGAGGTCGGCCTCGTCGACGGCGATGACATCGTCGCGTACTGCCGCATCGGCGAGCGCTCGAGCCACACCTGGTTCGTGCTGCAGCACCTGCTCGGCTTCGAGAACGTGCGCAACTACGACGGCTCGTGGACCGAGTGGGGCAGCGCCGTGCGCGTGCCGATCGTGACCGGCGCCGAGCGCGGCGAGGTACCCGGCCGCTGAGCGCAGGGGCGGTCGCCACGCCGGCGGCCGCCCGCCGTCGTCGGCGTGGGAGAATGGCGGGGATGGAACCGACGACCCTGCCCACGGCCCTCGCCGAGATCCGCGACGACTTCCTCGCACTCGGCGTGCGCGACCGGCTGCAACTCCTGCTCGAGTTCTCGAACGAGCTCCCCGAGCTGCCCGAACGCTACGCCGACCACCCCGACCTGCTCGAGCGAGTGGTCGAGTGCCAGTCGCCGGTGTACATCTTCGTCGAGGTGGTCGACGGCGTCGTGCATCTCTTCGCGACGGCCCCCGCAGAGGCGCCGACGACGCGCGGGTTCGCCTCGATCCTCGTGCAGGGGCTCGCCGGCCTCACGGTGCAGGAGGTCCTCGACATCCCCGCCGACTACCCGCAGTCGCTCGGCCTCGGCGAGGCCGTCTCGCCGCTTCGCGTGCGCGGCATGACGGGCATGCTCGCTCGCGCCAAGCGCCAGCTCCGCGAGCGCGTCGCCGCCTGATCAGCCGACGATCTCGTCGTCTCCCGGGTCGGTGGGCGCCGCCGCCGATCGGGCGGCGAGCCATCCGGTGATCAGCCGCGTCCAGCGCTCGGGGTCGTGGTTCCAGAGCTTCGTGTGCCGGGCGCCAGTGAACTCCTCGAACTGCACCAGGTCGGGTCTGGCCGCCGCGAGCCGGCGCGACCCGTCGATGGGGACGAAGCCGTCGTCGGCGCTGTGCATGAGCAGCATCGGCGCCGTGAACTCCTCGGCCCTCGCCACGAGGTCGAGCGCGACGAGGTCGATCGGTGCCGCTGCACCCGTGAGGCCGGCCCCGACCGGAGCGCCGAGCACACCCGCCACGAGATCGCCGAGCCCCGCGGGAAGACCCATCGCGGTGCCCTGGAACCGGAGGATGTCGACCCAGTCCACTGCGGGCGAGTCGAGGACCACGCCGACCAGGTGCTCGCGCACCTCGCTCGACCGCAGCACCGCCTGCAGCGCGATCATGCCGCCCATCGACCAGCCCATGAGCACGATCTCGCGCGCGCCGCGGGCGATCGCGAACCGCACCGCGGCGACGACGTCCTCCCACTCCGTGCCGCCGAGCCCGTACCGGCGATCGGCGCTGTCCGGCGCCTCGCCGTCGTTGCGGTAGGAGATGAGCAGGCTGTTCCAGCCCGCCTCGTGCACGGGCGCGACGGCGCGCAGCGCTTCGTGGCGCTTCGCGCCGCGACCGTGCACCTGGACGACCCAGCGATCGGTCGGCTCCGCAGCGGGCACGGACCAGGCCGGCGCCGGCCCGAGCGGGGTCTGCACGACGACATCGCGAGCGGGCGGGTCGAGCTCCCACGGGCCGAGGAAGTACCACCCGTCGATCCGCCCGCGGCGGGCCCGGTCGAGGCGCCCGAAGTCGACTGCGTCGATGCCGCGCACGACGGTGCCGTCGCGCACCTCGTCGACGTCGGCGAGGCGGGCGTGCCCGCTGTCGCCCTCGAACCAGAGGCCGTACCGGCCGCGCATCCGCGACTCGTCGCCTGCGGCGAGCGTGATGCTCCCCGCGGCGAGGTCGACGCCGAGGATCCGCAGGTCCTCTTCGCGCCTCGCCGGAGGCGTGACGACCTTGCGGGCGAACAGGACGGTCGCGACGACGGTCGTCGCGGTCGCCACGACGGCGATCGCGCCGGCGACGATCCCCACCGCCGCCACCGTCGTTCCGACGATTCGGAGCCCACCCGGGCGCTTCGCCATCCCTGCCTCCCGCCCCTCGACCGACGCACTGCGGGCCGGTGCGGCGTGCCGCCGCCGCCGGTTCCGAAGGAGACTCTAGTCTGCACTCGTGCCCGACCACCCGACCGCCGCTCCCGCCGAGTTCGAGAACGCCCTCGCCTCGATCCGGGCCGCCGTTCCACGCGGTGAGCTCACCGTCTCGGAGATCCCGGCGCCGGGCGGACTGGCCCCCTACGCGGCCGCGCTGTCGGCCGACGTGTCGCCGTCGCGGCACGGCGACGACTCCGAACTCGGCACCGGCCGGTTCATCCTGCTCTACGACCCGAGCGAGCCCGAGGCGTGGGGCGGCCGATTCCGCGTCGTGTGCTTCGCCCAGGCACCGCTCGAGACCGACATCGGGCTCGACCCGTTCCTCGCCGACGTCGCCTGGTCGTGGCTCATCGACGCACTCGACGCGCGCGGCGCGCGGTACGTCGCGGCATCGGGCACCGCCACCAAGATCCTCTCGACCGGCTTCGGCGAACTCGCCCATCAGGGCGACGGTGCGCAGATCGAGCTGCGGGCCTCGTGGACGCCCCTCGACGCGGCGATCGGCCGGCATGTGGAAGGCTGGGGGGAGTTGTTGTGCATGCTCGCGGGGCTGCCGCCCCGTGCTGAAGGGGTCACGGCGTTGCCCCGCCGGAGGTCTGATCGTGGATGAATACCGGGTGATCGAGACGCCCGCGGCGTTCGACGAGGCCGTCGACCTCCTGCTGGGCGGCGAGGGACCGATCGCCGTCGACGCCGAACGGGCGAGCGGATTCCGCTACTCCCAGCGCGCCTATCTGATCCAGATGTACCGGCGCGGTGCCGGCGTGTTCCTCTTCGACGCGCCCGCCGTACCCGACTTCTCGGCCCTCGAGCACGGCATCCGCTCGGAGGAGTGGGTGCTGCACGCCGCGAGCCAGGACCTCGCCTGCCTGCGCGAGGTCGGCCTCGACCCCGACCGCATCTTCGACACCGAACTCGCCGCACGCCTGCTCGGCATGCCGCGGGTCGGTCTCGCCTCGGTCGTCGAGGAGCTGCTCGGCATCAAGCTCGCGAAGGAGCACTCGGCGGCCGACTGGTCGACGAGGCCGCTCCCCCAGTCGTGGCTGAAGTACGCCGCGCTCGACGTGGAGCTCCTCGTCGACGTTCGCGACCGCCTCGTCGACCGGCTCGACGAGACCGGCAAGTCGGCGCTCGCCGGCCAAGAGTTCGACGCGGTGCTGCACCGGGCGGCGAAGCCTCCGGCCGCCGAGCCGTGGCGCCGGCTCTCCGGCATCCACTCGATGCGGAGCCCCCGCAACCTCGCCGTCGCCCGAGAGCTGTGGGTGTCGCGTGATTCGCTCGCCTCCGAGACCGACATCGCGCCGGGTCGGCTCATCCCCGATGCCTCGATCGTCGCGGTCGCCCGATCGCTGCCCTCGACGCGTCGAGCGCTCGCCGACCTCCGCGAGTTCACGGGCCGGGCGAGCCGCACCGAGCTCGATCGGTGGTGGACGGCGATCGAGCACGGACTCTCGACCGACGACCTCCCCGCCGTGCGGGTGCCGAGCGATGCGCCGCCGCCGCCCCGCGCCTGGGCGGCGCGCAACCCCGAGGCCGATATCCGGCTCAAGGCGGCGAAGGCCGCGGTCGCGGTCATCGCCGAGCAGCTCGACATGCCCGTCGAGAACCTGCTCACCCCCGACTTCCTGCGCCGGGTCGCCTGGCACCCGCCGACACCCGCCGACGCGGCGTCGATCGCGACCGCGCTCGAGCAGCTGGGTGCGCGCCCCTGGCAACTTGAGGCAACCGCACAGATTATCGCCGATGCGTTTGTGGAGGCGTCACAATCGCTCCTCGACGCCGCCTCCGAGGGTTCGTAGGAACCGTCAAGCGATTCGGGAGCGCTCCGCGCCGGTTCGTAGGATCGAGGCATCCTGATTTCGAAACGGAGCTGCAGCGTGGCTGAACGAGCTGATGTCGTGTTCGTCGACGGGGTCCGAACCCCGTTCGGACGAGCCGGTGAAAAGGGCATGTACTGGAACACCCGGGCCGACGACCTCGCGGTCAAGGCGATCACCGGGCTCCTCGAGCGCAACCCGAACCTCCCGCCCGAGCGCGTCGACGACGTCGCCATCGCGGCCACGACGCAGCAGGGCGACCAGGGCCTGACGCTCGGTCGCACCGCGGCGATCCTCGCGGGCCTGCCGATGAGCGTGCCGGGCTTCGCGATCGACCGCATGTGCGCCGGTGCGATGACCGCCGTCACGACCACCGGGTCGGGCATCGGCTTCGGCCAGTACGACGTCGTCATCGCCGGAGGTGTCGAGCACATGGGCCGCCACCCGATGGGCCTCGACGCCGACCCGAACCCGCGCTTCCTCACCGAGAAGCTCGTCGCCGCCGACGCGCTGAACATGGGCAACACGGCCGAGCGTCTGCACGACCGCTTCCCCGAGCTCACCAAGGAGCGCAGCGACCGCTTCGGCATGCTGAGCCAGCAGAAGGTGCAGGCCGCCTACGAGGCCGGCCACATCCAGCCCGACCTCGTGCCGGTCGCGATCCGCACCGCCGAGGGCTGGGGCCTCGCGAGCGAGGACGAGGGCCGCCGCCCCGAGACCACGATGGAGGGGCTCGCCGCCCTCAAGACCCCGTTCCGTCCGCACGGCCGGGTGACCGCGGGCAACGCCTCGCCCCTCACCGACGGTGCGACCGCCGCGATCCTCGCGAGCTCGGACGCCGCGAAGGAGCTCGGCCTCACCACGAAGATGCGCATGGTGAGCTTCGGCTTCGCGGGCGTCGAGCCCGAGGTCATGGGCATCGGGCCGATCCCCTCGACCGAGAAGGCGCTCAAGAACGCCGGTCTCTCGATCGACGACATCGGGCTCTTCGAGCTCAACGAGGCGTTCGCCGTGCAGGTGCTGAGCTTCCTCGACCACTTCGGCATCGCCGACGACGACCCCCGCGTCAACCCGTGGGGCGGCGCCATCGCGATCGGCCACCCGCTCGCGGCGTCGGGCGTGCGCCTGATGCTGCAGCTCGCCCGCCAGTTCGAGCAGCACCCCGAGGTGCGCTACGGCGTCACCGCGATGTGCGTCGGCCTCGGCCAGGGCGGCACCGTCATCTGGGAGAACCCCCACCACAAGCGCTACGGAAAGGGCCGCTGAGCGACATGACCGACTACTCGAAGATCGACTTCTCCGAGCTGGCGGCCGCGTTCGCCGACGACGAGGTCGTCACGCACTCGTACGTGCGCGACATCCGCCTCGCCTCCGGACGCACCCTCGCCCTCATCACCCTCGACAACGGTCGCGACCACACCCGGCCCTCGACGCTGGGCCCGGTCACGCTGCTCGAGCTGAACGACCGGCTCGACGAGCTGAAGGTCCGCGCCGCAGCCGGCGAGATCCAGGCGGTCGCCATCACGGGCAAGCCCTACTTCCTCGCCGCCGGCGCCGACCTCTCGAAGGTCGGCGAGATCCCGAGCCGCGACATCGCGCTGAAGATGGGGCAGCTCGGGCACATGGTGTTCGGCAAGCTCGGCGAGCTCGGCGTGCCGTCGTTCGCGTTCATCAACGGCCTCGCTCTCGGCGGCGGCCTCGAGGTCGCGCTGAACAGCGATTACCGCACGGTGGATGCCTCGGCGCCGGCGATCGCGCTGCCCGAGGTGTTCCTCGGCATCGTGCCCGCTTGGGGCGGCGCGTACCTGCTGCCGAACCTCATCGGCATCGAGAACGCCCTCAAGGTGGTGATCGAGAACCCGCTGAAGAACAACCGCATGCTGAAGGCGAAGGACGCCTTCGACCTCGGCATCGCCGACGCGATGTTCGCGCCGGTCAACTTCCTCGAGGACTCGCTCAAGTGGGCCGACGGGGTGCTCGGCGGCTCGGTGCAGGTGAAGCGCCCGAACGCTCCCGGCAAGCTCGAGCGGCTCGCCAAGTGGGACGTCGCGGTCGGCATCGCCCGCAAGAGCATCGAGGGCAAGCTCGGTACGACGGCGAAGTCGCCGTACGTCGCGCTCGACCTGCTCAAGGCGGCGAAGTCCGGCACGAAGGCCGAGGGTTTCGCCCGCGAGGACGAGGCGCTCGCCGACCTCGTGTCGGGCGACCAGTTCGTCGCGTCGATCTACGCCTTCAACCTCGTGCAGAAGCGCGCGAAGAAGCCCGCCGGAGCCCCCGACAAGTCGCTCGCCCGCAAGGTGACGAAGGTCGGCGTCATCGGTGCGGGCCTCATGGCGAGCCAGTTCGCGCTGCTGTTCGTTCGCCGCCTGCAGGTGCCCGTCGTCATCACCGACCTCGACCAGGCGCGGGTCGACAAGGGCCTCGCGTACATCCGCGACGAGATCGGCACCCTCGAGCAGAAGGGCCGCATCGACGCCGACGAGGCGAACCGCCTGCGCGCGCTCGTGTCGGGCACGACCGACAAGGCCGACTTCGCCGACTGCGACTGGGTCATCGAGGCCGTCTTCGAAGACCTCGCCGTGAAGCAGCAGGTGTTCGCCGAGGTGGAGCCGCACCTCGCCGAGACCGCGATCATCGCGACGAACACCTCGTCGCTCTCGGTCGAGGAGATCGGCGAGAAGCTCGCCCACCCGGAGCGCCTCGTCGGTTTCCACTTCTTCAACCCCGTCGCGGTCATGCCGCTGATCGAGATCGTGAAGACCCCGAAGACCGACGACGAGACGCTCGCCACGGCCTTCGCGACCGCCGCGAAGCTGCGCAAGAGTGCCGTGCTCACGGCCGACGCCCCCGGCTTCGTCGTGAACCGCCTGCTCGCCAAGGTCATGGGCGAGGCGGCGCGCGCCGTCGACGAGGGCACACCGGTGCCGGTCGTCGAGAAGGCGCTCGCCCCGATCGGCCTGCCGATGGGCCCGTTCGAGCTCATCGATCTCGTCGGCTGGGCGGTCGCCGCCCACGTGCAGGACACGATGGTGCGCGAGTTCCCCGAGCGGTTCTACGCCTCTGAGAACATGCACGCCCTCTCGAAGCTGGGCTCCCCCGTCGTCGAGAAGGACAAGCACGGCAAGGTCACCGACCTCACCAAGGAGGCGAAGAAGGCGATCACGGTCGGCAAGTCCGCGGTGGATGCCGCGACCATCCTGCGCCGCGTGGAGGACGAGCTCGCTCGCGAGATCAAGCTCATGCTCGACGAGGGCGTCGTCGCGGCCGCCGAGGACATCGACCTCTGCCTCATCCTCGGCGCGGGCTGGCCGTTCCAGGCCGGCGGCGCGACGCCGTACCTCGACCGGGTCGGTGCCTCCGAGCGCGTCTTCGGCGACACCTTCCACCACCCCGCCATCCGCGGCGTGGGGGCGTAACCGCCCTCCGGCGACGAACGGGCCCGCGACCTTCCGGTCGCGGGCCCGTTCCGCGTCTGCGGAGCCGGCGCTCGCTACTTCTCGGCGTGCGCGATGACCGGCTGCGTGCCCGTGTCGCCAGAGGCCCCACGGGCATGCGGGAGTTTGGTGCCGAGCACCATCGCCGTGACATCGTGCGCGATGTGCTGCGGCGTGAGGCCCACCCGTTCGAGGATGTCGGCGCGCGCGCCGTGCTCGAGGAACTCGTCGGGCAGGCCGAGTTCCGTCACCGCCGTGTCGACGCCCGCCTCGCGCAGGTCCTGGCGGATGCGCGTGCCGACGCCGCCGACTCGGATGCCGTCCTCCAGCGACACGACGATGCGATAGTCGCCCGCGAGCTCGACGACGCTGCGCGGCACGGGGACGACCCAGCGGGGGTCGACGACCGTCGCGCCGATGCCCTGCGCCTCGAGCCGCTCGGCGACGTCGAGACCGACGCCCGCCATGGGGCCGACGGTGACGATGAGCACGTCCTTCCGCTCCGACTCCACGAGCACGTCGACGCCGTCGTCGGTGCGGCGGATCGCGTCGAACTCGGTTCCGACCGACCCCTTGGGGAAGCGCAGCACGGTCGGAGCATCCGTCACCTGCACGGCCTCGCCGAGCTCCTCGGCGAGCCGGATCGCGTCGCGCGGAGCGGCGATGCGGATGCCCGGCACGACCTGGAGGATCGAGAGGTCCCACACGCCGTGATGGCTCGGCCCGTCAGGACCGGTGACGCCGGCGCGGTCGAGCACGAACGTCACGCCGGCCCGGTGCAGGGCGACGTCCATGAGGAGCTGGTCGAAGGCGCGGTTCATGAACGTCGCGTAGACCGCCACGACGGGGTGCAGCCCGCCGAATGCGAGGCCGGCGGCGGAGGTGACGGCGTGCTGCTCGGCGATGCCCACGTCGAACACCCGGCTCGGGAAGCGCTCGGCCATCCGGTGGAGGCCGGTGGGGCGCAGCATCGCGGCCGTGATGCCGACGAGCCGTTCGTCGCCCTCGGCGAGGTGCACGAGCTCGTCGGCGAACACGCTCGTCCAGCTCTTCGCTCCCCCGGTGTCGAGCGGCTCGCCCGTCTCGGGGTCGATCTGCCCGACGGCGTGGAACTGGTCGGCGACATCGTTGCGGGCGGGCTCGTAGCCACGGCCCTTCTCGGTGATCGCGTGCACGATGACCGGCGCGCCGTAGTGCTTCGCCTGGCGCAGCGCGGCCTCCATGGCCTGTTCGTCGTGGCCGTCGACCGGTCCGACGTACTTGATGTCGAGGTTCGAGTAGAGCGCCTCGTTGTCGGTGAATCGCGACAGGAACCCGTGCAGTCCACCGCGCACGCCGCGATAGAAGGCCTTAGCCGGGCCGCCGAGCTTCTCGAACGCGTCGCGGCTCGACAGGTGGAGGTTGCGGTAGGTGCGCTTCGTGCGCACCGAGTTGAGGAAGCGGGCCATGCCGCCGATCGTCGGCGCGTACGAGCGGCCGTTGTCGTTCACGACGACGATGAGCTTGCGGGTGTTGTCGTCGGAGATGTTGTTGAGCGCCTCCCACGTCATGCCGCCCGTGAGCGCGCCGTCGCCGACGACCGCGACGACGTGCCGATCGTGCTGCCCCGTCATCTCGAAGGCCTTCGAGATGCCGTCGGCCCACGAGAGCGAGCTCGACGCGTGCGACGACTCGACGATGTCGTGCTCCGACTCGCTGCGCTGCGGATAGCCCGCGAGGCCCCCGGTCTGGCGCAGGGTCGAGAAGTCCTGGCGGCCGGTCAGCAGCTTGTGCACGTACGACTGGTGCCCGGTGTCGAAGACGATCGCGTCGCGCGGCGAGTCGAACACCCGGTGGATCGCGATCGTGAGCTCGACCACGCCGAGGTTGGGGCCCAGGTGGCCGCCGGTCTTCGCGACGTCGGCGACGAGGTGTTCGCGCACCTCGACTGCGAGCCGCTCGAGCTGCTCCTTCGAGAGTGCGTCGAGGTCGCGGGGGCCTCGGATCGTCTCGAGCAGGGTCATGCGTCAGGCCTCCGGGATGTCGCGGCGAGAGTGCCACCGAACGGAACGAGTCTACGCCGGGCAACCTGGGCGCCCGGGCAGACGACAGGGCGATCGGCGGAACCGCCGATCGCCCTGTCGTCGAGGGGTGCGCGTCAGACGAGGCTGCGCAGCACGTACTGCAGGATGCCGCCGTTGCGGTAGTAGTCGGCCTCACCGGGCGTGTCGATGCGGACGACCGCGTCGAACTCGACCGTCTCCTTGCCGGCGGGCGAGTGCTCGCTGGGCGCGGCGACGACGTGCACGGTCTTCGGCGTGGTGCCCTCGTTCAGCTGCTCGAGGCCCGTGATCGAGACGATCTCGGTACCGTCGAGGCCGAGCGACGCCCAGCTCTCACCGGCCGGGAACTGCAGCGGCACGACGCCCATGCCGATGAGGTTCGAGCGGTGGATGCGCTCGAAGCTCTCGGTGATGACCGCCTTGACGCCGAGGAGGCTCGTGCCCTTGGCCGCCCAGTCGCGCGACGAGCCCGAGCCGTACTCCTTGCCGCCGAAGATGACGAGGGGGGTGCCCTGCGCCTGGTAGTTCTGCGACGCGTCGTAGATGAACGACTGCGGGCCGCCCTCCTGCGTGAAGTCGCGGGTGTAGCCGCCCTCGACACCGTCGAGGAGCTGGTTCTTGAGGCGGATGTTCGCGAAGGTGCCGCGGATCATGACCTCGTGGTTGCCGCGACGCGAGCCGTAGGAGTTGAAGTCCTTGCGGTCGACGCCGTGCTCGGTGAGGTAGCGGCCGGCGGGGCTGTCGGCCTTGATCGAGCCGGCGGGCGAGATGTGGTCGGTGGTGACCGAGTCGCCGAGCTTCGCGAGCACGCGGGCGCCCGAGATGTCGCTGACGGGAGTGGTCTCCATCGTCATGCCGTCGAAGTACGGGGGCTTGCGCACGTACGTCGACGCCTCGTTCCACTCGAACACCGAGCCGGTCGGCGTCTCGAGGTTGCGCCAGCGCTCGTCGCCCTCGAACACGCTCGCGTACTGGTGCACGAACATGTCCTTGTTGATCGAGTTGTCGATCGTCTCCTGCACCTCGGCGGCGTCGGGCCAGATGTCCTTCAGGAAGACGTCGTTGCCCTCGGAGTCCTTGCCGAGCGCGTCGACCTCGAAGTCGAAGTTCATCGAACCGGCGAGGGCGTAGGCGATGACGAGCGGCGGCGACGCGAGGTAGTTCATCTTCACGTCGGGGTTGATGCGACCCTCGAAGTTGCGGTTGCCCGAGAGCACCGCGGTGACGGCGAGGTCGGAGTCGTTGACCGCGGTCGAGATCTCGTCGATCAGCGGACCCGAGTTGCCGATGCAGGTCGTGCAGCCGTAGCCGACGGTGTAGAAGCCGAGCGCCTCGAGGTCGGCCGTGAGGCCGGCCTTCTCGTAGTAGTCGGTGACGACCTTCGAGCCCGGCGCGAGCGTGGTCTTCACCCACGGCTTCGCCTTCAGGCCCTTCTTCGCCGCGTTGCGGGCGAGCAGGCCCGCCGCGAGCATGACCGACGGGTTCGAGGTGTTCGTGCACGAGGTGATCGCCGCGATCGCGACCGCACCGTGGTCGAGCGTGAACTTCTGGCCGTCGGCGAGCGTCACGGGCGTCGGGTTCGACGCGGTCGCGGGCGCATGGCTCGCGTGGTGGTGCTCGTGGTGGCTGTGCTCGTCTTCCGGCGAGTTGCCGGGCGGGTCGGAGGCCGGGAACGACTCGGCGATCTCGAGGTCGACGAGGTCGTGGTCGACGGTCGCGTAGTTGAGCAGGTCCTGCTCGAACGCCGACTTCGAGTTCGACAGCTCGATGCGGTCCTGCGGACGCTTCGGACCGGCGATCGACGGGACGACGGTCGAGAGGTCGAGCTCCATGTACTCGCTGTACGCGGGCTCGTTGTCGGCGTCGTGCCAGAGCTTCTGCGCCTTCGAGTACGCCTCGACGAGGGCGATCTGCTCCTCGCTGCGACCGGTGAGGCGCAGGTAGTCGAGCGTGACGTCGTCGATCGGGAACATCGCGGCGGTCGAGCCGAACTCGGGGCTCATGTTGCCGATGGTCGCGCGGTTGGCGAGCGGCACAGAAGCGACGCCCGAGCCGTAGAACTCGACGAACTTGCCGACGACGCCGTGCTTGCGCAACATGTCGGTGATGGTCAGCACGACGTCGGTCGCGGTGACGCCCGTGGGGATCGAGCCCGAGAGCTTGAAGCCGACCACCTTGGGGATGAGCATGGAGACCGGCTGGCCGAGCATGGCCGCCTCGGCCTCGATGCCGCCGACGCCCCAGCCGAGCACGCCGAGGCCGTTGACCATCGTCGTGTGCGAGTCGGTGCCGACGCAGGTGTCGGGGTAGGCGCGGAGGACGCCGTCGACCGTGCGGGTGAACGTGACCTTCGCGAGGTGCTCGATGTTCACCTGGTGGACGATGCCCGTGCCCGGCGGGACGACCTTGAAGTCGTCGAACGCCGTCTGGCCCCAGCGGAGGAACTGGTAGCGCTCGCCGTTGCGCTCGTACTCGATCTCGACGTTGCGCTCGAGGGCGTTCTCGGTGCCGAAGAGGTCGGCGATGACGGAGTGGTCGATGACCATCTCGGCCGGCGCGAGCGGGTTGATCTTGTCGGGGTCGCCGCCGAGGGCGACGACCGCCTCGCGCATGGTGGCGAGGTCGACGATGCAGGGCACGCCGGTGAAGTCCTGCATGACGACGCGTGCGGGCGTGAACTGGATCTCGGTGTCGGGCTCGGCGGTCGGCACCCACGAGCCGAGCGCCTCGATCTGCTCCTTCGTGACGTTCGCGCCGTCCTCGGTGCGGAGCAGGTTCTCGAGCAGCACCTTGAGGCTGAACGGCAGCTTCTCGTGCCCCGGCACGGTGTCGAGCCGGAAGATCTCGTAGGACTTGTCACCGACGTGGAGCGTGTCCTTCGCCCCGAAACTGTTCACTGCAGACACGATGTCCTCTCCTTCGCGGATGTCGCCCGGCACGCGGACGGCACTCCATCTTCTCCGTCAGACAGGGGGCCGATCCAGCAAGGGTAACCTAAGCCGTTCGCCCGCCGACAGGCCGCGTTCGATGTGCGGATTTATCTTGACGTCGAGATAACTGTATCACTCGGCCGCGCGCTGCGCCGACGGGTAGACGGCGCGCACGACGAGCCAGGAGAAGACGAGGACGAGGGCGTAGAGCGGCACGCCCATCAGGAGGCGCATCGCGCCGAGCGCCTCGACGTTGTCGGCGAGGTAGAACGGCACCTGCACGACGAGCCGGGCGACGAACAGCCCGATCCAGACGAGCGTCAGGAACTGCATCGCGCGGTACTTGCGCCGATCCCTGCGCCACGCGACGCCGTCCCCCATGAGGAAGCCGACGACGAGGCCGATGGCCGGCCAGCGGATGAGGAGCGAGACGAGGAGCGCGAGCGCGTAGGCGGCGTTCGTGAAGAAGCCGAGCACGTAGTTGTCGCGCGCGTTGCCCGTCCACAGCGCGAGCGCGGCGGAGGCGAGCACGCCGATGAGCCCGGCGATCGCCTGCGTCGGCTGCCCCTTGGTGGCGATGCGGACGAGCGTGAAGACGACGGCCAGCCCCACCGAGGCGATGAGCGCGGGCACGAGTGCGGCCTGCGGATCCTGGCCGGCGAAGCTCGTCAGCGAGCTGTAGACGACGAGGAACACGAGGCCCGGGAGCAGCGCCTCGAGGATGCCGCGCACCCCGCCGACCGCGGTGAGCAGGTCGCGGCCGCTCAGCTTCTCGTCGCGCGCGAGCGCACCGAGGCCGCTCCGCTCGGCCGCGGCCGCGAACGCCCGGCCGAACTCGCCGGCCTCGCCGGGAGCCTCGTTCGCGGCATCCGCCTCGCCGTCGGGATCGGGGCGCCCGGCGCCCGCCTCGTCGGTCACGCCTACGCCGTCGGCGCGCCGGCGGACGACGCCGGCATGCGCAGCGGGATGAGGTCGCGGGGCGGCATCGGCGTCGCCCCCCTGACGACGACGATCGACCGGAACAGGTCTTCGATCTGGGTCGCCGCAGCGGGGTCGACGGCCGCCTGCCCGGCGATGACCCCGCGCAGGAACCAGCGCGGGCCGTCCACTCCGATGAACCGCGCGAGGCGCATCTGTCCGGGCTGGCCCTCGCCGGCCGCGACCGGGATCTGCGCGAGCAGCTCGGGGCCGAACGTGCCCTCGCGAACCGTGGTCGTGCCGCCCTGGCGGGCGATCTGGTCGGCGATCTGGGCACGGATCTCGTGCCAGAGGCCGCTCGAGCGCGGCGCGGCGAAGGGCTGCACCTGCAGCGTGGAGTTCGCGTAGTCGAGCCCGATCGCGACGACGCGCTTCGAGCCCTCCTCGACCTCGAGGCGGAGGTGCAGGCCCTCGCGGGGCAGGATCTTCACGCCGCCCAGGTCGACGTACGGGCGAACCGGGTTGGCCTCCGACTCGTCGAGGGGGCCTGCCGACGCCCGGTCGTCGGGGGCGGACTTGGGCTGGTCGACGGGAGTCCCGTCGGTGTTCTCGATGTCGCTCACGCGTTCACTCCTGACTTGTGCTCCCCGAATCCCGTGGAGCCGAATCCCCCGTCGCCGCGCAGGCTGCCCGGCAGTTGCTCGACCTCGACGAAGCGCGCCCGGCTCACGGGCATCACCACGACCTGGGCGATGCGGTCGCCCGCCTCGATGGCGTACGGCTCGTTCGCGTCGGTGTTGAGCAGTGCGACCTTGATCTCGCCGCGGTAGCCCGCGTCGACCGTGCCCGGCGCGTTCACGATCGTGATGCCGTGCTTGAACGCGAGGCCCGATCGCGGCACCACGAAGGCGACGTAGCCGTCGGGCAGGGCGATCGAGACGCCGGTGCCGACGGTCGCACGCTCCCCCGGGCCCAGCACGACCGCCTCGGCGGCGTGCAGGTCGGCTCCGGCATCGCCCGGGTGGGCGTAGTTCGGGATGCGCTCGGCGGTGATGAGGACGTCGACGGAATCGGTCACCGTATGAGGGTAGTGCAGAAGTCCTGCGACGACGTGCCCGAACGCCCCGGGGTCACCGGCAGCGCCGATTCAGGGCCACGTGCAGAAGTCCTGCGACGACGTGCCCGAACGCCCCGGGGTCACCGGCAGCGCCGATTCAGGGCCACGTGCAGAAGT
>NZ_JBYRES010000003.1:0-206494 GCF_058349945.1 Agromyces cucurbitae | reverse complement strand
CTGATCTGATAGAGCCATGCCCGACTATCGCGAGAAACTGTGGCCGACGCCGTGGATCTACCTCTCCAGCCTGCTGCTCGTGCCCGCGAGCATCCTCGTGCTCGCGCCCGTGTCGATGCCGGCCGGCATCGCGACGGGCGTGATCCTCTACGCCGCCGTCGCCGGCGCGCTGAGCATCACGGCCCCGGTCATCGAGGTCCGCGACGGGCGCCTGCGCGCGGGGCGCGCCGAGATCGCACTCGACCTGCTCGGCGAGGCCGTCGCGGCCGACGAGGCGGCGGCGCGCATCGAACGGGGCACCGGGCTCGACGCCCGCGCCTTCCTGGTGATCCGCGGCTGGATCCGCCCGGTCGTGCGCATTCCGGTCGTCGACCCGGCCGATCCGACGCCCTACTGGCTCGTCTCGACCCGCCACCCCAAAGAACTGGCCGCCGCGATCAACGGATCGCGACGGCCTGACGATACGGAGCAGAGCGCTTAGGAGGCGCACTCCAGGCAGATCGGCCCGAGCTTCGTCTCGTGGTCGATCTGCGAGCGGTGCTTCACGAGGAAGCAGTTCACACAGGTGAACTCGTCGGCCTGCGGCGGCAGCACGACGACGTCGAGCTCGACATCCGACAGGTCGGCACCCGAGAGGTCGAAGCCGCCGGGGTTGTCGGCGTCATCGACGTCGACCACACCCGACATCTTGTCGGGGACGCGTTCCTTGAGGGCCTCGATCGACTCCGAGTCGTCTTCGGTCTTCCGCGGGGCGTCGTAATCCGTTGCCATTCCCATCCATTTCCTCAAGCGCCGGAGATTCGGCGGCCATAGTCTGCATCAAAACGATGACGTAAGCAAACCCTTTGCGCGGCCGTCGCCCGATGCTTCCTGCTCAACTTCCGCCGCGCCCGCGCTATTCCCGCGAGCACCCGTTCGGCCGTGGCATCCTTGGGCGGAGACGAAAGCACGGAAGGGCTTGTCGCGATGCAGGAACTCAAGGTAATCGGGGTCGAGAACGGTGCGCTCCTCGCCGCCTCCGACGATGGCGCGCGCTTCCGGATCGAGATCGACGAGGTGCTCCAGTCTCGGATCCGCCAGGCGCAGCCCGAGCAGCACACGGGGCCGAAGCCCTCGCCCCGCGAGGTGCAGGCCCACATCCGCGGCGGCATGTCGGCCGAGGAGGTCGCCCAGCTCACGGGTGCCGCGGTCGAGTACATCCGTCGCTTCGAGGGCCCGGTGATGGCCGAGCGCGAGCACATCGTCACGTCGGCGCTCGCCGTGCCCGTGAACGTGACGCTCGACGTCGACCCCGCCGACGAACCCGCGTCGTTCGGCGGCGTGATCCGCGACCGGCTCGCGAAGCTGGGCGCCGAGGGCGAGCGCTGGGCGAGCTGGAAGGACGAGGAGCGCGGCTGGATCGTCAAGCTCGAGTTCACCGCCGACACGATCGACCACGACGCCCGCTGGACGTTCGAGCCCCGCAAGGCCTCGCTGCAGCCCCTCAACTCCGAGGCGATCACGCTCTCGCAGCAGGGCGAGCTCAAGGGCGGGCTCATCCCCCGGCTGCGCGCCGTCGGCCCCGACTCCGACGAGTCGCGCTTCGACAGCGGTGCGTTCACGTTCGACGAGATCGAGCAGAGCGACAACGACACCGCGCCGCACCTGGAGCCGCTGCCGTACGCCCGGAGCGCGCAGACGTCGAGCCCCGCGGTCGCCCGAGCGGCGATCAAGCGCGCCGACGAGCCGAAGCCCTCCCTCGGCGAGACCGCCGACCTGCTCGAGGCCCTGCGCCGTCGCCGGGGCGAGCGCGAGTCGGCCGCCGTCGACGCCCCCACCCCCTTGCAGCCGACGCTGCCCGAGCCCGTCGGCGAGCCGGCGCCCGTCGCGGAGACGCCGAGCGAACCCGCCGCCGCCGAGGAGAAGCCGGGCGCCGGAGCCCGCAGCATCTGGGGCAAGGTCTCGTCGGCGTCGTCGTCGAGCACCGGATCGGGTCGGGCGCCCAAGAAGGGCCGGGCGTCGATGCCGAGCTGGGACGAGATCGTCTTCGGCGCGCGCACCGACGACGACCTCGCCTGACGGCTCGCACGCCGTCAGACCGGCCCAGCGCAGAAGCCCGGTCACCACGCGGGTGACCGGGCTTCTGCGCGTCGCGGCTACGCCGACTTCTCGGCGCGGCGCGGCTTGTGCGGGACGATCGTGGGCGCGGCGTTGTCGAGCACCGCGGCCTTCGTGACGACGACGCGGGCGACTCCGGTCGAGGACGGCACCTCGAACATGATCGGCCCGAGCACCTCCTCCATGATCGCGCGGAGGCCGCGGGCGCCGGTCTGCCGGAGCACGGCCAGGTCGGCGATCGCCTCGAGCGCGGCGTCTTCGAAGTCGAGCTCGACGCCGTCGAGCTGGAACATGCGCTGGTACTGCTTGACGAGCGCGTTCTTCGGCTCCGTGAGGATCTCCATGAGCGCCTCGCGGTCGAGCGGGGTGACCGTCGCCACCACCGGGAGGCGGCCGATGAACTCGGGGATCAGGCCGAACTTGTGGAGGTCTTCGGGGAGGACCTCGCTGAAGATGTCGGCCTCTTCGGCCTTGTTGTGCAGCGGCGCCCCGAAGCCGATGCCCCGTTTGCCCGCACGCGACGAGATGATGTCCTCGAGGCCGGCGAAGGCGCCGGCGACGATGAACAGCACGTTCGTCGTGTCGATCTGGATGAACTCCTGGTGCGGGTGCTTGCGGCCGCCCTGCGGCGGCACCGAGGCGACCGTGCCCTCGAGGATCTTGAGCAGCGCCTGCTGCACGCCCTCGCCGGAGACATCGCGCGTGATCGACGGGTTCTCGGCCTTTCGGGCGATCTTGTCGACCTCGTCGATGTAGATGATGCCGGTCTCTGCGCGCTTGACGTCGTAGTCGGCGGCCTGGATGAGCTTCAGCAGGATGTTCTCGACGTCTTCGCCGACGTAGCCGGCCTCGGTCAGCGCGGTCGCGTCGGCGACGGCGAACGGCACGTTGAGCTGCTTCGCGAGGGTCTGGGCCAGATACGTCTTGCCGCACCCGGTCGGGCCGATGAGCAGGATGTTCGACTTCGCGATCTCGACGTCGTCATGGGCGCGGTCGGCGGTCGTGAGCGTCGTCTTCGCACGGACGCGCTTGTAGTGGTTGTAGACCGCGACGGCGAGCGCCTTCTTCGCGGCCTCCTGGCCGATCACGTACTCCTCGAGGAAGGCGAAGATCTCCTTCGGCTTGGGCAGCTCGAATTCGCCCGCCTCGGTCTCGCCGGCCTCGGCCAGGCGCTCCTCGATGATCTCGTTGCAGAGTTCGACGCACTCGTCGCAGATGTAGACGCCGGGCCCGGCGATGAGCTGCTGCACCTGCTTCTGGCTCTTTCCGCAGAAGGAGCACTTGAGCAGGTCGGCGCTCTCCCCGATGCGTGCCATCGCACCCTCCTCTCGACGAGCCTGTTCCGAGCCTAGCCCGACTTCGAGCGGTTGCGGCGTAGCCGCCGCGATTCGACACGCGAGCGGTTTCGCCGGTCGCGAACCGCTGCCCGGAACGACGGATGCCCCGTGGCCGAAGTCGGCCACGGGGCATCCGCGGTGGGTCGCCGCCGGCGTCTACCGCCCGATCGCCGGGAGCGTCTTGCGCGAGGTGAGCACCTGGTCGATGAGGCCGTACTCGAGCGACTCCTCGGCCGACAGGATCTTGTCGCGGTCGATGTCGTCGTGCACCTGCTGCTGGTCGCGGTTCGAGTGACGGGCGAGCGTCTCCTCGAGCCAGGTGCGCATGCGCAGGATCTCGGCGGCCTGGATCTCGATGTCGCTCGCCTGGCCGTGACCGGCCTCGCCCATCGCCGGCTGGTGGATCAGCACGCGGGCGTTCGGCAGCGCGAGGCGCTTGCCCGGCGTGCCGGCCGCGGCGATCACGGCGGCTGCCGAGGCGGCCTGGCCGAGCACGACGGTCTGGATCTGCGGCCGGATGTACTGCATCGTGTCGTAGATCGCCGTCATCGCGGTGAACGAGCCACCGGGCGAGTTGATGTAGAGGATGATGTCGCGGTCGGGGTCCATCGACTCGAGGACCAGCAGCTGGGCCATGATGTCGTCGGCCGAGGCGTCGTCGACCTGCACACCGAGGAAGATGATGCGGTCCTCGAAGAGCTTGGCGTACGGATCTTGCCGCTTGTAGCCGTAGGCGGTGCGCTCCTCGAAGCTCGGCAGGATGTACCGCGAGCCGGGCGCCTGCACGCCGTTGAAGGCGGTGCCGCCGAAAGCAGGAATGTTCATTCTGACGTTCTCTCTTCTCTCGCTGCCTACGCCTGGTCGGTCCCGCCGCCGCCCGAGACGTCGAGCGCGGACTCGCGGATGTGGTCGACGAAGCCGTACTCGAGCGCCTCCTGGGCGTTGAACCAGCGGTCGCGGTCGCCGTCGGCGTTGATCTGCTCGACGGACTTGCCGGTCTGCGCGGCCGTGATCTCGGCGAGGCGGCGCTTCATGTCGAGGATGAGCTGCGCCTGGGTCTGGATGTCGCTCGCGGTGCCGCCGAAGCCGCCGTGCGGCTGGTGCAGGAGCACGCGGGCGTTCGGCGTGATGTAGCGCTTGCCCTTCGTGCCTGCAGTGAGCAGCAGCTGCCCCATCGACGCGGCCATGCCGATGCCGACGGTGACGATGTCGTTCGGCACGAACTGCATGGTGTCGTAGATCGCCATGCCCGCGGTGATCGAGCCGCCGGGCGAGTTGATGTAGAGGTAGATGTCCTTCTTCGCATCCTCAGCGGCGAGCAGCAGCAGCTTCGCCGCGATCTCGTTGGCGTTCTCGTCACGAACCTCGGAACCCAGCCAGATGATGCGGTCCTTCAGCAGTCGATCGAAAACACTGGGCCCCAGTGTCGGTTCGGCCATGTGTCGCTCCGTTTCGGTTGTCGCGTTGGAATCGAATCTATCCGTTGCAACGCGCGCGAACTCCGCTGTTCGCCCTAGGCGGATGCCGTGAGCGCCTCCGCGTACGAGGCGACCGAGACGCGGTAGCGCGCGAGATGCGGCGCGAGCGCCGCCAGGGCCGTGGATGCCGCGTGGCGGGCGTCTCCGGCGTCGACGAGCGCGAGCGCGCGGAACGCCGCGACGGCGTCGCCGAGCTCGCCGGCCTCGGGCTCGATCGCGTCGAGGAGCGCGAGCGACTCGAGCGGCCGCCCGAGGTTGCGCACCGTGGAGGCGAGCTGGATGTGCGCCTGTACGCGCTCGGAGCCGGTGAGCCCCGCCGCGATCGCCTGCCGGTACAGCGGTTCGGCCTCGGACTCGAGGCCGGCGGAGTCGCGGGCGCCCGCCCGCTCGAACAGCGCGACGGCGTCGTCGTCGGCCCGCTCGGCCGCCAGCGCGTCGATGCGTCGCACGACCTCGTCGTCCCCCAGTTCGTCGGCGGCCGCCCAGATCGCGTCGATGCGGCGCTGCCAGTCGTCGGTCATTCGTCCTCCTGAGACGCGAAGCGGGGCCGGGCGATGCGCCCGGCCCCGCTCACTGCGGTTCGATCGTCGATTACTCGGCGTCGGCCTTCTTGGCGGCGCGCTTCTTGGCGGCCGGCTTCTTCTCGTCAGCGGGCGCGTCGGCGGCGTCCTCGGCCGGGGCCTCGGCGGCGGCCTTCTTCGGGGCGCGCTTCTTGGCGGCCGGCTTCTGCTCCTCGGCCGGGGCCTCGGCGGCCGCTTCGGCCTCGTCGTCGCCCGCGACGGCGGTGAACTCCGAGAGGTCGACCGCGTTGCCCGCGTCGTCGGTGACCTTCGCCTTGCCGAGCGCGATCGCGAGCGCCTTGTTGCGCGCGACCTCGCCGACCATGGCGGGGATCTGGCCCTGCTGGCTGAGGATCTGGACGAACTCGTTCGGGTCCATGCCGTACTGGGCGGCACCCTGCACGAGGTACTGGGTGAGCTCCTCCTGGCTGACCTGGACCTTCTCGGCCTCGGCGATCGCGTCGAGCAGGATCTGCGTCTTGAACGCCTTCTCGCTCGCCTCGGCGACCTCGGCGCGGTGCACGTCGTCCTCCAGGCGGTTCTCGCTCTCGAGGTGGCGGTGCACCTCGTCGTCGATGACGCCCTGCGCGACCGGCACGTCGACGAGCTCGAGCAGCTTGTCGACGAGGAGGTCGCGAGCCTGGTTGCCCTGGCCGAAGACCTTGTTGCGGCCGGCCTGCTCCTTCAGCGAGTCCTTCAGCTCGGCGAGCGTGTCGAACTCGCTCGCGATCTGCGCGAAGTCGTCGTCGGCCTCGGGGAGCTCGCGCTCCTTGACGGCGGTGACGGTGACGCTGATCTCGGCGGTCTCGCCCTCGTGGTCGCCGCCCAGCAGCTTCGACGAGAACGTCGTCGACTCGTCGGCCGAGAGCGTGTCGAGCGCCTCGTCGATGCCCTCGAGCAGCTCGCCCGAGCCGAGCTCGTACGAGATGCCGCTGGCCTTGTCGACCTCGGTGCCGTCGATGGTCGCGACGAGGTCGAGGGTGACGAAGTCACCGGTCTTCGCGGGGCGGTCGACCGTGATGAGCGTGCCGAAGCGGCTGCGCAGGCGGTCGAGCTCGGCGTCGATCTCGTCGTCGCCGACCTCGACCGAGTCGACCGTCAGCTCGAGGCCGTCGTAGGCGGGCAGCTCGATCTCGGGGCGCACGTCGACCTCGATGGCGAGCAGCAGGTCGCCCGAGAAGTCCTTCTCGCTCGGCCACTCGACGATGTCGGCCTCGGGGCGGCCCATCGGGCGGAGCTCGTGCTCGGCGACGGCGGCGCGGTAGAAGCCGTCGAGGCCCTCGTTGACCGCGTGCTCGAGCACGGCGGCCTTGCCGACGCGCTGGTCGATGATGGGAGGCGGAACCTTGCCCTTGCGGAAGCCGGGCACGTTGACCTGCTCGGCGATGTGGCTGTAGGCGTGGGTGATGCTGGGCTTCAGCTCCTCGGGCGTCACCGAGATGGTGAGCTTGGCGCGCGTCGGGCTCAGCTTCTCAACCGAAGTGGTCGGCATGTGGAAGTTCTCCTGTTGTGTGGAAGTTCGTGTCGAGTCGGATCGACTCGTCGGGGCGACAGGATTCGAACCTGCGACCTCCCGCTCCCAAAGCGGGCGCTCTACCAAGCTGAGCTACGCCCCGAGTCGCGACTCAACTCGTCGGACCGTCGGCGCGGGCATGCCGAAGCACGCGTCGGCCGATGGACCCCCGAAAGTCTACTGCACGCGCGCGGGGCGCCGCTGTGCGCGCACGACGCCGCCTGCCGGGCATCCCCGACGCGCCCTGTGGATGATGACGCGCCGTGCCGGATCGCCCGTGGCAGAGTGAGCGCATGACCGACAGTCCCGCCGCGGGTGCGACGAGTCCCGGCCTCCGCCGATGGCCGGCAGCTCCCGGCTCCTTCGCCGACACGACGCTCTGCCCTTCGTGCTTCGAACGTCTCGCCTCGGCCCGTTGCGCGACGTGCGGGCTCGACCTGTCGACGCCCGACGCCGTTCGGCTCCTCGCTGCCGGTGAGCGGGTGCGCGACGCCGAGTCCGAGCGGCAGCGCCTGCTCGGCGAGGTCTTCGCGGTGCAGCTGGCGGCACGGCAGGGTGCGGCGCGTCCGACTCCCGGTCCGGTCGCCGGCCCCCGTCCGACCGACCTCGCTGAACCGATCGACCTCCCCGAGCCCGTCGCCGTCCCGGTCCCGATCGTGCTGCCCGAACCGGTCGTCACCGCCCGACCGGCCGCGCCGGCCGAACCGGTCGTCACCGCCCGACCGGCCGCCGCGTCCGAATCGGCCGGCTCGATCGCGTCCCTCCACGACGTCGGCGCCATCGCATCCTCCGGCACCGAGCCTCCCGCCGCAGCGCGGCGGTCCGGCATGCAGGTGCTCCTCCTCACGCTCGGCGTGGTGCTCCTGTCGATCACCGCGATCGTGTTCCTCTTCTACGCGTTCGTCGTCGCGAACCTCGAGGTGCGTTCGATCATCACCGCCGCGCTCAGCGTCGTCGTGCTCGGAATCGCGTGGCTGCTGCGCGCCCGACGCCTGCCCGGCACGGCCGAAGGCGTCGCCTCGGTCGCCGTCGTGCTGCTGCTCCTCGATGTCTGGATCGTGCGCGCGAACGCCCTGTTCGGCACCGATCGACTCGACGTCGCGGGGTACACGGGCGGCGCACTGCTCGCCGTCGCCGCGCTGCTGGCCGTGTGCCGGGCGGTGAGCGGCCTCCGGGTTCCGGGCTTCGCGGCCGCCGGTCTCGCTCCCGTCGCGGTCTTCCTGCTCGTCTTCCAGTTCGCCCCCGATTCCGAGATCGCCACGGGCGTGTGGACGGGTTCGGTCGCAGCGGCCGCGCTCGGCATCGCGGCGATCGCGGCACCGCCCGCGACCGAGCGCACGATCGTCATCGCGGCGGGCTTCACCGCCGGAGTGCTCGCGATGTGCGCGGCGCCGTGGGCGCTTCCCGAGCTCGCGTGGCACCAGCTCCTGACGTTCGGCACGGCCACGGCGATCTGGGTCGTCGCGCTCGTCGCGCTCGCCCTCCGGCACGCGGCGGTCTCGTCGATCTGGACGGCCTTCGCCGCCCCGCTCGCCGGTATCGCGGCCACCCTCGCCCCGACGACGGCCATCGCCGCGGAGACCGCCACGGCCGACGCGATCTGGCTGGCTCCCGCCTCGGCGGGCGCCGTGCTCTGCCTGGCCGCCGCGTGGGTCCGGCTCGCCCGCCCCGCCGCGGGCACAGCCGTGCGGGGCTTCATCGGCACGTCGGTCGTGACCGGACTCGCCGCGGCGCCCGGTGCGATCGTCGCCGTCGCGTTCGTCGCCGCACGAATCTCCGGCGTCGTGCCGCCGTGGGACCCCGGCGTCGTGCTCTGGACCGACTCGGCGCCCGAGCTCGAACTCGGGGCGGTCCTCGTGCCGCTCGTCGTCGCGGCCGGCGCCCTCGCCGTGCTCGCGATACTCGGAGGCGTTCGTCGCCTCGTCGCGGTACCGATCGGCGCCGTCCTCGTGGCCGGCTCGGTCGCGGGCGCCGTGATCGAACCCGCACCCGTGGCCCTGCTCGTCGCCGCGGCTGGGGCGACGGCCGCGCTCGGTGTCGCCGCAGCACCGTTCCGCGCCCCCGGACTGCGTGCCGTGCTCGCCGCCGGCGGGCCGGCAGCGGCCGGCATGGCCCTCGTCATCGGTTACGCGGATGCCACGACCTGGCCATGGGCCGTCGCCGTCGTCCTCCTGCTCGGCATCGCCGGCCGCGTCTTGGCGCCGCGCATCTGGCCCGAACCGGCGTACCGGTGGATCGGGCCGGCGCACCTGGCGTTCGCCGGATCGCTCGTCGCGCTGGCCTCCGCATCACTGCCGGGCTGGCTCGACGCACTCGACCGGTCACCCGCGTCGCCGTGGGACGCACCGGGAATGTGGCTCGCGATCGTCGGCTCCGCCCTGACCCTGGTGGTGGGTGCGGTGCCGCTCGGCTCGGCCGCCGATCGGGCGGCGTTCGCGAGCCCGCTCGTCGCCGGCGCGGCGGTGGCGCTCGGCGTCGTCGCCTTCGACCCCGACAGCCGGCTGCCCTGGGTGCCCGCCGTGATCTTCGCCGTCGGCGGCTTCCTCTGGACGATCTCGCGCCGTGACCTGCGCGCGCTGCGCGCCGTGCTCGCGGCGCTCACGCCGATCGCGCTGGCGGTCGCTGCCGACCTCGCGCTGGCCGACTGGGCGGGAGACCCGATCGGACTCTACGGCGCGGCCGCGGCGGTGCTCGTCGCCGCGGCGCTCGCCCACCTGCTCGCCGACCCCGATTCCGAGGCCGTGCGCACCGCCTGGACCGCGGCCCTCGCGCTCGTCGGGGTGACCGTGCTCGTGCTGGCCCTCAGGGCGGGCGACGGTGCGGCTCCGGTGGCCGAGCCCTGGCTCGTGCTGCTGCTCCTCACGCCCGTCCCGCTGCTGCTCGCCGCGGTCGACGGCGACCCGGTCGCCGGCGACGCCCCGTCGCGTCACCTCGCCTGGCTGAGCGTGCCGCTCGCGACCGCGACGATCTGGATGTGGCTCTCGGGCCGCGGCGTCGACGACGTCGAGGCCTACACGCTCCCGCTTGCGGCGGTGCTCGCCGTGACCGCGGCCCTCATCATCTGGCGACGGCGAACGCAGTCGGGCGCTGCCGCCGGCCGGACGACGCTGATCGCCGCCGCGGCGGCCGTCGCCGTGCTCCCGAGCGTCGCGTCGACGGCCGGCTCCGAGGTGCGCACCCTCGTCCTCGTCGCCGCCGGCGCGATCGTCACGATCGCCGCGAGCTTCCTCCCCGAGTCGACACGCGGTGTGCCGGTGCGCCTCCTCGGCGTCGCGACCGGTTGGACCGCTGCGACGGGCGCCGCGCTGGTGCGAGGCGTCGCGATCGCCTCCGGAGCGCCGAGCCCGCTGCCGGCCGAGTTCTGGCCGATCATCGCTCTGGCGGTGGGCGTCTTCGCGGCGATCGCCTGGGCGCGGGCCGCGTCGCGCCCGGCGCCGGTGGCGGAGACGCTGCTCGCCGCGTCGGTCGCCGCGTCGGTCGTGCCCGTGCTCGTCGCGATCGCCGAGGTCGACGAGGTGCCCCTTCGCACAGCCGTGCTCCTCGCGGTGCTGGGCGTCGCCCATGCGATCGGGGCGGCCGTCGACGTCCGCCCGATGGCGGGCCCGGCCTTCACGTGGACGACACGGGTGCTGCTCGTCGCCGCCGGTGCGCTCGCGCTGCTCGCGGGCGTGGAGCCGTTCGACCTCGTCACCGTGTCGGTCGGACTCGCACTCGCGGCGGGCGGCGCGCTCGGCCGCCGCACGGCCGACCCCGCCGGCGTTCCGATCATGTGGGTCGGCGCAGCGCTCGCGGTCGTTCCGAGCGTGGTGGCTTCGGGCGGGTCCGAGCCCCGCGCGCTCGCGCTCGTCGTGACCGGCGCCGCGCTCATGGCCATCGCCGGACTGCTCCCCGAGACGCTGCGCGGCGCGCCGCTCCGGCTGCCGGCGGTCGTCACCGGCTGGACCGCCGCCACCGGCGCCGCACTCGTCAGGGGCGTCGCCGTCGCCACGGGCGAGGCGGGCGGCGCCGGGGTCGAGCTGCTGTCGGCGACCGCCCTCGCCGCGGGGCTCGTCGCCGCGATCGCCTGGGCGCGGTCGGGCTCGCGCCCCGGGCAGCTCGCCGAGATCGGGCTCGCCGTCTCGCTCGCGCTCGCACCCATCCCGACACTCGTCTTCATCGTCGGCGACGAGGAGCCGGTGCTGCGCACGCTCGTGCTCCTCTCCGCACTCGCCGCGGCCCTCGTCGCCGGCACGGCGATCGACGCCCGTCCCGTCGCGGGCCCGGTATTCGCGTGGACCACGCGGGGGCTGCTCGTCGGCGGCGGGATCATCGCCCTCGTCGGCGGCGCCGTCGACCCGTTCGAGCTCGTCACCGTGCCGACGGGTGCCGCCTTCCTCGTGGCGGGCGCGATCTCGATGCGGCGCTCCCCCGGCCTCGGCAGCTGGCCGGCGCTCGGCCCCGGCCTCGGCATCCTCCTCGTGCCGCCGCTCATCGCCGACTTCACCGACCCCGAGCTCTGGCGCGTCGTCGCACTCGGCGTAACGAGCGTCGCCGTGCTCGTGATCGGCGTCGTCCGCCGACTGCAGGCGCCCGTGCTGCTCGGCGGCGGCATCCTCCTCGCACACGCCGTCGTGCAACTCTGGCCGTACATCGCGATGCTGTACCAGGCGGTGTGGTGGTGGCTGTGGCTCGGCATCGCGGGCGTGCTGCTCGTCGTGCTCGCGGCGACCTACGAGCGCCAGCTGCGCCTGGCCCGCTCGACGATCGGTTCGATCGCCGCGCTGAGATAGCGGCGCGGCCCGCGGTGCATCGTGCACGAGCGGGCCGCCGCCGTGTACTACGATGATCCATGGCCCGCGAGCGGGTCGCGGGGATGTAGCTCAATGGTAGAGCCTCAGTCTTCCAAACTGATTACGCGGGTTCGATTCCCGTCATCCCCTCCAGCAGCACGAGAACGGCCCGCGACCTGTCGCGGGCCGTTCTGCGTCGACCGGGTGCCCTCAGTACTTGTTGCCGAGCGCCTTGTTCTTGATCGCGTCGAACTCGCCCTGCGTGATCGTGCCGGCGTCGAGCAGCGCCTTCGCCTTCGCGATCTCGTCGGTCGGACTCGCGAACGACACCGAGCGGATGTACTCCTCGCTGTACTCCTGGTACTCGCGCTGCTTGCGCGCCGCGCGCTCGGCCATGCCGTTGCCGCGCGCGATCAGGTAGATGAGCGCGGTGAGGAACGGCACGAAGATCAGGAAGATCGTCCAGGCGGCCTTGGCCCAGCCGTTGAGCTCGTGGTCGCGGAAGATGTCGATGAGGATGTAGACGAGCGCGAAGATGTACGCCACGTAGGCGAACATCCAGAAGAGGAACCAGAACCAGTCCCACACGCTGTTGAGGAAGTACATGGCAGACCCTTTCGTTCGTGCCGCCGAATTTAGCGGTTCGGAGGGCCGGAGCGCGAGCATGACGCGCGACGCCGCGCCGAGGCATCCGGGCATTGTCGACCATGCGGCCCCGCATGGCCAGCCCTGCCTACCCTTCCTTGAAATACCGGGGCGGGTGCGTAGCGTTGAAGGGGACATACTCCAGGGAAGGTGGACACGATGACCGACATCCAGACCGCACCGAAGACCGGATCGAACGCCGACGTCGCGGCAGGCGTCGCCCAGTACCTCACCCCCGTCGTGCACGAGCTCGTCGCCCTCGTCGTCAACGGCAAGCAGGCGCACTGGCATGTGCGCGGGGCCAACTTCATCGCCGTGCACGAGCTGCTCGACGACGTGGTCGCCCATGCGCAGGAATGGGCGGACCTCGCCGCCGAGCGAGTGGTCGCCCTCGGGCTGCCGATCGACGGGCGTCTCGGCACCGTCGCGGCGAAGAGCGGAGCGAAGGACCCGAAGCTCGGCTTCCTCTCCTACGAAGAGGCGATCTCGGGCGTGGTGACCCAGATCGACCTCGCCACCGAGAAGATCAACGCGGCCGTCGACGGCCTCGCCGATCTCGACCCCGCGAGCCAGGACGTCGCGATCGAGATCCGCCGCGGCCTCGACAAGGACCGCTGGTTCCTGTTCTCGCACATCGCCGTCGAGTAGCGGCGACGAGGGGTCGACGGGCCCGGATGCCGCGCGCCGACGCCGTCGGACGGGGCATCCGGGCCCGTTTCGTCGTCGGGCGGATTTCACGCGGATCGTGCGACCCGCCGCGGCCCGCCGTGCGGGAGAATCATCGCAGGGGCCCGAGCCGACGGCCGGGCGCCACGAGAGAAGGGGACCGGACGATGTCGAGCACGGAGGCCGCCTCGAACCGGCATCGGGAGCGCAAGACGCCCAAGCGCCCGCAGTCGGGGCTCGCCGAGCACTGGACCACGGTCGACGGCCTCGACGTGTTCTACCGCGAGTCGCCCGCGCCGCCGCCCGGTGCGCCGGTCGTGATGCACGTGCACGGGTTCGGACTGTCGGGTCACTACCTGCTGCCGACGGCGGAGCTGCTCGCCGACGACTTCCACACGCTCGTGCCCGACCTGCCGGGCTTCGGCCGCAGCGCCCGGCGAACGCGCGCGGAGGGCCTCACGCTCACCTCGCTCGCCGGCGCGGCGGCGCGGTTCCTCGACGACCGCGGCATCGAGAAGGTCACGCTCGTGGGCAACTCGATGGGATGCCCCGTGATCTGCGAGTTCGGCCATCACTACCCCGACCGACTCGAGCGGGCGATCCTCGTCTCCCCCGCCGGCGGCTACCACAACCAGCCGCTCGCCCGGGCGATGGTGCAGCTCGCCCGCGACGGCGGCCGCGAGCCGAAGCGCATGGTGCGCGTCGCCGCGCCCGACTACCTGAAGTTCGGCGTCGCGTCGACCGTCAAGATGTTCGGGGCGCTCACGCGCTACCCGACGCTCGAGCGGCTGCTCTCGCTTCCCGTGCCGATCCTCGCGGTGATCGGCGACCGCGACCCCCTCATGCCCGATCCGAAGCGGGTGCACGAGGTCGTCGCCCACGTCGACACCGACGTCACGGTCGTCGTGATGGAGGGGGCCGCCCATGCCATCAACTTCAGCCACCCCGGCGAGCTCGCGCACATCATCCGGCAGTTCATGGCCGACGAGCCCATCACCGACGACCCCGACTCCCCGGGCGAGACGAAGGTGGTCGAGCTGCACCGGCGGCGCCCGCGAGACCCCGACGCCGACGCCTGACACGGGGTTCTGAGCCCGACGACCCGCCTCGGCGTCGCTGGCGCGCGGGTCGGCGCCGGGTGGACAATGCCGATATGGCGACGGTCGACCCCGAACCCGAGCCCGAGTCCGAGCCCGCCGATGGCGAGATCGCCCCGCTGAGCGATGCGCAGAAATCGCTGCGCGCGCAGATGCTCGCCACCGAGCACTGGAGCCTGCTCGCCTCGCGGAGCACGACGCAGAGCGAGGTACTGACGCGCATCGCGATCTTCCTCACCCTCGTGTCGGCCGGCCTCGTCTCGCTCGGTGTGCTCGGCAACGCGACCGGATTCCGCGGCTGGTTCGGCGCCGCCGCGATCGGGGTGCTCGCACTGCTCGTGCTGCTCGGCGTGATCACGCAGTTGCGGGTCTTCAACACGGCGACCGAGGACCTCGTCTACGTGCTCGCGATGAACCGCCTCCGCCGGGCCTACCTCGATCTCGATCCCGGCCTCGAGCCGTACTTGATGGCCGGGACGACCGACGACGAACCCGGCGCGAAGATCACCTACTACCCGTTCGCGGAGCGCGAGCGGTCGCAGGTGTTCGCGAGCTCGATGATGGTCATGCTCGTCGTGAATACGGCGCTCGTCGGGCTCTTCCTCGGTGCACTCGCCTACGCCCTGACCGCCTCGATCGCGTGGTCGATCGTGATCGGCGCGATCGCCGCGGTCGCCCAGTTCGTACTCTGGATGCTGCGGGGCTACCGCAGCTACCGCGCGGTGTTCGCGGCGCATGCGCCGCTCCGGCGCACGATGCGGTGAGCGCTCAGCGCTGCAACCAGGTGAGCACGGCGAGCACACGCCGGTGGTCGGTGCCCGAGTCCTCGAGGCCGAGCTTCTGGAAGATCGAGGTCACGTTCTTCTCGACCGCCCCGACCCCGATGAACAGCTGTTTCGCGATGCCCGCGTTCGTGCGCCCCTCGGCCATGAGCTCCATGACCTCGCGTTCTCGCGGCGTCAGCGTCGTGAGCGGGTCGCTGCGCCGGGCG
The DNA here is from genome assembly GCF_058349945.1 of Agromyces cucurbitae. Taxonomy (NCBI): domain Bacteria; kingdom Bacillati; phylum Actinomycetota; class Actinomycetes; order Micrococcales; family Microbacteriaceae; genus Agromyces; species Agromyces cucurbitae. The sequence continues at coordinate 191,341 of NZ_JBYRES010000003.1, read as the reverse complement.
AGCAGCTCGCGCACGACGTGCGGGTCGAGCACGGTGCCACCCTCGCTCACGCGCTCGACGGCGTCCTCGAGCTCGTCGAGCGAGGCGACCCGGTCCTTCAGCAGGTACCCCATGCCGCCCTCGCCCGACGAGAGCAGTTCGTGCGCATAGGTGCCCTCGACGTACTGGCTGAGCAGCAGCACGCCGAGTCCCGGACGGCGCTTTCGCAGTTCGATCGCCGCGCGTACGCCCTCGTCGCGGAACGTCGGCGGCATTCGCACGTCGAGCACCGCGAGATCGGGCTTCGTCTCGTCGATCGCCGCCAGCAGCGAATCGGCCTCGCCGTACGCGGCGACCGTCTCGAAGCCGGCTTCGTCGAAGAGGCGCACGAGGCCCTCGCGCAGGAGCACCGAGTCCTCGGCGAGCACGATGCGGAGGGGCCGGGCCGAGTCGGTCATGGCCCCACACTATCGAGCGCGCACCGGTGGCCGAGCAGCGCGCGACGGAGGAGCCCCGTACCGAGACCCGGTGACGCGGTCTCGGTACGCTCCGGCGTCGCTGCCCGACCACCGTGGAGTGCGCGTCGCTACCCGGTGACGGGCAGAAAGGGGATGTGCGCGCCGATCGTGGTCGGCCCGCCCACGGGACTGTCGACCACGAGGAGTCCCTGCAGGCCCTGCACGCGCTCGGCGAGCCCGGCGAGCCCGTGGCCGGGCACGGTCGCGGCCCCACCGCGCCCGTTGTCGGTCACCCACACGTCGATCCAGCGGCCCGACGGCCCAGTGTCGCGCGTCGACACGGCGAGCCGCACGGCGCTCGCATCGGCGTGCTTGGCCGCGTTGGTGAGCAACTCGGCGGCCACGAAGTACACGTTGCGTTCGATCGGCGCGGGCAACGAGGCATCCCCCGGCAGTCGGATGTCGACCGTGACGGGCACGGGACTGCGCGCCGCGAGCGATTCGAGGCCGACGGCGAGCCCTCGATCCTGCAGGATCGGCGGGGCGAAGCCTCGCGAGAGGGCGCGGAGCTCGTCGAGGGTCTCCCTGGCCTGGCTCCGGGCCTCGCCGAGCAGCTCGCGCGCCGACTCGGGGTCGCGATCGAGCTTGCGCTCGATCGCCGCCAGGTCCATCTGCAGGCGCACGAGGCGTTGCTGCGGTCCGTCGTGGATGTCGCGCTCGAGACGGCGGAGCGAGGCGTCCTCGGCCTGCACGGCCGCGCCGCGGGATGCCGCGAGCACGGCGACCTCGCGCTCGAGCGCCTCCGACCGCCACGCGCCGAGCATGCCGCGCGCGATGACGTCGTGCAGCAGGGTGAGGCCGCGGAAGACGAACGGGAGCGTCGCGAGGAAGATGACGCCCAGGATGAACTCGAAGACGGTCTCGCCGACACGCGGGTCGATCTGCCACGTGTTGCCGGGGAACACGAAGTCGAGGACCGTGTCGTAGAGCCAGAAATCGTTGTCGTCGCGACCGTCGGGGATGTACCGCTGCCAGATCCAGCCCGTCGTGCCGGCGAGCGCGACCGAGGTCCAGGCGACGGTGAGGCTCCACGACACGATGCTGACGATCGGGTTCACGACGACGCCGTGGAGGAGGTACAGCCAGTAGTGCCCGTCGACGAACGGCGCGAACATCGTGCGCCAGAACCCCTGGTCGCGGTCGCCGTGCTCCCAGGCGGGCCGGACGATCTCACGACGCCCCGCCCATCGCAGGCGGACGAGTTCGAGGGTGCCGAATCCGCGGGCCAGGAACATCGCCGCGACGACGATGAAGATGCCGAAGACGAGGAAGATGAGCCCCAGTCCCGTGAAGAAGACCGTCGACAGCACCACGAGCGCGAGGATCGCGATCGGCATCGTCAGGATGAGGAAGCCGAACTCCCGGGGCACGGTCGCCCAGAGCAACCAGTAGCGGCGGCGCCGCGGCGCGGCCGTCTCCGGGGTCGTCGCGTTCGTCGCGTTCGTCGTCATCGTCTCCGTGCCCGTCGTCGCGGTGTTCGTCGCTTCAGTGCTCATGGTGGGTGCCTCCCGTCATCGTGGCAGACCCGGCGGGGTCCAGTGCGGCGGACTGTCCGGGTTCGACGACGGCGAACTGCCCCATCATCCCCTGGTCCTCGTGCCACAGCAGGTGGCAGTGGTACATGTACGGCGTGTCCGGATCGGTGTAGTCCTCGAATCGCATGAGCAGCTCGTACTCCGTCTCGGGCTCGGTGAAGATCGTGTCCTTCCACCCCGCGAGCTCGGCCGGCGGCGCTTCGCCGTCGATCGAGGCGATGCGGAACTGCACGTCGTGGACGTGGAAGCTGTGGGGCACCTGGGTCGCGTTGTCGACGACCCAGCGCTCGAGCGTGTCGACCGTGACGGTCTCGTCGATGCGGCCCATGTCCATCGAGTCGCCGTTGATCTCGAAGCTGTCGCTGAGCTCGAAGCGGCGGGTCGTCGCGACCTCCGACTCGTCGTAGTCGGTCATCGTCGCGAGCTGCGCCGGCACGTCGGGGGCGGGATCGAGCGCGTCGGCGGCGCGCACCTCGAGCACGTCGAACGCGTCGTCGCCCCCGTTCGTCGCGGCGACCGGGCCGACGAGGCCGGCGATCTCGGGCGTCATCCGCGACTGCAGCACGACGCGTTCACCGGGGGTCACGCGCAGCAGCACCTCGGCGCGCTCACCCGGCGACAGGCGCACGTGATCGAGTTCGACGGGCGCCTCGAGGAGTCCGCCGTCGGTCGCGATGAGCTGCACGGGCCGGGCGTCGCTCCAGGCGAAGGCGTACGTGCGGGCCGTCGAGGCGTTCAGCAGGCGCAGCCGCACGAGCTCGTCGGTCACCTCGAGGTAGGGGCTGCGGGTGCCGTTCACGATGAGCTCGTCGCCGAGGCCTCCCGCGTAGGTGCGCTGCTTCGACTCCAGCCGGCCCTCGGCCGAGAAGCCGGCGTCCTGCACGATGACCGGGACGTCGTCGACGCCGTACTCCCCCGGCAGGCCGAGCGCGCGTTCGTGCTCGTCGTGCAGGATGAACATGCCGGCCAGCCCCCGCGCGACGTGGCCCTCGGTCTCACCGTGCGGGTGCGGGTGGTACCAGAGCGTCGCCGCCTGCTGGTCGATCTCCCACTCGGGCGACCACGAGGCATCCGGCTCGACCATCTGGTGCGGGCCGCCGTCCATCTCGGGCGGCAGGTGCATGCCGTGCCAGTGCACGGTCGTCGGCTCATCGAGGGAGTTCGTCACGTCGACGCGGACGTGCTCGCCGCGGTCGGCGACGAGCGTCGGGCCGAGGTAGCCGCCGTCGAACCCCCACGTGTCGCTCGGCACGCCCGGCTCGAACTCGGTCGTCCCGGCCTGCGCGTCGAGCGAGAAGATGCGGGTGCCGTCGGCGTCGACGGAGGATTCGGCGAGTGGCGGGATCTCGAGCGGGCGGTCGAAGTCGACCTCGCCGACGGTCGAGACGGGAGCCGGGGTCACGAGACCGCAGCCGGCGAAGGCGACGGCGACGAGGCCGCCGGCGGCGATCGCGGCGATGGCGCTGCCGATCGCGGCACGGGGCCTGCGGAGACGGGTCTGAAGCATGCCTCCAGCCTCGCGACCGGCGCACGCGGGTCCCAGCCGGCGGGCGCCCCGATCGACGCGGGGGTTATCCCCCGGGTCGGGGCCTCACGCCTGGCAGCTGGGGCACCAGTAGAGCTTGCGGGCGCCCATCTCCTCCAGCACGATGTTCGTGCCGCAGACCCGGCACGGCAGGCCCTCGCGCTTGTACACCCAGTGCCGGTCGTCGCGGCTCGCCATCGCGGCTCGATACGCCTCGGGGTCGAGGTCGTCCATCGTCATCATCTGGCCCGTCTCGACGCCGACACGCAAGAGCCCGGTCCAGTCCCGCCAGAGTTCGCGCACGAGCTCCTCGGGCACCTGCCGGCCCGGGGTGTGCGGGTTGAGCCGCGCCCGGAACAGCAGCTCGGCCCGGTACACGTTGCCGATGCCGGCCACGACGTTCTGGTCCATGAGCAGCAGGCCGATCGGCGTGGGCTTCCTACGCACGACGCTCGTGAAGCGCTGCTCGGCGGCCGGGCCGGGATCGAGCAACGGGTCGGGACCGAGCTTGGCGACGATCGCCTCGACCTGGGCGGGGTCGAGGACCTCGCACGCCGTGGGACCTCGCAGGTCGGCGCAGATCGTGTCGGTCAGCAGGCGCACCCGCACCTGCCCGACCGGCTCGGGCGGGAAGGTGTCGAGGCCTGCGCCCTCCTTCTCCGACTCCGACATGCGCAGGCGCGTCTTGCGGGGTGCACCGATCGAGGTCAGCGAGTTCTCGCCGGCCGAGTCGAACACGACCGCGTCGGGATTCGGCGTGTCGAGGAAGGTTCCGCGCTGGTTGGTCTGCCCCATGCGCCCGTTGGCCGACGCGATCGTGGCATCCATCAGGATCTCGCCCGCGAAGTCCCACGCGCCGTACATGCCGAGGTGCACCCGCAGCCACACGTCGCCCTCGAAGCCGAGGAACATCTGCTTGCCGACCGCGCGCGCATCGAGCATGCGCCGCCCGTCGAGCTCGGCGGCGCCGACGGCGAAGCGGCCCTGCGGGCTCGACGCGTGCACGACGTGCCCGACGAAGTTGCGCTCGAACTGCCGGGTGATGCGGTGGACGGAATGGCCTTCGGGCACGCTGCTACTCCGCCGGCGCCTCGGCGCGCGGCGTGACGTCGACGCCCTTGCCCGCGATGTCGCCCGTCGTCTCGTACTCGGCGAGCTGCGCGATGCGACGCACGTGGCGCTCGTCGCCCGAGAAGGGCTCGGCGATGAACGCGTCGATGTAGCGGATCGCCTCTTCGACGGTGTGCTGGCGCGCGCCGATGGAGATGACGTTCGCGTCGTTGTGCTCGCGCGCGAGGATGGCGGTGTCCATGCTCCAGACGAGCGCCGCGCGGATGCCGTGGACCTTGTTCGCCGCGATCTGCTCGCCGTTGCCCGAGCCGCCGAACACGACGCCGAGCGCCTTCACGCCGGCGGCCTGGTCGCGGGCGACCGCGAGCGCCGCATTGATGCAGAACGCCGGGTAGTCGTCGAGCGCGTCGTACTCGACCGGGCCGTGGTCGATCACCTCGTGGCCGCCGTTCGAGAGGTGGGCCTGCAGGGTCCGGCTGAACTCGAGGCCGGCGTGGTCGGTCGCGATGTGGATGCGCATGCAGCAATTCTAGGGATCCGGCACCCACGTGACGGCGCGTCCGTGCGGCTGCGCCCACGCCCGTTGCACGCCGTCGACTGCGAGCACGAAGTCGGTGGAGTCGTTCGGCACGTCCTCCCGCACGCGGATGCCCGGAACGATCGAGCGCCCCTCCACCGACAGCCAGTGCCCCGGCAGCGCACGAACCGTCTCGGCGAAGCGGGCCCGCCCGGGCTCGTCGAGGTAGGCGATGACGGCGGTGTGGAAGACGACGAGCGTCGCGCCGGCCGGCGCCTCCGCGGCGAGCGCGGTGAGCCGTACGTTGAGGTCGCCGGCGACGATGCGCGGCGGGTCGGCGGCGACGATGGATGCCGCGGCCCGCAGCCGTGCTCGGCGGTCGTCGTGCTCGGGCCAGATCAGGGCGTCGAGCCAGGTGAGGTCGTCGGCGTTCGTCACGTCGAGCGGGTTGAGGTCGATGCCCGCGCGCCAGACCACCTCGTGCAGCCGGTCGGGCACCGGCACCGGCGCGGCGCCCCTCGTCTCGCGCGTCTCGCAGTCGAGGGTGACGCGGCTCGGGCCGTCGGCGGGGTCGAGCCGCTCGTGGCCCGAGTACCGGTAGCTGTAGCGGTCGGGGTAGAGGCACAGGCCTGCGGAGGCGCCGACCTCGAGGAGTGCGAGCGGCCCGGGGATGCCGGCGAGCGCGGGCACGTGCAGGGCGCAGCGGCCGGCCTCGTTCGTCTGGGTGGCGTGCGTCTCGGCGGTCGTGCGCACCGCCGGCCAGTGCGCCGCGAGCCACTCCCTGAAGTCGGCGTAGGGCGCCGGTTCGGCGCCGTGGAACCGCGCCGCCGAGAACACGAGGTTCGGCTGCCGTTTGGCCGGCGGCAGTTCGTCGATGAGCGCGATCGTCGCGGGGTCGCCGGCGACGCCGAGCGCCCACGCGTCGTAGCTCGCGGACATGCCGCGCGCCTCGACCTCGGCGAACGCGCGGTAACGCTCGGAGGTCGAGGCGTCGTTGTCGACGGTCGTGCGCATGGGGTCAGGCTACGCCTCCGCGGGCCGGTGCAGCAGGGCGATGCCGTAGGCCGTGATCCAGGCGAAGCCGAGCGCGACGCCGGCGAACAGCCGCACGCTCATGCCGGGCCCGAAGGGAAGGCACAGCACGAGGCAGACGACGCCGATCACGCGCGACCAGGATGCCGCCGCGGGGTGGCCCTCCCAGGCGAGCCGACGGGCGACCACCCAGGTCGCCGCCACGAGCGCGAGGAACGCGAGCGGCGCGGCGAATGCGTGCACCCAGCCATGCAGGGTGAGCTCGGCGGGAGTGCCGACGGGCGCGCCCTCCGGGAAGCCGAGTGCGGGGTCGGCGGTGAACGCACCGCCGAGCACGAGACCGGCCCCGTAGAGCGCGAACAGCACGGGAGCCCATGCCCGGCCGGGCCCGGCGCCGAGGCTGCGGCGCGCACCCGCGGCGAACGCGAGCATGAGCGCGCCCGCCACGATGAAGTTCGCGATCTGGATCCATCCGAGCTCGCCGAGCGACAGCAGGCTGAGCGGATGACGGCTGAGGTCGAACCCGTCGCGGGTGAGCACCTGCGCGAGTCCGACGACGACGAACAGGGGCCCTGCGACGACGCCGGCGGTGACGAGCGCTCGGGTAGCGGGGTCGCCGGCGTGGGCGGGACGCCGGTCGGCGGACACGGTCTTCTCGGCGGTCGAGGAATCAGTTCGGATAACCATGGTGGAGTTCCTTCCGGTCCTGGCCCGGTCGATCGATCGGGTCGTTTCACCAGGACGTCGCCACGAGGCATCCGTTCTCGACATCGATCCGCCAGGAATTTCTCGCGACCGTGTCGAGAACCGGTGCGCGGCGCCGACGCTATCGTGAAGGCACGCCAGAAGGGCGGGCCTCGACGAGGAGGAATGCGATGCGTTACCTGTGCATGATGAAGTCGAGCGAGTCGAACGGCGCGACCCCGCCCGCCGTGTACGAGGCGATGGCCGAGTACGACCGCTGGGGCCGGGCGAACGGCGTGCTGCTCGACAGCCAGGGCCTGCTGCCGAGCGAGGCGGGCGCGATCATCTCGCTCGCCGACGGCGACATCAAGGCCGTCGACGGCCCGTTCACCGAGGCGAAGGAGCTCGTCGGCGGCTATGCCGTGATCGAGGTGCGCACCCGCGAGGAGGCGCTCGAGCTCGGCCGCCGGCTGATGCAGATCCACAAGGACTTCTGGCCGGGCTTCGTCGGCAGCGTCGAGATCCGTCAGATCGCGGAGTTCTGACGCCCGGTCGGTTGCGCCCGCGCGGCGCGCGTGGTCTCATGCACCCGTGAGCGAGATGACCACGCGCGCCACGGTCGAGGCGGTCTGGCGGCTCGAGTCTGCCCGCATCGTCGCCGCGCTCGTCCGCATCGTGCGCGACGTCGGCCTCGCGGAGGACGTCGCACAGGACGCGGTCGTCGCCGCGCTCGCGCAGTGGCCGACGTCGGGCATCCCCGACAACCCGGGCGCATGGCTCATGACGACGGCGAAGCGGCGGGCGGTCGACGCGTTCCGGCGGCGGGCCAGGAACGACGAGACGGCGGCCGCGCTCGCTCGCGAGCTGGAGGAGCGAGCCGACGACGACCCCGCCGCCGGCATCGACCACGTCGAGGACGACGTGCTGCGGCTCATGTTCATCTGCTGCCACCCCTCGCTCACGCCGGAGGCGCAGACGACGCTCACCCTGAAGCTCGTCGCGGGGCTGACGACCCGGGAGATCGCACGGGCGTTCCTCACGACCGAGTCGACGATCGCGCAGCGCGTCTCACGGGCGAAGCGCACGCTCGCCGACGCCGGAGCGGCGATCGACGAACCGGGCGGCGACGAGCGCGCGGCGCGGCTCGAGGCCGTGCTCGGCGTCGTCTACCTCCTCTTCAACGAGGGCTATTCGGCGACGGAGGGCGACGACTGGGTGCGCCCGGCGCTGTGCGACGAGGCGGTTCGGCTCGGCCGCATCCTCACGGCGATCGTGCCCGACGACGCCGAGGTGCACGGCCTCTCGGCGCTCATGGAGCTGCAGTCGTCGCGGCTCGCCGCGCGGGTGGGCGCCGACGGCGAACCGGTGCTGCTCGACGCGCAGGACCGCCGGCTTTGGGATGCCTCGCGCATCCGCCGCGGCGAGGACGCCGTCACCCGCGCGGAGGTGCTCGCTGCGGGCACGGGCCCCGGCCGGTACCTGCTGCAGGCGCAGATCGCGGCGCAGCACGCGCGTGCGGCTTCGATCGACGACACCGACTGGGTGCGCATCGCCGAGCTCTACGAGTTGCTCGGCCGCCGTACGGGCTCGCCGGTCGCCGAGCTCAACCGTGCCGTCGCGCTCGGCCGCGCGCACGGTCCGGCAGCGGGGCTCGCCCTGCTCGACCAGCTCGCCGAGCTGCCGGCGCTGCGCGCCTACCACCTCGTGCCGAGCGTCCGGGGCGACCTCTTCGAGCAGCAGGGCCGGAGCGCCGAGGCGGCGACGGAGTTCGAGCGGGCCGCGGCCATGGCGTCGAACGAGCGCGAACGGCAGCTGCTCCTGCGTCGCGCGGCCGCGGCGCGACGCAGTCGGGAACGGTGAGCGCGACCGCGCACCCGCCGTCGGCGCGGCGGTGGCGTCGATCGTGCGCGCCCCGGCCGCGCCCTCGATCGCGCGTCTACGCCGGCGAGGTCGTGAGGGCTAGGCTGGAACGCGTTGCCTGCGGCCACGAGCCGCGTCGATACTTGCGAAGGAGCGCACGTGCCCGGAGAGAACCTCACCCGACTCGAAGCCGAGGAGCGCGCCGCGCTCGTCACGGTGCACGACTACGACGTCGTGCTCGACGTCACCGTCGGCCCCGAGGTCTTCACGACCACCACGACCGTGCGTTTCGACGCGACGACGCCGGGCGCCTCGACCTTCATCGACGCGATCACCGCGAAGGTGCACTCGGTCACCCTCAACGGCGTCGCACTCGACCCGGCCGAGGTGAGCGACGGCGTGCGCATCCAGCTGCCGAACCTCGAAGCCTCGAACGTGCTCGTCGTCGAGGCCGACGGCCGCTACATGAACACCGGCGAGGGCCTGCACCGCTTCGTCGACCCCGCCGACGGCGAGGTCTACCTCTACACCCAGTTCGAGGTGCCCGACTCGCGCCGCATGTTCGCGGTGTTCGAACAGCCCGACCTCAAGGCCGCGTTCAAGTTCACCGTCACGGCCCCGTCGCACTGGCAGGTCGTCTCGAACATGCCGACGCCCGAGCCCGAGCTGCACCCGTCGGGCCGGCGCGCCGACGACGTGTCGACCGCGACCTGGTCGTTCGAGCCGACGCACCGCATCTCGAGCTACATCACCGCGCTCGTCGCGGGCCCCTACGACGTCGTGCGCGACGAGCTGACGAGCTCCGACGGCCGCGTCATCCCGCTCGGCGTGTTCAGCCGCAAGAGCCTGTCGCAGTACCTCGACGCCGACTACATCTTCGAGAAGACGAAGCAGGGCTTCGAGTACTTCGAGCAGAAGTTCGACGTGCCCTACCCCTTCACGAAGTACGACCAGCTCTTCGTGCCCGAGTACAACGCGGGTGCGATGGAGAACGCCGGCTGCGTCACCTTCACCGAGGTCTACGTCTTCCGCTCCAAGGTGACCGACGCCATCAAGGAGCGCCGCGTCGTCACGATCCTGCACGAGCTCGCCCACATGTGGTTCGGCGACCTCGTCACGATGAAGTGGTGGAACGACCTCTGGCTCAACGAGTCGTTCGCCGAGTGGGCCTCGACGATCGCGACCGCCGAGGCGACCGAGTGGCACCACGCCTGGACGACGTTCAACTCGATGGAGAAGAGCTGGGCGTACCGCCAGGACCAGCTGCCCTCGACGCACCCGATCGTCGCCGAGATCCGCGACCTCGAGGACGTGCTCGTCAACTTCGACGGCATCACGTACGCCAAGGGCGGCTCGGTGCTGAAGCAGCTCGCCGCCTGGGTCGGCATCGATGCGTTCTTCACGGGCGTGTCGGCCTACTTCAAGAAGCACGCATGGGGCAACACGACCCTCGCCGACCTCCTCGCCGAGCTCGAGGTCGCCTCGGGCCGCGACCTGTCGGGCTGGTCGGAGGTCTGGCTCGAGACCGCGGGCGTCAACACCCTGCGCCCCGAGATCGAGACGGATGCCTCGGGCGCGATCACCTCGTTCGCGGTGCTGCAGTCGGCCCACCCCGACTACCCGACGATCCGCCCGCACCGTCTCGCGATCGGCTTCTACAACCTCGTGGGCGGCAAGCTCGTGCGCGAGCACCGGGTCGAGCTCGACGTCGACGGTGAGCGCACGGAGGTCTCGGAGCTGGCCGGTCTCGCCCGCCCCGACCTCGTGCTCCTCAACGACGACGACCTCGCGTACGCCAAGATCCGCCTCGACGAGGCATCCCAGCAGGTCGCGATCGCGAACCTGTCGAAGATCGAGGACCCGCTCGCGCGCGCCCTCGTCTGGTCGAGCGTGTGGGACGCGACCCGCGACGCCGAGACGAGCGCGAGCGACTACCTCGACCTCGTGCTCGGCAACATCGCGAGCGAGACCGAGTCGACGACGCTGCGCATCATCCTCGCGAACGCGCAGCTCGCCGCGAGCTCGTACGTGGCGCCCGAACGCCGCGCCGACGCGCGTCGCACCCTCGCCGACGGCTTCTGGGAGCTCGCGCAGCAGGCCGAGGCCGGCAGCGACGCACAGTTCCAGTTCGTGAAGTCGTTCGCCGCGATCGCCGAGGCCGGCACCCACGTCGACGAACTCGCCGCGCTCTTCGCGGGCGAGCAGAAGCTCGACGGCCTCGACATCGACACCGACCTCGGCTGGGAGCTGCTCATCGCGCTCGTCGCAGCGGGCCGTGCCGGCGACGCCGAGATCGACGCGCGCCTCGCGACCGACAAGACCGCGACCGGCCAGGAGTCCGCGGCGCACGCCCGCGCGGCCATGCCGACCGCCGAGGGCAAGCAGCGCGCGTGGGACTCGATCGTCGTCGCCGACACCGCGACGAACTCGGTCGTGCGCACCACCGCGGCGGGCTTCGTGCGCGCCGACGACCAGTCGCTGCTCGCCCCGTTCGTCGAGCGCTACTTCGCGATGATCGGCGAGGTCTGGAAGGCGCGCAGCTACGCGATCGCCGAGAAGCTCGTCGAGCTGCTCTACCCCGCGACGCTCGCGAACCGCGCGCTCGTCGACGCGAGCCACGCGTGGCTCGATGCGAACGCCGACGCCGCACCGGCGCTGCGCCGTCTCGTGATCGAGAACGTCGCCGGCGTCGAGCGCGCGCTCGCCGCGCAGGCGCGAGACGCGCAGTAGTCGCACCGCCGCCCCGAACCATTCCCGCGGCCGATGCGACGACCCCCGCGGCATCCGTAGCGTCGAAGGCATGATCACCGCAACCGCGCTCACCAAGCGCTACGGCGCGAAGACCGCCGTCGACGACGTCTCGTTCACCGTGCGGCCGGGCCAGGTCACCGGCTTCCTCGGCCCCAACGGCGCCGGCAAATCCACCACGATGCGCATGATCGTGGGCCTCGACCGGCCCAGCGCCGGCACGGTCACCGTCGGCGGCAAGCCGTACGCCGAGCATCGCGCGCCGCTCCACGAGGTCGGCGCCCTCCTCGACGCGAAGGCCGTGCACACGGGCCGCACCGCCGAGAACCACCTGCTCGCGATGGCGGCGACGCACGGCATCGGCAAGCGACGCGTCCGCGAGGTCATCGAGCTCACGGGCCTCGAGTCGGTCGCCCGCAAGCGGGTCGGCGGGTTCTCGCTCGGCATGGGCCAGCGACTCGGCATCGCCGCCGCCATGCTCGGCGACCCGTCGACGCTCATCCTCGACGAACCGGTCAACGGCCTCGACCCCGAGGGCGTGCTGTGGGTGCGCCAGTTCGTGCGCCACCTCGCGGGCGAGGGCCGCACGGTGTTCCTCTCGTCGCACCTCATGAGCGAGATGGCCCAGACGGCCGACCACCTCATCGTGCTCGGGCGCGGCGCGATCATCGCCGACGCACCCGTCGCCGACATCGTCGCGGGCGGCACCCGCCCGCGGGTCCGGGTTCGGTCGCCGCACGCGTCGCGGCTCGCCGACCTGCTCGCCGCCCCCGAGGTCGCGGTCATCCGCTCCGAGTCGGGCGTACTCGAGGTGACCGGCGTCGACGCCGCCCGCGTCGGCGACCTCGCCGCCGCGAACGGAATCGCGATCCATGAGCTCACCCCGCAGAACGCGTCGCTCGAGGAGGCCTACATGGCCCTCACCGCCGACGCCGTCGAGTACCGTACGGAGGCCGTCCGATGACCACGATCACGCCCACGGCGACGCACCCCTCGCAGGTCGCGCGCCCGACCCGGCTCACCTTCGGGGGCGTGCTCGCCTCCGAGTGGATCAAGCTGCGGAGCCTGCGCTCGACCGTCTGGTCGTACCTCATCGTGATCGCGATCTCGCTCGGCATGGCCGTGCTCATGTCGCTCAGCATGGTGAACGGCCTCGGCGGCGGCGAGGAGATCGACGGCGGCCCGCTGCCCGTCGAGCAGACGCACGAACTCGTCATGCAGGCCTCGACGTTCGGCGTCTACTTCGGCCAGCTCGTCGTGGGCGTGCTCGGCGTGCTCGTGATCAGCGGCGAGTACACGACCGGCATGATCCGCTCGACACTCACGGCCGTCCCCAAGCGCCTTCCCGCGCTCGCCGCCAAGGGCGTCGTGCTCTTCGTCGCGACGTTCGTCGTCGGCATGGTGGCGAACCTCGCGGCGTACCTGACGGCGACCATCGTGTTCGGCAGCGAGCTCGAGCTGTTCGACGCGGACACCCTCCTCACGCTCGCGGGCGGTGCGCTCTACCTCGCGCTCGTCGCGGTGTTCGCCCTCGGCGTCGGCACGATCGTCCGGTCGAGCGCCGGCGGCATCGCCGCCGTTCTCGGACTGCTGCTGCTCCTGCCGACGGTGCTGCAGCTCATCCCGGCCGACTGGGCGCACGACGCGATCCCGTACCTGCTCTCGTCGTCGGGCATGACGATGTTCATGGCGATCGGCGCCGACCCGGCGACGATCGACGGGCCGAACGCCTGGCAGAGCCTCCTGGTCGTGCTGGCTTGGGTGGGGGCCTCCCTCGCCGGCGCCTCGGTGCTCCTGAAGCGCAGGGACGCGTAGAGTCCTGCGTATGACGGAAGCACCGTTCTCCCCCGGTCGCCCGGCTTCGGCGGCCGGGGGAGAACTCCGTCTGCCGAAGCCGCCGGGCGTGATCCGCCAGTTCTGGGCGCGGCATCCGAGGCTGACCGACTCCCTCATCACCGCCGCCTACGTCGTGCCCACGTTCGTCGGGGCGATCGTGATGGCGAGCGACTCGCTCAACCCGCCGCTGTGGTCGACACTCCTGCAGCTCGTCGGCATCGCGCTCGGCGGCGCCGCCCTCCTGCTGTTCCGGCGCAACCGCCCCTGGCTCGTCATGGGCGTCGCCTGGGTCGTGTGCTTCATGGTCTATCCGTTCGGGGCGAGCGACGTCTACCCGATGCTGTTCGCGCTCTACGGCCTCGGCGTCTACCGCTCGACGAGGTCGGCGTGGCTCGGATTCGCCGGCTCGGTCGCCGTGTCCACGGCAGCCGCGTATCTCGCGACCTGGCTCGCGAGCGACCCCGCGTTCGGGCGCCCCGACCTCGAAGTCGGCCCCGTCGCGGCGTCGTCGCAATACGCCGTCGTCCTGCTCGTCGCGACCCTCATCGGCGTCACCGTGGGCAACCGGCGCCGCTACCTCGACGCGCTCATCGCGCGCGCCCACGACCTCGCCCGAGAGCGCGACCAGCAGGCCCGGCTGGCGGCCGCCGCCGAGCGCGCCCGCATCGCACGGGAGCTGCACGACATCGTCTCGCACGGCCTGACCGTGATGGTGACCCTGGCCGACGGTTCGGCGGCGACCGCCCTCCGCGACCCCGAACGAGCGGCCGAGGTCATGCGCAGCGTCGCCGAGACGGGGCGCGACGCGCTCGGCGAGATGCGCCGCATGCTCGGCGTGCTCACGGAGCCCGGCGCCGACGCCGAGCTCGCGCCGCAACCCGGCATCGACGCGATCCCTGACCTCGTCGACGGCTTTCGCGACGCGGGCCTGCCGGTGCGGCTCGAGACCACGGGCGTTCCCACGGTGGAGCCGGCACTCGAGCTCGCCGTCTACCGCGTCGTGCAGGAGGGACTCACGAACGCGCTCCGACACGGCGAGCGCGCGCACCACGTCGACGTGCGGATCGCGTACGCCCCCGTCGAGGTCGAGGTCGTCGTCGAGGACGACGCGCCGCCGGCGCACGGCGCCGCACCCTCGACGCGCGGCGCGGGGCGGGGGCTCGCGGGCCTCCGCGAGCGGGTCGCCCTCTACGACGGCACGCTCGAGGCCGCCCCGCTCACACCCCGGGGATGGCGGTTGCGGGTCGTGCTTCCCGTTCCCGCCGACTCCCCCGCCCGCCCGACGACCCCGAACGAGGCCGACGAATGACCGACGCACCCGCCGACCCCATGACCGCCCGGCCCATCCGGGTCGGCCTCGTCGACGACCAGGCGCTCGTGCGCACGGGCTTCCGGCTCGTGCTCGACTCGGAGGACGGCATCGAGGTCGTCGGCGAGGCGGGCGACGGCCGCGCGGCGATCGAGCTCGTCGACGACACCGCGGTCGACGTGCTGCTGATGGACGTGCGGATGCCCGGGATGGACGGCATCGCCGCGACGGCGGAGGTGACGGCGCGGCATCCCGCGATCCGCATCATCGTGCTCACGACGTTCGATCTCGACGAGTACGCGTTCGCGGCGATCCGCGCCGGGGCGAGCGGGTTCCTGCTGAAGGACGTGCGCCCGCAGGAGCTCGTCGCCGCCATCCGCACCGTGCACGCCGGAGAGGCGGCGCTGTCACCCCGGGTGACACGGCGCATGCTCGAGCTATTCGCCGACCTCCCGCTCCGTTCGGAGGAGCCGCACGGCACGCCCGCCGGGCGACCCGATCCCCTCGACGTGCTCACCGCGCGCGAGCGCGAGATCCTGGTCGCCATCGCCGAGGGCCTCAACAACGCCGAGCTGGCCGAGCGCTTCTTCCTCTCCGAGTCGACCGTCAAGACCCATGTCGGCCGAGTCCTGCAGAAACTCGGTGCGCGCGACCGCGTGCAACTCGTGATCCTCGCGTACGAGCTCGGCCTGCTCGGCCCGCACGGGGGCGGCCCCACGGCTCGCTAGGCTGGCTGGGCACCGTCGCTACGAAGGGATCGTCCATGCCTGCTGCCAACCTCACCCGCTCGGAAGCCGAGGAGCGCGCCAAGGTCGTGGCCTCCCCGGGCTACGAGGTCGTGCTCGACCTCACGGGCGACGGCGAGACGTTCCGCAGCGAGACGACCGCGCGCTTCACGGGTGTACCCGGCGCGTCGACGTTCATCGAGGCGTGCACCGAGCGGGTGCACGAGGTGGTGCTCAACGGGCGTGCGCTCGACCCCGCGGCGGTGAGCGACGGCACCCGCATCCGCCTCGACGGGCTCGAGGCCGAGAACGAGCTGCGGGTCGTCGCCGACGCGCGCTACACGAACTCGGGCGAGGGGCTGCACCGCTTCGTCGACCCCGTCGACGGCGAGACCTACCTCTACACCGAGTTCGCCGTCGCCGAGGCGAACCGCGTCTACGCGGTCTTCGACCAGCCCGACCTGAAGGCCGGCGTGCGCTTCACGATCACGGCGCCCGCGCACTGGACCGTGCTGTCGAACGCCCCCTCGCCCGAGCCGGTGCGCGACGACGAGGCATCCCCCGCCGCGACCTGGGCGTTCGAGACAGGCCCGGTGATCTCGAGCTACATCATCGCGATCATCGCCGGCCCGTACGCGAGCTGGCGCGGCAGCGCCACGAGCGTCGACGGGCGAGCGGTGCCGCTCGGCCTGTTCACGCGCGCGTCGCTCGCCGAGTACGCCGACCCCGACATGATGTTCTCGACCGTGCAGGCAGGCCTCGGCTTCTACGAGGAGGCGTTCGGCGTGCCGTACCCGTACGGCAAGTACGACCAGATCTTCGTGCCCGAGTACAACTGGGGCGCGATGGAGAACGTCGGCGCCGTCACGTTCAACGAGGGCTACCTGTTCCGTTCGCGCGTCTCCGACGCCCGTCGGGAGCAGCGCGCGATCGTCGTGCTGCACGAGCTCAGCCACATGTGGTTCGGCAACTCGGTGACGATGAAGTGGTGGAACGACCTGTGGCTCAACGAGTCGTTCGCGACCTGGGCGTCGACGCTCGCGACCTCGCAGGTCACCGAGTTCACGGGCGTCTGGTCGACGTTCGCGAACGACGAGAAGACCCACGCCGCCGAGCAGGACCAGCTGCCCTCGACGCACCCGATCGTCGCCGAGATCCGCGACCTCGAGGACGTCGAGGTCAACTTCGACGCCATCACCTACGACAAGGGCGCCTCGGTGCTGAAGCAGCTCGTCGCGTGGGTCGGCCTCGACGCCTTCAAGCGCGGCGTCGGCGCCTACCTGGCGAAGCACGCCGGCGGCAACGCGACCCTGCGCGACCTGCTCGACGAGCTCGAGGCGGCGAGCGGACGAGAGCTCACCCGCTGGTCGGAGCTGTGGCTCGAGACCGCGGGCGTCAACACCCTGCGCACCGAGATCGAGACGGATGCCTCGGGCACGATCACCTCGGCGGCCGTCGTGCAGACCGCGGCCGAGTCGCACCCGACCCTCCGCCCGCACCGGCTCGCGCTCGGCGGGTACGTGCTCGGCGACGGCGGGCTCGAGCGCGCGTTCCGCATCGAGCTCGACGTCGACGGCGCGCGCACCGAGGTGGCCGAGCTCGTCGGCAAGACCCGACCCGACCTGCTGCTCGTCAACGACGACGACCTGACCTACGCGAAGGTGCGCCTCGACGAGCGATCGTTCCGCACGGCCGTGCACCACCTCGCCGAGCTCGCCGACCCCGTCGCGCGCGCCGTCGTGCTCGGCTCCGCGTGGGACGCGGTGCGCGACGCCGAGCTGCCCGCAGCCGACTTCGTGCGCCTCGTGCTCGCCGCGATCGGCCACGAGACCCAGTCGTCGGCACGCGGGCTCGCACTCAGCAGGCTCGAGCTCGCGGTCGGGCGGTACCTCGCCGACGAGCACCGCGAACGGCTCGCCTCCGAGGCGGGCGACGCGATCTGGGCGCTCGCCGAGCTCGCGCCGGCCGGCTCCGACGCGCAACTGCAGTTCGTGAAGGCGTTCACCTCGATGGCCTCGACCGACGCGCACGGCGACGTGCTCGGCAGCCTGCTGGAGGGGTCGATCTCGCTCGACGGGCTCGCCGTCGACCTCGACCTGCGCTGGGAGATCGTCATCGCACGCGCCGCGCTCGGCGCCGGCGACGACGACGAGATCGCCGCGGCACTCGCCGCCGACGACACGGCGAAGGGTCGCCAGCTCGCCGAGACGGCGCGCGCGGCGCGCCCCGACCAGGCCGAGAAGGATGCCGCGTGGCGGCGCGCCATGACCGACCAGAGCCTCTCGAACGACCTCGCCCGGGCGATCGCCGACGGCTGGCGCCGGACGAACTCCCCCGAGCTGCTCGCGGCGGTCGCGCGCGACTACTTCGATGCCATGCCCGGCGTGTGGGCCGACCGCAGCTTCAACATGGCCTCGATCCTGTCGAAGCGCCTCTTCCCCACGCCACTCGTCGACGCCGACCTCGCCGAGCTCGCACGCACCTGGCTCGCCGCCCACCCCGAGCCCGCCTCGATGCACCGCGTCGTCGCGGAGCACCTCGCCGAGCTCGACCGGGCGCTCGCCGCGCGCGCCCGCGATGCCAGCGAGCTCTCGGATGGGGCTCAGTAGACTTGCACACCATGTTCGGGTTCGAGACGCCTGCCTCTGAGGACACCCCCGTCGACCCCAACTACTGGACCGACATCGGCACCTGGTGGGCCGAGCACTGGGACGTCATCCTCGGCAAGCTCATCTCGATCGTCATGATCATCGCGATCGCGCTGCTCATCCGCTGGGTGCTGCACTTCGTGATCGAGCGGGTCGTGAAGCAGATCGTCACGGGCGTCAAGAAGAAGCAGGACGTCACCGATACGCAGGCGCTGCAGGCGTCGCCGCTCGCGACCGTGCGACTCGTGCAGCGCACGCGCACCCTCGGCACGGTGCTCACGAACATCGTGAACGTGACCCTGTTCGTCGTCGTCGTGCTGCTCATCGTCAACACCATCAACGAGACGATCCTCGGTTCGTTCGCACTGCTGACCGCCGCGGTCGGCGCCGGACTCGGCTTCGGCGCTCAGAACATCGTGAAGGACGGGCTCAACGGCCTGTTCATGGTCGTCGAGGACCAGCTCGGCGTCGGCGACATCGTCGACCTCGGCCCGGCGACGGGCATCGTCGAGGAGGTGCGCATCCGCATCACCACGATCCGCGACGTCAACGGCACGCTCTGGTTCGTGCGCAACGGCGAGATCCTGCGGGTCGGCAACATGTCGCAGGGCTGGGCCCGCGTGATCATCGACCTCGCGGTGCCGTACGACGCCGATGTCGACGCGGTCGAGGCCGAACTGCTCCGCGCCGCGACCGAGATGGCGCATTCGAGCAAGTGGCGCAGCCGCATCATGGAGAAGCCCGAGGTCTGGGGCCTCGAGTCGATCTCGGCCGATGCACTCGTCATCCGCGTCGTCATGAAGGTGCGCTCGTCGGCGAAGGACGACGTCGCGCGCGAGCTGCGCATGCGCCTCAAGCGCGCCCTCGACGAGATGGGCGTGAAGCTCCCGAGCCTCACGAGCGTCGTGCCGACGGGCTTCGAGGGCGCGACCCGCGTCAAGGGCGCGAAGCCGCCGCGCACCTCGCCCAACGCCGTGGTGCCCGGCACACCCGCCGCCGTGAAGAAGCCCAGGAACCAGGCCCCGCGCGCGCCTCGCACGCCGAAGCCGCCGACCCCGCCGACCGGAGGCACCGCATGACCGAGCTGCAGTCGTTCTACGACCAGGTGGGCGGCAGCGCGACCTTCGAGAAGCTCGTCGCCGAGTTCTACCGCGGCGTCGCCGACGACCCCGTGCTGCGCCCGATGTATCCCGAGGAGGACCTCGGGCCCGCCGCCCGCCGCCTGCAGCTCTTCCTCGAGCAGTACTGGGGCGGACCGACGACGTACGGCGAGGAGCGCGGCCATCCGCGCCTGCGCCTGCGGCACCAGCCGTTCAAGGTCAACCCCGACGCCCGCGACCGCTGGCTCGCCCACATGCGCACCGCCGTCGACTCGCTCGAGCTGCCCCCGCTCGCCGAGGAGACCCTGTGGGACTATCTGCAGCGAGCCGCGTTCGCAATGGTGAACACGTTCGACGACTGACCGTTCCACCCACCGCCACCCACCCGAAGCGACGAAGGAGTCACTGTGGCAGCCACCCCCACCCCCGATGCGATCATCGTCGGCGCCGGCCTCTCCGGCCTCGTCGCGGCATCCGAGCTCGTCGACGCCGGCCGCAGGGTCATGATCGTCGACCAGGAGCCCGAGGCGAGCCTCGGCGGCCAGGCCCACTGGTCGTTCGGCGGCCTGTTCCTCGTCGACTCCCCCGAGCAGCGCCGCATGGGCGTCAAGGACTCGCTCGACCTCGCCCGCCAGGACTGGGCCGGCACCGCCGGGTTCGATCGCGACGAGGACGAGTGGGGCCGCCGCTGGGCCGATGCGTACCTCGAGTTCGCCGCGGGCGAGAAGCGCGCGTGGCTCCACGAGAAGGGTGTGCGGTTCTTCCCCGTCGTCGGCTGGGCCGAACGCGGCGCCGGCGCGGCGTACGGGCACGGCAACTCGGTGCCGCGGTTCCACATCACGTGGGGCACCGGGCCCGGCGTGCTCGAGCCGTTCATCGCGCGGGTGAAGGCGGGCGAGGCGGCCGGGCTCGTCGAGTTCAGGCACCGTCACCGCGTCGACGAGCTGATCGTCGAGGGCGGCGCCGTGGTCGGCGTCCGCGGCGCGGTGCTCGCGCCCGACGCGGCCGCGCGCGGCGAGGCGTCCAACCGCGACGAGGTGGGCGAGTTCGAAGTGCGCGCGCCCGCCGTCGTCGTCGCGTCGGGCGGCATCGGCGGCAACCACGACCTCGTGCGCGCCGCGTGGCCGGCCCGTATGGGCGAACCTCCTGTCGACCTGCTCTCGGGCGTGCCGGCGCACGTCGACGGGCGCATGCTCGGCATCGCCGAGGCGTCGGGGGCCCGCCTCGTCAACGGCGACCGGATGTGGCACTACACCGAGGGCATCACGAACTGGGATCCGGTGTGGCCCATGCACGGCATCCGCATCCTGCCGGGTCCGTCGTCGCTCTGGTTCGACGCCGAGGGCCGACGCCTGCCCGTGCCGCTCTTCCCCGGATTCGACACGCTCGGCACGCTCGAGCACCTCGCCGCGACCGGGCACGCGCACTCGTGGTTCGTGCTCACGCAGAAGATCATCGAGAAGGAGTTCGCACTCTCGGGCAGCGAGCAGAATCCCGACCTCACCGGCAAGGACCTGAAGCTGCTCGCGCAGCGGGTCCGCGCGGGGGCACCCGCTCCCGTCGAGGCGTTCAAGCAGCACGGCGCCGACTTCGTCGTCGCCGACACCCTCGACGAGCTGTTCGACGGCATGCGCGCCCTCTCCCCCGACGTCGAGCTCGACACCGCGAACATCGAGCGCGAGATCGTCGCTCGCGACCGCGAGGTCGACAACGAGTTCTCGAAGGACCTGCAACTCGTCGCCGTGCGCGGCGCACGCAGGTACCGCGGCGACAAGCTCATCCGCGTCGCCACACCGCACCGCGTCCTCGACCCCGAGGCGGGTCCGCTCATCGCGGTGAAGCTGCACATCCTCACGCGAAAGAGCCTCGGCGGCATCCAGACCGACCTCGACTCGCGGGCGCTCGGCGCCGACGGCGCCCCCGTGCCCGGCCTCTACGCCGTCGGCGAGGCGGCCGGCTTCGGCGGCGGCGGCGTGCACGGCTACCGCGCGCTCGAGGGCACCTTCCTGGGCGGATGCCTCTTCACGGGCCGATCGGCCGGGCGGGCGATCGCGCGGGGCTGACCTGGGCGCCGCGGGTGCCGCCGTGGACGGTTGTGCGGCGCGGCTGCGCGGCGGCGCGGCTACCCGGCTACGCCTTGAGCGTCCAAGGCTTGCGGCGCACGAGCACGTGGCCGCGGCGCGAGGTCAGTCGCGTCCACGGGCCGGTCTCGAAGAGCCGCACCGGGTCGTCGCCGAGGAACCCGAGGCTGAACGCGGCGAACGCCGCGCCGGTCGGCACGTACTCGAGTCCGTCGACGCCGCGGCCCCACACCTCGGAGCGCACGCGCTGCACGAGCTGCTCGCCCGTCCCCTCGGGGATGGCCTTCGCGACCTCGTCGATGCCGGCCCTGGCGGCGGCTTCGAGCCGCGCGGCATCCGTCTCACCGAGCGCCCGCCAGCCGCCCCTGGGCGGCGAGATGCCGGCCCAGGTGACGGTATTCACCTCGGGCGGGCGCGACATCGTCACCGGGCGGGACTCGTCCTCGTCGGCCAGTTCGCCGCGGGCGCGCACGATGCGCTCGACCAGCGAGCGCATCGGCACGACCGAGTCGAACTCCTCGTCGTCGGCGAGGGCGAACGTGCGCAGGCCGAGCACGGTCGGGCTCTCGTCGAGGATGCCGCGCGGATAGAGGATCGCGGTGTAGACGGCGAGGATTCCGGAGCCGGCGACGAGGCGCACCGACCCGTCTTCGACGCGGCCGGCCCGCTGCAGGTACGTGTGCAGGTCGCCGAGCGACAGGCTGTCGGCGAGCGTGAGTCGTTCAACCATCTCGTGTCTAAACTACCAAGAGCGCGGGCCGCTCTCGGCCGGCTTCCACGGCGCCGGCGGCGGCCGCCCACCGACACGGAGGACCGATGAACGGACCGATCGACGGCCTGCTGAGCACCCTCAACCTCACCGACACCGGCGCCCGCACGACCGAGGACATCTTCACGGGCCCCTCGCAGTGGATGCCGCTCGGACGCGTCTTCGGCGGCCAGGTGCTCGCCCAGTCGATCGTCGCCGCGTTGCGCACGGTGCCCGAGGACCGCAACATCCACTCGATGCACGGCTACTTCCTGCGGCCCGGCGACGTCGCGCACCCCATCACCTTCTCGGTCGACCGCATCCACGACGGTCGCTCGTTCTCGACGCGGCGCACGCAGGCGTACCAGCACGGCGAGCCCATCCTGTCGCTCATCGCATCGTTCCAGACCCACGACGAGGGCGTGGAGCACCAGCTCGAGATGCCGCACGACCTGCCCGACCCCGAGTCGCTGCCGTCGACCGCCGACGTGCTCGGCGAGTTCGACCACGATGTCGCCCGCTACTGGTCGAACGAGCGGGCGTTCGACGTGCGCCACGTGCCCTCACCGATCTACCTGTCGGTCGAGGGCGAACGGTCGCCGCGCCAGGCCGTGTGGATGAAGGCGTTCGGGCGGCTGCCCGACGACCCGAAGCAGCATCGGGCGGCGCTCGCCTATGCGAGCGACTACTCGATCCTCGAACCCGTGCTGCGCGCGCACGGCGTGGCGTGGGCGACGCCCGGTCTCAAGGTCGCGAGCCTCGACCACGCGATGTGGTGGCACCGCGACGCTCGCGTCGACGAGTGGCTGCTCTACGTCCAGGAGTCGCCGTCGGCCGGCGGCGGGCGCGGCCTCTCCCTCGGGCGCATCTACACGCGCGACGGCCTGCTGGTGGCGAGCGTCGCCCAGGAGGGCATGGTGCGCGTGCCGCGGCCTGCCGAATTCGACTGAGCGTCCGCGCTGAATCCGGGCGCGCCGCGCCCCCGTGGCCCACAATGGGGGCAGGGGCGCCGATCGGCGCCCGACGCGGACGAAGGGGTTCGGCGATGACGGTGCACCACGATCTCACCCGGCGCGCGGCGATCACGATCAGCACGGCGGGTGCCGCGGCCGGCGCCCTGGCACTGGCGGGATGCGCAGACGTCTCGGGCGACGGCTCGGACGACGGGGCCGGTTCGTCGCCCGTCGCGCCCGACGACTCGTCCTCGGCCGAGCCGCCGGCGGCGGGCGAAGAGGTCGCCGCGACCGCCGACGTTCCCGTCGGCGGCAGCATCGACGCGAAGCTCGGCGCCGACCCCGTGCTGGTGGCGCAGCCGACGCAAGGCGAGTTCGTCGCCTTCAGCGCCATCTGCACCCACCAGCAGTGCGTCGTCGCGGCGGCGGGCGCCGAGTTCCACTGCCCGTGCCACGGCTCGATCTACGATGCCGCGACGGGCGAGGTGCTGTCGGGCCCGGCACCCGAACCGCTCAGTCCGATCAAGGTGGTCGTCGCCGGCGACCAGGTCGTCACCGCGTCCTGAGATGGACTACGAGTTCGCCGGCCTGCCGGCGCACGTGCTGCTCGTGCACGCGGTCATCGTGCTGACCCCGCTCGTCGCGCTGCTGCTCGTCGTGATCGCCGCGTGGCCGGCCGCGAGGCGCGTGCTCTGGCTGCCGCTGCTCGCCGGAGCCGCGGTGCTGCTCGCGATCGGACTCCTCACCGTCGAGGCCGGGAAGTGGCTCGAGGTCCGCCTGCCGCCGGCGCCGCTCATCCAGGAGCACACCGCGATGGGCGAGGACCTCACGCCGTGGCTCGTCGCCATGCTCGTGGTCGCCGCGGCGAACGCGGCGTGGGCGCTCGTCGAGCGCGCCGCGGCGAACCGCACGCCCGCCGGTGAGCAGCGCGGACGCCCGACGCGCGGGCCGCGGCTCGCGATCGGCGCACTGCTGACCGTCGCCGCCGCGATCGTCGCCGTCGGGGCCACCTGGACCCTCGTGCAGATCGGCGAGGCCGGCAGCCGTGCCGTCTGGGAGGGCTCGTTCAGCGAAGACCCGGTCGATCGCTGACGCGACGGCGACACCGGGGCCGATACCGCCCCGGTCGCGTCGATCCGGCCCGTCAGCGCCGGCGGAACTCGATCGTGGGCTCGAGGTACGGCTCCCACGCGGCCCGCTCGTCGTCGCTCATGCGGCGGGGCCGTTCGGTCGCCGCATCGACGAGCACGATCGTCGTGACCGCCCGGGTGTACAGCACGCGCGGTTCTGCGCCGACCGGGGAGAAGACCTCGTAGCAGACATCGAGGCTCGCGCCGCCCATGTGACCGATCCAGAGCTCGATGTCGAGCGGCAGGCGCTGGTACGGGATCGGCGCGAGGTACTCGACCTCCTGCCGCGCGATGAGCGTGACGGTCGTCGACCCCGGCGTCGCGTCGAGCACGGCGGTCGAGGCGCCGACCGCGTGCTCGGCGGTGCCGTCGTCGTTCACCCAGAACGCCTGGATGCGAGCCTCCTCGAGGAGGCTCAGCATCCGGGCGTTGTTGACGTGCCCGTAGGCGTCGAGGTCGCTCCAGCGGAGCGGGGTGGGCACGTGCAGTCGCATGTCAGTCTCGCGTGAGCTTGCGGTAGGTGGAACGGTGCGGCTTCGCGGCGTCGGCACCGAGGCGCTCGACCTTGTTCGCCTCGTACGCCTCGAAGTTACCCTCGAACCAGTGCCAGTTGGACGGGTTCTCGTCGGTGCCCTCGTACGCGAGGATGTGCGTCGCGATGCGGTCGAGGAACCACCGGTCGTGGGTGATCACGACGGCGCAGCCCGGGAACTCGAGCAGTGCGTTCTCGAGGCTCGAGAGGGTCTCGACGTCGAGGTCGTTGGTCGGCTCGTCGAGCAGCAGCAGGTTGCCGCCCTGCTTCAGGGTGAGCGCGAGGTTCAGCCGGTTGCGCTCACCGCCCGAGAGCACCCCCGCCCGCTTCTGCTGGTCGGGCCCCTTGAAGCCGAACGTCGACACGTAGGCGCGACTCGGCACCTCGGTCTTGCCGACCTGGATGTAGTCGAGCCCGTCGGAGACGACCTCCCACAGCGACTTGTCGGGGTCGATGCCGCCCCGGGTCTGGTCGACATACGAGATCTGCACGGTCTCGCCGATCTTCACGTCGCCGCCGTCGGCCGGCTCGATGCCCACGATCGTCTTGAAGAGCGTCGTCTTGCCGACGCCGTTCGGCCCGATGATGCCGACGATGCCGTTGCGGGGCAGCGAGAAGCTGAGCCCGTCGATGAGCACACGGTCGCCGAAGCCCTTCTTGAGGTTCTTGACCTCGAGCACGATGTCGCCGAGGCGCGGACCTGCGGGGATCTGGATCTCCTCGAAGTCGAGCTTGCGCGTGCGCTCGGCCTCTGCGGCCATCTCCTCGTACCGGGCGAGACGCGCCTTCGACTTGGCCTGGCGGCCCTTCGCGTTCGAGCGGACCCACTCGAGCTCCTCTTTCAGGCGCTTCGCGAGCTTCGCGTCCTTCTTGCCCTGGACGGTGAGGCGCTCCTGCTTCTTCTCGAGGTACGTCGAGTAGTTGCCCTCGTAGGGGTAGAGCCGGCCGCGGTCGACCTCGCAGATCCACTCCGCGACGTGGTCGAGGAAGTACCGGTCGTGGGTCACGGCGAGCACGGCGCCGGGGTACTTCGCGAGGTGCTGCTCGAGCCAGAGCACGCTCTCGGCGTCGAGGTGGTTGGTGGGCTCGTCGAGCAGCAGCAGGTCGGGCTTCTGCAGGAGGAGCTTGCAGAGCGCGACCCGGCGCTTCTCACCGCCCGAGAGCACGGAGACGATCTCGTCTCCCGGCGGGCAGCGCAGCGCGTCCATCGCCTGCTCGAGCTGGGAGTCGAGGTCCCACGCGTCGGCCGCGTCGATCTCCTCCTGGAGGGTGCCCATCTCCGCGAGCAGCGCGTCGAAGTCGGCGTCGGGCTCGGCCATGAGCAGCGAGATCTCGTTGAAGCGGTCGAGCTTGGCCTTGATCGGGCCGACGCCCTGCTGCACGTTCTCGAGCACGGTCTTCGATTCGTCGAGCTCGGGCTCCTGCATGAGGATGCCGACCGAGTAACCGGGGGTCAGCTTCGCCTCGCCGTTCGACGGCTGGTCGAGGCCGGCCATGATCTTCAGGATCGTCGACTTACCGGCGCCGTTGGGGCCGACCACGCCGATCTTCGCCCCGGGGAGGAACGCCATCGTCACGTCGTCGAGGATGACCTTGTCGCCGACCGCCTTGCGGGCGCGCACCATCGAGTAAATGTATTCAGCCAAGTCTTTTCCTCACCGCGTTCGGCGGCCGCCGAGCACGGGCCGCCGCATGTCGGCTACCAGTCTATGGGTCGCATCTGCCCGATGAGGCAGCCGCCCGTGCCGAGCGCGGGGCGCACCGCGCCGTGGTAGCCGCCCGACTTGGGGCCGTACTGGCCGACGAGGCACTCGTCTTGGAAGAGCACGGCGAACTGCACCGAATCGGCCGGCTTGCCCTCGGTCGTCTCGTCGGACGTCACCTGCATCGCCGCCTTGTCGAACCCGGCGGCGACGAGTGCGTCGATGAAGTCGCGACCGCCGGCCTCGGCGTTCGCGGCGACGACCGCGGCGTTCACGGCGTTGAAGTAGTCGAGATTCTCACCCGCTGAGAGCTCGGGCCGCAGGGTCGGCGGCGCGGCGGGCTCGGTGGTCGACGGCGCCGACGCGGACGGACCGTCGGACGGCGAGGGGCCCGGCGTGGGGTCGCCGCCGAAGGTGCACCCGGCGAGTGCGAGCGCCGTCGCCGCCGCGACGAACGCGAGCGTCGCCCTCATGCCGATCCGCCGTGCCATGCTTCCCCTCACCGCGGTGTCGACCGCCCGAGCCGAGTCTATGCGTTCACTCCCGGCCCGAGCGGTCATGCGGGCTCAGTCGCGCACCGAGTCTGCGTACGCGACCTGCTCGAGGTCGTCGCCCGCCGTGGAGCGCTCGACGTCGTCGCCGTCGAAGGCGCCGGCTCCGTCGTCGCGCCCGACGTCGTCGCCGCCGGCGATCGCGGTGATCTCCCCCGTCGACAACGACAGCCCCGACCAGTCTGCGCCGCCCTCGAAGGCGGTCGCGGAGTCGGAGGCGTCGGGAGCGTCGGGAGCGTCGGCTCGACCGTCGGGATCGGCGGACCGGGATTCGGAGGGGTGGCGCGCGTACGACGAGATGCACCAGGCCATGTCGTGCCCGATCGCGTCGGCCTCGATGTCGACCGACGTGCCTGACTTGCCGCCCGCCTCCCACGCGCGCACGCGCAAGCGCCCCTGCACGATGACGTGCTGGCCCTTGCGCACCGAGAAGCCCGCGTTCTGCCCGAGCTGGCGGAACGCCGAGACGGTGAACCAGTTCGTCTCCGTGCTCTCCCATGAGCCCCTCGCCTTGTCGAAGTACCGCCGGTTGGACGCGAGCCGGAAGGTCGTGATGACGACGCCGTCGCCGATCACCTTCTGGGTCGGATCGGTGCCGACGATGCCGGTCACCGTGATGCTGTCGGTCATGTGCTCTCCTCGATCGATCACCGTCGCGAGTCGACGGCTCGTGGCTCCGGAGCGGCCTCGTGCCGGAACGCCGCCCCGGAACCACGTGCCACCAGCGTGTCCTCGCCCACGAGGCATCCACGTCGATCGCGCGGATCTGTGGACGCGCCCTGACCGGGCGCACCTGTCGAGGACGAGTGCGCACGGTCGGCCCCGAGTGCGCGCGCGTCTCCCTCCCGCGATGTCGGCGGGCGGACGTACGCTCGCCCCATCACCCGCGCAGGGCCGGCTGCGGTATCGAGAGGAGCATCATGACGACCATCACGGCCGACCTGCGCGAACCCTTCCCGCTCACCGTGCCCGGCCTCGCGATCGTGCCCGCCGGCCCAGGACTCTGGCGCGTCGCACGTCCCGGCGGAGCCGTACTCGGGCACGTCGAACGTCGCGGCGACGGCGCGGCCGCCCGGTTCGCCGCCCGACGATTCGCACCCGGCGGCCGGCCCCCGGTACCACTCGGCGAATTCTGGTCGCCCGAATCCGCGATCGAGCTCTTCCGGTGACCCGGCATGCGAATCGGGCCACGCCGTCGACGAACGGCGGCGGCGCGAGCCCCCCGCGCTAGCCTGCGGCCATGCAGTGGTGGAACGACTTCATCTCCTGGCTCTCCGAGAGCACCTCGCAGTCGACGGTGTTCACTGCGGCCGTGCTCTTCGTCGCGGTCCTGATCGCCGGCCTGCTCGCCGCGTGGATCTCGAGCGCCTCCGTCCGCCGCGTGGTCGCGCAGCGCGACCGGGAGGCGAAGGCCGCGGCGATCGCCGCGCTCGTGGATGCCGCGACCGAGGCATCCGTCTGGAACTCGCTCACCCCCCAGGAGCAGGTGCTGGCCGACCGAGCGGTCGGCCAGGCCGACATCGTCGTCCGGCTGCTTCCCATCCGCGGCTCCGACGTCGCGGCCAACTGGGCGGCGCACCAGCTGCACGAACTCAAGCGAGCGTCGGCGACGTTCGGCTACCAGCTCGACCCTGCGGTCGTCGAGTTCCGCGACCGGCTGCTCGAATGGCAGCGGCATCCCGGTCGTACCCGGCGACAGTTCCAGAACGACCTCGATCGCTGGCGCACGCAGCGGCAGGAGCCCGACCAGGGCACGATCGACGCGCAGGACACGTGGGTCGCCGAGCAGCACCACGACCGTTACCGCGGCGTCGGCGACACCGCCGATCCCGAGACCGCACCCACGCAGACCGTCGCGACCGAGCCGACCGTCCCGACCTCGGCGATGCCCGAGGCCGAGCCCCGGCGCTGAGCCCGACTGAGCGGGAGCTCCTCGCTCAGCGCCACCACTCGTCGTGCGGCGAAACCGGCACGGTGCGCTTGTGCCGCGTCGCCAGGTAACGCGCCTCGATGCGGTCGGCGACTCCGGCGTCGATCTCGTGACCCTCGAGGTAGGCGTCGAGGTCGTCGTAGCGAAGCCCGAGGTTCGCCTCGTCGGCCTGCCCGGGGTCGCCGTCGAGCAGGTCGGCGGTCGGCACCTTGAGGTACAGGCGCTCGGGCGCACCGAGCGCCTCGAGGAGTGCACGGCCCTGACGCTTCGTGAGTCCGGTGAGCGGCACGAGGTCGGCCCCGCCGTCACCGAACTTCGTGAAGAATCCGGTCAGCGCCTCCGCGGCGTGGTCGGTGCCGACGACGAGCAGGCCGTCCTCCCCCGCGAGCGCGTACTGGGCGATCATGCGCATGCGCGCCTTCACGTTGCCCTTGCCGAAGTCGCTGATGGGCGTGCCCACGGCCTCGGCGAAATCGCCCGCGAGCCCGTCGACCCCGCCCTTGATGTTGAAGACGACCGTCTCCTGCGGGTCGATGAACCGCAGCGCGAGCTGCGCATCGGCCTCGTCGTGCTGCACGCCGTAGGGCAGGCGCACCGCGACGAACCGGGCGTCGACGCCGTCGTCGACGAGCTCCGCCACGGCGAGACGGCAGAGACGGCCCGCGAGCGACGAGTCCTGGCCGCCGCTGATGCCGAGCACGAATCCGCGCGCTCCCGTCGTCACGACGTAGTCCTTCAAGAAGTCGACACGACGCCGCACCTCGGCGGCGGCGTCGATGTGCGGACTGACGTGGAGTTCGTCGATGATTCGCGCCTGCAGGTCTCGCATGCCCCGACGATACCGCCGTCGTGTTTCGCGGAGGAAACACGCGCGCTCCGTTAGCATCGCCGCAGGACGCTCGTCGCGCAGGAGGCCACGTGGAGTACTCGATCAGCACGATGGTGCTCGTCCCGGCGATCGCGGTCGCCGCACCGCTCATCGTGCGCGGTCTCGGGCGCTGGGTCGCGATTCCGCTCGTCGTGTTCGAGATCGTGCTCGGCCTCGTCCTCGGCCCCTCGGTGCTCGGCTGGGTGGTCCCCGAGGAGTTCATGGGCATGCTCGCGGAGTTCGGCCTCGCGATGCTCTTCTTCCTCGCCGGCAACGAGATCGACTTCCGCGCGATCCGCGGACGCCCGCTCAGCCGTGCGGCGATCGGCTGGATCATCTCGCTCGCCGCCGGCGTGGGCATCGCGGCGCTGTTCGCCCCGGATCTGCCGGCTGCGGCGTTCATCGGCGTCGCGCTGACGTCGACCGCGCTCGGCACCCTCATGCCCGTGCTGCGCGACTCGGGCGACCTGACCACGCCGTTCGGCCTGTCGGTACTGGCGATCGGCGCGATCGGCGAGTTCGGCCCGCTGCTCGCGATCTCGCTCTTCCTGAGCGGACGGTCGCCGCTGGTCGCCGCGATCGTGCTGCTCGTGTTCGCAGTCGTCGCGGGCTTCGCCATCTGGCTCGCCGCCAAGGGGCTCGGCAAGCGGATGCACGCGATCATCACCTCCACGCTGCACACGAGCGGGCAGTTCGCCGTGCGGCTCGTGATCTTCATCCTGCTCGCACTCGTCGCGCTCAGCATCGTGCTCGACCTCGACATGCTGCTCGGCGCATTCACCGCGGGCGTCCTGTATCGACTCGTGCTGAGCGGCGCACCCGAGCGCGACGCCGAGGCGATCGAGTCGAAGCTCGAGGCGGTCGGCTACGGATTCCTCGTGCCGGTGTTCTTCATCAACACGGGCGTCACGTTCGATCTCGAGGCGCTCTTCGCCGACGGCCGCACGATCGCGCTCCTCCCGATCTTCCTCGTCCTGCTCCTCGTCGTCCGCGGGCTGCCCTCGATGCTGGCCGCCCCCGCGGGCTCCAGTCGGCGCGACCTCGCCGCGACTGCGCTGTTCGGCGCGACCGGGCTGCCCATCATCGTCGCGGTGACCGCGATCGGCGTCGATGTCGGCGACCTCACGAGCGGCACGGCGGCGGCGCTCGTCGGCGCCGGCATGCTCTCGGTGCTGCTCTACCCGCTCATCGCGCTCCTGCTGCGACGCGGCGGCGGATCGTCGCGAGAACGCGCCGTGAGCGACGACGTGCACGTGCCGACCGAGGGCTGAACGTGCGGCACCGGTATGCTTGCCACGACCGCCCCCGTAGCTCAGCGGATAGAGCAGGAGCCTTCTAATCTCTTGGTCGCAGGTTCAATTCCTGCCGGGGGCACCGATGACCTGATGCCACGTCGATCCTCCGATCGGCACTGTCGGCGCCGCCGGATAGACTCGCCGCATGGCTTCATCGAGCGACAGACTGGTCTGGATCGACTGCGAGATGACCGGGCTCGACCTCGAGGTCGATGAGCTGGTCGAGATCGCGGTCGTCATCACCGATTACGACCTCCGCCCCGTCGACGGCGGCCTGAGCATCGTCATCAAGCCCGACTCGAGCGCGCTCGAGTCGATGGGCGAGTTCGTACGCCAGATGCACACGACCTCAGGGCTGATCGACGAGATCCCGAACGGCGTCTCCGTCGCAGAAGCCGAGTACCAGGTGCTCGAGTACGTGCTGAAGCACGTACCCGATGAGCAGAAGGCGCCCCTCGCCGGCAACTCGATCGGCACCGACCGCGCATTCCTCACGAAGTACATGCCTCGGCTCGACGCCCACCTCCACTACCGCAACGTCGATGTCTCCTCGATCAAAGAGCTGGCCAAGCGCTGGTTCCCCCGCGCCTACTTCAACTCGCCGCCGAAGAACGGCGGGCACCGAGCCCTCGCCGACATCCTCGAGTCGATCCGTGAACTGCACTACTACCGTCGCGCGGTCTTCGTCGCCGACCCGGGTCCCGCGAGCCACGAACTGCAGGCGCTCGCCGCCGAGGTCGTCGCCGAGTTCGGGGAGAGCTCGAACGTGTAGTAGGCTCTATCCGTTGTCCTGATCGCCTCGGCGATGACGACACATGGTGGGTATAGCTCAGTTGGTAGAGCGCCTGGTTGTGGTCCAGGAGGTCGCGGGTTCAAGCCCCGTTACTCACCCCAAGAGCGCCTGGTCGCGGTACTGGTTCAGACGCAGGGTCGCGGGTTTCAAGCCCCGTTACTCACCCCAAGCTGGCGAAGCGCGGGACCGGAAACGGCCCGCGCTTCGTGCATTCGCCCCGCTGGACGTGCAGATGGGAGAAGCCGTGGAACTCGATGCGGAAGCGTTCGAAGCGCTCGTGGTCGATGAGCTCGACCAACTGCCCGACGACATGGTCGACGGACTCGATAATGTCGTCTTCGTCGTCGAGGACCGCCCCGAAGACGGGTCGCTCGACCTCCTCGGCCTCTACGACGGCTGGGCATTGACCGAGCGCGACCGCTACGGCTTCGGCGAGATGCCCGACCGCATCATCCTCTACCGCGAGCCGCTCCTCGCCATCTGCGAGGACGAGGACGAGCTCCGCGACGAGATCCACGTGACCCTCGTGCACGAGATCGCGCACTTCTACGGAATCGACGACGACCGGCTGCACGAACTGGGCTGGGCGTGAGCTCCGCCGAGATACCCTGATCGTCATGAGTCTGTCCCCCGGCCGCATCGTCGGCATCGCCCTCGGCGCGGTCGCGATCCTCGCGGTTGGCGTCTACGGGCCCGCCATGCTGCTCGGTCCACTGCCCGCGGCGAAGATCCGCGTGTCTGCGGCCGACGCCACCCCGGCTGCGGCGGCGACGCCGATCGCGCTCCCCGACGACGGTGCGAGCGCCCTCGCCCTCCTCGACGACGACGGCACCACGTCGACGCTCGCGACTGCCGGTGAGACGGGTGTGGTCCCGATCGGCGGCGCGGCGAAGCTCGTGACCGTGCTCGCGACGATCGACTCGCTGCCACTCCCCGATGACGGCGGTCCCGGCCCGTCGATCAAGATCGGACCGGCCGACTACACGGGCTACCTCGACCACGCCAAGGCGGGCAATCGCACGCTCCAGGTCTCCCCCGGCGACAGCTGGACGGAGCGCGACGTCGTGCGAGCGACCCTCTTCGCCTCGAGCAACAACCACGCAGACACGCTCGCCCGATGGGCGTTCGGCAGCCTCGACGGCTACGTCGACGAGGCGAACGCGTGGCTGGCCGAGCAGGGCTTCGAATCGACGCGCGTCGCCGACGCGACCGGCCTCTCGGCCGACAACGTCGGCACCGCAGCAGAGCTCGCCCGGCTCGCCGGACTCGCGCTCGCGAACCCGCAGCTCGCCGCGCTCGTGGCCGACCCCGAGCGCAGCGACCCGACCTCGCGCAACGTGCCCGATGTGATCGCCCATCTCGGCGACCACGGCCTGCGGGCGCTCTCGCGCAGTTACACCGACGAGGCCGGCGTGTGCTACATCTTCACGGCGACCGTTCCGGGCGATGGCGACGAGCCGCGGGTCGTCGTCGGCGCGATGACGATGATGCCCGACTACGACACGCTCGACGCTGCCGCCGTCGCCGCGTACGACTCGGTCACGGCGTCGGCGGAGCCCGTCACCGTCATCGCGGAGGGCGCCAGCTACGGCACGGTGGAGACGGCTTGGGGCGACCGCGCCGACCTGCTCGCCCGCACTGAGCGGAAGGATGCCGCGTGGGGCAGCGATGCCGGGGAGGCATCCGTCGTCGTCGAGCCGTTCACGACGGCGCGCGCCGGTCGCACCGTCGGCACCGTGACGGTGCCCACGGCGAGCGGAGACGTCGGCAGTGAGCTCGAACTGTCGGCAGACATCGGTGATCCCGGCCCGCTGTGGCGCCTCGCGAATCCGTTCGTGCTGATCGACGCGTTCATCGACGGCCAGTCGAGCTGACCGGCTGACGGCCCGACGGATCGGCGGGTGCCCCGATCAGCCCCGCCGCTCGTCAGTCGTTCTCGTCGTCGGACTCGACCGGGTCGGAGTCGTCGGCGTCGAATCGGAACCGCACTCGGAGCTCGCCTCCGACCTCGCGCTCGTCGACGGCGTCGTACCAGAACAGCGACTCCAGTCCGTCGACGGCGGCCACCATCCCGACGCGCTCCTCGGGCTTGCCGCCGACGAGGGCGCGGTGGTCGAACTCGCCTTCGAGCGGTCCATCGATGAACTCTGCGACGTACTGGGCGCCGACCGAATCTGCACTCATAGCACTACCGTAGCCCTCGGGGTGCGGCCTCGGGCAGTGCCAGCACGAGGTCGGCCGAACGCAGCGGGGACGTCCGGCGCACATATCGACGCCACTCGGTCTCCCAGAGGTCCCAGTACGGATCGAATCCGCCCGCGTCGCGTTCGAGGGCCCGGCGCTTGCGCTCCGCATCCGGAGCGCGCAGCCAGACCCGCACGACCCCGTCGCGCCCCGCGGTAGCCTCGAAGGCGCCGCAGCCCTCGATGATGATCGGGTGCCCCGGCGCGATGATCGCCCGGTCGGCGGGGCGGTCTCCCGCCCAGTCCCAGCGGCGCCACCCGCCGGGGACACCGCGCGCGAGCGGGGCGACCAAGGTGCGGTCGAGCGAGCCGGATGCCGCGGCGAGACCATGCCAACCGGGATAGACCTCGTCGAGTCCGACCACGACGGCGCCCGCGTGCCTCCACGCCTGCGCGAGTGCGTCGGCGAAGGTGGACTTGCCGGCGCCGCTCGGTCCGTCGATCGCGACGACGACCCCGACCGGCGCCGCGTCGCGTTCGCGGATCGTCGCGAGCACCCGGGCGATCGCGGCCGTCGCCGCGCTCACGCCCACACCGGGTGGAACGTTCCGGCCCACATCGCGGCGGCCACCGCGGTCAGCGCGACGGCGATCGCGATGGCGACGAGCACCCAGTCCGGTCGGCCGACGCGCGACTCCCGTGCCCAGGTGCGCGGCGCGTCGTTGCCGAAGCCGCGCGCCTCCATCGCGGTGGCGAGCTTCGAGCCGCGCCGGATGGCGAGCACGAGCAAGGCGAACGCCATGGTCGCGAATCGGCGCAGCACGAAGGTGTCGCCGATGCCACGGGCGCGACGGCTGAGCGCCATCGCGCGCCAGTCCTCGATGAACAGTCCGATCAGGCGGGCCCCGGCCAGCGCGCCGAGCACGAACCGGCTCGGCAGCCGCCACACCTGCGCGAGGCCGTCGGCGAGCTCGGTCGGGTCGACCCGCAGGAACAGCAGGACCGCCGGCAACCCGATCGCGAGCACACGCACCGTCACCGCGATCGCGAGCTCGATCGAGCCGTCGGTGATACGGGCGAGCCAGAAGCTCCAGTACTGCTCCCCCGACGGTCGCCCGTAGAGCAGCATGCTGACGCCCGCGATCGGTGCAGCGATGAGGATCGGCCAGGCACGGCGCACGAGCATCCCCGGCCGCACCCCCGCCGCCGCGAAGAGCACGAGCTCGATGGCGAGGGCGGTCGCGGCGCTCACCCAGTCGAGCGTGAGGAGGAGCGGCACGGTGAGCAGCATCGCCGCCGCGAGCTTCGTGACGGGGTTCACGCGGTCGATGAGGTGCAGGCGCGGCGCATCCTCGATGCCGATCGCGCCGGTCATGCGAACTCCCGTTCGCCGGCGGTCTCGAGCCGGATGCCGCGGTCGCCGAGCGCCGCGATGTACGCGGCGTCATGGGTGACCGACAGGAGCGTGAGCCCGTCGTCGACGAGCCCGCGGAGCAGGGCGGTGAGCTCGAGCCAGGTCAGGCGGTCCTGCCCGAACGTCGGCTCGTCGAGGATCAGCACCGACGGCCGCGCGACGAGCACGGCGGCGACGGAGAGGCGGCGCTTCTCACCTCCCGAGAGCGTGAAGGGGTTCGCCAGGGCGATGCGATCGAGCCGCAGCCGGGCGAGCATCTCCTCCACCCGATCGGCGGTCTCGCGTTCACCCAGTCGCAGCGCCCGCGGCGCGACCTCGAGCTCGGCGCGCACCGTCGCCGTGACGAACTGGTGCTCGGGCTCCTGGAAGACGGTGCCGACGCGAGTCAACAGGTCTCGCGAACGCCATGCGATCGGGTCGCCGCGGAGCCCGGCGGTCAACTCGGGAGACGCTTCCACGCGACCCTCGATCGGCCGCAGGAGCCCGCCGAGGGTGAGCGCGAGCGTCGACTTGCCCGCACCGTTCGGCCCCGTGAGCACGGTGCTCGCCCCGCGAACGAGCGAGTGGTCGATCCCCCGCTGCACGGCTGTCCCGGCTCGGCGCCCCACCGCGAGCCGACGGGCCGCGAGGGCCCACTCGCCGCGTTCGTCCATCGCGGGACGCGATCGGGCGGGCGTCGTCGCCAGCGCGTCGGGAACCCAGACGCCCGCATCGAGCAGGGTCGCACGCTCCCGGGCCAGCACCACGTCGGGGGCCCCGTCGGCGACCAGGCGGCCGTCGTGGCCGAGCACCACGATCCGATCGACGAGTTCGCTCCACACGTCGACGCGGTGCTCGATCACCACGAACGTCGAGCCGTGCCGGTCGAGCACCCGCTCGACCGCGGCCCTGACCTCGCGCACCCCGTCGGGATCGAGGTTCGCCGTGGGCTCGTCGAGCAGCAGCAGTCCCGGACGCATCGCGAGTGCCC
This sequence comes from Agromyces cucurbitae, assembly GCF_058349945.1. Classification (NCBI taxonomy): domain Bacteria; kingdom Bacillati; phylum Actinomycetota; class Actinomycetes; order Micrococcales; family Microbacteriaceae; genus Agromyces; species Agromyces cucurbitae. The sequence continues at coordinate 155,103 of NZ_JBYRES010000003.1, read as the reverse complement.
CGGCGAGTGCCAGCCGCTGCTTCTGTCCGCCGGACAAGGCGGAACTCGGGTGCTCGAACGGCACGTCGAGACCGACCTCGTCGAGCGCCTCGCGCACGCGGGGCCAGATCTCGTCGCGCGGGACGCCGAGGTTCTCGCAGCCGAACGCGACGTCATCGCCGACCCGCGCGAGGATGACCTGCGAGTCGGGATCCTGGAGTACGAGGCCTGCCCGACCACGGGCACGAACGGGGTCGACGCCGTCGACGAGGAGCTCGCCGAACGCCTCCCCCTCGTCGTCGCCGCCGTGCACGCCCGCCATCGCATGCAGGAGCGTGGACTTGCCCGCGCCGCTCGGGCCGAGCAGCAGCACCCGCTCGCCCGGCGCGATCACGAGGTCGAGGTCCTCCACTGCCGGCCGGAGGCGTGACGCATGACGCCAGCCCCAGCCGCGCGCCTCGACGGCGGCCGGGGTCGGCGATGCTGAACGGTCGGGCACGGTCAGACCCGTCGCGACGCTTCCTGTCCGGCAGCGAAGCGACTGAGCGCACCGGTCGCCGCGAGTGCACGGACGATGAGCCAGCCGAGCGCTCCGGCGAGCACGGCGCCCGAGATGACGACGGTCGCGAAGTAGAGCCCGAGGAACTCAGCGGACTTCTGCAGGTTGCCCGACGTGAACAGCTCGAGCGTCCACGCGCCGGCGCCGGCCGCCGCGCCCGCGAGGACCGCCTGCAGCAGTCCGAAGCGGCGATACATGAAGAGTGCGAAGACGAGCTCGGCGCCGAGGCCTTGGGCGAGTCCCGACAGCAGCACCTCGGGTCCCCAGACGTTGCCGATGATGGCCGAGACCATGGCTGCGACGAGCTCCACGAAGAGGGCGGCACCCGGCTTGCGGATGATGAGGCCGCCGAGCACGCCGCCGATGAGCCAGATCCCGACGGCGATTCCGCCGAGGCCGGGCGTGACCGCATCGGCGGCCATGAACCATGCGTAGCCGACGTTGTTCCAGAAGAGGAACAGGAGGCCGGTCGCCACGCCGACGACCGCGCCGACGACGATGTCGACGACGCGCCAGCGGAGATTGCGCTTGGGTGCGGCGCTCGCGGCGGACGAAGCGGTGGATGGTGCGGTTGCGTGCACTGTCGTGCCCTTTCGATCGTTGGAAAGAGGCACGGGATATTGAGATCGATTGCCCTCCCTGCGCTGGCATGACCCAGATCAGGTTCGACGGTCGAAGGTTGAGAACCTTCCTCTCAGCCCGGCTCACCGGACTCCCGTGTTCACGGTCGAGTATACGCGCGGCGAACGGGCATGACGGCGGGTGACGGACGGGCGGCGCCCGCGTCGCCGGAGTCAGTGCTTGAGCGCGCGGATCACGGCGCGGAGCGCCTTGCCGGTCACCCAGATGAGCGGCGTCGCAACGAGGAGGAGCCCGATCAGGTTCGGTTCGAAGCGCACGTCGCCGCCGCGCCCGACGTATGCGCCGAGCGGAATGGAGAGGCCGCCGCCACCGCCGCCACCGGCCTGGTCGCCGCCCGAGTCGCTGCCGCTGCCCGCGCCGAACCCGTAGTAGCCGAGCGCGACCGGCACCACCTTGGTGCCGTCGAGGTCGACCGTCTCGCCGTAGGAGGTCTTCACCCCGACGCCGGCGACGGTCTCTGCGAGTTCGAGGACGAGATCAGCCATGAGGGCCACGCTACCCGCCGAACTGCGTTCGATCCACCCCCGCGCGACCCTCTGCGGCCTCGGCCGCGGCCGCCGCCTCCCGCTCCCGCGTCGCCGCGTCGGCCGACCTGCGCCGCATCGAGTCGACGCGCGCGGCCGCCTCGCCGGGTCGCACGAGGGCGGCTGGGCGCACGGCACCGCGGCCGAAACGTGCGGTCACCTCGTCGATCGCGCGCTCGGCCTCGCGCCACTCCTCGTCGGGGTCCCAGAGCGCCGCGCCGCCGCCGGACGCGCGGAGCTGCTCGGCTCGGACACCGATCAAGCGGATACGGGCCCCGTCGCCGACGAGTTCGCCGAGCGCGGCCGACGCCTCGTCGTAGATGCGTCGTGCGACGTCGGTCGGCTCACCGAGCGTGCGCGACCGGGTGACGGTGCGGAAGTCGCCGTAGCGGAGCTTGAGCACGACCGTGCGGCCGACCACGCCGGCGCGGCGGAGGCGGACGGCGACGTCGTCGGAGAGTCGCAGCAACTCGCGACGGATCTGCTCGGGGTCGGTGAGGTCGTGATCGAAGGTGACCTCGTGCCCGATGCTCTTCTCGGACCTCGTGGTCTCGACGTCGCGCGGGTCGATGCCGTTCGCGAGGCGCGCGAGGCGTGCGGCGAGGGCCGGGCCGACCGCGCGCTCGAGCGCGTCGGCCGGCATCTCGGCCACGTCGCCGACGGTGCGCAGCCCGAGCCGCGTCAACGACTCCTCGGTGACCCGGCCGACCCCCCAGAGCGCGGAGACCGGGAGCGGGTGCAGGAAGGCCAGCGTGTCGGCCGCCGGCACGACGAGCATGCCGTCGGGCTTCGCACGGCTCGACGCCACCTTGGCGACGTACTTCGTCGCCGCGACGCCGATCGAGCACGACAGGCCCGTCTCATTGCGGACCCGCTCGCGGATCGTCCGGGCGATCTCGGCGGGGCTGCCGTGCAGCCGCCTGGCGCCGGAGACGTCGAGGAACGCCTCGTCGATCGACAGGGGCTCGACGAGCGGGGTGATCTGCTCGAAGATCTGCATGACCTGCTTCGAGTACCGGGAGTAGCTCGCGTAGTCGCCGCTCAGCACGATCGCGTTCGGGCAGCGCTGGAGCGCGATCGACATCGGCATGGCCGAGTTCACGCCGTACCGGCGCGCCTCGTAGCTCGCGGCCGACACGACGCCGCGCCCCGCAGCGCCGCCGACGAGCACGGGCCGGCCACGGAGCTCAGGACGGCGCAGGAGCTCGACGGAGACGAAGAACGCGTCCATGTCGACGTGCAGGATCGGGGTGGCCGAATCGTCGACCGGGCCGGTCGTGACCTGGCGCGACGAGCCGTCCTGCTTGCTCATGATGCGACCCTATCCCGGTCCGCCGACGTCGCCGGCGCACCGTCCCTGCGCGCGAACGCATCGGGCCGCATCGCGGGTGCCGCCGGATCGGGCGGGCACGGGTCAGAACCCGAAGTCACCGCCGAAGTCGCCGCCGAAGTCACCGCCGCCGAAGTCACCGCCGAAGCCGCCGAAGTCGCCGCCCGTGTCGCCCGCGGCCTCGACCGAACCTGCATCCGCCGCGCCGGGGTCACCGGCCGCGTCGAACGAGGCGGGGTCGGGCAGGATCGCGTCCGCGATCGCCGTGCCCACGACGACGCCCGCGATCGATCCGAGCAGCGAGCCGCCGAACATCGAACCGAACGACGGACCGGTGCGGCGCGGCGCGCCGGGCTGGCCGCCGGGGGCGCCGGCGTTCGCGAAGGCGCGCTCCATGCTTCCGGGCGCCCGGAGCTCCTGCCGGGTCGCCGCCCGGGCGAGGGCGCTCGGCTCGTCCGAGACGAGGCGCTCCCCCGCCGGCGCCTGGTCGGCGAGCGCACGGTAGACCTGCTGCCGCTGCTCGGGCGTGAGCTTCGCGAACGCTTCGGCGTGCACCTGCTCGATCGCCTCGGGCGGAGCGGTGCGCAGCAGGTAGCGGTAGCGCTCGATCGCGAGTTCGTCGTCGGTGAGCGGTCGCGCCGGAGCGGGTGCGGGTCGCTGCGGCTCGGGGGCGCCGAAGAGTCGATCGAAGAATCCCATGGTGTCCTCGCAGGTCGTGAAGGTGTTACCTGCATTCTCACTGCGCCCGCCTTGAAACGGCTGAGAGCCGGGCAGCGGCATCCGCCTGCCGCCCGGCTCTCGACCGGCGAGAAGCGCTACGCGTCGGTCGCGGCGGCCCGCTCGAGCACGAGCTCGCGCACGCGGGCGGCGTCGGCCTTGCCCTGCATCGCCTTCATGACCGCTCCGATGACGGCGCCGGCGGCCTGCACCTTGCCGTCGCGGATCTTCGCGAGCACGTCGGGCTGCGCCGCGAGGGCCTCATCGATCGCGGCGATGAGCGCGCCGTCGTCGGAGACGACCGCGAGACCGCGGGCGTCGACGATCTCCTGCGGCGAGCCCTCGCCCGCGACGACGCCCTCGAGCACCTGTCGCGCGAGGCGGTCGGTCAGCGTGCCCGCGTCGACGAGTGCGGCGAGCTCGGCCACGTGCTCGGGGGTTGCGAGCCCCGAGGCATCCGTCTCGCTCGCGTTCGCGAGCCGCGTGAGCTCGCCGGTCCACCACTTGCGGGCGGCGGCGGGCGTGGCACCCGCCTCGATCGTCGCGGCGACCTCGTTCAGAAGTCCGCCGTTCACGACGTCCTGGAACTCGAGGTCGGTGAAACCCCACTCGGTCTTCAGCCGGCGCCGACGGGCGGCCGGCGGCTCGGGCAGCGCAGCGCGCAGCGACTCGACGAGCTCGGCCGACGGCACCACGGGCACGAGGTCGGGCTCGGGGAAGTAGCGGTAGTCGTCGGCGTCGGACTTCGGTCGACCCGGGCTCGTCGTGCCCGTGTCCTCGTGCCAGTGCCGCGTCTCCTGCGTGATCGTGCCGCCCTTCGCGAGGATCGCGGCCTGGCGCTGGATCTCGTATCGCACCGCGCGCTCGATCGAGCGGAACGAGTTCACATTCTTCGTCTCCGTGCGGATGCCGAGCTTCTCGGCGCCCCGAGGGCGGAGCGAGACGTTCGCGTCGCAGCGGAGGTTGCCGCGCTCCATGCGCGCCTCCGAGATGCCGAGCGCGAGCGCGATGTCGCGGATCGTCGACACGTACGCCTTCGCGAGCTCGGGGGCGTCGCCCTCGGCCCCGAAGATCGGCTTCGTGACGATCTCGACGAGGGGCACGCCGGCGCGGTTGTAGTCGACGAGCGAGTACTCGGCGCCCTGGATGCGGCCGGTCGCGCCGCCCACGTGGGTGAGCTTGCCCGCGTCCTCCTCCATGTGGGCGCGCTCGATCGGCACCTGGAAGGTGCGACCGTCGGCGAGCTCGACCTCGACGGATCCCTCGAATGCGATCGGCTCGTCGTACTGCGAGATCTGGTAGTTCTTCGCGAGGTCGGGGTAGAAGTAGTTCTTGCGGGCGAAGCGGCTCGACGCGGCGATCGAGCAGCCGAGTGCGAGGCCGAGCGAGATCGACTTCTCGACCGCCTCGCCGTTCACGACGGGCAGCGAACCGGGCAGGCCGAGGCACACGGGCGAGACGAGCGTGTTCGGCTCGGCCCCGTGGTACTTCTCGTTGGCCGGGTTCGGCGCCGGCGAGAACATCTTGGTCTCGGTGTTGAGCTCGACGTGCACCTCGAGGCCGATCACCGGCTCGAAGAGCCCGAGGGCCTTGTCGTAGTCCATCAGTTCGACGCGCGCCATCAGAGTGCGCCCTCCTCGGTCGCGGTGAGCTCATGGGTCGAGAGGTCGGGCGCCTTCGCGAGGATGGGCCCGCCCCACTCGGCGACGAGCAGCTGCTCGAGCGCGCCGCCGACGTTGTAGAGGCGTGCGTCCTCGCGCGCGGGTGCGAGGAACTGGATGCCGACGGGGAGGCCGTCCTCGGGCGCGAGTCCCGACGGCAGCGAGATGCCGGGGACGCCCGCGAGGTTCGCCGGGATCGTCGCGACGTCGTTGAGGTACATCGCGAGCGGGTCGTCGAGCTTCTCGCCGAGCTTGAACGCGGTGGTCGGCGCGGTCGGGGTGGCGAGCACGTCGACCTTCTCGAAGGCCGTGTCGAAGTCGCGCTGCACGAGCGTGCGCACCTTCTGGGCGCTGCCGTAGTAAGCGTCGTAGTAGCCCGCCGACAGGGCGTAGGTGCCGAGGATGATGCGGCGCTTCACCTCTGGGCCGAAACCGGCCTCGCGCGTCGCCGCCATGACCTGCTCGACCGTGCCGCCGCCGTCGGGGGTCACCCGAAGGCCGAATCGCACCGAGTCGAACTTCGCGAGGTTCGACGAGGCCTCGGCGGGCAGGATCAGGTAGTAGGCGGCGATCGAGTACTCGAAGTTCGGCGCGGAGACCTCGACGATCTCTGCGCCCTGGCGCTCGAGCAGGTCGAGCGACTCGTGGAAGCGCTGGCGGACGCCCGCCTGGAAGCCGTCGGAGTCGAGCTCCTTCACGACGCCGATGCGAAGGCCCTTCACGTCGGCGTTGCGCGCGGCCTCGGCCATCGACGGCCACGCCGTCGGGATCGAGGTCGAGTCGTGCGGGTCGTGGCCGGCGATGACGTCGTGCAGGAGCGCGGCGTCGAGCACGGTGCGCGTGACGGGACCGATCTGGTCGAGGCTCGAGGCGAGCGCGATCGAGCCGTACCGGCTGACGGCGCCGTACGTCGGCTTCACGCCGACGGTGCCGGTGACGTGCGCGGGCTGGCGGATCGAGCCGCCCGTGTCGCTGCCGAGCGCGAGCGGCGCCTCGAACGCGGCGACCGACGCCGCCGAGCCGCCGCCGGAGCCGCCGGGGATGCGGTCGAGGTCCCACGGGTTGTGGGTCGGGCCGTACGCCGAGTGCTCGGTCGACGAGCCCATCGCGAACTCGTCCATGTTGGTCTTGCCGAGCGGGATGAGTCCTGCCTCGCGGACCTTGCGGACGGGCGTCGCGTCGTACGGGGGGATCCAGCCCTCGAGGATCTTCGAGCCCGACGTCGAGGGCATGCCCTCGGTGACGAGCACGTCCTTGATCGCGATCGGCACGCCGGCGAGCTCGCCGAGCGACTCGCCGGCCGCGCGGGCGCGGTCGACCTCGGCGGCCGCCGCGAGGGCGCGCTCCGAATCGACGTGGAGGAAGGCGTGCACGGCGCCGTCGACGGCGGCGATGCGGTCGAGGTGCGCACGAGTCGCCTCGACGGACGAGACGTCGCCGGCGGCGAGGCGGCCGGCGAGGTCGGCGGCGTTCAGCCGGATGAGGTCGTCGGCGTGGCTCACTGCTCCTCCCCCAGGATCGCGGAGACGACGAAGCGGTCGCCGTCTCGCTCGGGAGCGCCGGCGAGCGCCTGCGCGGGAGTGAGCACGTCGTCGGTCACGACGTCGGCGCGGAAGACGTTCTGCATCGGGATGGGGTGGCTCGTGGGCGGCACCTCGGGGGTCGCGACGCGGTTCACCTGCTCGACGGCCTGCATGATCTGGCCGAGCTCGGTGGTGAGGTGCGCGATCTCCTCTTCGGTGAGCGCGATGCGAGCGAGGGTCGCGAGATGCGCGACCTGCTCGGCACTGATTTCAGGCATGCTGCTCCGAACGTGTCGTGACGGGATTCACCGATTCTATCGGGGCGCGTTCGGTCAGGACGCGCCGAAGAGCCCGCGCCCGTGGCGCTCGAGCACGTCGAGCGCGTCGGCGTAGGTCTCGGGCACGGGCTCGTTCGGCGCGTACTTCGCGAGCAGGAGTCCGAGGAGTCCGCGGGCCGGCGGGCTCAGGGGGCGATCGGGATGCCTCGTCGCCGGGTGGCCCCCGGCCTCGGGGTTCGGCGGAACGAACTGCGGCGTCGGCGACGGCCAGGTCTCGGGCGCTCGGGGGTCGTCGAGGTTGATCGCCGCCTCGAGCCGCCGTGCGCCCCGGTCGCGGTCGGTGAGCTCGTCGAAGCCGTACTCGTGCGCGAGGGTCGCGACGAGGGCGGCGTGGTGGAACTCGTCGTTCACGACCGTACCCGCCCGCGTGTAGGCCGAGACCGCGACCGCGGGGACCCGTACGCCGAGCCGGTCGAACTCGAACCCCATCTCGCCGGGCTCCCGTCGACCGGGCGGCGTCGCGCGGGGCGGGGCGACGTGGTCGTAGGTGCCGCCGTGCTCGTCGAACGTGATGAGCAGCAGGGTGTTGAGCGCGTTCGACCCGGTGGGCGACGATGCGTTCTTCACCGCCTCGTAGACGCGGTGCACGAGGGCGTCGCCGGCGCGCACGTCGGAGATCGCGCTGTCGATGACGAGCTCGCCGTCGGCCTCGCCTTCGCGGAGGCGCCCGACGGGCGGGTGGAAGTCGTTGTGGTCGTAGACCATGCGGGGCTCGATGAAGGCGTAGACGGGCAGCGTGCCGGCAGCGGCATCGCGCTCGAAGTCGGCCATCGTCGCGAAATGCTCCGTGCGCCAGTAGCGCTCGAGCGCAGGCGCGTGCAGGAATCCGGTGAACGAGATGAGCTGCAGTTCGTCGAAGTAGACGCGCCAACTGAGCCCCGCCGCTTCGAGCCGGTTGAAGACCGTCGGCGACGCCGGCGCATCGAGCCACTTGCGGTACCCGCCGTTCTCGACGTTCGTCACGAAGCCGTGCGACGTCGAGGCATGGAAGAACGAGCGGTTGCAGAACGTCTGCGACGGGACCGCGCAGTGCCAGTGGTCGAAGACCGCGAACTCGCGCGCGAGCGTCGACAGTACGGGCAGCATCTCGGGCGAGAAGCCGCCCATGATGCGCTGCACCTCGGCCTCGCTCGGCTCAACCCCGCGCCGGAGCGCCAGGAGGTGCGACCGGTAGTCGCGGACGAAGCCGCTCATCGCGGGCGCCGTCAGGTCGACCGGCGCGTTGTACGGCGGCCGCATCGCGCCGACCTCGGCGCCGTCGTTGGCCACCGGGTCGATCACGTCGAACAACTGGGTGTTGACGTGCGGATACTCCTCGCCCGGGTCGGGATCGGGGCTCCCCATGACGACGTCGGTCGGTCCGTCGTAGACATGTGCGGGGATGCTGCGACCGTCGCGGTCGCGGTTCGCGTAGTCCCCGAACGCCAGGCCGTCGAACCGGCCGTCGGGTGGCTCGTCGCCCGGCTGGTACAGCCGGCCGAGCAGGTTGTCGAACGAACGGTTCTCGCCCATCAGCACGACCCAGTGGGCGATCGGGCCGCCCGACGGCCCGCGCTCGGCACGGTCGGTCGCCATTCCCTCACCGGAGAGGCCCGCGGCGATCGCCGCCCCCGCGGCCCCGCCGACCACGGCACCAGCCGCGGCCGCACCACCGAGCTTCAGGAAGTCGCGCCGGCTCGCCGACCGCGCGTCACCGTTCGCATCATCCATCCGCTCCCCCTCTGCAGACGCCGCGGGCGACGGTCACCCGTCGAGAGCGCCCGGCCCCTCGGTCACGAGCACCGCGAACTGCGCGGCGTCGAGCACCCGGATGCCGAGCTCTTCGGCCTTCGCGAGCTTCGACCCCGCGCCCGGCCCGGCCGCGACGAAGTCGGTCTTCTTCGACACGCTCGACGCGGCCTTGCCGCCCGCGGCGATGATCGCCTCTTGGGCGCCCTCGCGCGTGAAGCCGTCGAGCGAGCCCGTGGCCACGACGGTGAGCCCCGCCAGGACACCGCCCGCCTCCGCCGCGGCGCCGGGCCCCGGGTGCCCCGGCGTCGACCACTGCACCCCCGCCGCCGACCACCGATCGACGATCTCCCGGTGCCAGTCGGCCTCGAACCAGTCGATGAGCGAGTCGGCGATGATGCCGCCGACGCCGTCGACCTGGGCGAGCTCGTCTCGGCTCGCCGCGCGGATGGCGCCGAGCGAGCCGAACCAGTCGGCGAGCGCGCGAGCCGCCACCGGACCGACGTGACGGATGTTGAGCGACACGAGCAACCGCCAGAGCGGCTTCGTCTTGGCCTTCTCGAGCTCGGCGAGGAGCTTCGTCGCGGCCTCGGACGGGCCGAGCTCCCGGTGGTCCTTCTTCACGCCGGCGGCGCGTCGCTCGGCGGCCGTCAGCTGCTCGGTGCCCGGCGGGTAGGTGATGCGCACCTTCTGGAACGGCGCGCGCTTCACGGGCACGCCGGTCGACTCGTCGACCTTCGGTTCTCCGGTCTCGGCATCGCGGACGACGACCTCGATGGGCACGAGTTCGTCGATCGTGAGCTCGAACAGCCCGGCCTCGGTCGGCAGCGGCGGTTCGGCCGGGAACGAGGGCTGCGTGAGCGCCGCCGCGGTCACCTCGCCGAGCGCCTCGATGTCGAGCCCCCCGCGCGAGCCGATGTGCTCGATGCGGCCGCGCACCTGCGCTGGGCACGACCTGGCGTTCGGGCAGCGCAGGTCGATGTCGCCCGCCTTCATCGCCCGCAGCGGCGTGCCGCACTCGGGGCAGAGCTCTGGCATGTGCCACTCGACCTGAGTGCCGTCGCGCAACTGCTCGACCGCTCCGAGGATCTCGGGGATCACGTCGCCGGCCTTTCGGAGCACGACGGTGTCGCCGATCATGACGCCCTTCGCGCGCACGACCTGCTGGTTGTGGAGCGTCGCCTGGCGAACGGTCGATCCGGCGACCTTCACGGGCTCCATCACCGCGTACGGGGTCGCCCGACCGGTTCGCCCCACTCCGACGACGATGTCGAGGAGCTTCGTGTGCACCTCTTCGGGCGGGTACTTGTAGGCGATCGCCCACCTGGGTGCGCGGCTCGTGGCGCCCAGCTCGCCGTGCAGGTCGAGCTCGTCGACCTTGACGACGATGCCGTCGATCTCGTGCTCGACCGAGTGGCGGTGCTCACCGCGTTCGGCGATGTAGTCGGCGACCTCGTCGACCGCGTCGAACACGCGGGAGTGGGGTGAGACGGGCAAACCCCAGCCGGCGAGCAGGCCGTAGGTCTCGGACTGGTTGCGGACATCGGGGTGAGCCCACGCGCCGATGCCGTGGAGGTAGAGCGCGAGTCGCCCCAGCCGCTCGCGCATCAGCTCGAGCTCGAGCCCGGTCTTCTTCTCGCGGCGCTGCCGCAGGCTGCCGGCGGCGGTGTTGCGCGCGTTCGCGAACTCGGGGTACTTCGTGGGGATCTGGTCGGCGGGCCGCCCCTTGGCGAGCTGATCGGCCTCGTAGGCGGCCTGGAGCTCGTGCTGGCGCGCGTTGAGGGCCTCGAAGTCGGTCGTGCGCAGGAACACCTCGCCGCGCACCTCGAAGAAGTCGGGATAGCCATCGCCGGTGAGTCGGCGCGGGATGGCCGGGATGAAGTCGACGTTCTCGGTGATGTCTTCGCCGACCCGGCCGTCGCCGCGCGTCGTCGCCGTCTCGAGCACGCCGTTGCGATAGGCGAGGCTGATCGCGAGCCCGTCGATCTTCAGCTCGGACAGCCAGCGCACGGGTCGCCCCGCGGCCGCCTGCGTCTTCGCGGCCCAGTCGCGGAACTCGTCGATCGAGAAGACGTTGTCGAGGCTCAGCATGCGCTCGGCGTGCTCGTGCTCGGGGAACCCGGCCGAGACCACCGCGGCACCGACCTGCTGGGTGGGGCTGTCTTGACCGGCGAGCTCGGGGAACGCCCGCTCGAGCGCCTCGAGCCGATGGAAGTCGGCGTCGTACTCGGCGTCGGACAGCGGCGAGTCGCCGTCGCCGTAGTAGGCGACGCGGGCCCCCTCGATGCGCGCGGTGAGCCGATCGGCCTCGGCGCGGGCCGTCTCGAAATCGGTCGGAAGGTCGTTCTCGGCGGGAGTCTCGCTCACAGGCCAATCCTAGAGAGGCCGACCGACAGCGGTGCGTGCGATCGACGGCCCCGGCGCGCCGCCGGCTCCTGCGCCCGGCACCCGATGCCGGGCCGGGCGCAGGGACCGATCAGGCCCGGGGTCCGCTACGCGTCCAGACCGAACGCGTCGACGCGTCGGTGGTACCGGACGCCGACGGCACCGCCCAGGAGGGCGCCGCCCATGGTCACGAGGACGAGGGCCACGAGGGCGACGATGCCGGCGAGCGTCAGCAGGTCCTCGGGGAGCGGGAGCCGCGGGAGGGCGTCGAGGGCGCCGAGCACGGCGCCGCTCGTCGCCGGCACGAGGCCGACCACGGCGACGACGATCGCCGCGAGGAGGGCCCAGGCCCAGACGGCGAGTCCCTGCACGAGCCCGCTGAAGCGGGCCATGCGACCGGCGACGTACCCGCCGCAGTAGAACGCCGCCAGCAGCAGGGCGAGCAGCGCTCCGACGCCGATCCACACGACGACGTCGGCGTCCATCGGGAAGTCGCGCGACAGCGCCTCGGGGCTCTGCGTCACGTCGAGCCCGATCATCGACCCCGTCGCCGCGGCGAGGCCGACGACGATCAGCGGCACGGCCATGGCGATGATCCAGCCGAAGAAGGCGGAGCCCACCTTGATGCCGCCGAATCGCCGGCGCTGGCGGTCGACGACCTCCTCGATCGTGAGGACGTCGGGATCGGCGGGGTCGTCCCACGCCGCGGGGCGGGCATCGGCGGCCGTCAAGGGGCTCGTGATGGGCCCGGTGTCGAGGTTCCGGAAGGGGCTCGCCGGGTCTTCGCCGGCGGCCGCCCGGTAATCCATGGGGTCGATAGAGTCACGTGGGTAGGACACGGAGTCTCCTCATCATTCGGACGGCGCCGGGGGTAGCGCCGCCGAGGCGAATCTACGTGAAGCCCGTCGCGAGGTCGAGGGAGGACGCCTACGCGTCGACGGGGACGGCGCTCACCGTGCGGTCGATCGTGAACTGCCCGAGCACGCGCGGGCCGACGTAGATCACCGCGGTCTGCCCCGGGGCGACGCCGCCGAGCGGCTCGGCGGGCGTCACGACGACCTCGCCGTCGATGACGACGGCGACGGCCGGAACCGGGTCGGCGTGCGCGCGGATCTGCACGTCGCACGGGAACGACTCCCCCGGTGCCGCGATGATGCCCGAGGCCACCGGATCGAGCCCGGCCCACGAGAAGCGGGAGCCCGCGATCTCGGCGACCGCGAGGGCCGCCTTGGGCCCGACCACGACGGTGTTCTCCTTCGGCCGCACCTCGAGCACGAACCGCGGCTTGCCGTCGGCCGCGGGGGTGCCGAGGCGCAGGCCCCGTCGCTGGCCCACCGTGTACGCGTGCGCGCCGTCGTGGGAGCCCACCACCGCCCCCGTGCGATCGACGATGTCACCGGTCGCGGTGCCCACCTTGTCGGCGAGCCAGCCCTTCGTGTCGCCGTCGGGGATGAAGCAGATGTCGTACGAGTCGGGCTTCTGCGCGACGCTGAGCCCCCGCCGCGCCGCCTCGTCGCGCACGAGCTGCTTGGAGGCGGTGTCGCCGAGCGGGAAGTACGCGTGGGCGAGCTGCTCGGCGGTCAGGACGCCGAGCACGTACGACTGGTCCTTCGCCTCGGCGTTCGCCCGGTGCAGCTCGAGCGCACCGGAGGCGCCCGTGACGACCTTGGCGTAGTGGCCGGTCGCGACGGCGTCGAACCCGAGGGCGAGCGCCTTCTCGAGGAGCGCGGCGAACTTGATGCGCTCGTTGCAGCGCATGCACGGGTTCGGGGTGCGTCCGGCCGAGTACTCGGCGATGAAGTCGTCGACGACGTCGGCCTTGAACCGCTCGGAGAAGTCCCACACGTAGTAGGGGATGCCGAGCACGTTGGCGGCGCGTTGCGCGTCCATCGAGTCCTCGATGGTGCAGCAGCCGCGGCTGCCGGTGCGCAGCGTGCCCGGCATTCGACTGAGCGCGAGGTGCACGCCGACGACGTCGTGCCCGGCTTCGACGGCGCGCGCCGCCGCGACGGCGCTGTCGACGCCGCCCGACATCGCTGCGAGGACCTTCACCCCTCCAGTGTAGGCAGGGCTGCCTGAACGGATGCCCCGGGGCGGGGCGTCAGCGGTCGAACGAGGTGGCCCGCCCGGCGAGCCCCGCCTTCGCCGCCTGGGCGTGCGCCGCCGGCAATGCGGCGAGGAACGCCTCGACATCGGCCTCGGTCGAGACGTGGCCCAGCGTGATGCGGAGCGCGCCGCGCGCGTCGGCCTCCGACCGCCCCATGGCCATGAGCACGTGCGACGGCTCGGGCACGCCGGCCTGGCATGCCGAGCCCGTCGACACCGCGACCCCGGCGGCGTCGAGCAGGAACAGCAGCGAGTCGCCCTCGCAGCCCGGGAACGAGAAGTGCACGTTGCCCGGCAGCCGCGCGCCCGGTCCGACGTCGCCCGAGAGCCGCGCCGACGGCACCGCGTCGCGCACACCGGCGATCAGGCGGTCGCGGAGACCCGCCATGCGGGCGGCGTCCGCGTCGAGTCGCGCGGCGACGGTCTCGGCCGCCGCGGCGAAGGCCGCGGCCGCGGCCACGTCCTGCGTCCCGGAGCGCACCTTGCGCTGCTGGCCGCCGCCGTGGATGAGCGGCTCGACGGCGGCCGACCGGTCGAGGACGAGCGCACCGATGCCGGCCGGCCCGCCGATCTTGTGCGCGGAGACGCTGAGCGCGACGAGGCCCGCGCCGCGCGGGGCGTCGCCGGCCCGGCGCAGGGCGCGCACGTCGATCGGCACCTGCCCGTACGCGGCGATCGCGTCCACGTGGAGGGGCACGCCGGCGCGCGCGGTGAGCCGGGCGACCTCCTCGACGGGCTGCACGGTGCCGACCTCGTTGTTGGCCCAGAGCATCGTGACGAGCGCGATCGACGATGCGTCGGCGAGCTCGCGCTCGAGCACGTCGAGCCGCACCCGGCCGACCTCGTCGAGCGGGATCACGACGACGTCGGCGCCCTCGTGCTCGGCGAGCCAATCGACCGTGTCGACGGTCGCGTGGTGCTCGCCGGCCGGCACGACGATGCGCCGCCGCTCGGCACCGGTCGCCGCATCCGAGCGCCGCTGCCACCACAGGCCCTTGATCGCGAGGTTGACCGCCTCGGTGCCGTTGCCCGTGAACACCACCTCGATGCCGTCGACGCCGAGCGTCGCGGCGACGCGCTCGCGCGACTCCTCGAGCAGTCGCTTCGCCTGCTGCCCCGCGCTGTGGATCGACGAGGGGTTGCCGACCACGGCGAGCGCGGCGGTCATGGCCTCGATCGCCTCGGGCAGCATCGGCGTGGTCGCCGCGTGGTCGAGGTAGACCATTCGCCCGCCTTCCTGATCGTTCGCTGCCGGTCGGATGCCGCGGCGCGCCGCCTGCACGCGCTTGCAGCCGTCTCGTCCGCAAGAACTACTGTAGATCGCATGTCTGCGCCCGATCCCCTCGACGAGCTCGGCGTCCGCGCCGACGCCGACGGCGGGCGCATCCGGGTCTGGTCGGAGCATGCGACGAGCGTCGACCTCGTCGTGTTCGATGCCGACGACCTCGACTGGGCCGCCGCGCGCGTGCCGCTCGTCCGCGACGCGGACGGCGTCTGGTCGGGCGCCTCGCAGGCGCTCGTTCCCGGCGCCCACTACGGCCTCCGCGTCGACGGCCCGGCCGGATTCGACCATGCGTTCAACGCCGTGCACACGCTGCTCGATCCCTACGCTCGGGGGCTCGCGCGAGCCGACGACGGTTCGTGGCGGGGCGTCGTGGTCGGCGGGCTCGAGGAGGCGGGCTTCGACTGGGGCGGCGTCCGCAAGCCCGCGGTGCCGCTCGACCGCACCGTCGTGTACGAGGCGCACGTGCGCGGCTTCTCGAAGCTCAACACGGCGATCCCCGAGCCGCTGCGGGGCACGTACGCGGGGCTCGCGCACGACGCGTCGCTCGAGTACCTGACCGGCCTCGGTGTGACGACGGTCGAACTCCTCCCGGTCCACGCGTTCGTCTCCGAGCAGCGGCTCGTGCGCCAGGGCAAGCCGAACTACTGGGGCTACAACTCGCTCGCCTTCTTCGCCGTGCACGCGCCGTACGCGAGCGCCGCCGCCCAGGCCGAGGGCGCGCACGCCGTGCGCCGGGAGTTCGCCGGCATGGTCCGGCGCCTGCACGAGGCGGGCCTCGAGGTCGTGCTCGACGTCGTCTACAACCACACCGCCGAAGAGGGGCGCGAAGGGCCCACCTACAGCCTCCGCGGCATCGACAACGCGAATTACTACCGGCACGACGCGCACGGCCGGTACGTCGACACCACGGGGTGCGGCAACACCGTCGACTTCGGCCGGGCCGCGCCCGTGCGCCTCGTGCTCGACTCCATGCGGTACTTCGCCGACGAGCTGCAGGTCGACGGGTTCAGACTCGACCTCGCGGCGACCCTCGGCCGGGACGCGCACGGCGCGTACACGCGCGAGCACCCGCTCCTGCGCGGCATGCTCGACGACCCGGTCATCGGCGCGTCGAAGCTCATCGCCGAGCCGTGGGACGTCGGCCCCGACGGCTGGCGCACGGGCGACTTCCCGGCCGGGTTCAGCGAGTGGAACGACCGGTACCGCGACCGCATGCGCGACTTCTGGCTCGGCGACCTCCGTCGCGAGCGCGAGACCGGGTCGGCCGGCAGCGGCATCGGGCGCTTCGCGACCCGCCTCGCCGGCTCCTCCAACACGTTCTCGGCCGAGCGGGGGCCGCTCGCGAGCCTGAACTTCGTCACCGCCCACGACGGGTTCACCCTCGCGGACCTCACCGCCTTCGACGTCAAGCACAACCTCGGCAACGGCGAGCAGAACCGCGACGGAACCGACCACAACAACTCCTACAACCACGGCGTCGAGGGCGAGGCGGCCGACCCCGCGATCCGTGCGGCGCGGCGGCGCAGCATCCGCAACCTGCTCGGCACCCTGCTGCTGTCGGCGGGGGTGCCGATGCTCACGGCCGGTGACGAGTACGGCCGCACGCAGCGCGGCAACAACAACGCGTACTGCCACGACTCCCCCCTCACCTGGCTCGCGTGGGACCCCGCCGAGCGGCCGCGGTTCGCCCCCGAGCTGGCCGCGACCGCGAAGCACCTCCTGCGGCTGCGCCGCGAGAACCCGGCGCTCCGGCCGATCCGGTTCGGACGCGACGGCCAGACGACGCCGAGCGCCTCGAGAATGGACTGGTACAACGCCGACGGCGAGACCATGGGCATCGACGACTGGAACTCCCCGGCCGAGCGCACCCTGCAGTTCCTCGCGGCCTCGACCCCCGAGACGGAGGCGTTCAACCGCATCCTGCTCGTCGTGCACGCCCGTGAGACCGAGGCCGAGGTCATGCTGCCGGCCGTCGACGGGGTCACCGGGTACCGACCGCTGTGGGACTCCGCCGAGGAGGCTCCTCCGACGGGGTCAGACTCGGCCGAACCGCTCCCGCCCGGCGCGCGCGTGCGCATCCCCGGCCCGTCGATGCGCCTCTTCCGCGCAGAGGGCGGCGAGTGATGGCGAAGAAGCCGGATGCCTCGTCTGCGGGCACCCCCGCGACCGTCGCGCTCGCCCGCGCCGGGGTCGCGTTCACCCCGCTCGCCTACGAGCACGACCCGAGGGCGACGGCCTACGGCCTCGAGGCGGCGGAGAAGCTCGGCCTCGACCCCGATCGGGTGTTCAAGACCCTGCTGGCCGACGTCGACGGCGCGCTCGCCGTCGGCATCGTGCCGGTCGCGATGCAGCTCGACCTCAAGGCCCTCGCCGCCGCGCTCGGCGGCAAGCGCGCCGAGATGGCCGACCCGCGGGTCGCCGAGCGCAAGACCGGTTACGTGGTCGGCGGCATCAGCCCGATCGGGCAGAAGACGGCGCTGCCGACCGTGCTCGACGAGTCGGCGATCCTCTGCGACACGATCTACGTCTCCGGCGGCCGGCGCGGGCTCGATCTCGAGCTCGCGCCCGACGACCTCGTCGCCGTGACCGGCGCTCGCTACGCGGCCATCGCCCGCGCGCGCTGACGGACGTCGTCGTGCCCGGCGAAGCCCTCAGGAGGCGACCGCCACGAGCCCCAGCTCGGCGGGGTTCGTCATGAGCGGATGCGACGGCACGACCCTCACCGAGTAGCCGAACGCACCGGCACGGTCGAGCGTGACCACGCCCTCGTACCCGCCGCCGGCCACGGGCGAGAGCGGAGTGCGGACGGGCTCGCCGATCGAGTCGTCGGCGAGGCTGCGCCCCGAGACGAGCTCGACCGCGACGTCGGACGCGTCGAGACCGCCGAGCGAGACCTCGGCGCGGACGTGCAGTTCGTCGCCCACCGCCGGCTGGTCGAGCCCGCCCGACTCGACGTGCAGCACCTTCACCTGCGGCCACGCGGACCGCACCTTCGCCGCCCAGGCCGCGAACTCGCGGGATCCGCGCGCGTCGTCCGCGCGCATGCGGGCGAACGTCGCACCCGCATGCCGGTAGAGCCGCTCGACGTACTCGCGCACCATGCGGTCGGCGCCGAGCTCGGGCGCGAGGCGGCTCAGCGTCGTCCGCAGCATCCGCACCCATTCAGTCGGCACGTCGTGGGCGTCGCGCTCGAAGTACCCGGCCCGGCCGTCGGCGTCGACCGGCCGGTCGTAGAAGGCCGGGACGATGCGGTGCTCGAGCAGGTCGTAGAGCGCCGCGGCCTCGCGGGCGTCGCGCTCGCCCGCGTCGCCCGCGGCGTCGGCCGACGGGATGACCCAGCCGTAGTCGTCGCCCGCGTACTCGGCCCACCACCCGTCGAGGATCGAGAGGTTGAGGGCTGCGTTCATCGCCGCCTTCATGCCCGAGGTGCCGCACGCCTCGAGCGGGCGCAGCGGATTGTTGAGCCAGACGTCGCAGCCGGGGTAGAGCGTCTCGGCCATCGCCATGTCGTAGTCGGGCAGGAACACGAACCGCTCGCGCACCTCGGGCTGCGCCGCGAACTGCACGAGCCGCTGGATGAGGCGCTTGCCCTCGTCGTCGGCGGGGTGCGACTTGCCGGCGACGACGAACTGCACCGGCCGTTCGGGGTCGGTGAGGATGGCCTTCAGCCGCTCGGGGTCCTGCAGCATGAGCGTCAGCCGCTTGTACGTCGGCACGCGTCGCGCGAAGCCGACGGTGAGGATCTCGGGGTCGAGCGCGCGGCCGATCCAGTCGGGGGCGGACGCTCCCGGATGCTGCTCCCGGAAGCCCGCGGAGAGCCGTCGGCGGGCGTCGTCGACGAGCCGGGCGCGCATCTCCCGCTTGACCGACCAGAGCTCGGCGTCGCCGACGGCCGGGCTCAGCCAGTCGGCGTGCTCGCTGTCGTCGGTGCCGAGCGCGCGCTCGGCGAGCGCGCTGAGCGCCGGGTCGGTCCAGGTGGGCGCGTGCACGCCGTTCGTGATGGAGGTGATCGGCACCTCGTCGGCGTCGAAGCCGGGCCACAGGTCGCCGAACATGCGACGGCTGACCCGCCCGTGCAGTTCGGAGACGCCGTTCGCGTGACCCGCGAGGCGGAGACCCATCACGGCCATGTTGAAGGCGCTCGTCGCCGGGTCGGCGCCGGGCTCCACGCCGAGCGCGAGCGCCGCGTCGGGTTCGACGCCCGGAAGGAGCTCCGCGGTCACGTAGCGCTCGACGAGTGCGCGGTCGAAGCGGTCGATCCCGGCGGGCACCGGGGTGTGCGTCGTGAACACGGTGCCCGAGCGCACGAGCTGCAGCGCCTCGGCGAAGGCCAGGCCCTCGCCGACGTAGGCGGAGATGCGTTCGAGCCCCAGGAAGCCCGCGTGACCCTCGTTCATGTGGAAGACGTCGGGTGCGGGCGCGCCGACGAGCTCGGCCCAGACGCGCAGGGCCCGCACGCCCCCGATGCCGAGCAGGAGCTCCTGCAGCAGCCGGTGCTCGCTGCCGCCGCCGTACAACCGGTCGGTGATCGCCCGGTGCTCGTCGCTGTTCGCGGGCACGTCGGTGTCGAGCAGCAGCAGCTCCACCCGGCCGACCGCGGCCCGCCAGACCCTCGCGTTCAGCGTCTCGCCCTCGGGCAGTGCGAGGGAGACCTGGACCGCGCTGCCGTCGGCGCGCCGCAGCACCGTGAGCGGGAGCCCGTCGGGGTCCTGCAGCGGATAGCGCTCCTGCTGCCACCCGTCGGCCGAGATCGACTGCGCGAAGTACCCCGCCTTGTAGAAGAGGCCGACGGCGACGATCGGGACCCCGAGATCGGAGGCCGCCTTGAGATGGTCTCCCGCGAGGATGCCGAGTCCGCCCGAGTACTGGGGCAGTGCTGCGGCGATGCCGTACTCGGGCGAGAAGTACGCCACGAGTGCCGGCCGTTCGCCCTCGAGCCCCTGGTACCAGCGCGGCTCGTCGAGGTACCGGCGAAGCCCGTCGCGCTCGCGCTCGGCCCACGCCACGTAGTCGTCGTCGGCGGCGAGCGCATCGAGCTTCGCCGGGTCGACCTCGCCGAGGAACGTGACGGGGTCGTGCTCGGATCGCGCCCACGCGTCGGGGTCGATGTGCTCGAAGAGGCGCCTGGTCGGCTCGTGCCACGCCCAGCGCAGGTTCGCCGCGAGCTCCTCGAGGGCGGCGAGGCGGCCGGGGACGACGGCTCGGACGGTGAACTTCCGGATCGACTTCACGGCTCCACCCTAGGTCGCGCCCATGTCGGGCGTGTGAACCGCCCGCGACATCGGCGTGGTGGACACCGACCCGCGCCGACCGATTCGGTGCCGTGCGAACGCCGACGCGCTACGGTCGGAACGTGACCACCGCCGCACCGCTCGCCGGCCGCATCCCCGTGACGCGGCTCACCCCCGCCGTACCCGACCCGCGCTGGCATCCGAAGGCGTTCGAAGGCGAGGTCGTGCCGTTCCGCGCGACGGTGTTCCGCGAGGGGCACGACCGGGTCGGCGCGATGCTCGTCATCACGAGCCCCTCCGGGCAGGAGCAGCGGCACCGCATGCGCGCACTCGCCGCCGGCACCGATCGGTGGGAGGCGCTCGTACGCGTCGACGAGCTCGGCGAATGGCGATGGCACGTCACGGGCTTCGACGACGAGATCGCGACCTGGCGGCACGACGCCGCGATCAAGGTCGACGCGGGCGTCGACGTCGAGCTGATGTACGAGCTCGGAGCCCGGCTCGCCGAGCGGGCAGCGGCCGAGTCGACGCGCCCGCGCCTCGTGCGCAAGCGCCTCACGGGCCTCGCGGCGGCACTGCGCGACGGCGAGGCATCCCCCGCCGACCGCCGTGCCCTCATCGACGCGCCCGTCCTCGCGGAGTTCGACGAGCGTCCGCTCGCCCGCCTCGCGAGCGACTCGGCCGGGCAGCGCCTGCTCGTCGAGCGCCGGCGCGCGGGCGTCGGCGCCTGGTACGAGTTCTTCCCGCGCTCCGAGGGGGCCAGGCGCCAGAAGGACGGCTCGTGGCGCAGCGGCACCTTCCGCACGGCGCAGAAGCGCCTCGAGGGCGTCGCGGCGATGGGCTTCGACGTCGTGTACCTGCCGCCGATCCACCCGATCGGCGTCACGAACCGCAAGGGCCGCAACAACACGCTCGACCCCGGCCCCGGCGACCCGGGCTCGCCGTGGGCGATCGGCGGACCGCTGAAGGACGGCTCGGCGGGCGGCCACGACGCCGTGCACCCCGACCTCGGGACGCTCGCCGACTTCCGCGCGTTCGTGCGCCGCGCGAACGAGCTCGGCATCGAGGTCGCGCTCGACCTCGCCCTCCAGGCCTCGCCCGATCACCCGTGGGTGACGGAGCATCCCGAATGGTTCACCGTGCTGCCCGACGGCAGCATCCGGTACGCGGAGAACCCGCCCAAGAAGTACCAGGACATCTACCCCGTCAACTTCGACGACGACCCCGCGGGCATCTTCGACGAGGTGCTCCGCATCGTGCGCCACTGGATGAAGCAGGGCGTCCGCATCTTCCGCGTCGACAACCCGCACACGAAGCCGCTCGTGTTCTGGGAGCGGCTGATCGCCGCGGTGAACGCGGAGGACCCGGGCGTCGTGTTCCTCGCGGAGGCCTTCACCCGACCGGCCATGATGCAGGCGCTCGCGATGGCGGGGTTCCAGCAGTCGTACTCGTACTTCACCTGGCGCAACACGAAGGCCGAGCTCGAGGAGTTCCTCACCTCCGTCTCGCAGGAGACGGCCGACTTCATGCGGCCGAACCTGTTCGTGAACACGCCGGACATCCTCACCGAGTACCTGCAGTTCGGCGGGCCGGCCGCGTTCACCGTGCGCGCCACGATCGCCGCGACGGCGGCGCCGCTGTGGGGCGTCTACTCGGGCTTCGAGCTCTTCGAGTCCGTCGCCCGGCCGGGCGCCGAAGAGGCGATCGACAACGAGAAGTACGAGTACAAGCCCCGCGACTTCGCAGCCGCAGAGGCCGAGGGCCGCTCGCTCGCCCTCTACCTCGGCATCCTCAACCGGATCCGCGCGGAGCACCCCGCGCTCGGGCAGCTCCGCAACATCCGCTTCCACGCGAGCGACGACGACTCGGTGCTCGTCTACTCGAAGCACCTCGACGGCCGCTTCACCCACGACGGCGTCGACGACACGCTCATCGTCGTCGCGAACGTCGACCCGCACTCGGTGCGGGAGACGACCGTGCACCTCGACCTCGAGGCGATCGGACTGGTGCCCGGCGCACGGTTCGTGGTCGACGACCTCGTCACCGGATCGCGCTGGGAGTGGGGCGCCTCGAACTACGTCCGGCTCGACGCGTTCACGCGCCCCGCGCACATCCTGCACGTGAGAAGAGGCCACGATGACTGACCTGCCCGCCGGCACCGTGCTCGCGCCTCCCGTCCCCGACGACGTGCTCGCGGCCGTCGCCGGAGGACGGCACAGCGACCCGCACTCGGTGCTCGGCCAGCACGGCTTCGACGCGCCGCAGGAGCCCGGCCCGCTCACGGTGATCCGCACCCTCCGCCCCCTCGCGGCCGGCGTCGACGCGGTGCTCGCCGACGGGGCCGCGCTGCCCCTCGAGCACGTCGGGCACGGCGTGTGGGCGGGCGCCGGTCGCTTCGGCCCGACCGACTACCTCATCGAGGCCCGCTACGACGACGGCTCGGAGTGGACCGCCGACGACCCGTACCGGTTCGCCCCGACCATCGGCGAGCTCGACCTGCACCTCATCGGCGAAGGGCGCCACGAAGAGCTGTGGCGCGTACTCGGCGCCCGCTTTCGCGAGCACTGGGGGGTCGACGGTCGCGTGAGCGGCACCGCGTTCACGGTGTGGGCGCCGCACGCGCGAGCCGTCCGCGTCGTGGGCGGCTTCAACCGCTGGGACGGCACCGCGCACGCCATGCGGAGCATGGGCGCGTCGGGAGTCTGGGAGCTGTTCGTGCCCGAGCTCGAGCCGGGAGCGCTCTACAAGTTCGAGCTGCTCACCGCCGGGGGCGAGTGGATCATGAAGGCCGATCCGATGGCGCGCCGCGCCGAGATCGCGCCCGCGACGGCTTCCGTCGTCGACGACAGCCGGTACGAGTGGGGCGACGCCGCCTGGCTCGAGCAGCGGGGCGCGGCCAACGCGCACGAGCGACCGATGTCGATCTACGAGCTCCACCTCGGGTCGTGGCGCCCGGGCAAGGGGTACCGCGACGTCGCCGACGAGCTCATCGAGTACCTCGACTGGCTCGGCTACACCCACGTCGAGTTCCTGCCGCTCGCCGAGCACCCGTTCGGCGGCTCGTGGGGGTACCAGGTCACGGGGTACTACGCCGCGACGAGCCGGTTCGGCTCCCCCGACGATCTCAGGTACCTCATCGACCGGCTGCACCGCGCCGGCATCGGCGTCATCATGGACTGGGTGCCCGGGCACTTCCCGAAGGACGAGTGGGCGCTCGCCCGCTTCGACGGGGAGCCGCTCTACGAGCACGCCGACCCGCGCCGCGGCGAGCAGCAGGACTGGGGCACGCTCGTCTTCGACTTCGGCAACCCGAGGGTGCGCAACTTCCTCGTCGCGAACGCGCTGTTCTGGCTCGAGGAGTTCCACGTCGACGGCCTCCGCGTCGATGCCGTGGCATCCATGCTGTATCTCGACTACTCGCGCGCCGAGGGCGAGTGGCTGCCGAACGTGCACGGCGGACGCGAGCACCTCGAGGCGATCACCCTCCTGCAGGAGGCGACGGCCACGGCGTACAAGCGCAACCCGGGCATCGTCATGATCGCCGAGGAGTCGACGTCGTGGCCGGGCGTGACGGCGCCGACGAGCTCGGGCGGCCTGGGCTTCGGCTACAAGTGGAACATGGGCTGGATGCACGACTCGCTCCAGTACATCCAGAACGACCCGCTCTACCGCTCGCACCACCACCACGAGCTCACGTTCTCGTTCCTCTACGCCTTCAGCGAGCACTTCATCCTGCCGATCAGCCACGACGAGGTCGTGCACGGCAAGGGTTCGCTCGTGCGCAAGATGCCGGGCGACCACTGGCAGCAGCTCGCGAACGTGCGCGCCTACCTCGCGTTCATGTGGGCGCACCCCGGCAAGCAGCTGCTCTTCATGGGCCAGGAGTTCGGCCAACTCAGCGAGTGGAGCGAGGAGCGCGGCCTCGACTGGTGGATCCTCGACCAGCCGTCGCACCGGCAGCTCGCCGAGTTCGTCGGCGCGCTCAACCGGCACTATCGAGCGACGCCGGCGCTCTGGCAGCTCGACGACGACGCGTCGGGATTCGAGTGGGTCGAGGGCGGCGCCGCCGCCGAGAACGTCGTCGCGTTCCTGCGCTACGACCGCGAGCGACGACCGCTCCTGTGCATCGTGAACTTCGCGGGCACTCCGCACGAGCGGTTTCGGCTCGGCCTGCCGTTCACGGGGCGCTGGCGCGAGGTGCTCAATTCGGATGCCTCGGAGTTCGGCGGCTCGGGCGTGGGCAACCTCGGCGGGGTCGAGGCCGAAGCCGTGCCGTGGGCGGGCCGCCCCGCCTCGGCGACGTTCGCACTGCCACCGCTCGGTGCGGTGTGGTTCGCGCTCGACGGGGCGTGAGCGTCCCGTGCGGCGTCGGTGACGCGCACGGGATCCTGACCGCGCCCGACCGGGCCGGCCGCCCGCGTCAGTAGAGCAGGCTCGCGAGCCGGGCTCGCGCGGCGGCGACCCGCGGGTCGTCGGTGCCGACGACCTCGAACAGCTCGACGAGCCGTTCGCGCACCGTCTTGCGCCCCTCGCCGTCGAGCTCGGGGAACAGCGTGAGCAGTCGGTCGAACGCGTCGTCGACGTGCCCGCCCGAGACGTCCAGGTCGGCGACGTCGAGCTGGGCGGCGAGGTCGTCGGGGGCCGCGGCCGCGGCCGCGCGGATCGAGTCGAGGGTCTTGCCCGAGAGCCGGCCGAGGAGGCTCACCTGCGCGAGGCCCGCGACCGCGAGGGCGTCGCGCGGATCCTGCGCGATCGCCGTGCGGTAGGCGGTCGCGGCGGCGTCGTAGTCGCGTCGCTCGATCGCGTCGTACGCCTCCTGGTGGAGGGGCGGCAGCGGCTGCTCGGCGGGCGCCTCGGCGGTCGGCTCGTCGCCCGTCTCGATCCGCCCCGCCGCGCCGTGCTGCGCACCGAGCTCGAGGAGCTGGTCGAACAGCTGCGAGATCACCTCGTCGGGCTGGTCGCCCGCGAACAGCGGCACCGGCTGCCCGGCGACGAGCGCGACGACGGTCGGCACCGACTGGACCTGGAGCGCCTGCACGAGCTGCGGGCTGCGATCGGCGTCGGCGGCCGCGAGCACGAGCCGGCCCTCACGCGCGCGGACGAGCCGTTCGAGGGCCGCGAGGAGCTGCTGCGACGGCTCGCTCCACGACGCCCACACGGCCACGACGACGGGAAGGGTGCGCGAGAGCTCGAGCACCTGGCCGAACGAGGCGTCGTCGGTCTCCACGACGATCCGGTCGCCCGACGCCGGGGCGTGGGCGCCGGTATGCTCGGAGGACGCCTGCTGTCGCTGCACGAGCGCAGTGAGGTCGACGGCACCGCGCAGGGAGGCGCCGGAGGGCGGGGTCGGGTTCGTCATCACTTGACCTCCGATGCTGAGACGAGGCTCTCGGACCATCCGAGCAGCTCGATCTTCGACGAGTCACCGGTCGAACCGACGCCGGGCACGTAGAAGAGCATCTGGATGCTGCTCGCACGCGCGACGCCCTTCGCGCTCTGCCCGGTGAAGCCCGACAGCGCAGCGGCACTGCCGCCCTCCTGGAAACCGGTGGTGCCGCCGTCGTTGGGCACGCTCTTCTCGCCGCGTCGCACCTCGACCGACACGATGGCGCCGGCGTCGATCGTGCCGAAGCCGATCGCGGGCGAGTCGCCCGCCGCCGTCGAGACCGTCAGCGTCGCGGTCGGGTTCGCCTTCTCGGCCTCCGCCTTGCGGTTGGCCGCGTTGAGCGCCTCGTCGAGGTCGGACGCCTCGAGGTCGAACTTGTCGGCGAACTCGCTGTCGGCGCCGTTCTGCAGGATGTCGGCGTACGCGGCGGCGACCTCGCCCGTCGGCATCACGAGACCCTTGAACTCGGGCGAGATCGGCGGGGCGCCGATCGAGGCGGGCGCCACCTCGGGCACGTCGGTGTCGGGCACGAGGGCCGACTGGTACATCACGTGATAGTTGTCCCGCGGGGTCTCCTGCACGAGCACGAGGGCGGTCGGCGCGATCGTCTCGTCCTCGGAGTTCTTCGCGATCGTGAGGACGGTGCGGGGCCATCCCGTCGACTGCTGCGGCAGCGTGAGGGTCAGCGGCGACGCCGGGATCGCGGGCGGAAGGGGGTGATCGGTCAGCGTGCCGCGAATGGTGTAGTTCGCGGTCCGCGCCTCGAGGGCGGGGCCGGCGAAACGCTCGGCCGCCTTCTTCGCGTCGCGCGCCTCGTCGACCTCGCTCGTGAAGACCGCGATGCGCCGCATGATGCGCTCCATCTGCGGAACCGTCACGGCCGGCTCGACGACCGGCTCGGCGGGATCGGGCTCGTCGGTCGCGTCGGTCGTCGCCTCGGGCGTCGCGGGAGCCGTCGTGGCCGGCGCCTCGCCCTCGAAGCTCGGCCAGTAGTCCGCCGAGCACGCGCTGAGCGCCAGGGCGGGCACGAGCAGTGCGGGCACGAGCGCGACGCGCTTCGCGCGCCCGATCGAACGGCGACCGCCGCCGGCGACCTGATTGCGCCGCGACGGCTTCGGGGCGCTCGGCAGCTTGCCGCGCGGGCCCTTCGGCAGGTTGCGGCGCGGACCGCGCGAACGGCGGTGGCGCACGAAGCCGGAGATGAGCAGGCCCAGTCCCACGAGGAACACGAGCGCGCCGCCCACGATGAGCGGGCCGACCCAGGGAGTGCGGGTGTCGCCGGGCCAGTCGAGCGCGACCCGCGCCGGGGCGGGGTTCACGCCGTCGGAGGCGATGAGCACCGAGATGCCCTCGGGGACGTCGATCGTGGTCGTCACGAACCGCTCGCCCGTGAACTCGTCGAGCCACAGGTCCGATCCAACGGGCGTCGCCGCGGCGAGCACCTCGGGGTCGACCGGGGCGGGCGTCTCGGTGGCCCCGGGAGTCGTCGTCGCGGGCGCGGTCGCCGCGGGCGTCGCCGTCGGGGACTCCTCGGGTGCGTCGGGCAGCGGGTCGTCGACGGGCTCGGTCGTGATGACCTCGCTCACGAGCGACTTGGTCTCGGCGTCGTAGTGGACCGACTGGTACGGGGTCGTGCCCAGCCACGCCGCCATGTCGGAGCTGCGACCGTAGGAGATGAAGATCGCGCCGTCGCCGGACACGGTGATCTCCTGCTTTCCGGAGTTCGCCTCGAGCGCGTCGGACTCGAGGACGACGAACGCCGTCGCCCCTTCGGTCTCGACGGCCATCGACGCACGGTCGGGCTCCATGAGGACCGTGCGCTGGGCGACCCCGAGCCCGATCATCACGGCCGCGGCGATGAACGCCACGATAGCGAAGACGAAGCGCACGAAATTGACCTCCCAAGCCGCTGACGCGGCATCCGACACAGACATTCCACACTACCGGCAGAGTCTGGGAGTCGTCTGCTCACCCCCTGAACGAACGCGCGCCACGCGGCATCCAGAACCCCCGTACAATCAGAACGATTCCCGCATGAGCCCCCACAAACGCGGGACACGACCCGGAGGAAGCATGGCCGTCGAAGAGACCGAGTTCACACAGGTGTTCCGCGGATACGACAAGGACGAGGTCGACAAGGCGATCAACGGCCTTCGTCGCGACATCATCGCCGCGAACAACCAGTCCGCGGACACGGTGAAGGAGAACAAGCGGCTCCTGGCCCGCATCGACGAGCTCACGGCAGAGCTCGAAGAGGTCGGCAGCCCGACCTTCTCCGGGCTCGGCACGAAGCTCGAGAACACCCTCCGCGTCGCCGAGGAGCAGTCGACCCGCCTCATCGCCCAGGCCGACATCGACGCCGAGAAGCTCCGCCGTGCCGCCGAGGACGAGGCGCACCTCATGCGCTCCGACGCGCAGGAGTTCGCCGAGCGCACGCTCGGCGAGGCTCGTGCGCAGGCGAGCCGTCTGGTCGAGAACGCCCGCGCGGAGGTCGACGACATGGTCGCCCGTGCGCACGAGACGAGCGAGCAGCTCCGCCAGGACGCGGCCCGCGACGCCGCGGCGATCCGGGGCGCCGTGGCGACCGAGACCGCCGAGCTGCGCTCGAGCGCGAAGCGCGAGTCGTCCGCCGTCATCTCCGCGGCGGAGCGCAAGGCGTCCGAGATCCTCCTCGCCGCCAACACCGAGGCGAGCGAGGCCCGGGCCACCGCGGCCGGCCTCACCCAGGAGACCGAGCAGACGCGCGCCGAGGTCGCCGTCGAGCTCGACCGCGCGCGCGCCGAGCTCGCGAAGGAGACCGAGCAGGCCCGCATCGACCTCGCCCGCGAGACCGAGCAGTCGCGACTCGACCTCGAGCGCGAGTCCGCCGAGGGGCGCGCGGCCATCGAGGCCGAGATCGAGGAGCGGCGCGCCGCACTCGTGCACGAGCTCGAGCAGGCCCGCACCGACCTCGAGCGCGAGCTCGCCGCCGGGCGCGCCGACCTGGCGGAGGAGCGCGAGCAGTCGGCCGTCGACCGCGAACGCGAGGCCGAGGCCGCCCGCCTGAAGCTCCAGCACGAGCTCGAGCGCATCCGCGCGAAGCACGCCGCCGACCTCGACCAGATGCGTGCCGACCTCGCCCTCGAGCAGGAGCAGGCCCGCGCCGACTTCGAGGCCGAGTCCGAGCAGGCCCGCATCGACCTCGACAACCAGCTCACCGCGATGCGCAAGAAGACCACGCACGAGGTCAACCGCATGCGACGCGAGATCGAGAAGAGCCGTCTCGACCTCGAGTCCGAGCTCACCGCGAAGCGCGACGAGGCCGAGCAGGAGCTGCTCGCGGCCCACCAGGAGGCGGTCGCCCAGACCCAGCAGTTCCTCGACGACGCGAACGCCGAGCTCGCCGAGACGACCGCTCGCACGGCCGAGAGCCGCGCCGAGTCCGACCGCCTCGAGACGGAGGCGCGGTCCGCGATCTCGGGCATCCGCGAGAAGGCCGAGCAGGAGGCGTCCGACCGCATCGCGGCCGCGCACGACCAGGCCCGCAAGCTCATCGCCGACGCCGAGGAGCGCACCCGCGCCCTCGTCGCCGACGCCGAGGACCGGCTCTCGCAGATTAGGATCGAGCGCGACGCCGTCGCCGGATACTTCGAGAGCCTGCGCGGCGTGCTCACGCAGGCCGAGCAGGTGGCAGCCGACACGAAGAAGTAGTCCGGAAGGGGCGCGGTGGTTCCGTGAAGATCCTGAACGCGTTCCGCATCGGCCTCGTCGGCACCCTGGGTGTCGGCGCGGGCCTGTTCATCCTGACCTCGATCGTCAGCCTCTCGACGATCATCACCTACATCGGAGCGGCACTCTTCCTGGCCCTCGGCCTCGATCCGGCGATCAGCTGGCTCGAGCGCCGAGGGCTTCCGCGTTGGTCGTCGATCCTCATCGTGATGAGCGGCGTCGGGCTCATCGTCGCGGGGCTCGTGCTCGCCGTCGTGCCGATCATCGTCGACCAGATCGGCCAGCTGATCGAGGAGATCCCGAGGATCGTCGAGCAGTTCGACGCCCAGGTCTGGCTCGCGAACCTGCAGGAGCAGTTCCCGCAGCTGCAGGTCCAGGAGATCTACGCGCAGGTCACGACCGCACTCACCGACTTCTTCACGAACCCCGACAAGCTGTCCGAGCTCGCGGGCGGCGTGCTGCAGGTCGCGGTCGCGATCGGCTCCGGCATCTTCGCCGTCGTCATCGTGTTCATCCTGATGCTGTACTTCGCGGCTTCCCTCAACACGATGAAGCGGGCGACGTACCAGCTCGTGCCGGCATCGCGCCGGGCGCGATTCGCCGATCTCACCGAGCAGATCACCCAGTCGGTCGGTCGCTACGTGCTCGGGCAGGTCTCGCTCGCAGCCGTGAACGGCGTGCTGAGCTTCATCTACCTGTCGATCATCCGAGCGCCGTTCCCGGCGGTGCTCGCGTTCCTCGCGTTCATGTTCTCGCTCGTGCCGCTCGTCGGCACGCTCTCGGGATCGATCGTGATCGTGCTCGTGTGCCTCATCCCGGGCCTCGGTTCGCCCCTCACGGCCCTCGCCGCCGCGATCTACTACATCGTGTACATGCAGGTCGAGGCCTACATCCTCAGCCCGCGCATCATGCACCGCGCCGTGCGCGTGCCCGGCGCCCTCGTCGTGATCGCCGCGCTCGCGGGCGGCGCGCTCGGCGGCATCCTCGGCGCGCTCGTCGCGATCCCGGTGGCGGCGGCCATCCTGCTCATCATCAAGCAGGTGGTCATCCCCCGGCAGAACGAGCGATAGCCGCGCTCAGGCGCGATCGACCGGCCACTCCGTCGGCAGCGGCGACGCGGCGGGGTTCACGGCGGCGACGATCTCGTCGAGCACGCGCCGGGTCTGCGTCTCCCCCACCCACAGGTGCCGTCCGCCGGCGACGTCGATGCGGCGGAGCTTCGGCAGCCCCGCGAAGCGCTCAGCCGCCTCGGCCGGCCGCAGGTAGTCGTCGTGCTCGGGGATGAGGGCGACGAGCGCCGGACTCGCCCCCGACCACCGGGCGAGCTCCGCGTCGCTCGTGCGGTGCAGCGGCGGCGACAGCAGCACGGCGCCGTCGATGCCGTGCTCGAGGCCGTACTTCAGCGCGAGTTCGGTGCCGAACGACCAGCCGACGAGCCACGGGTGCGGCAGACCCCGCTGCTCGACGAACTCCATCGCGGCCGCGACGTCGGCCCGCTCGGCGACGCCGTCGCCGAACTCGCCGTCGCTGCGCCCTCGCGGCGAGACCGTGCCGCGCGTGTTGAACCGAAGCACGGCGAGGTCGGCGAGCGCCGGCAGGCGCGCCGCCGCCTTGCGCAGGATGTGGGAGTCCATGAAGCCCCCCGCGGTGGGGAGCGGATGCAGCGTGACGAGCGTCGCGACGGGCTCGCGGTCGAGCGGTTGCGCGAGCTCGCCCACGAGCCGCAGGCCGTCGGCTGTGTGCAGCTCGATCTCCTCGCGTCGCGCAGGGAGCTCGATGCCCGAACGGATCTCGACCGTCTCGTCCGACGTGCTCATCGTGCGCCCAACCTCCAGCAGTGCGTGTGCCAGTGCCGGCGCGCCGCCAGGTCGGCGGCGTCGCCGAGCACGCCGTCGGCCCGCCACGCGACGAGGTGCGCGACACCGGGTGCGACCTCCAGACCGCAGCCGGGACACACGTACGCCTTCACGGCCTGCGTCTCGGAGACGGGCTGCACGTTCCATTCCCGACCTGCGTGCACCTCGGTCCGGCGCCAGCCGGCGGTCAGCCGCTCGACGTCGAGTTCGGGGTGCGCCTCGCGTGCACGGGCGGCTCGCGACCGGGGTCGGTTCGAGCGTGCCATGCCACCAAGTCTAGGGCGGTCGTGACGACCGGCCGCATCGGCGAGGATGCCTCGACCGACGACGCGCGTCAGTACCAGCCGACCGACTCGGAGTGCCCCCATGCGCCGCAGGGTGTGCCGTAGCGGCCCGAGACGTACCCGAGACCCCATTCGATCTGGGTGGCGGCGTTCGTCTCCCAATCGGCGCCCGCCGTCGCCATCTTCGATCCGGGGAGCGCCTGCGGGATGCCGTACGCCCCGCTGCCGGCGTTGTAGGCGTTCACCCGCCAGCCGGACTCCTTGTTCCAGAGGGCGACGAGGCAGTCGAACTCGGAGGTCGGCCAACCGCGCGCGGCGACCGCGCCTGCGGCGTACGCCTGCGCCGAGCCCGGATCGGGTGTGACCGCGGGCGGCGCCCACCCGGCCCCGGAGGAGGCCGCGACCACGACGGGCTCGGGCTTCTCCTCCACGACGTACTGCTCGTGGCCGTCGACCGTGACTTCGTACTCGTTGCCGGCGGCGACCGACTGCACGGCCTCGCCGCCGAACCGGTCTCCCCGCGCGAAGTCGGGCGAGGCCGTCGCACCCGAGTACGGGTCGACGATGTTCACGAGCACGAAGCTCGCCGAGGCCAGGAAGGCGAAGACGACGGTTGCGGCCTGCTTCACCGGGCCGCGGGTGCTGCGGGGAACGGTCGACGACGACGGCTGCGCCGCGTCGCCCGAACCTGCATGTCTACCCACGATTCGTCGAGCATAGCGGAGCGAGCCCTCGCCGGGCCAATGCCGCGCGGGCGATCACCGGACGGCCAGCATGACGTCGACGACGGCATCGAGCACGAGGTCGACCTGCGCCTCGCGATAGCCGCCCCGCTGGGTTGCGAAGACGACCGAACGCACGTCCTCCACGGAGATCGGCCAGCCGTCGCGGAAGTACCGCGTGAGCTTGTCGGCGAACTTGTCGACCTCGCGGACGCTGTAGCCGAGCACGAGCGGGTTCATGCGCTCGAACCGCTCGCCCTCTGGCCGCGCCAGCCGGTTGGACACGACCTGCGCGGTCAGCCGCGCCTCGCGAAGCCAGGCCTCGTTCCCGTGCAGCCGGGCCGCGTCCTGGCGCTCCTGGGCGGCGAACGCGTCCTCGAGGCGGGCGAGGGCCGCGTCGACGTGCTCGGTCGAGTAGCCGCCTTTCTGCATGGCGAACGCCGTCAGCCGGATGCGTTCGCTCGTCATCGGCTCGTCGCCGGGCTCGGCCGTGCCGTCGTAGGCGCGGCGAGCGAGCTGCAGGAACTCCTCGACCTGATCGATCTTGTAGCCGAGGCGGGGCTTTCTCGCGTGCGGGAACGTCGAATCCACGGCACCAGTATCGCGCACGCTCATCCGAAGATCCGGAACGCCACGAAGGCGACGGCCGCCGACGGCAGGATCGAGTCGAGCCGATCGAGGAAGCCGCCGTGGCCCGGCAACCACGAGCTCATGTCCTTGATGCCGATGTCGCGCTTGATGAGCGACTCGACGAGATCGCCGAGCGTCGCGGTCAGGAAGATCGCACCGCCGAACACGAGCCCGAACCACCAGGGCTCGCCGAGCATGAACAGGGCGAGCAGCACGCCGGCGACGAGACTCGTCGCGGCGCCGCCGGCGAAGCCCTCCCAGGTCTTCTTCGGGCTGATGACCGGGGCCATCTTGTGCTTGCCGAACATGAGCCCGAACGCGTAGGCACCCGTATCGGCCGCGACCGCCGCGACGATGAACGCGAGCGTCCACCATTGGCCGCCCTCGGCGGCGGTGAGCACGACGGCGAACGTCGCGAGGAAGGTCACGTAGCCCTGCACGAACGCGATGGCGGCGAGGTCGCCGACGAGCACCCGCCCACCGGTCCGGCGCGAGGGGGCCGCCTGCTCGGCGAGCCGCCACAGGACGACCACCACGACACCCGCGACGACCGCGAGCAGCTGACCGCCCGCGCCGCCGTAGTAGGCGGCCGGCACCGCCGCGACCGCCACCGCGACGGTCGGAACGCCGGGGACGCGATACTCCGCCTTGCGGAGCGCCTGTGCGAGCTCGTAGCTCGCGAACCCGGCGATCACGACGGCGAAGAGCATGAAGAGCTCTTTGACGACGAGCAGGCTCAGCAGCAGCGCACCGCCGAACACGAGCCCGATCAGGATCGCGAGCAGCAGATTGCGGCCCGTGCGGGCCTTGATCTTCTCCTGCGCCTCGTCGAACTGCGCCTTCGACGCCTCGAACTGACGCTCGAAGTCGGCCTTGCGCGCGTTCACCTGCGCGCGGAACTCACCGCGTGCGGCCCGTTCGTGCCCCCCGGCGTCCGCCTGACCCTCTTCTGGGACGCCTGACATGGCCCTCCCTCAGACCCCGACCCCTCAGACCTCGAGGAGCTCGGCTTCCTTGCGCTTGAGCGCCTCGTCGATCGCGTCGACGTTCGTCTTCGTGATCTGCTCGAGCTCCTTCTCGCCGCGCGCCACCTCGTCGTCGCCGACCTCGCCCTTGAGCGCGTCGAGGTCGTCCTTCGCCTTGCGGCGGATGTTGCGGACCGACACCTTCGCGTCTTCGGCCTTCGAGCGGACGATCTTCACGAACTCCTTGCGGCGCTCCTCGGTGAGCTCGGGGAGCGTCACCCGGATGAGGTTGCCGTCGTTCGACGGGTTCGCGCCGAGGTTCGGGGTGTCGCGGATCGCCTGCTCGATGTCCTTCAGCGCGCCCTTGTCGTAGGGCGTCACGACGAGGGTGCGGGCCTCGGGGTTCTGCAGCGACGCGAGCTGCGCCAGCGGCGTCGGCGTGCCGTAGTAGCTCACCATGATCTTCTGGAAGAGCTGGGGGTTCGCCCGCCCCGTTCGCACGGTGGCGAAGTCGTCTTTTGCGACTTCGACCGCCTTCTGCATGCGTGCGGTGGCATCGGAAAGTACATCCGCGATCACGGGAACTCCTTTACGGTTCGCTACTCGTGTCAGTCTATCGGCCGGTCGAGGCCACGCCGTTGCTCACCACGGTGCCGAGATCGGCGCCGAGGATCGCCGCGGTCACGTTGCCGGCCGGCTCCATGCCGAACACCTGCATCGGCATGCCGTTGTCCATGCAGAGGCTGAACGCCGTCGAGTCGACGACCTT
Organism: Agromyces cucurbitae; assembly: GCF_058349945.1. Lineage (NCBI taxonomy): Bacteria > Bacillati > Actinomycetota > Actinomycetes > Micrococcales > Microbacteriaceae > Agromyces > Agromyces cucurbitae. The sequence continues at coordinate 120,775 of NZ_JBYRES010000003.1, read as the reverse complement.
CAGCCCGCGCTGCAGCGCCTCCTGGTAGCTGATGCGATCGATCTTCGTCGCGTCGGGGTTCGTGCGCGGGTCGTCCGAGTAGACGCCGTCGACGCCGTTCTTCGCGACGAGCACGACGTCGGCGTCGATCTCGAGCGCGCGCTGGGCGGCGACGGTGTCGGTCGAGAAGTACGGAAGCCCCGCACCGGCGCCGAAGATCACGACCCGGCCCTTCTCGAGGTGCCGCTCCGCGCGGCGCGGGATGTAGGGCTCGGCGACCTGGGTCATCGAGATCGCGGACTGGACGCGCGTCTCGGCACCCGCCTGCTCGAGGAAGTCCTGCAGGGCGAGCGAGTTCATGACCGTGCCGAGCATGCCCATGTAGTCGGCCCGACCCCGGTCCATGCCGCGCTGGCTGAGCTCGGCGCCGCGGAAGAAGTTGCCTCCGCCGACGACGATGGCGACCTCGACCGTCTTGGCCGCATCGGCGATCTCGCGCGCGAGGGCGCTCACGACGTCGGGGTTGACCCCGAGCGAACCACCGCCGAAGGCCTCTCCCGAGAGCTTCAGCATCACCCTGCGCTTGCGTTCCGTCATCCCCGCCGTCCTTCCGGTGCCCGTGTCAAAACTAGTGCTTCACCTCCCCCGGTGCACAGCACCGAGTCGGGCGCGCGGCGCCCGGTCGTCGAGGACGACCGCGGCGAAGCATCCGCGCATGGAAAAGGGAGTCCGGATCGACTGGACGATCCGGACTCCCTCACTTCGGCGTTACGCCGTGGCCTTGAACCGGGCGAACGCGGTCACGGTGAGACCGGCGTCCTCCAGGACCTTCTTGACCTGCTGCTTGTCGTCGCGGGCGTAGCCCTGCTCGAGCAGCACGATCTGCTTGAAGAAGCCGGTGAGACGGCCGTCGACGATCTTCTCGAGCATCGCCTCGGGCTTGCCCTCGTTGCGGCTGATCTCGGTGACGATGTCGCGCTCCTTCTCGACGAGCTCGGCCGGCACGTCCTCACGGGTGAGGTACTGCGGGTCGAACATCGCGATGTGCTGCGCGACGGCGCGAGCCGTCTCGGCGTCGTCACCCGTGTAGGCGACGAGGACGCCGATCTGCGGCGGCAGGTCCTTCGAGGTCTTGTGCAGGTACACCGCGAACTCGTCGCCGGGAAGGGTGACGGCCTTCGCGAGCTCGACCTTCTCACCGAGCGTGGCGGCCTGCTCGTCGATGACCTCGGCGACGGTCTTGCCGTCGGCGGGCGCCGCGAGGGCGGCCGCGACGTCGGCGGCACCGGCAGCGGCGACCGCGTCGAGCACCTTGTCGGCGAGGGCGATGAACTTGTCGTTCTTCGCGACGAAGTCCGTCTCGCAGGCGAGCTGGATCATCGTGTAGCCGGCGGGCGACGCCTTGGCGGCGACGAGGCCTTCGCTCGTCGAGCGGTCGGCGCGCTTCGCGTTGCCCTTGGCACCCTTCAGGCGCAGGATCTCGGTGGCCTTCTCGAGGTCGCCGTCGGCCTCCTCGAGCGCCTTCTTGGTGTCGACCATGCCCGTGCCGAGCTGCTCGCGCAGGGCCTTGATGTCAGCGATGCTGATTGCCATGTCTGGCTGTCTCCTTCGGGGACTTATTCGGCGGGGGTGGCGGCGGCCTCGGCGGCCTCGGCGTCGGCGGCCGACTCGGTCGCGGCGACCTCGGTCGCAGCCTCGTCGACGACCTCGGCGGCCTCGGCCTTGGCCTCAGCCTCGGTCTCGGCGGTCTTCTCGGTCGCGGCGCCCTGCTGGAGGAGCTCCTGCTCCCACTCGGCGAGCGGCTCGACGGCCGAGACGTTGCCGGCCTCCTCGGGCTTCTGGTGGCGCTCGATGAGGCCCTCGGCCGCGGCGTCGGCGATGATGCGGGTGAGCAGGCTCACCGAGCGGATCGCGTCGTCGTTGCCCGGGATCGGGTACTGGACCTCGTCGGGGTCGCAGTTCGTGTCGAGGATGCCGATGACGGGGATGCCGAGCTTCTTGGCCTCGTCGATCGCGAGGTGCTCCTTCTTGGTGTCGACCACCCAGAGGGCCGACGGCGTCTTCGACAGGTTGCGGATGCCGCCGAGCGACTTGTGCAGCTTGTCGAGCTCGCGCTTCTTGATGAGCAGCTCCTTCTTGGTGAAGCCGCTCGTGGTGCCCTCGAAGTCGAGCTCCTCGAGCTCCTTCATGCGGGCGAGGCGCTTGGAGACCGTCTGGAAGTTGGTGAGGAGGCCGCCGAGCCAACGCTGGTTGACGTAGGGCTGGCCGACGCGGGTCGCCTGCTCGGCGATCGACTCCTGGGCCTGCTTCTTGGTGCCGACGAAGAGGATGGTGCCGCCGTGGGCGACCGTCTCCTTGACGAAGTCGTAGGCCTTGTCGATGTAGGCGAGCGACTGCTGCAGGTCGATGATGTAGATGCCCGAGCGCTCGGTGAAGATGAAGCGCTTCATCTTGGGGTTCCAGCGGCGGGTCTGGTGCCCGAAGTGCACGCCGCTGTCGAGCAGCTGGCGAATGGTGACGACGGCCATGAGCCGTTCTCCTTCTGTTCTCAGTTGTCGCAACCGGCCGGCGGCCGGGAGCCCTGGTGCCCGGCACGGCTCCGCCGATCTCGCTCGTGGGGAGCGGTTCGGACTGAGTGGAGTCGGTCGCCGATTGGGCACGCGTAGTCACCTCGACATGCGAGGCGCTCCGGACACTCTATCATCGGCACTCGTCCTCCCCAACCGCGGGCGAGCCGTCACCGTCCACGACGGGCCGTCGGCGCAGCCGGGATGCCGCGTGGCCGGCGCATCATCGGCGCATGGATCATCTCGCACGTTCCGCTCCCCCGAATCGTTCGCGGCGTCGACTCGCCGGCTGGGCCGTCGCCGTGCTGCTCTGCATCCTCGTCGTCGGCCCGCTCGCCGCGCTCGGCTCGGCGTCGCCGCCGTCGGCCTCGGCGGCGGGACTGGACGTCGCCGATCGTGCACGCGGTGCGACGCGGTTCCCGCTGCAGTGGGTCTGGCCGACCGCCGCCCCCGTGCGGGTCGTCGCCCCGTTCCGGGCGCCGCCGACGCCGTACTCGGCCGGGCATCGCGGCATCGATCTCGCGGCGCGGGAGGGCAGCCGGGTCGTCGCCGCCTCGGCGGGCACCGTGCACTACGCCGGCATGGTCGCCGGCCGCGGGGTCGTCTCGATCGACCATGGCGACGGGGTGATCAGCTCGATCGAGCCGGTCGACGCGCTCGTACGCGAGGGCGACGCGATCGAGCCGGGCGACGCGATCGGCGTCGTCGGCCGGGGCGGCCACTGCGAGGGCGACTGCGTGCACTTCGGCATCAGGGTCGACGGCGAGTACGTCTCGCCGTTCCTGTTCTTCGGTGGACTGCCCAGGTCGGTTCTGCTGCCGCTGGACTGAGCGCGCGCCGTGAGTGCGGCGGTGCGCGGGCGCTGCGGTCGGTCGCGGGTGCGGTCAGGCCCGCGGGTGCGCGGTCCGGTAGCTCTCCTTCAGGCGCTCGGCCGACACGTGCGTGTAGATCTGGGTGGTGCCGAGGCTCGCGTGGCCGAGGAACTCCTGGACGGCACGCAGGTCGGCGCCGCCGTCGAGGAGGTGCGTCGCAGCCGTGTGCCTGAAGGTGTGCGGGCCGCTGGGGCCGCTGCCCGGTATCTCGGCGAGGAGGCCGGCGACCAGGCGGTAGACGCTCCGCGCACCCATGCGGCCACCGCGTGCGCCGACGAACAGCGCCTCGGTCTCGGCCCGATCGGGCGTCGCAGCGCCCGGGTCCGCGGCAGCGCGTCGCTCGTCGGCGGCGCTGAGGATCTGAGCACGAGCGATGTCGACGTAGCGGTCGAGCGCCCTCGCAGCCGGTGCTCCGTAGGGCACGACGCGCTCCTTCGACCCCTTGCCGAGCACCCGCACCGTCCGTCGTCGCCGGTCGAGCCGGCCGCGGTCGATGCCCACGAGCTCCGAGACGCGAAGCGCCGACGCGTACAGCAGTTCGGCGATCGCGACGTCGCGTGCTGCGATCGGATCACCCGTGGACGCGGCGCGGGTCTCGAGGGCTGCGAGCGCCTCCGCGAGCGCCGGTGCCGCGACGACCCGCGGGAGCGCCCGCTGAGCGCGGGGCGCCCGCAGTCGCGCACCCGGATCGGCCGCGAGCTCGCCGCGCCGCGACAGCCATGCCGTCAGCCCGCGTGCCGAAGCCGCCCGCCGCGCGATGCTCGCTCGGGCGAGGCCGCGCTCGGTCGCGGCCCAGAGCCAGTCGCGGAGGAGCGCGAGGTCGAGGTCGCCCGCGTCGACGACGCCGTGCGACTCGGCGAATGCGGCGAGGTCGAGCAGGTCGGCGCGGTAGGCCGCCACGGTGTGCTCGGAATAGCCCCGCTCCGCGCGGACATGACCGAGGTAGTCGTCGATCGCCGCATCGAGCTTCATGGCGCGGGCTTGCGGGAGAAGCGATCGAGGCGGTCGTCGGGGGCGAGCGCTTCGACCTCGACGAGGAAGGCCTCGTCGAATCGGGTGACGACGGGTGCCGACGGGAGCGGCACGACCGAACTCGTGATCATGTCGTCGAAGACGTGGATGAGCGAGAACGAGCGACCGCCGTCGACCCCGACGAGTTCGCGCGGCGGCGCCGACAGGTCCATGGTGTACGACGTCGCGCCTGCGACCGACACGGGCACCCCGGCGAAGCTGCCCTGGGTCGGATAGTGGAGGTGGCCGCCGAGGACGAGCCGCACGTCGCGACCGCGGATCACCTCGGCGAACTCGGTCTGCCCGCGGAGCTCGAGCACGTCCATGAGCACGAGCGGCGTCGGGATCGGCGCGTGGTGGAGCGCCAGGACGGTGCCGCGCGGTGCCGGCGTCGAGAGCACGTCGTCGAGCCACGCCAGCGACGCGGCGTCGAGCTCACCGTGATGGTAGCCGGGCACGCTCGAGTCGAGCGCCACGATGCGCAGCCCGCCGACGTCGACGACGTGGTGCACCGGCTCGTCGGCCGCCGGCTCGCCGAGGAGCTCGGTGCGGAACGGTGCGCGTTCGTCGTGGTTGCCCATGACCCAGACGAGGCGCGCGCCCGTCTCTGCCGCGACCGGTTCGAGCGCGGCCCTGGCGCGGGCGTAGGCGTCGGGTTCACCGAGGTCGGCGATGTCGCCCGTCACGACGATCGCGTCGAGTCCCGCGCCGAGCCTGCGCAGCTGGGTCGCCGCCTGCTCGAGGGCTCCCTCGGTGTCGGCGACCCCGCCGAGCGGCGCGCCCCCCGCGAGCAGGTGCGTGTCGCTCACGTGCGCGATGACGGTCTGTGCGGCCGGATAGCGACCGAGTCGTGGGTGCACGGGACCTCCTCGACGAAAGCCTAGACGCGGCCGGCGACACCGTCGCCGACACGATCGGCGCGCCGGGGACTCGTCCTCGACCGGCACTCGACTCGTCCTCGACAGGCGCGCCGAAGCCGGATCCGCCCACCGATCACGTCTCCGGGCCGAACGCGCCGCCGACGGCGTCGACGCTGGGTGCGGAGGTGGTGCCGATGAGCCACAACACGGAACTGGGCCGACGGGGCGAGCAGCTCGCCGCGGAGCACCTCGAGGCCGCGGGAATGCGGGTCGTCGACCGCAACTGGCGCTGCCGCCACGGCGAGGTCGACCTCGTCGCGAGCCTCGGCACGACGCTCGTGTTCGTCGAGGTGAAGACGCGCTCGGGCGACGGCTACGGCCACCCGTTCGAGTCGATCACCCCGCGCAAGCTCGCCCGGCTCCGGCGGCTCGCCGCCGCCTGGTGCGAGGCGTCGGGCGTGCACGCCGAACTCATCAGGATCGATGCCGTGTCGGTCATCGCTCCCCGCTCCGGCCCGGTCGTGCTCGAGCACCTCGAAGGAGTGAGCTGATGTCGGTCGCCCGCACCCGCTCGGTGGCCCTGTTGGGCCTGACGGGCTCGATCGTCGAGGTGGAGGCCGATCTCTCCTCCCAGCTGCCCGCCGTGGTCATCATCGGCCTGCCCGACGCCGCGCTCGGCGAAGCCCGCGACCGGGTGCGCTCGGCCGCGAGCAACGCCGGGTGCCCGCTGCCGACCAGACGCCTCACCGTCAACCTCTCCCCCGCCGCGTTGCCGAAGCACGGCTCGGGATTCGACCTCGCGATCGCACTCGCGTGCCTCGGCGCCGCCGGCGAGGTGCCGGCCGCGTCCATCGACCGGGTCGTGCACCTCGGCGAACTGGGGCTCGACGGAAGGCTCCGGCCGGTCGACGGCATCCTGCCGGCGGTGCTCGCGGCCGCCCGGGCGGGGCACGATCTCGTCATGGTGCCGACCGGCAACGCACCGGAGGCCGCGCTCGTGCCCGGCGTGCGCGTCATCGGCGTCGCCTCCCTCCTGGAGGCGGCGATCTGGCACGGCGCCGCGTACCCGCCGCGCGAGGTCGAACCCGTGCTGGCCCCGGTCGCCGACGAGATCCCCTCCGCAGCGCCCGGCGACCTCGCCGACGTCGCCGGCAACACCGACGCCGTCGACGCGATGCTCGTCGCCGCAGCGGGCGGGCACCACCTCTCCCTGCTGGGTCCGCCCGGTGCCGGCAAGACGATGCTCGCAGCGCGACTGCCCGGCCTGCTGCCCGATCTCGACGCCGACGCGGCGCTCGAGGTGGCCTCGATCCGATCGCTCGCCGGCCTCCGGCCGAACGGCTCGCTCTCGTTCCGGCCCCCGTTCGAAGCGCCGCACCACACCGCGACCGCGGCGGCGATCGTCGGCGGCGGCAGCCGGATGATCCGGCCCGGCGCTGCCGCCCGGGCGACCCACGGGGTGCTCTTCCTCGACGAGGCACCCGAGTTCCCGCGAGCGGTGCTCGACGTGCTGCGGCAGCCCATCGAGTCGGGCACGATCTCGATCCATCGTGCGAACGCCGTCGCGACGTTCCCGGCACGCTTCCAGCTCGTGCTCGCCTCCAACCCCTGCCCGTGCGGCAACGCGGGCACGAGCGACTGCACGTGCGCACCGATCGTGCAACGCCGCTACCTCTCACGGCTCTCGGGCCCGCTGCTCGACCGCATCGACCTGCAGCTGCGCGTGCCGCGCATCACCGTGGCCGCGATGCGGATGGGCGGCGACGGCTCGACCGTCTCGACCGCGGTGGCCCGGCAACGTGTCACGGAGGCGAGACTGACGGCGGAGGAGCGCCTGCGCGGAACCCCGTGGCGCACCAACGCGGAGATGCCCGGCCCCTGGTTGCGCGGCTCCGGCGGCATGCATCCCGGAGGCACGGCGACGAAGGGCATCGACCGAATGCTCGAGCTCGGTGCGATCACGATGCGCGGCTACGACCGCATCCTCAAGGTCGCATGGACGCTCGCGGACCTCGCCGGGGCCGGCCGGCCCGACGCCGAGCACGTGGGTCGGGCGAGCTTCTTCAAGACGGGAGCCGAGGCATGAGCACCATCCGCCACGACGTCGACGCTGCCGTCGCCGACGCCGTCCGCGGCCGTCCCCGTGACGGCGACGAACGCCGTGCGGATGCCGAGGCACGGGCCCTCCTCGGGTTCCTGTCCGAACCGGGCGATGCCGTGCTCGGCCGAGCCGTCGCCGCGGCCGGTGCTCGCGCCGTCGTCGCGCTCGTCGTCGGCGACGCGCCCGCGTCGGCGCTCGCCGAGGTGCTGGGCCGCGACGGCGGGTCGGCGACCGTCCAGTCGGCGGTGCAGGCGCTGAGGCGGTGGCGACCGCGGCTCGACGACGAGGCGTTCGCCCGCTCCCTGCTGCAGGCCGCGAGGGTCGGTGCGCGGCTGCTCGTGCCCGGCGATCCGGAGTGGCCGTGGCGCGTCGACGACCTGGGTGCCGCGGCGCCCCTCGCCCTGTGGGTGCGCGGACGACCCGGCGCGCTCGCCGAGTCGCGGACCATCTCGCTCGTGGGCGCCCGCGCGGCGACCGGCTACGGCGAGCACATCACCGCCGAGGCCTCGGCGGGGCTCGTCGACCGGGGGTTCACGATCATCTCGGGCGGCGCGTACGGCATCGACGGCATGGCGCACCGCGCCGCGCTCGCGAGCGACGGCACGACCGTCGCCTTCCTCGCGGGCGGCATCGACCGCTACTACCCCAGTGGTCACGAGGCACTGCTCTCTCGTATCGCAGCGACCGGCGCGGTCTACTCGGAGGTCGCGTGCGGCACGTCGCCGTCGAAATGGCGGTTCCTCATGCGCAATCGGCTCATCGCCGCGACCGGCGATGCGACGGTCGTGCTGGAAGCCGGGCTCCGGTCGGGATCGCTCAACACCGCCACGCACGCCACCGAGCTCGGACGCCCGCTCGGGGCGGTGCCGGGTCCGGTCACGAGCCCGGCCTCGGCGGGCTGCCACCGGCTCTTCCGCGACCGCGACGCCATCTGCGTCGTGGACGCGGCCCAGATGGCCGAACTCGCCTCGGGCATCGGCGCGGCCGGCGACGTCGCGACGCCGGGAGGCTCTCGTTCGACGGCCGCACCCGGGCCCGCGCTCTTCGAGCCCGACCACGACGGGCTCCGCGTGCTCGACGCGCTCAGCACGCGTGCGGCGCGCGGCGTCGACGACCTGGCCCGTCGCAGCGGCATGGCACCCGGACACGTGATGGCCACGCTCGCCGAACTCGAGGTCGAGGGCCACGCCCGGCGCGACGTCGGCGGGCTCTGGACACGGCGGGCGGTACGGCGACGATGAACCGTCCGCACGCCGGCTCGTCCGATGGGACGATGCGGAGATCGAGGCGATGCGATCGTCGAACCGATGCGGTCGCGAACGGCGACCGGCGCGCTCACTCGTCGAGCGCGAGTTCCTTCGGCAGTTCGAATTCGCGGGTCGCGAGCTCTTCGACGTTGACGTCCTTGAAGGTGAGCACGCGCACGCTCTTGACGAAGCGGTCGGCGCGGTAGACGTCCCACACCCAGACGTCCTTCATGGTGAGCTCGAAGTAGAAGTCGTGCTCGGTGTCGCGGCGGACGAGCTCGACCTCGTTCGCGAGGTAGAACCGTCGCTCGGTCTCGACCACGTACTTGAACTGCGAGACGATGTCTCGATACTCGCGGTACAGGGCCAGTTCGACCTCGCGGTCGTAGTCTTCGAACTCGTCTTCATCCATCGCGATTCATCCTACGCCGAGCTCGAACAGCGCCGGTGCCTCGGGCTCGCGCTCGTGCAGCCACGTGCGCCGGTGCAGTTCGCTCGCGCCGTGCTGCTCGATCGCGGCGAAGTGGGCGCGGCTCGAGTAGCCCTTGTTCTCGTCCCAGGAGTAGATCGGGGTGTCCGCGTGGGCGCGACGCATCCCGCCGTCGCGGTGGACCTTCGCGATCACCGACGCCGCCGCGACCGAGGCGCAGTCGCGGTCGGCCTTGATGCGGGTGCGAACGCGCGCACGGTACTCGATCGCCGGGCTCAGCCAGTCGTGGTTGCCGTCGAGGATGAGGGGCGCACCGTGCACGGCGACCACGAGCTCGGGCGGCAGCGACGAGAGGGCCCGGGCGCCGGCGAGGCCCAGGCACGCCATGATGCCGAGCTCGTCGATCTCGTTCGCCGACGCCTCGCCGACGGCCGAGGCCATGACCCAGGCGGTCGCCCGCGGCGCCATGGCTTCGCGCCGCGGCTCGGTCATGAGCTTCGAGTCGCGCAGCCCCGTCGGCATGCGCCGCACGGCCGGGTCGATGACGACGAGGCCGACGGTGACCGGCCCCGCGAGCGCGCCACGTCCGACCTCGTCGCACGCGAGCACGAACGGCGCGCCCTCGTCGAACAGCTCGCGCTCGAGCTTGAGGTTCGGGATCGCCTGCTTGGGCATCAGCCGTCGCCTTCGTCGACGCCCTCGAACACCTCGGGGTGGTTGTCGAGCCAGGCCCAGTGCGAGATCGGCCAGCTGACGACGAACGCGCGTCCGACGACGTTCTCGATCGGCACGAACCCCTTCGTCGGCGTATCGGCGTTGTAGCGCGAGTCCTTCGAGTTGTAGCGGTTGTCGCCCATCACCCACAGCGAGTCGTCGGGGACGATCTCGTCGAAGTCCACCTCCGAGACCTTCGACTGGCCCGGCGGCAGGAACACGTACGGCGACTCGTCGAGCGGTACGCCGTTGACGCTCATCTGCCCGAGCGCGTTGCAGCACTCGACGTGGTCGCCGGGCAGGCCGATGACGCGCTTCACGAGGTGGTCGTTCGAGTCGGGGGCGCTCAGGCCGACGAACGCGAGGAACCAGTCGACGGCCGCGACGAGCGGCGGCTGCTGCACCTCGGGCCGAGCCGGCAGCCAGCCGCCCGGGTCCTTGAACACGACGACGTCGCCCCGCGAGATCGGCATCAGCTCGGGCTCGAGCTGATTCACGATGATGCGGTCGTCTTTCACGAGCGTCTCCTCCATCGACTGCGATGGGATGAAGAACGATCGGATGAGGAACGTCTTGATGAGGAACGAAACGAGCACCGCCACCACGAAGATGACGAGCAGATCCCGCAGGAAGAGGAGGATGCCGCGTTGCTTGCGTGTCGTTGCCGTACCCGCGCGATCTTCGCGCGTGGTGGTGTCTTCTGTCATTTAACCGCCCGAGCTCCCCACCAGTCTACGGTGGGGAGCTCGGTCGGAAGTTCGCGGCAGGCCGCGATTCGCGCGTGCCGGATCAGGCGTCGCGCTTCTCCTTGATCTTCGCCTTCTTGCCGCGCAGCTTGCGCAGGTAGTAGAGCTTCGCGCGACGCACGTCACCGCGGGTCACGACCTCGATGTGGTCGATGACCGGCGAGTGGACCGGGAACTTGCGCTCGACGCCCACCTGGAAGCTGACCTTGCGGACCGTGAAGGTCTCGCGGACGCCCTCGCCCGAGCGGCCGATGACGACGCCCTGGAAGACCTGGATGCGCGAGCGCGTGCCTTCGATGATGTTCACGTGGACCTTGACGGTGTCGCCCGCGCGGAAGTCGGGGATGTCCGACCGCAGGCTCGCCGCGTCGACATGGTCGAGGATGTGCATGATGATTCGCTCTCTGCGCCCGCCACCGGTCGAACGCGGATCTTGATGGGAAAGTGTCTGGTGCCGCCTCGCACGGTGACCGTGCGTCGCATGCTCCCCGGAGGCAGAGTCGTCGGCAGGATCGCTCCTGCAGCGGCACAATCCTCTATTGTGCCATGACCGGGGCCCGACGGCCAAAGCGACGAGACGGATGCCTTCGCGGTGCCGCGACCGTGATCAGTCGCGCACCTCGTGGATGATGATCACGTCGCCGTCGCCGTCGTCGAACGGCGGGCGCCGCCCCGAGGCATCCCCGCCGGCGGAACCCCCGCGCTGCTCGGCCGCGAGCCGTTCGAACTCCGCCATCGACGCGTTCATGCGCCTCGCCCCGTCGCGCACGAGCTCCCACAGGACGACCCAGAACGCGGCGATCGCGCCGATCACCGCGAGCAGGCCGAACACGCCGCCCGCAGCCGTGTAGAACCCCGTGCCGATGATGACGGCGTGCCATGCGCCGAGCACGGCGACGTCGGTCCACGAGACCGCACGCTCGCGGCGCACGGTCGGTCGCGCGTTCACGAGGAGTGCGACGACCCCGAGCGTGAGGAACGCGATCGGCACCGTGATGACGAGCCCGAGCGTGCCCCATCCGCCCGAGCCGAAGATCGCCCAGCCCACGAGGAGCCACACCGGCAGCGCGATGATCGCGATGAACTGCCAGCGGTAGAAGAGGCGCCGGATGAGCATGTGCCAAGGCTAATCCCGCCCGGCTGCGAGCGCGCCGGGTGTTCACTCAGGGCGGAGCCGACAGAATGGACTCGGAGAGGATGAGTGTGATCGAACTGAGGACCCCCGCCGAGATCGAGGAGATGCGGCCCGCCGGCCGTTTCGTCGCGAGTGTCATCGAGGCGACGTCGAAGGCCGCGGCCGTCGGCGTCAACCTGCTGGAGCTCGACGCGCTCGCGCACGAGATGATCCGCAAGGCCGGCGCGGAGAGCTGCTACATCGACTACCACCCGTCGTTCGGTGCGAGCCCGTTCGGCAAGGTCATCTGCACGTCGGTCAACGACGCGGTGCTGCACGGCCTCCCCCGCGACTACAAGCTCCGCGACGGCGACCTGCTGAGCCTCGACTTCGCCGCCTCCGTGAACGGCTGGGTCGCCGACTCGGCCCGCTCGATCGTCGTCGGCACCCCGCGCGACGAGGATCTCCGACTCATCGAGACGACCGAGCGCGCGCTCGCCGCCGGCATCGCCGCCGCCCGCCCCGGCAACCGCATCGGCGACATCTCGCGGGCGATCGGCGACGTCGCGAAGGCCTCGGGCTACCGCGTCAACACCGACTTCGGCGGACACGGCGTCGGCCGCACGATGCACGGCGACCCGCACGTGCCCAACTCGGGCCGCCCCGGTCGCGGGCTGCCGCTGAAGCCCGGCCTCGTGATCGCGATCGAACCGTGGTGGCTCGAGACGACCGACGAGATCTTCACCGACCCCGACGGGTGGACCCTGCGCAGCGCCGACGGCTCTCGCGGCGCGCACTCCGAGCACACGATCGCGGTCACCGAGGGCGACCCCATCGTGCTCACCGCCCGCGACTGAGCTGTTCGAGCGGCGTCGGGCTCAGGCCTCGAGCTCGACCTCGAGCATGCCGCCGACGATCCGCGTGCGGTACGTGCGCAGCGCGAGCGAGCCGTCGGTGAAGCACTCCCCCGTGCCGAGGTCGTAGACCTCCTTGTGCAGGGGCGAGGCGATCGTCGGGCGGTCGCCGCGCGACCCCACGATGCCGCGCGCCATCACGGGAGCGCCCGTGTGCGGATCGTGGTGGTCGACGGCGTACACCTCGCGCTCGTCGAGCCGGACCAGCGCGATCTGGTGGGATCCGTGCAGGGCGACCTCGCCCCAGCCGGGTTCGAGGTCGTCGACCTCGCAGGTCGCCAGCCAGGCGGTCGTCGGTTCGATGGCGATGGACATCGCGGGCTCCTCTCGTCGGCGGTCGGCGCGACCTGCGCACCGGACGGCGCGGATGCGACGCGCCGGCTGCTGTGCATCGACCGTAGTCGCGGGCTGTTTCGCCACCCCGCCCCTGCGTGTTTCGCGATCGTGAATCGCACCTCACATCGGCCCGTCGCCGTCGTGCGACGGGCGTGCCGGCTGGTTACCGCGCCGTAACACCGCCGAAACGGCCCCTTCCTACGCTCGCCTCAATCGAGCCCGGGGAGGCAGCATGACCGAGACCAGCCGCGCCGGCGTGCGCGACGTCGTGATCGTCGGCGGCGGGCCGGCGGCGCACCGCCTCGCCGACAGCCTGCACGCCCGCGACGCGGACGGGTCGCTCCGCGTCACCGTCGTCGGCGAGGAGCGCCATGCGCCCTACGACCGCGTCGCCCTGAGCACGAGGCTCGCGGATGCCTCGACCGACCTCACCCTGGAGCCGTCGACCCTGTGGGACGACGCGAGGATCGAGCTCGTCGTCGACGACCGCGTCGTCGCCGTCGACCCCGCCGCGCGCACGGCGACGACCGCGGCCGGCCGGGTGCTGCCGTGGGACGAGCTCGTGCTCGCGACCGGTTCGAGTGCGCCGGTGCCGGAGCTTCCGGGCGCCGAGCACGCCCGCGTGTACCGCACGATCGACGACGTCGACGCACTCGTCGCCGAGACCGCGGCGATCGCACGGGAGCGCGGTCGTCCCGCGCAGGTCGTCGTCGCCGGCGGCGGGCTGCTCGGCCTCGAGGCGGCGGGCGGGCTCGCCGCGCTCGGAGCGCACGCGGCGGTCGTGCACTCGGGCGGCTGGCTCATGTCGGCCCAGCTCGACGAGGGCGCGGGGCGCGCGCTCGGGAGGATCATCGCGGGCCAGGGCATCGGCCTGCATCTCGGCACCCGGCCGTCGAGCGTCGTCGTCGACGACGGCGCCGTCGTCGGCGTCGAACTCGCGAACGGCCGGCGCATCGACTGCGACGTCGTCGTCTTCGCGATCGGCATCACCCCGCGCGACGAGCTCGCCCGCGACCTCGGCCTCGAGCTCGGGCCGCGCGGCGGCGTCGCCGTCGACACCTCGTGCGCGGCATCCCTGCCGAACGTCTGGGCCATCGGCGAGGTGGCGAGCTTCGAGGGCCGCTGCACCGGGCTCGTCGCCCCGGCGAACGCGATGGCCGAGGTCGTCGCCGACCGGCTGCTCGGAGGGACCGCCGAGTTCACGACCGTCGACGACGCGACGAAGCTCAAGCTCTCGGGCGTCGACGTCGCGAGCTTCGGCGACGCGCTCGCACGGACGGAGCACGCGCTCGAGATCGTCTACGCCGATCCGGCACGCGGGCTCTACCAGAAGCTCGTCATGACCGACGACGCCAAGACCCTGCTCGGCGGTGTCTTCGTCGGCGACGCGGCTCCGTACTCCTCGCTCCGGCCGCTGCTCGGCACGGAGCTCTCGGCGGAACCCGCGGCCTACCTGTCGGCGGCCGGCGTCGAGCCGCCCGCCGGCGACGAGCTGCCGGCCGGCGCACTCGTCTGCGCGTGCAACAACATCACGGCGGGCACGATCCGCGACGCGGTCGCGGGCGACGGCCACGGGCCCGGCTGCACCGAGCTCGGCGAGCTCAGGGCCTGCACGCGGGCCGGCGCCCAGTGCGGCTCGTGCGTGCCGCTCGTGAAGAAGCTGCTCGAGTCGGAGCTCGTGAAGGCGGGCGTGACCCCGTCGCGCGCACTGTGCGAGCACTTCGAGCTCAGCCGGCAGGAGCTGTTCGAGTCGATCCGCGTGCTCGGACTCACGTCGTTCGACGAGATCGTCGAACGGCTCGGCACCGGGCGCGGCTGCGACGTCTGCAAGCCCGTCGTCGCCTCGATCCTCGCCACCCAGCACGGGTCGTACATCCTCGACGGCGGGCGCGGCGGCCTCCAGGACACGAACGACCGCGCGATGGCGAACATGCAGAAGGACGGCACCTACTCGGTGGTGCCGCGCATCCCGGCCGGCGAGGTCACCCCCGAGAAGCTCGCCGTCATCGCCGAGGTCGCGATGGAGTTCGGCCTCTACACGAAGATCACGGGCGGCCAGCGCATCGACCTGTTCGGGGCGCGCCTCGACCAGCTGCCCGACATCTGGCGCCGCCTCGTCGACGCCGGCTTCGAGTCGGGACAGGCGTACGGCAAGGCGCTGCGCAACGTCAAGAGCTGCGTCGGTTCGACGTGGTGCCGGTACGGCGTGCAGGACTCGGTCGCGATGGCCGTGCGCCTCGAGCTGCGCTACCGGGGCCTGCGCTCCCCGCACAAGCTCAAGTTCGGCGTCTCGGGCTGCGCCCGCGAGTGCGCCGAGGCCCGGGGCAAGGACGTCGGCGTCATCGCGACCGACGCGGGCTGGAACCTCTACGTCGGCGGCAACGGCGGGTTCCAGCCGGCGCACGCGCAGCTGCTCGCGAGCGATCTCGACGACGAGACGCTCATCCGCTACGTCGACCGGTACCTCATGTACTACATCCGCACCGCCGATCGCCTGCAGCGCACCGCGCGCTGGATGGAGGACCTCGACGGCGGGATCGACCACGTGCGCGAGGTCGTCGTCGACGACTCGCTCGGCCTCGCGGACGAGCTCGAGGCGGCGGTCGCGGCCCACGTCGACCACTACGAGGACGAGTGGGCGGCCACGCTCGCCGACCCCGAGCGGCTCCGGCGGTTCCGCTCCTTCGTCAACGCGCCGGGCACGCCCGACCCGTCGATCGCACGCGTGGCCGAGCGGGACCAGTTCCGGCCCGCGACGCCCGAGGAGCGCGCCGACGGTCGGGCGGTGCTCGTGGCGGGATCGCGGATCCCCGTGCGGGAGGGCGCGCGATGACGGGCCGGGTGACGATCGTCGGCGGCGGACCGGGTGCCGCCGACCTGCTGACCCTGCGGGCCGCGCGAGCGCTCGCCGACGCCGACGTCGTGCTCTACGACCGGCTCGCCCCGCACGACGACCTCGCCGGCCTCGCCCCGGGCGCCCTCCTGATCGACGTCGGCAAGCGTCCCGGCCACCACGCCGTGCCGCAGCACGAGATCGAGGCGATGCTCGTCGGCCACGCGGCATCCGGTGCGCACGTCGTCCGCCTGAAGGGCGGCGACCCGTACGTGCTCGGCCGCGGCGGCGAGGAGGTGCTGGCGTGCCACGCCGCCGGCATCCCCGTCGAGGTCGTGCCGGGCGTCACGAGCGCGATCTCGGTGCCCGCGGCGGCGGGCATCCCGCTCACGCACCGGGGCGTGAGCCACGCGTTCACCGTCGTGTCAGGGCACGCGCCGCTCACCGACGACGAGCTCCGCCACCTCGCGGGGCTCGGCGGCACCATCGTCGTGCTCATGGGCATCGGCACCCTGCCGTCGCTCGCGGCGGGGCTCGCCAGGCACGGACTCCCGGCGACCCATCCCGTCGCCGTCGTCGAACGAGGCTGCACCCCGGCGCAACGGACGACGCTCGGCACGCTCGGCGACATCGTGTCGACGGCCGCCCGGGCCCGGGTCGCCTCGCCCGCCGTCGTGGTCGTCGGCGAGGTCGTGCGCCTCGCGCACGACGGCGACGCGAGCGCCGCCGAGCTCATGGACCGGGCGGCACGCTGGTCGGTGGTCGCATGACGGACGCCTCGGACTGCGCGCCCGGCTTCCGCCCCGACCAGCTCGCCGGATTCCGGATCGGCGTGACGAGCGACCGCCGTGCGGGCGACCTCATCGACGCCCTCGCCCGCCGGGGCGCCCAGGTCCTCCATGCCCCCACCCTGCGGATGGCGAACGCGGTCTCCGACGACCCCGTGATCGAAGACACCCGCGCCATCATCGCGGCGCGGCCCGACGTGCTGCTCGCGACGACCGCGTACGGCGTGCGCCGCTGGTTCGAGGTCGCCGACGCGGCCGGTCTCGGCGAGGACCTCGTCGAGGCGCTCGCCGCCACCGACATCCTCGTGCGCGGGCCGAAGGCGCGCGGAGGCATCCGCGCCGCCGGCCTCGGCGACGTCGGCATGAGCGCCGAGGAGACCACCGAGTCGCTCGTCGACGAGGTGCTCGAGCGCTATCCGCCCGGGCTCACGATCGCGGTGCAGCTGCACGGCTTCCTGCAGCCGCACCAGCTCGAGCGGCTGCACGAGGCGCACGCCCGCGTGCTCACGGTCGAACCGTACCGCTGGGTGGAGACTGATCCCGACGACGACCGAGTCGACCGGCTCATCGACGCCGCCTGCTCGGGCGGGCTCGACTGCATCACGTTCACGAGCGCGCCGGCGGTGCACGCGCTGTTCGGCGCCGCGGAGGCGCTCGGGCGGTACGACGACCTCGTCGACGCGATGTGCGGTCCCGTCGTCGCCGCGGCCGTCGGCCCGGTCACCGCCGCCCCGCTCGAGGACGCCGGCATCAGCCCCATCACGCCCGAGCGCTTTCGGATGGGCGCGCTCATCCGGCTCGTCTGCGAGCACCTCGAGCAGTCGCGCGTCATCCGGCTCGACACCCGGCACGGGCCGCTCGAGCTGCGCGGCTCGGTGCTCGACATCCACGACCGTCGCGTGCCGCTCGCCCCCGTCGCGCTCGCGCTGCTGCGCGCGCTCGTGCTCGCGCACGGCGCGGTCGTGGCACGCGAACGCCTCGCATCTGGCCTGCCAGGCACGACCGACCCGCACGCCCTCGAGGTCGCGCTCAGCCGCCTGCGACGCACGATCGGCGTGCCCGGGCTCATCACGACGGTCGTCAAGCGCGGCTACCGGATCGACGTCTGACGTCGCCCTCACACGGCCCGGCCCACCCGGTGAGCAGGTCGAGACGCACCGTTCACGACCGGAGCGACCGACCGAAACACCCGCTCACTAGCGTCGACCGCACCGACCCCGACCGCAACGGAGGCCCCCGATGACCGACACCGTGCGCACCGACCCGCACCCGCCCACGACCACGACCACGACGCCGTCGACGCCGGCCCTCGTCACCCGACCGGGTCGGTGGATCGACGGCTGGGATCCCGAGGACGCGGCGCAGTGGGCCTCGGAGGGGCGGGCCATCGCCCGTCGCAACCTCCGCTGGTCGATCTTCGCGGAGTTCCTCGGCTTCGTCGTCTGGCAGCTCTGGTCGATCGTCGCGGTCGCGCTCCCCGCGGCGGGCTTCGACCTCTCGACGGGCGAGGTCTTCTGGCTCATCTCGATCCCGAGCCTCGTCGGCGCGACGCTCCGCATCCCGTACTCCTTCCTCGTGCCGCGGTTCGGCGGGCGCAACTGGACGATCGTGTCGGCCGGGCTGCTCCTCGTGCCCGCGATCGCGCTGGCCGTCTGCGTCGCGAACCCGGCGACCCCGTTCCCGCTGCTGCTCGCCGCAGCCGCGCTCGCCGGGTTCGGCGGCGGCAACTTCGCGAGCTCGATGGCGAACATCACGTACTTCTACCCGCAGCGCGAGAAGGGCTGGGCGCTCGGCCTCAACGCCGCGGGCGGCAACCTCGGCGCCGCGGTCGCGCAGTTCGCCGTGCCGGTCGTGATCACGATCGGCGCCGGGGCGAGCCTCCAGCTGCCGCTCGCCGGCTGGATCTGGGTGCCGCTCATCGTCGTCGCGATGGTCGGGGCCTGGCGCCGCATGGACAACCTCGTGGGCGCGAAGGCCGACCTCGCGAGCTCCGCCGCGGCCCTCAAGGAGCCGCACCTGTGGCTGCTCTCGCTGCTCTACATCGGCACCTTCGGTTCGTTCATCGGCTTCGCGAGCGTGTTCCCGAAGCTCATCGCCGACCAGTTCCCCGAGTACGCGTCGTTCGCGGTGGGCGGGGCCTCGGTCTCGCTCGCGTTCCTCGGCGCGCTCGTGGGCTCCCTCGCACGCCCGTACGGCGGCCGGCTCGCCGACCGCTTCGGCGGCGCCCGCATCACGATGACCTCGTTCGCGGCGATGGGCGCGATCACCCTCGTCGTCGTCTCGGTGCCGACGGCGGGATTCTGGCCGTTCCTCGGCCTGTTCCTCCTGCTGTTCGCGGCGGCGGGCGTCGGCAACGGCGCGACCTACCGGATGGTGCCGGTCGTCTTCGCACTCCGCGCCTCGGGCGACGATGCCGGCCGCCGCAGGAAGGCGGCGGCGGCGCTCGGCCTCATCTCGGCGATCGGCGCCTACGGCGGCTTCCTCATCCCGCAAGCGCTGAACCTCTCGTTCCAGGCGACCGGCGGGTACTCGGCCGCGTTCCTCGGCTTCGTCGCCGGCTACGCGGTGCTCCTCGTCCTGACCGCCCTCGTCTACGTGCGGCCCCTGCGGGCGCACCGAGTGTGAGGGGGGCCGGGATGCCCCGATCCGGCGCCGACACCCATTGCCCGTACTGCGCGCTGCAGTGCGCGATGACGCTGGCCGAGGCGGATGCCCCGGGGTCGGCCGACGCCTCGACGTCGACGACGGCGCCCGTCACCGTCTCGGGGCGCGACTTCCCGACGAACCGGGGCGGACTGTGCAAGAAGGGCTGGACGTCGCCGGAGCTGCTGCGGTCGTCGTCGCGCCTCGTCACGCCGCTCGTGCGCGGGGCGGACGGCGAGCTCCGCGCCGCGACCTGGGACGAGGCGCTCGACGTCGTCGCGACCCGGCTGCGCGGCATCCGCGACCGGTACGGTGCCGACGCCGTCGGCGTCTTCGGCGGGGGCGGGCTCACGAACGAGAAGGCGTACCTGCTCGGCAAGTTCGCCCGGCTCGCGCTCGGCACGAGCCGCATCGACTACAACGGCCGCTACTGCATGTCGTCGGCCGCCGCCGCGGGCAACCGGGCGTTCGGCCTCGATCGCGGGCTGCCCTTCCCGCTCGAGGACCTCGACGAGGCCGACACCGTGCTGCTGCTGGGCTCGAACGTGGCCGCGACGATGCCGCCGTTCATCGGCCACCTGGCGGGCGCGCAGGCCGCGGGCGGGCTCGTCGTCGTCGACCCGCGGCGCACGGCCACAGCCCGGCTGACCGACGAGGGCCGTGGGATGCACCTGCAACCGGCTCCCGGCACCGATCTCGCACTGCTGCTCGGGCTCGCGCACATCGTCGTCGCCGAGGGGCTCGTCGACGACGACTACCTCGCCCGGCGCACCGTCGGCCTCGAGGCCGTGCGCCGGAGCGTCGCGGGCTGGTGGCCCGCCCGGGTGCAGTCGGTGACGGGCGTCCCGGCGGCGGCACTGCGCGGGCTCGCACGCCGGCTCGCGGCGGGCGGGCGGACGTTCATCCTGACCGGACGCGGCGTGGAGCAGCACGTCGACGGCACCGACACCGCCACCGCCGCGATCAACCTCGCGCTGCTGCTCGGACTGCCCGGGCGCCCCGGCAGCGGCTACGGCACGCTCACCGGGCAGGGCAACGGCCAGGGCGGTCGCGAGCACGGCCAGAAATGCGACCAGCTGCCGGGCTACCGCCGCATCACCGACCCCGCCGCACGTGCCCACGTCGCACGCGTCTGGGGCGTCGACCCCGAGGAGATCCCCGGCGCCGGGGTGCCGGCCGTCGAGCTCCTGCGGTCGCTCGGCCGCCCGGGCGGTCTCCGAGCCCTCCTCCTGCACGGCTCGAACCCCGTCGTCTCGTCGCCGAACGTCGCCTCGGTGCGCGAGCGGCTCGCGGCCCTCGACCTCCTCGTCGTCTGCGACTTCGTGCCGTCGGAGACCGTCGCGATGGCCGACGTCGTGCTGCCGGTGCTGCAG
This sequence comes from Agromyces cucurbitae, assembly GCF_058349945.1. Taxonomy (NCBI): domain Bacteria; kingdom Bacillati; phylum Actinomycetota; class Actinomycetes; order Micrococcales; family Microbacteriaceae; genus Agromyces; species Agromyces cucurbitae. The sequence goes on along the minus strand of NZ_JBYRES010000003.1, from coordinate 100,247 downwards.
TGGGCCGAGGAGGAGGGCACGATGACCTCGCTCGAGGGGCGCGTGCTGCGCCGGCGCCGTGCCGTCGAGCCGCCCGAGGGCGTGCGCGACGAGCTCGAGGTGCTCGCCGACCTCGCCCGCCGCCTCGGCTGCCGGGCGCGGTTCGACAGCGACCCCGCCCTCGTCTTCGAGGAGCTCCGGCTCGCGTCCGAGGGCGGCGTCGCCGACTACTCGGGCATCACGTACGAGGACCTCGACCGCGGCGAGCCCGCGTACTGGCCGTTTCCGCGCGGCGGCACATCGACGCCGCGGCTGTTCGCCGAGCGCTTCGCCCACCCCGACGGGCGCGCCAGGCTCGTCGCGGTCGTTCCCCGGCCGGCGGCACGCCCCGCACCGGCGCCCGACGAGTTCACGCTCATCACCGGCCGCCTGCTCGAGCACTACCAGAGCGGGGCGCAGACCCGGCGCGTGCCCGAACTGCTCGCGGCCCGGCCCGAGCTCGTCGCCGCGCTGCATCCCGAGACGGCCCGGCGCCTCGGCGTCGCCGACGGCGAGCGGATCGTGATCGAGAACGGACGGGGGCGCGTCGAGTGCCCCGTCGCCGTGACCACCGACATCCGCGTCGAGTGCGTGTTCCTGCCATTCCACTACGGCGACGCGGCCGCGGCGAACCTGCTCACCTCCGACGCCGTCGACCCCGTCTCGGCGATGCCCGAGTTCAAGACCACGAACGTGCGGATGCGGCGGGCGGGCGCGACCGCGCCGATCGCATCGGCCGCGGCATCCACCTCGCCGCCCGACCGCCCCGCCCGAGACGGGGAGGCCGCATGAACCGGCCGGAACGCGTCGTGCTCATCGGCTACGGCCCGGTCGGCGCCCGCTTCGTCGAGGAGCTGCTGCCCGCGGTCGCCGACGGGCTCGTCGAGCTCACGGTCGTCGGCGGCGAGGCCGTCGAGGCGTACAACCGGGTGCTCGTCGCCGAGTACGCCGTCGGCGGCACTGGGCTCGACGCGATGCTCGTCGGCGATCGCGGCGCCGCCGAGGCGGCGGGCGCCTCGATGCGGCTCGGGGTCACCGCGCGGGCGATCCACCGCGACGAGCGGTCGGTGGAGCTGTCCACCGGCGAACGGGTACGGTACGACCGCCTCGTGCTCGCCACCGGCGCGCGGGCCAACGTACCGACGCTCGACGGCGTCGAGCGGCACCGGCGCGACCTCCGTTCGCTCGAGCGACACCCCGCCGCCCTCGTCGGGCGCGACGATGCGCTGCCGGCCGGCGTCACGACCCTGCGCGACCTCGACGACGCCGAGCGGGTGCTCGCGGCGGTCCGCGGTCGCGAGCGCGTCATCGTGCTCGGCGCGGGGGTGCTCGGGCTCGAGCTCGCACTGGCTGCTCGTCATGCCGGCGCCGAGGTCTGCGTCGTGCACCACGGTCCGCACCCGATGCCGCGCAACCTCGACCGCGGCGCCGGGCTCGTGACGCGCGCCGCGCTCCGGCGCAGCGGCATCGCGGTCGTCGCGAACTCCCGCGCCGAGGCGGTCGGCTTCCGCGGCGAGGACGAGGCCCGGCGGTTCGACCGGCTCGTCACGGCCGACGGCAAGGAGCTGCGCGGCGACCTGCTCGTGCTCTCGTGCGGGGTCTCCCCCCGGAACGAGCTCGCGACGCTCTCGGGCCTGCGCACGGCGGTCGGCGTGCTCGTGCACCCGTCGCTGCAGTCGTGGACCGACCCGGCCGTCTACGCCATCGGCGACTGCGCGCAGGTCGCCGACCACGACCTGCACGGTGCCGACGCCGTCGTCCCCGGCGCACCGTCGGGTCTGATCGGGCCGGGATGGCGCCAGGCGGCCTGGCTCGCGGCGAGCTTCGCCGAGGCGGCCCGCGCCGGCGGCCCGGCCGCGAGCACGGAGCCGGCGGCGACCGGACCGACCGGGCCGACGAGTCGCCCCGAGCCCGCGCCACTCGCTCCCGAGCGCGAGCCGATCGTCATGCTGAAGGCCGAGCACCTCGACGTCGTCGCCGTCGGCGACGTCGCCGCCGACCCGTGGGACGACGACCCCGCCCGGCCGGACCGGCGCGTCGCCCAGTGGGCGGATCCCGAGCACGGCCGCTACGTCAAGCTGGTCACCGAGGGCGGGGTGCTCACCGCCTTCGCGAGCGTCGGGATGCCTCGCACGGCCGCCGAGCTCACGCTCCTGTTCGAGCGGGGCGCCGAACTGCCCGCCGACCGTTCTCTGCTGCTCAGGCTCGACGGCCCCGACGACGATCCGAGCGCGACGGCCGGCGCGCTCGCCCCCGACGCCACGGTCTGCTGGTGCAACGGCGTCACCCACGAGCGGATCGTCGAGTCGGCGGCCTGCGGCAACCGCACGGTCGAGGCGGTCGGCCGCGACACCCGGGCCGGCACGGGTTGCGGCGGCTGCCGCGGGAGGATCGCGGAGCTCCTCGCCGGCGCGCACGAGCCCGCGTCCGACGACGCCGCGAGCCGCGCCGGCTGACGCCGCGAGCCCCCCGGTGCGGGCTCGTCGGGCCGCTCAGGCGCGGGTCGCGGCGTACGTCGTGTCGAACCGGGCGAGCACGAGCTCGACGAGCTCGGTCGGCGCCGGCTCGCCGGGGACGAGCAGCGGCGCTGCGACGACGTCGGCTCCCGACTCGGCGACGGCGTCGAAGAACCGCCCCGGGGCCAGCAGGTAGGGCCCGACGACGACGCGCCGGCCGCGATGGACCTCGCGGATCATCTCGATCGCGTCGGGCAGTCGCGGGAGCGCCGCCGCGATGAATCCGACCGTCACCGGCCGTCCCAGCCGCAGGCCGAGCCGGCGAGCGGTCTCGAAGCACTCGCGCACCGCCCTCGGATCGTTGGAGCCGGCCGCGGCGAGCACGACGACGTCGTGGTCGTCGAGCCCCGCGCGATCGAGTCGGCTCGCGAGCACCCGCACGATGCGATCGTCGGGGCCGAGCTCGGCGGCGAGCCCGACGTCGGAGCCCGATCGGTCGAGACCGACCTGGAGCCCGGTGCGCACGTGGAAGCCGGCCGAGAGCACGAGCGGCACGATCACCGAGTCCTCGTCGCGGTCGGCGAGGAGGTCGGCCAGCCCGCCGGCCCGCGCGTCCACGAACCCGATCGAGACGTCGAGCGACGGCCGTGCCGAGGCGACGGCGTCGACCAGCCTGATGATCGCCTGGCGGTTCGCCGACGTCGGTTCGCCGTGCGTCACGGCGACCAGACGGAGCCGACCGGTGGACTCCTGCGGCTTCGGCCGCCCCGCACCCGTGACGATCATGCTCGAACCCGCGCCTTCCGGCGGGGTCCCTGCGCCCGCCGGTTCGACGGTAGGAACCGGGTGTTACGCGTTCGCGATGCGTGGATTTCGGGCGTGTGAAGAACGGCTCACGCGTCGGCCGCGCCGCGCGGCGCGTCACCCTCGCCGAGCAGCTCGGGCCGAACGCGCCGCGTGCGCTCGACCTGCTGCTCGTGCCGCCATGCCGCCACCGCTCCGTGGTTGCCCGAGCGCAGCACCGGAGGCACCTCGAGCCCGCGCCACTCGGCGGGCTTCGTGTAGCTCGGGTATTCGAGCAGGCCGTTCTCGTGCGACTCCTCGACGAGCGACTCGGGGTTGCCGACGACGCCCGGCACGAGGCGGCCGGCCGCCTCGATCATCGCCATCACGGCGACCTCGCCGCCGTTGAGCACGTAGTCGCCGAGCGAGATGAGGCGCACGCGCATGCGCGTCGAGTAGTGGTCGACGACGCGCTGGTCGATGCCCTCGTAGCGGCCGCACGCGAACACGAGGTGCGGCTCCTGCGCGAGCTCGCGCGCGAGCTGCTGGGTGAACGGCTCGCCGGCCGGCGACGGCACGACGAGGAGCGCCTCGGACTCGCCCTCGCCGACGATGGCGTCGAGCGCCTCGCCCCACGGCTCGGGCTTCATGACCATGCCCGCACCGCCGCCGTACGGCGTGTCGTCGACGGTGCGGTGCCGGTCGTGCGTGTAGTCGCGCAGGTCGTGCGCGGTGACCTCGAGCAGGCCCGACTCGCGGGCCCTGCCGAGCAGCGACAGGTCGAGCACCGAGAAGAACTCGGGGAAGATCGTGACGATGTCGACGCGCATCGGCGGTCCGTCAGGCGCGAGGCTCGTCGGCCGGAGGCTGGTCGACCGCGGGCTCGTCGCTGACCGATGCGGCCTCAGCAGGGGCCGTTGCGTCGTCGGCCTCGGCCGGCGCCTCGGCCGCGGCATCCGCCTCGATCTCGACGATCTCCTCGAAGAGGCCCGCCGGCGGGGTGACGGTGAGCGTGCCGGCCTCGAGGTCGACCTCGGGCACGATCGCCGAGACGAACGGCACCATGACCTCGCGGCCCGCGGCCTTGACGATCAGCAGGTCCTGCGCCGGCAGGTGGTCGACGTGGACGACCTCGCCGATGCGCTCGCCGTCGCGGAGCACCGCGAGGCCGATGAGCTGGTGGTCGTACCAGGCGTCGGGCTCGCCCGCTTCATCGTCGCTGTGCTCGACCCAGAGGATGGCCTTGATGAGCGTCTCGGCCGCCGTGCGGTCGTCGACGCCCTCGAAGAAGCCGACCGGGTGCCCGTTGTACCAGCGGAGCTCGCGCAGCACGAGGTGCTTGCCGTGCCAGGGCGACTCCTTCGGCACCTGCAGGGAGAACTCGGCCCCGGGCACGAAGCGACGCTCGGGGTCGTCGGTGTACAGCTCGAGCTTGATCGCGCCCTTCAGGCCGTGCGCCTTGGTGAGGCGGCCGACCCGGAGCTGCGTCTTCGGTGCGTCGGCCACGTCAGTCGTCGGTGTCGACGACGTCGACCCGCACGCGGCGGCCGTCGGCGAGCGCCGTGACGAGCGTGCGGAGGGCCTTGGCGGTGCGGCCGGCCCGGCCGATGACACGGCCGAGGTCCTCGGGGTTCACGTGAACCTCGAGGACCTCGCCGCGTGCGCTCGACGCGGAGACGACCTTCACGTCGTCAGGGTGATCGACGATCCCCTTGACGAGGTGTTCGAGCGCGGACTGGAGCAAGGCCTTACGCCTCGTCCGTCGCGGTCTCCGCAGCCTCGGCCTCGGCCTCGGCGGGCTCCTCGGCCTTGGGGGCCGGCTTCTCAGCCTTGGGCTTCAGCACCGGCTTCTTCTTCTCGTCGGCGACGAACTCGGCCTTGGCGTCCTTCGTCTGGACGGTCGAGACGGCGTTCGCGTCGCCCTTGAACTTGCCCCAGTCGCCCGTGAGCTTGAGGATGGCGAGCACCTGCTCGGTCGGCTGCGCGCCGACGCCGAGCCAGTACTGCGCACGGTCGGAGTCGACCTCGATGAACGAGGGCTGCTCGGTGGGGTGGTACTTGCCGATCTCCTCGATCACACGACCGTCGCGCTTGGTGCGCGAGTCGGCGACGACGATGCGGTAGTACGGCGCACGGATCTTGCCGAGACGCTTGAGACGGATCTTGACAGCCACGATTCTCCTGAATGTGTAGAAAGGTTGAACCGATCGCCTGGAGCGTGGGGTGCACACCCGGCGGAAGCTCGAATGGTCGGACCACGGCCTGATAGAGGGTCGGGCGGCGGTCCAACCCCCTATTCTGCCAGATCGGGGCGGATGCCGCGAACCGGCGCCGACCGGGCGGCCGGCGCCGATCGCGACGTCAGCGCAGCCCCGCCATCCACGCCTCGACGCCCGCCGCATCGATCGGCAGGCCGCGCGAGAGCACCTCGCTGCCGACGTCGGTCACGACGAGGTCGTCCTCGAGGCGGACGCCCAGGCCGCGGAGCTCGGGCGGGAGCGTCTCGTCGAACGCGTGGAAGTACAGCCCGGGCTCGACCGTCAGCACCATGCCCGGCCGCATCTTCGCACCCTGGTAGGCGGCGTGGCTCGCGGACGAGCAGTCGTGCACGTCGATGCCGAGGTGATGGCCCACCCCGCACACGATGTAGCGGCGGTGCTGCTGCCCGCCGGGCGAGAGCGCCTCGTCGACCGACACCGGCAGCAGGCCCCAGTCGGCGAGCCCGCGGGCGAGCACCTCCATGGAGGCGGTGTGGAAGTCGGCCCAGTCGCGCCCGGGACCGACGGCGGCGAGCCCCGCCCGATGCGACGCCTCGACGAGGTCGTGCACCTCGCGCTGCGCCGTCGAGAAGGTGCCGGAGGCCGGCAGCGTGCGGGTGACATCGGCGGTGTAGCCGCTCGGGCGCTCGACGCCGAGGTCGAGCAGCAGCAGCGCCTCGGGATCGACCGCGCCCTCGGCGCGCACCCAGTGCAGGATGGGCGCGTGCGCGCCCGACCCGACGATGGACGCGTAGCCGACCCCGGCGCCGAACGTGCGGGCGTGCCGGTCGAAGGTGCCCTGGAGCCACCGCTCTCCCCCGCGGCGCACGGCCGCGGGGATCTCGAGCGCGGTCGCCGCGAAGCCGTCGACGGTCGTGTCGACGGCGGCGCGGAGCTCGGCGAGCTCCCAGTCGTCCTTGGTCATCCGGAGTTCGGCGAGCACGCGGCCGAGGTCGCCCGATCGCGGCCGGCCGGCGATCACCGCAGCGGGACCGACCGACGGGACGGTGCCCGCGATCAGCGCACCGGCGGGCAGGTCGAGCGCGTCGATCGACCGGGTGCGCACGCCGAGCGCGTCGCCCCACTCGGCGAGGCCCGGCATGGGACCGACCCAGAGCTCGCCGCGCAGCGGGTCGGCGAAGAATCCCTCGTCGCCGGGGCGGAACGGCGTCGGCAGGTAGAGCGTCGCGTCGTGCCCGCCCGCCGCGGGCTCGAGCACGAGCACGGCGTCCTCGACCGCGGCTCCCGCGAGCCAGAGGAAGTCGCTGTCGGCGCGGAACTCGTGGGCGTTGTCGTTGACGCGCATGGGCGCACGGCCGGCGGCGATCGCGAGCACTTCGCCGGGGAACGCGGCCGAGAGCCGGCCGCGATGGCGGGCGGCCGCCTCCGGCGCACCGCCGGGGACGAGGGGGCTGCGGTCGGCGTCGCCCCAGCCCTGCAGCATGAACTCGCGGAACCCGGGCGATCCGGCGAGGCGCGGCATCCGCGGGTCGGGCTCCGACGGCCGGGGCATCGATCGAGCGGTGACCGGCTCGGCGAGCGGGGTCTCGACCGCGGCGGGTACCGATGCGGGTGCGCCCGGCTCCTCGACGTGGGTGATCGTGGTCGTGCCGTCGTGGGCGGGCATGCTCACTCCTCCTGCGCTGCGTCGCGCGTCACTCGTGGTGATCGGGTGGTGTATTACGCATCACATAGTAGACTCTCGGCATGTCCGATGTCATCGCCGCCATGCGGATGTTCGACGCCGCCGCGCTCCGCGCGCGCATCGACATGCCGAAGGCGATCCGTGCCCTCCAGGCCGCGCTCCGCGACGGCTTCGACCCCGACGACGACCCGCCCCGCTCGATCGTCGACGTGCGTCACGGCCAGCTGCTGCTGATGCCCGCCGACCTCGGCCGGTATGCCGGCCAGAAGCTCGCGACGGTCGCTCCGGCCAACCCGTCGATGGGCCTCGAGCGCATCCAGGCGATCTACGTCGTGCTCGACGCCGAGACGCTCACCCCCGTCGCCCTGCTCGACGGCACCGAGCTCACGAGCCTGCGCACCCCGGCGATGTCGGCCGCGATGCTCGACCTCGTGGCCGAACCCGACGCCACGAGCCTCGTCGTCTTCGGCACGGGCCCGCAGGGGATCCGCCACGTCGAGGCGATGCGCGCGATCCGCCCGATCGAGCGCGTGCGGTTCGTCGGCCGCGACCGGGCGAAGGCGATGCGAGCGGTGGCCGCGTGCGAGGCACCCGGACTCGACGTCGCCGTGGGCGAGGCCGCCGACGTCGCCGACGCCGACCTCGTGGTCTGCGCGACGACGGCTCGCACGCCGCTCTTCGACGCCGACCTCGTGCGCGACCGAACCGCGCTCGTCGCGGTCGGGTCGCACGAGCGCGACGCGCGCGAGCTGCCGGGGGCGCTCCTCGGCCGCGCCCAGGTCGTCGTCGAGACCGATCGGGTCGCGCGCACCGAGGCGGGCGACGTCATCATGGCGTTCGACGAGGGGCACCTCTCCCCCGGCGACGTCGTGCCGATGGCGCGCATCGCGACGGGCGCCGTCGCCGTCGCGAACGACCGGCCCCGCATCGTGAAGACGTGCGGCATGGGCTGGCAGGATCTCGCGGTCGCCCAGGCCGCGATCGACGACGAGGACGGAGCAGCGTGATGCGCTGGAGCACCGAGGACTGGCACACGGCCGGCGAGCCGTTCCGCATCGTCGAGGGCGTCGCGACCGAGGGGGCGACCGTCGCCGAGCGGCGCGTGCACGCCATGACGGGCGAGCCCGATCGGGTGCGCCGGTTCCTCTGCCTCGAGCCGCGCGGTCACGACGACATGTACGGCGGGTTCATCACGCCGCCCGACGACGACGGCGCCGACTTCGGCGTGCTGTTCTGGCACAAGGACGGCTTCTCGACCGCGTGCGGGCACGGCACCATGGCGCTCGGCGCCTGGGCCGTCGCGACCGGCCGGGTCGCCGCCCCCGACGACGGCGAGGCGGTCGTCGTGATCGACGTGCCGAGCGGGCGGGTGGAGGCGCGCGTGCAGCGGTCGGGCGGCGTGACGACCGGCGTCGTCTTCCGCAACGTCGAATCGCGCGTCCTCGAGCGCGGCATCCCGCTCGCGACGAGCCGCGGCGAGGTGCTCGTCGACCTCGTGTTCGGCGGCGCCGTCTACGCGACCCTCCCGGCCGCCTCGCTCGGCCTCGAGGTGGCCCCCGCCCACACGACCGAGCTCATCCGGCTCGGCCGCGAGATCAAGTGGGCGCTGAACGACCACCCGGCCGCGCAGCTCGACGACGACCGGCTCTCGGGCGTCTACGGCACCATCCTCGTCGACGACCTCGGCCGCACCGGAGACGGCCCGTGGCAGCGCAACGTCACGGTCTTCGCCGACGGCGAGGTCGACCGCAGCCCGTGCGGCTCGGGGACCGCGTCGCGAGTCGCGTTCCTCGCGCACACGGGCGAACTTGCCGACGGCGAAATGCTCACGCACGACTCGATCATCGGCACGCGGTTCCTCGCGCGGGTGGCCGCGCGCACCGAGGCCGGGGTCATCCCCGAGGTCACCGGCCAGGCCTACCGGGTCGGCCGCTGCGAGTTCGAGCTCGACCCCGCCGACCCGCTCGCCGACGGCTTCAGCCTGCGCTGATCGCCCCGGGCCGCCGCCTCGGTGATCGAGTGGGCAGAAGTCGTCCAGAATCAGCCCGATCTCGGACGTTTTCCGCCCACTCGGTGCAGACCCGCCTGGCGGCGACCGTCGAGTGGGCAGATGTCGTCCAGAATCAGCCCGATCTCGGACGTTTTCCGCCCACTCGGTGCAGACTCGCCTGGCGGCGACCGTCGAGTGGGCAGAAATCGTCCAGAATCAGCCCGATCTCGGACGTTTTCCGCCCACTCGATACGACACGACGACGGCGGATGCCTCGGGCCGGCCCCGAGGCATCCGCCGTCGTCGTTCGTGCGTCAGTGCGCGCCGGTGAGGCTGCCCCACTCGGCCGAGCGGCCGGCCGCACTGCGGCGCTGCGGCACACCCCACGGGTTGTCGTCGCGGAGCGGTGCGGGCAGCAGCGCCTGCGGTGCGTTCTGGTAGGCGACGCCGCGCAGGAACCGCGTGATCGCCGCGGTGCCGACGCTCGTCGCATCGGTCGTCGTCGCGGGGTACGGGCCGCCGTGCTGCATGGCGCTCGTGACCGAGACGCCCGTCGGCCAGCCGCCGAAGAGCACCCGTCCGCTCGTCTCCGCGAGGGCGTCGACGAGGTCGGCGAGCCCGCCGTCCTCCAGCTCGGCGTCGCTCGCGTGGAGCGTCGAGGTGAGGTTGCCGGGGAACAACTCGCGCTGCACGTCGGGCAGCTCGGCCGCGTCGTCGTAGCGCACGATGATCGAGAGCGGGCCGAACGACTCCTCGAGGAGCTCGTCGCGGTGCTCGCGCAGCGTGCCGAGGTCGACCTCGACGACCGTCGGCGTCGCGAAGCGCTGCTCGGCGTCGTCGACGCGCACCTCGCCCGCGGCGAGCACGGTGACGCCGGGTGCGTCGAGCACGGCCCCGCGCCGCTCCTCGAACGCGCGGCCGATGCCCGGGTTGAGCAACCGGTGTTCGGCGACCGCGGCCGCGGCGTCGCCCACCGCACCGAGCTCGGCCTCGCGCGGCACGAAGAGGAAGCCGGGTTTCGTGCAGAGCTGCCCCGCCGACCCCGAGACCGAGGTCAGGAAGCCATGCAGCAGGTCGGGGTCGCCCGCCACCGCTCCCGCGGTCGCATAGACGGGGTTGACGCTGCCGAGCTCGCCGTAGAACGGGATCGGGCGAGGCCGCGACGCCGCGAGGTCGGCGAGCAGGCGTCCGACGTGCGTCGACCCCGTGAAGGCGCCGGCGCGGATGCGGTCGTCCGTCAACAGCTCGACGCCGGCCTGCTGGCCCGCGACGACCTGGAAGACGCCGTCGGGCATGCCGGCGGCGGCGAGGGCCTCGGCGACGATCTCACCCGTGCGTCGCGACAACTCGGGGTGGCCCGAGTGCGCCTTCACGATGAGCGGGCAGCCCGCCGCGAGCGCCGCAGCCGAGTCGCCGCCCGCGACCGAGAACGCGAACGGGAAGTTCGAGGCCGCGAAGTTGAGCACCGGCCCGACGGGCTCGAGCACGCGCCGCACGTCGGGGCGCGGGCCGATCACGTAGCCGGGGTCGGCGTCGTCGATGCGGGCGTCGAGGTAGGCGCCGTCGACGATCACCTCGGCGAAGAGGCGCAACTGGTTCGAGGTGCGGCGCACCTCGCCCGTGAGGCGGGGCTCGGTCAGGCCCGTCTCGCGCATCGCGATCGCGATGAGCTCGGCGGCGTTCGCGTCGATCGCGTCGGCGACGCCCACGAGCGCGGCCGCTCGGGCGCGGGGCTCGGTCTCGGCGAAGGGGCGGGCGGCGCGCGCCGCGCGGGCCGCGACGGCGTCGAGGTCGGTCTCGGTGGTCATGGATGCCTCCAGCTGGGTCGATTCGAAGGTCTGCGTGGGTGCGTGATTCAGGAGCGGAGGTGTGTGGCACGGCGTGTCGGGCGCCCGACCGGGCCGACACGCCGCTGCGTCCCTGAACAACGCACGGGGCACGTCGTCAGAAGACGAAGCCCTCGGGGAACGGGTCGTCCTCGTCGAGGAAGTACTGGCCGAGGCCGGTCACCCAGGCGCGGCCGGTGATGGTCGGCACGACGGCCGGCACCCCGCCGACCTCCGTCTCGCGGATCAGGCGCCCGGTGAACTCGGTGCCGATGAACGACTCGTTGACGAAGTCGGTGTCGAGCGCGAGCTCGCCGCGGGCGAAGAGCTCGGCCATGCGGGCGCTCGTGCCGGTGCCGCAGGGCGACCGGTCGAACCACCCGGGGTGGATCGCCATTGCGTGCCGCGACCGCACGGCGTCGGAGCCGGGCGCGATGAACTCGACGTGGTGCACGTGGTTCGCGCCCGCGATGACGGGGTGCTGCGGCGGCGCCTGCGTGTTGATGGCGTCCATGATCGCAAGGCCCGCGCGCAGGATGTCGTCTTTGCGGGCCCGGTCGAACGGCAGCCCGACCGCGTCGAGCTCGACGAGCGCGTAGAAGTTGCCGCCGAACGCGACCGAGTACGGCACCTCGCCGTAGCCGGGCACCTCGATCGAGGCATCCAGCCGCTCGGCGAAGCTCGGCACGTTCTCGATCGTGACGTGCTTCGCCCGGCCGCCTTCGACGGCCACGCGCGCGATCACGAGCCCCGCGGGCACGTCGAGCCGGATCTCGGTGACGGGTTCGGTCACCTCGACCATGCCCGTCTCGACGAGCACGGTCGCGACGCCGATGGTGCCGTGCCCGCACATGGGCAGGAACCCGGATGCCTCGATGAAGACGACGCCCCAGTCGGCATCGTCGCGCGCCGGGGGCTGCAGCAGCGCGCCCGACATCGACGCGTGGCCGCGGGGCTCGTTCATGAGCAGGCCCCGCAGCCCGTCGAGGTGCTCCATCGCGTAGAGCCGGCGGTCGTTCATGGTCGCGCCGGGGATCCGGCCGACGCCGCCCGTGACGACCCGGGTCGGCATGCCCTCGGTGTGGGAGTCGACCGCGGAGAGGACCCGGCGCGCCCGCATCAGGCGACCGCCGCCTGCCGCGCCGCGAGCGCCGCGAGCGCCCGCTCGGTGTCGGCGGTGACCTGGGCGTGCTGCTCGGGCGAGAGCGGGCCGCGCGGCGGGCGGGTCGGGCCGCCGTAGGAGTTGCCGCAGATGTCCATCGAGAGCTTGATGGCCTGCACGAACTCGGTGCGCGAGTCCCAGCGGAACACGGCGACGAGCTGCTCGTAGAGCGCCTTCGCCTCGTGCCACTTGCCGTCGGCGCAGAGGTTGTAGAGCTCGACGGCCTCGCGCGGGAACGCGTTCGGGTAGCCGGCGAACCAGCCGACCGCGCCGTTCACCATGAGCTCGAAGAGCACGTCGTCGGCACCGGCGATGATGTCGATGTCGCACAGTTCCTTGATCTCGTAGACGCGGCGCACGTCGCCTGAGAACTCCTTGATCGCGACGACCTCGGGGATCTCGGCGAGCTTCGCGACGAGCGAGGGCACGAGGTCGACCTTCGTGTCGAACGGGTTGTTGTAGGCCATGATCGGCAGCCCGACCTTCGCGACCTCCTGGTAGTGCGCGATGACCTCGCCCTCGTTGGCGCGGTAGATCGTCGGCGGCAGCAGCAGCACGCCGTCGGCGCCGTCCTCCTCGGCGTACTCGGCCCACTGGCGCGCCTGGTGGCTGCCGACGCCGTGCACGCCCGCGATGACGATGCCGCGGCCGTCGACGGCCTCGACGGCGACCTGGATGACCTTGCGGCGCTCCTCGTCGGTGAGCGACGAGTACTCGCCGAGCGAGCCGTTCGGGCCGACGCCGCGGCAGCCGTTCGACATCAGGAAGTCGACGTGCTCGCCGAACTTGTCGTAGTCGACGGCGAGGCCGGCGGGCGCCGAGGCATCGGGCTTGAAGGCCAGGGTGGTGGCGACGACGACGCCGCCGAGGTCCATGTTCTGCGTGGTCATTTCGTGTTCCATTCTGATCGTTGTGGTCGCAGGATGCGACGGGGTGAGGTGAAGTCGGGGCAGTGCGCCGCGCCGCGGCGCCGGGGGTCAGTCGCGCATCGATCGCCGGTTGGTCTCGGGCATCGTCACGACGACGAGGAGGGCGAGCACCGTGACCGCGACCACGTACCAGGCGGGCGCGACGGTCGAACCGGTGAGGCCGATCAGCCAGGTCGCGATGAGCGGCGCGGTGCCCCCGAAGATCGTGAAGGCGAGGTTGTAGCTGATCGACGCGCCCGTGTAGCGCACCCGGGCCGGGAAGAGCTCGACGAAGGCGGCGCCGGCGGGGCCGAAGAAGAGCCCGAGGGCGAGGCCGAGCAGGCTCTGGCTCACGATCGCGGCGGGCAGGGTGCCGACGCCGACGAGGAGGTACGCGGGCACCGCGACGAGTGCGCCGAAGAGGCCCGCGATGAGCAGCATTCGCCGTCGGCCGATGCGGTCGGACACGAGCGCCGCGACCGGCACGGTGAAGAACGTGATGAGGAGCGCGATGCTGTTCGAGATGAGCGCGGCCGACGAGTCGAGGCCGATCGTCACCGTCATGTACGAGTAGAAGTAGCCCGTGAGCGAGTAGTAGCCGAGGCTCGCGACGGCCGCGATGCTGAAGCAGACGACCATGTTGCGCCACTGCTCGCGGAACACCGTGCGGATCGGCGCCGACTCGACCTGGCGGCTTTCGCGCATCTCGACGAAGGCGGGCGACTCGTCGACGCGGGTGCGGATGTAGAGGCCGACGACGGCGAGCGGGGCGCCCAGCAGGAACGGCACGCGCCAGCCCCACGTCTCGTAGGCCTCGGGCGAGAGCACGGTGGTGAGCGCGAGCACGAGCAGCGCCGCGACGACGGGCGGCAGGTTCGACCACGTGTAGACCATGCCGACGTTGACCCCGCGGCGCCTGATCGGCGAGTGCTCGGCGACGAAGGAGTTCGAGCCGATGGTCTCGCCCGCTGCCGACAGCCCCTGCACCATGCGCAGCAGTATCAGCAGTACGGGCGCGGCGACCCCGATGGCCGCGTAGGTGGGCAGCAGGCCGATGAGGGTGGTCGAGATGCCCATGACGAGGATGACGCCGGCGAGCACGCGCTTGCGCCCGAACCGGTCGCCGAGGTTGCCGATCACGAAGGCGCCGATGGGGCGCGCGACGAAGCCGACGGCGTAGACGGCGAACACGGCCATGAGCGCGGCGGCCGGGTCGGACTGCGGGAAGAAGAGCGTCGCGATGACGGGCGCCGCGTACGCGTACACGGCGAAGTCGAACCACTCGACGAAGTGCCCGATGGCCGAGGACGTCATGACCTTGCGGACACGGCGGGCCTCGGCATCGCCGGGCGGGGCGATCTGCTCGTCGAGGTCGGTGGTGGTGCTCATTGCGGCTCCTTTGTCGCGTTACGTGATGTGTAATATATCACACACTACAAGGCGGATGCCGCGGGCCGCTGCGATCGCCGGGCCGGCGGCCGATCGGCTCAGCCTCCGGCGGCCTCCCCCGACGGCGCGCCGGCGCAGTCCGCGAGCTCGCCGATGCGCACCGACGACAGCACGGGCCGCCGGTCGAAGCCGATCGGGCGCCCGAGCACGTCCTCGACGCTGCGACCGCACGTGCGTCCCTGGCAGGCGCCGAGTCCGGCGCGGGTCGCGAGCCGGATGCCGCGGCTCGAGCCCGCCGCATCGGCGGCGCCGCGCAGCGCGGCCACGGTCACCGACTCGCACCGGCACATGATCGTCTCGTCGTCGAGCCACGCGGTCCAGCCCGGTGCGATGTCGTGCGTCGCGAGCCGTGCCGCGAACGCGTGCATGCGACGGCGGGCGGCGAGCGGGCCCCGCATGCGCGGGTCGTCGAGGTCTCCCCCGGCGGCGGCGAAGCCCGCGACCGCGCCCTCGGCCAGGGCCGCGTCGGCCCCGGCGATGCCGGTGACCTCGCCCGCGGCGTACACGCCGTCGACGCTCGTTGACTGTCGGACGTCGACCTCGACGAATCGTGCGGCGCTGATCGCGCAGCCCGCCTGGATCGCGGCCTCGAGCCGAGGCGTGAAGCCGTGGCCGAGCGCGACGGCGTCGCACTCGACGTACCGTTCGGTGCCGGCGATCGGTCGCCACCGGGCGTCGATGCGCTGGATCGTCACGCCCTCGACCGCGGACTCCCCGTGGATGCGGGTGACGGCCCGGCCGAGCCGGTACGGGGTGCGATAGCGGGCGAGCGAGACGGCGTACTCGCCGAGCTCGCCCGCCTTGCCCGCGACGCCGGCCAACTGCCAGGGAGCACGTCCCCAGCCGCGCGCGATGGCGCGCGGCCCGACGGCCTCCACGACCTCGACGACCTCGCCGCCCACGCGTGCGATGCTCGCCGCGACGGGCAGCAGGAACGGTCCGGCCCCCGCGACGACCGTACGGCGCCCGAGCGCGACCCCGTCGCGCTTCGCGAGCGCCTGGGCCGCGCCGGCCGTCGTGACGCCGGGCAGCGTCCACCCGGGCACGGGCAGGGCGCGGTCGTGCGCACCGGTCGCGATCACGAGCGCGTCAGCCTCGATCGTGAGCGCCGTGCGGGCGGCCGCGTCGGCGGGCCCCTGCAGGGCGTGTACGCGGAGGCCCTGCTCGGTGTCGACGCGCCACACGCTCGTCGACGAGTGCACGGTCGCGCGGTCGAGCGCTGCGTGCAACCGCTCGAAACGCGCCCACTGGTGCTGGAGGTGCGGGTCGGTGAGCGTGTCGTGGTGGCGCCAGAACTGGCCGCCGACCCGCTCGCCCTCGTCGATCACCACGACGTCGGCGCCGTGGGCGAGGGCGGCCTGCGCGGCCGCGAGCCCCGCCGGCCCCGCGCCGAGCACGACGACGCGCCGCTTCATCGCGTCTCCCGTTCGACGACGTCGCCGTCGCACGCGGTGCGCTGGCAGGCGCGCACGCTCTCGATGCCGTTCACGGTCACGACGCAGTCCTGGCAGACGCCGATGCCGCAGAACACGCCGCGCTCGGCGCCGTCGGCGGTGCGCCAGCTTCGGCGCCCGGCGGCGAGGAGCACGCCCGCGATGGTCTGGCCGTCGCGGCCGGCGAGCTCGTCGCCTGCGAAGGTGATGCGGATGGTCATGCGACCTCCTTCCGGAGCGCGATTCTCGTGGGCAGGAAGGGTGCCGGGTCGATCGGCGCGGGCGTGCCGAGCACGGCATGGGCGACGAGCTCGCCCGTCGTCGGCGCGAGCCCGATGCCGGCCCCCTCGTGACCGGCGGCGTGGAAGAGCCCGCCGATCTCGCCGTCGGCGCCGATCGCCGGCAGGTGGTCGGGCGCGTACGGGCGGAACCCGTGGTAGCTGCGCAGCAGCATCGTGTCGGCGAGGAACGGGAAGAGGCGAGTGGCCTTCGCCGCGATCTCGGCGAGCGCGGGCAGCGCGTGCTCGGCGCTGAATCCGACCCGCTCGCGGCTCGACCCGATGAGCACGGTGCCGGCCGGCGTCGACTCCACGACGGTCGACGTCTGCAGCGAGGCGTCGCCCGAGCCCACTGCGCCCACGTAGTCGGCGTCGTACACCTTGTGGAAGACCCGCTGCGGCATCGGCACCGTCACGAGGATCATGCCGCGACGCGGCCGGATGTCGAGCCGTGCGCCGAGGAGCGCGGCGACCTCGCCGGCCCACGGCCCCGCGCAGTTGACGACCGCGTCGCCCTCGATCGGCCCCTCCCGCGTCTCGACGCCGACGAGGCGGCCGTCGCGGAGACGGGCGCCGGTGACCTCGGTCACCCGGAGCGTCGCACCGAGGCGCACGGCCGTGGCGATCATCGCCTGCGTGGCGAGGCTCGGTTGCACCTGGGCGTCGTCGGGGTAGTGGATGCCGCGTGCGATCTCGGGCGACAGGTGGGGTTCGAGCGCACGCAGCTCCGCGGCATCCACCTCGTTCGCCGTGATGCCGATGCCGCGCTGCGAGGCGGCGAAGTCGCCGAGCGCGTTCGCGCCGCCCGCGAACGCGACGACGACGCCGCCCTTCGCCTCGAACTCGGTCGCCGGCTGGCCGGCGCCGCGATCGGCGTCGAGCCGTTCGGCGAGCGCGCGCCAGGCGCGGTTCGCGATGATCGCGAGCTCGGCCTCGGGGCCGGGGCCCTTGTCGGAGACGAGGATGTTGCCCTCGCACCGGCTCGAGGTCTCCCCCGCGACGCCTGCGCGATCGACGACGACCACCTCCGCTCCCGCTTCGGCGAGTGCGAGTGCGGTGGCCGCGCCGATCGCGCCGGCTCCGATCACGATGACGCGCACGGCGTCACCCCTTCCTGTGTCGTTCTGCGGTCGCTTGCCTCGAGCCGGCGCGGGCGCTCACGCGCCGAGGTACGCCTCGACCACGCGCGGGTCGGCGGCGAGCTCGGCGGCGGGGCCCGACAGGGTCACCGCGCCGGTCTCGACGACGTACGCGCGATGCGCGATCTTGAGGGCGGCGCGGGCGTTCTGTTCGACGAGCAGCACGGTCGTGCCCTGAGCGTTGACCTGCTGGATGATCTCCATCACCTGCTTGACCACGAGCGGCGCGAGCCCCATCGACGGTTCGTCGAGCAGCAGCAGCTTCGGGCCGCCGATGAGCGCCCGGCCGATCGCGACCATCTGCTGCTCGCCGCCCGAGAGCGTGCCGCCCTGCTGCTTGCGTCGCTCGGCCAGGCGGGGCATGAGCTCGTACACCTCGTCGAGCCGCGACTGGATGGCCCGCTTGTCGCGCACGGTGTAGCCGCCGAGCAGGAGGTTCTCGTGCACGGTCATCGTCGAGAAGATGCGGCGCCCCTCGGGCACGTGCAGCAGCCCGGCGGAGACGATGCTCCACGGCTTCTCGGTCGCGAGGTCGAGGTCGTTCCAGCGGACCGTTCCCGACTTCGGGCGCACGAGCCCCGAGAGCATGTTCATCGTCGTCGACTTGCCGGCGCCGTTGTTGCCGAGCAGGCACACGATCTCGCCCTCGTCGACCGAGAAGCTCAGCTGCCGCAGCGCGTGCACCCTGCCGTAGTAGACGTCGGCCTCGTTCACCTCGAGCACGCTCATCACCGGCCTCCGTCCGCCTCGACGGTGCTCGCGGCACCGCCCTCCTCCTCGTCGACGCCGAGGTAGGCCTCGATCACGACGGGGTCGTTCTTGATCTCGTCGGGTGAGCCGTCGGCGATCTCCTTGCCGTAGTTCAGCACGACGATGCGTTCGGCGAGTTCCATGACGAGGCCCATGTCGTGCTCGATGAGCACGACCGCGACCCCCATGGCGCGGATCTTGCGGATCAGCTCCATGAGCGACTGCTTCTCGTTGAAGTTGAGGCCTGCGGCCGGTTCGTCGAGCAGGATCAGCTTCGGGCTCGTCGCGAGCGCGCGGGCGATCTCGACGCGTCGCTGCTCGCCGTACGGCAGCTGCGTGACGTAGAGGTTCTCGTCCTCGGCGAAGCCGACGAAGTCGAGCCAGCCGCGCGCCTCGCGGGCGCACGCCTCCTCGGCCCTGCGGTAGCCCGGCGTGTGCAGCAGGGTCGACCAGAACCCCTCGCGCAGGTTGGCGTGCATCGCGGTCTTGACGTTGTCGAGCACGCTGAGCTCGCGGAACAGGCGCAGGTTCTGGAACGTGCGGGCCATGCCCCACTTCGTGACGCGCGAGGGCAGCACCCGGTAGAAGCCGAAGCTCTGCAGCAGGTGGGTGAGCCCGAGCCGGCGCCAGAACGCCGGCACCTCGCGCACGATGCGATTGCCGTCGAACACGACCGAGCCCGACGTCGGCAGGTAGAACGCCGAGATGCAGTTGAACGCGCTCGTCTTGCCGGCGCCGTTCGGGCCGATGACGGCGAGGATCTCGCCCTCGCGGACCTCGAAGCTCAGGCCGTCGACCGCCTTGACGCCGCCGAACTGCAGTCGCAGGTCGCGGACCTCCAGGAGCGCGCTCACGGCTGCCTCCCCTCCTCCGCGTCGGTCGCGGGCAGGCCGTCGACCGACTCCATCACGCTCGGCGGCACGGTCGGCTCGCCGAAGTCGACCGCCGACACCGCCGACGTGAAGGGCGGCGGTTGCGGCTTCTGCCGCTTGAGCCACGGCAGCACCGCGGTCGCCGGCCACAGGCCCGCCGGGCGGAACAGCATCACGACGACGAGCAGCACGCCGAAGATGAGGAAGCGCCATTCGGCGAAGTCGCGCAGCAGCTCGGGCGCGAGCGAGACGAACAGGGCGCCGATGATGACGCCGGGCGTCGAGCCCATGCCGCCGAGCACGACGGCCATCAGGATGAGCGCCGAGTACAGGAACTGGAAGCTGTTCGGACTGATCGCCGACAGGTGCGTCGCCATGAGCTGTCCGGCCATGCCGGCCCAGACGGCCCCGATGATGTACGCCGAGATCTTGGCGACGTAGGTGTTGATGCCCATCGCCTCGGCGGCGTCCTCGTCGTCGCGCACGGCCTTCCAGGCGCGCCCCATCTTGCCCTTGCCGAGCCGTCCGGCGCCGATCACGCCGACCACCACGACCACGAGCGCGACGAAGTAGTAGAACACGACGTAGCCGGGGAACTCGATGCCCCCGATCGTGAAGCCGTCGTCGAAGCTCCAGCCGCCGAACTCCCACGACGGGATGCCGTGGATGCCGCTCGGGCCGCCCGTGATCTCGAGGTTGTTCGCCGTGATGCGGATGATCTCTCCGAACCCGAGCGTCACGATCGCGAGGTAGTCGCTGCGCAGTCGCAGCGTCGGTGCGCCGATGACGATGCCCGCGAGCACGCACGAGCAGATCGTCGCGATGAGCGCGAGCCACATCGGGAAGCCGAGCACCGTCGTGAAGATGCCCGAGACGTAGGCGCCGACCGCGAAGAACGCGATGTACCCGAGATCGAGGAGGCCCGCGAAGCCCACGACGACGTTGAGGCCCATGCAGAGCATGACGTAGATGAGCGCGCTCGTCGCGATCGACATCGTGTACCGCGAGGCATCGATGAAGGGCAGCACGAGCAGCAGGAGGACGGCGAGCCCGCCGAGTGCCCGGAGGAACCCGGTCTGCGACGTGAACACGCCGCGGGGTGCGCGCGGTCGGTCGAAGAGCGGCGCGGGCGCGCGCAACGGCGCGTGCTTGAGCGCATGGTCGAGTCGCGTGGCCATGTCACATCCTCTCGACGACGCGGGCGCCGAGCAGCCCGGTGGGTTTGAAGGTCAGGAACAGGATGAGGAACGCGAACGAGAACACGTCGCGCCACTCGCCGCCGAACCACGCCGCCCCGAACGACTCGAGCAGGCCGAGCAGCAGCCCGCCGAGCATGGCGCCGTAGAGGTTGCCGATGCCGCCGATGACCGCCGCCGTGAACGCCTTGAGCCCGATGATGAAGCCCATCAGGAAGTCGATCGAGCCGTAGTAGGCGCCCGCCATGACGCCGGCCGCGCCCGCGAGCGCCGAGCCGATGAAGAAGACGGTCGCGATGACCCGGTTGACGTTCACGCCCATGAGCTGGGCGCCCTGCGGGTCGAGGGCGATGGCGCGCATCGCGCGGCCCTGGCTCGTGCGCTCGACGATGTGGGCGAGCACGAGCATGAGCACGGCGGCGATGACGACGAGCACGAGCTGCGACGCCGTGATGCGCATGCCGAGCACGTCGAACCCGGTCGAGGCGAGCCGGATGGGGAACGCCTCGGGGTTCGGGCCGAACAGCTGGCGCACGCCGTACTCGAGCGTGAACGAGACGCCGATCGCGGTGATGAGCACCGCGAGCCGCGGACTGTTGCGCAGCGGCCGGTAGGCGATCCGCTCGATGCCGACGCCGATGAGGCCCGTGGTCACCATCGAGAGCAGCATGATGACGAGCAGCAGGGGGATCGAGGTCTCGTTCGAGATGCCGAACGCCGAGAGGGTGAAGAACCCGACGAAGGCGCCGAGCATGTAGATGTCGCCGTGCGCGAAGTTCAGCAGCTTGATGATCCCGTAGACCATGCTGTAGCCGAGCGCGACGAGGGCGTAGAACGAGCCGACGATGAGCCCGTTCCAGATGAGTTGCATCACGACAGCGGTGTCCTTTCCGCCGGGGCCTGGGGGTTCGAGGCGGGGCGAGGGCTCGCGCCCCCGCCCCGGCGTCTCAACCCTGCAGGTCGTCCTTCAGCACGAACGCGCCCGTGGCGGGATCGATCGCGACGATGACGAAGCCGCCGCCCGAGAGGGTGTGGTCGTCGGTGAAGGTCAGCGGGCCCGCGAAGGTGTCGAAGTCCTTCAGCCCCTCGAGGCCGGCGACGACCTCGTCGAAGTCGGTCGAGCCGGCGTCCTCGATGGCCTGCGCCATGACCCGCACGGCGTCGTACGACTGCGTCGAGTACGGCCCGGGCGCGGCACCGGCGAGCTCGGTGTAGTCGGCGATCCACTGGTCGGCGCCCTCGATCATGTCGGGCGTCTGCGTGAAGGTGCCCACGACGTTGTCGGTGTAGCCGTCGCCCGCGATCTCGGCGAACTTGGCGTCGACCGAACCGTCGCCGACGAGGAACACGCCCTCGAAGCCGGCGTCCTTCGCCTGGCGGGCGATGAGGCCGCCCTCCTGGTAGTAGCCGGTCCAGTAGACGAGGTCGGGCTGCCCGTTCGCGAGCTGCGTCGCGACGGCCGAGTAGTCGTTCTCGCCCGGGGTGATCGTCGCCTCGAACGCGACGTCGAGGCCGGCGTCGGTCGCCTGCTCGACGAAGGATGCCGCGAGGTCGGCCGAGTACGCGGTCGCGTCGTCGATCGCGGCGACGGTCTTCGCGTCGATCTTCTCCGAGTACGCGACGGCGGCCTGCGCCTGCTGGGTGCCCGTGCCGTTGATGAGGAACACGCCCGGGAGCTGCTGCTCGACGAGCTCGTTCGAGTTCGCGGCGGGGATGACCATCGGGATGCCGGCCTCGTCGAAGATCGGGAGGGTCGGCAGCGTCGCGCCCGAGCAGTAGCCGCCGACCGAGGCGGCGACGCCGTCGGTCACGAGCTTGTTCGCACCGGCGACGGCGGTCGTCGCGTCGCACGCGTCGTCTTCGACGACGAGCTCGAGGTCGCGCCCGAGCACGCCCCCGTCGGCGTTGATCTCGTCGACGGCGAGCTGGGCGCCGTTCTTCATGTAGTCGCCGAACGCCGACTCGCTGCCCGAGAACGGGGCGAGCATGCCGAACTTGATGGGGCCCTCGTCGGAGCCGCCGTCGTCGCCTCCGCCGCCGAGTCCGCCGGAGCAGCCGGCGGTGGCGATCACGAGGCTCGCCGCGGCGGCGAACTGCAGGAGGCGCGTGCGGCGCCGTGGAGCGTGGGACATGGGGACTCTCCTCGTCTGCGACATTGCATGACCTCGGGCTCGCGTCGCTTGGTGCCACGCCGCCGAGCGGTACGTGACATATTACTCACGATCGCCGGTCGCGCAAACCGACGGCCGACCCGGTACGCGATTCCGGAGCGGACGCGCGTCGCACCGACGCTTCACCGGCCTGCGCGCCGCGACACGCCCCTCCGCGCCCGAGTCGCAGACGGGGTCGCGAGCGCGAAGCGTCGGCGAAGCGCCGCCCCCGGACCGGCCTGCCGGCGGAGAACGCCGCGGACGGGGCTATTCGTCGAGCCCGCTCCAGAGCCCGGCGACATGGCCGATGTGCCGGCGCATGAGCGCCTCGGCCGACTCGCCGTCGCCCGCGACGAGCAGGCGCACGAGCTCGGCGTGCTCGAGCGACGAGGCCGCGAGGGCGTCGGTCTCGGCGAGGTCCACGAGCCCGACGAGGCGGGTCTGCTGGCGCAGCTCGCGCACGAGGCGCACGAGGTGGCTGTTGCCCGTGAGCTCGAGCAGTGCGAGGTGGAACGCCGTGTCGGCCTCGAGGTAGTCCTCGAATCGCCCCTCGCGGCCCGCGCGCACGATCTCGTCGGCGAGGCCGTTGAGCGCGTCGACCGTGTCGGCGGGCAGCTTGCCCGCGATCGCCCGCATCGGCGGCGCCTCGAGCAGCACGCGCACCTCGCGCAGCTCGCGCAGCTCGTCGTCGGAGACCTCGGTGACCCGGAAACCGCGGTTGCGGATCGGGCTCAGGAACCCGCGCCTCGCGAGGTTCAGCATCGCCTCGCGCACGGGCGTCGCGCTCACCCCGAACTCGTTCGCGAGCGTCGGCACCGTCAGCACGGTGCCCGGCGCGAACTCGCCCGCGACGATGCGCGACGACAGGGTACGCTCGACCTGCTCGCGGAGGCTCTGCACCTCGAGCACGCGGATCGGCTCGGGGCTCATCGCGCACCGCGCACGTGATACATCATGTGGCACATGATAGGCCACGCCCGCCCTCGAGCCCCGGAGAGACCCGCCCGGCCCGGTTGCCGTGTCACGCGGCGACGCACCCGCGCCCGCGGCGGTCGCCCGTGTCATGATTGCCGCACGGGCCCCGCCCAACGGCCCGCCCCGAGGAGGGCAGCGCATGCCGATCGAGTTCGCCAGGTCGCCCCGCTCCACCGTGGGCCTCGAGTGGGAGATCGCGATCGTCGACCGGGCGACCGGGGAGCTCGCCTCCGTCGGCGACCGGGTGCTCGCGATGCTCGACGCGATCAGCCCCGGCGGCAAGCACCCGTTCATCACGTCGGAGCTGCTCACGAACACGGTCGAGCTCGTGTCGAGCGTGCACGCCACGGTCGCCGCCGCGGTCGCCGACCTCGAGCACCAGCTCGCCGAGATCCGCACCGTCGTCGAGCAGCTCGGCGACTACGAGCTCATCTGCGCGGGCTCGCATCCGTTCAGCCAGTGGTACGACCAGCACCTCACCGACAAGCCCAGGTACCACAAGCTCATCGAGCGCACCCGCTGGTGGGGACGCAACATGATGATCTGGGGCGTGCACGTGCACGTCGGTCTCGAGGAGCGCGACAAGGCCCTGCCGATCCTCGACGGCCTGCTGACCTACCTTCCGCACCTGCAGGCGCTGAGCGCCTCGAGCCCGTTCTGGGCCGGCGTCGAGACCGGCTACGCCTCGAACCGCGCCCTCATGTTCCAGCAGCTGCCGACCGCGGGGCTCCCCTACCGCCTCGCCGACTGGGCGGCGTACGAGCGGTTCGTCGACGACCTCCAGCGCACCGGCGTCATCGAGGACCACAGCGAGGTGCGCTGGGACATCCGGCCGTCGCCGCGCTGGGGCACGGTCGAGGTGCGCGTCTGCGACGGGGTCTCGACCGCCCGCGAGCTCGGCGCGATCGGCGCGCTCGTGCAGTGCCTCGTCGAGTGGATGTCGACGAGGCTCGATCGCGGCGAGCCGCTCGAGGTGCTGCAACCCTGGTACACCCGTGAGAACAAGTGGCGGGCCGCCCGCTACGGTCTCGAAGCCGTGGTGATCACCGATGCCGCGGGTGCCGAGCGCCCCGTCGCCGCCGACCTGCTCGAGCTGGTCGAGACGCTCGCGCCCGTCGCGCAGCGGCTCGGGTGCGAGCACGAGCTCGCCGAGGTCGCCCACATGGTCGCGGCGGGGGCGAGTGCGCAGCGCCAGGTGCAGGTCGCCGAGGCATCCGGCGGAGACCTGCGGACCGTGGTCGCCCACCTCGCGCAGGAGCTGCGCGAAGGCATGGACGGCGACTGACGCGACACCGAGGGGCGCCGTGCCCGCTCGGTGGCGTCAGCGGCCGCCGAGGAGCTTCTGCATCGCCGCGAGGTCCTGCTCGCTCGGCTGGCCCTGCTTGGCGCCGCCGAGCCCGAAGCCCGATCCGGTCGGTGCGCCGCCCTGGCCCGCGGGCGTGACGCCCGAGGCGATCGCCGCGTTCTCGGCCGCGCGCTTGGCGGGGTTGCCCGAGCGCGAGCCGCCCGACTTCTTCTTGTTCTTGGCCGCCTGGCGCTTGCCGCCGCCGTAGCCGCCGGCGCCCGGGATCGGGCCCACGCCGGGGATCTGGGGCACGCCGCCGCGCGCGACGGTCTTCATCATCTTCGCCGCCTGCTCGAAGCGCTGCACGAGCTGGTTGACGTCGGTGACCGTCATGCCCGAGCCCTTCGCGATGCGCAGTCGACGCGAGCCGTTGAGCAGCTTCGTGTTCTTGCGCTCGGCCGGGGTCATCGACTGGATGATCGCCTCGGTGCGCACGATCTCGCGCTCGTCGAAGTTCTCGAGCTGCTGCTTCATGCCGCCCGCACCCGGCAGCATGCCGAGCATCTTCTTGATCGACCCGGCGCCGCGCAGTTGCTGCATCTGCGCGAGGAAGTCGTCGAGGGTGAACTGCTCCTTCGCGAGCTTCTCGGCGACCTTGAGCGCCTCCTCTTCGTCGAAGGCCTGCTGGGCCTGCTCGATGAGGGTGAGGATGTCGCCGAGGTCGAGGATGCGGCTCGCCATGCGGTCGGGGTGGAACGGCTCGAAGTCGTCGAGCCCCTCGCCCGTCGACGCGAAGATGATCGGGCGGCCCGTCACCGAGGCGACCGAGAGCGCGGCGCCGCCGCGCGCGTCGCCGTCGAGCTTCGAGAGCACGACGCCCGTGAAGTCCACGCCCTCCTGGAAGGCCTTCGCCGTGGCGACCGCGTCCTGGCCGATCATCGCGTCGATGACGAAGAGCACCTCGTCGGGGTCGGTCGCCTTGCGGATGTTCGACGCCTGCTTCATCATCTCGGCGTCGACGCCGAGGCGGCCGGCGGTGTCGATGATGACGACGTCGTGCTGGGCGCGACGGGCCTCGGCGACTCCGTCTTTCGCGACCTTCACCGGGTCGCCGACGCCGTTGCCCGGCTCGGGCGCGTACACGGGAACACCGGCCTGCGAACCGACCACCTGGAGCTGGTTCACGGCGTTCGGGCGCTGCAGGTCGCTCGCGACGAGCAGCGGCGTGTGCCCCTCTTTCGCGAGGTGCTTCGCGAGCTTGCCCGCGAGCGTCGTCTTGCCGGCGCCCTGGAGGCCCGCGAGCATGATGACCGTCGGCGGGTTCTTCGCGAACTGCAGGCGTCGCTGCTGGCCGCCGAGGATCGCGACGAGCTCTTCGTTGACGATCTGCACGACCTGCTGGGCCGGGTTCAGCGCCTTGTTGACCTCGTCGCCGAGGGCGCGCTCGCGCACGTGCGCGGTGAACTGCTTGACCACGTCGAGCGAGACGTCGGCGTCGAGCAGCGCGCGACGGATCTCGCGGACGGTGCCGTCGACGTCGGACGCGGAGAGCTTGCCCTTGGTGCGGAGGTTCTTGAAGGTCTCGGCGAGGCGGTCAGACAGGTTTCCGAAGGTAGCCATGGTGCCTTCGATTCTAGGCGAGTCCGGATGCCTCCCCGCTGCGCGGGCCCGAGCCCGCCCGCCGACCCGGCGTTCAGCCCTCGAATCGCACGTCGACGATCTCGCGCTCGAGGTCGATCGCGGCGATGAGGCGCTCGTCGGTGTCGTCGGGGGCGAGCGCGTACTCGAACTCGGCGAACGCGTCGCCCGGCTCGTCGGCGTCGGGGCGCAGGTCGACCCGCACGAGGCTCATCGAGCGCAGTGCGTCGACCTGGCGGTCGCCCGACTCGCGGCCGATCGCGGCCTCGACGTCGTCGGCCTGCTCGAGCTCGGGGTCGAGCACCGTGTCGAGGTAGCGCACGATCGGCGAGCCCTTCGTGTCGAGCTGGCTCACGAACGCCTGGCGCAGCTCGTCGTCGATGAGCTCGAGCTCGCCGACCATCGTCGACGCGACGTCGAGCGCCGCGATCGAGACGAGGTCGGCGTCGGCGTCGAGCACGACCTCGACGCGCTGGTCGGCGTACTCGAACGTCTCCGACCAGTAGTCGCCGACGAGTCCGAAGTAGTCGTGTTCGATCGACATGGTCTCCCCTCCCGAGTCCCTGCTATCCGACGAGCTTCTGGGCGAACACGTGCGGCGTGAAGCCCGTGAGGTCGCCGATGCCCTCGCCCTGCCCGATGAGCTTGATGGGCAGGCCGGTCTTCTCCTGCACGGCGAGCACGAAGCCGCCCTTGGCCGAGCCGTCGAGCTTCGTGAGCACGAGCCCCGTCACTCCCCCGTGCTCGATGAAGGCCTCCGCCTGCGCGAGCCCGTTCTGCCCCGTCGTCGCGTCGAGCACGAGCAGCACCTCGCTGATGGGCGCCTGCTTCTCGACGACGCGCTTGATCTTGCCGAGCTCGTCCATGAGCCCGCCCTTGGTGTGCAGGCGCCCGGCGGTGTCGATGATGACGATCTCGGTGCCGTCCTGCTTGGCCTTGTCGACGGTCTGGAACGCGACCGACGCCGGATCCTGCCCCTCGCGCTCGGGTCGCACGATGCCGACGCCCGCGCGGTCGGCCCAGGTCGCGAGCTGGTCGACCGCCGCGGCGCGGAACGTGTCGGCGGCGCCGACCACGACCGAGCGGTCGTAGGTGCGCAGGAAGCGGGCGAACTTGCCGATCGTCGTCGTCTTGCCGACGCCGTTGACGCCGACCACGAGCACGACCGCCGGCCGCTCGGTGAGCTTCAGCGTGGGGTCGTACTTCGACAGCCGCTCCTCGACGATCTCGCGCAGCATGCGCTGCACGTCCTTCGGATCGGTCGTCTTGTACCGCTCGACCTGCGCCTTGATCTGGTCGACGATCTCCTCGGTGACGGCCGGGCCGAAGTCGGCCGTGATGAGCGCAGCCTCGAGGTCGTCCCACGTGTCCTCGTCGATCGTCTTCGCCCCGAAGATGCCACGCAGGGCGTTGCCGAGCGACCATGAAGCGCGTTCTGCCATGTCTCAAGCCTACGGGGCGGATGCCACGCCGCTGCGCCGACCCGATACCCGCCGCCCGCGACCGGTGCAAGGGGGTTGCCCGCCGCCGGCGCCCGCAGGATTCTCGGAGGGACCGGAGAGGAGTGCCGATGACGATCGTGGGCTTCCACGCCTCGCACGAGCAACTGCCGCCCGGCCGCCTGCTCGAAGCCGTCGTGCGCGCCGAGCAGGCGGGGTTCGAGGCGGCCATGTGCAGCGACCACCTCGCTCCCTGGAGCGTCCGGCAGGGCCATTCCGGATACGCCTGGAGCTGGCTCGGCGCGGCGCTCGAGGCCACCCGGTTCTCGATCGGCGTCGTCACCGCCCCCGGGCAGCGCTACCACCCGGCCGTCGCGGCGCAGCGGATCGCCACGCTCGCCGAGATGTACCCGGGCCGGTTCTGGGCGGCGCTCGGGAGCGGCGAGGCGATCAACGAGCACGTCACCGGCGACGCCTGGCCGCCGAAGGACGTGCGCGACGCACGGCTCGTCGA
The DNA here is from genome assembly GCF_058349945.1 of Agromyces cucurbitae. Taxonomy (NCBI): domain Bacteria; kingdom Bacillati; phylum Actinomycetota; class Actinomycetes; order Micrococcales; family Microbacteriaceae; genus Agromyces; species Agromyces cucurbitae. The sequence goes on along the minus strand of NZ_JBYRES010000003.1, from coordinate 72,083 downwards.
GACCGTGGGGGTCATGCGCCGACTGCTCGCCGGCGAGGAGGTGACGGCCGACGGCCTGATCAGCGTCGATCGCGCACGCGTGTGGAGCCTCCCCGACGTGCCGGCGCCGCTCCTGGCCGCCGCGGTGAGCGCCGAGACCGCCCGCGCGGCCGCGAGCTGGGCCGAGGGCGTCATCACGGTCGACCAGCCCCGCGACGCGCTCCGCGCGTTCATCGACGCCTACCGCGGGGCCGGCGGACGCGGACCGGTCGCCGTGCAGGTGCACCTGAGCTGGGCGCGCACGGACGACGAGGCGCGGGCGATCGCCCACGAGCAGTGGCGCCAGGGGCTCGTGCCCGCCCACCTCTCGTGGGAGCTCGACCGGCCCGAGGACTTCGATGCCCGAACCGCCGACGCCACCGCCGACGACGTGGCCGAGACGCTGCTCGTCTCCGCCGACCCATCGCGCCACCTCGACCACCTGGCGGGCATCGCCGAGCTCGGCGTCGACCGGATCTACCTGCACCACGTGGGCACCGAGCAGGGTTCGTTCATCGACGCGTTCGGCGAGCACGTCGTGCCGATGCTGCAGGGGGCGGATCGATGAAGATCACCGATCGCGGCGACCTCTGGTGGAAGACCGCCGTGGTCTACTGCCTCGACGTCGAGACCTACATGGACTGGAACGACGACGGCTCGGGCGACTTCGAGGGGCTCGCCCACCGGCTCGACCATCTGGCCGAGCTCGGTGTCACGTGCATCTGGCTCATGCCCTTCCAGCCGACGCCCGACCGCGACGACGGCTACGACATCACCGACTTCCTCGGCGTCGACCCGCGTCTGGGGTCGCTCGGCGACGTGGCCGAGTTCACGCGCACGGCCCGCGACCGCGGCATGCGCGTGATCATCGACTTCGTCATGAACCACACCTCGGAGCGGCATCCCTGGTTCACCTCCGCCAGGCGCAGCCGCACTTCGCCGTTCCGCGACTGGTACGTGTGGCGCGACGACCCGCCGAAACAGGCGAACACCGTCTTCCCCGGCGAGGAACGGTCGGTCTGGGAACTCGACGAGCGCACCGGGCAGTACTACCTGCACAGCTTCTACCGGCACCAGCCCGACCTCAACATCGCGAACCCGGCCGTCCGCGATGAGATCGCGCGCACGCTCGGCTTCTGGCTGGAGCTCGGCATCTCGGGGTTCCGGGTCGATGCGGTGCCGTTCCTCATCCAACCGCCCGAGGGCGTCGACATCGGCGACCCGCACGAGTTCCTCCGCGACCTCCGCCGGTTCCTGCAGCGCCGTTCGAGCGAGGCGGTGCTGCTCGGCGAGGTGAACCTCCCGTACGCCGAGCAGCTCGAGTACTTCGGCACGGTCGGCGAGGCCGCCGAGCTCACGATGCAGTTCGACTTCCTCGGCATGCAGGCGCTCTACCTCTCGCTCGCCCGCGAAGACGCCCGCCCGCTCGCCGAGGCGCTGTCGAAACGCCCCACGCTCGAGCCCGAGGCGCAGTGGGCCAACTTCGTGCGCAACCATGACGAGCTCACGCTCGACAAGCTCTCCGAGGCGGAGCGCGAGGAGGTCTTCGACGCGTTCGCCCCCGAGGACTGGATGCGCGTCTACGATCGCGGGATCGTGCGCCGGCTGCCGACCATGCTCGACGGAGACCCGCGCCGGGTCAAGCTCGTCTACAGCCTGCTCTTCTCGCTCCCCGGCACCCCGGTGCTCTTCTACGGCGAGGAGATCGGCATGGGCGAGAACGGCGAGCAGGCCGGCCGGCTGGCGGTGCGGACCCCGATGCAATGGACCGACGAGCGGAACGGCGGATTCTCGCGGGCCCGGCCGTCGCGCCTCGTGGCCCGGCCACCGAGCGACGGCTATGCCCCCGAGCACGTGAACGTCGAGGCGCAGATGCACGACCCCGACTCGCTGCTCTCGTTCATCAAGCGGCTCGCCACCCGGTACCGCAGCTCGCCCGAGATCGGGTGGGGCGAGCTCGACGTGCTGCCGGCCGGGCACGACGGAGTGCTCGCGCACCGGATCACCGCCGACGTGGGGCGCTTCATCGCCGTGCACAACTTCTCGTCCGTTCCGGCGCTCGTCCCGCTGGAACTCGGCCCGGTCGCGCCCGACACCGTGCTCTCCGACCTGTTCGCGCCCGACACCTACCCGCTCGACGAGCGGGGGCGCATCGATGTGCACCTCGACGCCTACGGGTATCGGTGGTTCCGCATCGTCGAGACCGACGATCGCCGGCTGACCTGAGACCGCCCCGGCCTCGGCTCAGCTCGCCTGCGCCTCGCGCTCCTCGCGCACGCGCTGGCCGACGACCGCCGAGACACCGTCCTGGCGCATCGAGACGCCGTAGAGGGCGTCGGCGATCTCCATGGTGCGCTTCTGGTGGGTGATGACGATGAGCTGGCTGGCGTCGCGCAGGCTCTCGAACGTCGTGAGCAGTCGCCCGAGGTTGGCGTCGTCGAGCGCCGCCTCGACCTCGTCCATGATGTAGAACGGGCTCGGGCGGGCCTTGAAGATCGCCATGAGCAGCGCGACGGCCGCGAGCGAGCGCTCGCCGCCCGAGAGCAGCGAGAGCCGCTCGATCTTCTTGCCCGCGGGCTTCACGCTCACCTCGATGCCCGTCGTGAGCATGTCGTCGGGGTTCGTGAGCGAGATGCTGCCGCTGCCGCCGGGGAAGAGCACGGGGAACACCTCGGCGAACGCGGCCTGCGTGTCGTCGAAGGCGCTGCGGAAGATCGCCTCCATCTTGCCGTCGATCTCCTCGATGATCGTCAGCAGGTCCTTGCGGGTGTTCGCGAGGTCGGTGAGCTGTTCGCTGAGGAACTGGTGGCGCTGCTCGAGCGCGGCGAACTCCTCGAGGGCGAGCGGGTTGACCCGGCCGAGCTGGGTGTACTTGCGCTCCGCGGCGGCGAGCCGCCGCTGCTGCTCCTCACGGCGGAAGGGCACGGCCTCGCCGTCCTCCGTCTCGGCCGGCACGGGCTGCTCGGGGCCGTACTCGGCGATCAGCACCGTCTCGTCGAGGCCGAGCTCCGACTCGGCCCGCTCGACGAGGCCCGTGACGTGCAGCTTCTTCTCGTAGATGCGCAGCTCGAGCCCGTGCACGTCCTCCGTGACCGACTGCAGCCGCTCGCGCACGGCTGCCTCCTCGCGCCGCACCGCCTGGAGCTCCTCGTTGCGGCTCGCCCGCTCGGCCTCCGCCCGGCCGAGCGCGACGCGCGCCTCGGCGACCGACGCGTCGACCGACGCGAGCGCGGGCGGCAGCGCCGTCGCGACGCGACGCGCCGCGGCGAGCTGCGCGCGCCGGATCACGGCGCGACGCGCCGCCTCCTCGGCCGCGCGCCGCTCCTGGTCGAACTGCGTCTCCATCGCGCGGATCCGCGCCTCCTCGGCGCGCACCCGCTCCTTCGCGGTCTCGAGCTTGAGCTTCGCCTCGACCTCCGCCTCGCGGGCCGCCTCGACCGCGGCGAGCGCGCCGTCGCGCACGGCGACGTCGAGCACCGGGCGCGGCACCGCGCGGGCGGCCTCGAGTGCGGCCTTCGCCTCGTCGGCGGCGCGCTCGGCCTCGGCGACCCGCTCCTCGGCGTTCGCGGCGGCCTGCTGCAGTCGCTCGGACTCCGCCTCGGCGGCCTCCGCCTGCACCCGCGCGCGATTGAGGCGCTCGGTGCGCTGGGCGAGCTGGGCGTCGAACTCGCGGAGTGCCGCGAGGGCGCGCTTCGACTGCTCCTTCGACTGCTCGACGAGCTGCCGCTGCTCGCCGAGCTCGGCGCGGCTGCGCTCGATCTCGCCGCGCACCTCCTCGAGCCGCGCCGCGGCGCGATCGCGCTCGGCGATGAGCTCGATGCGGCTCTGCGTGCGGCCCGAGCCGCCGCGCACGACGAACCGGCCGATGACGGTGCCGTCGCGGGTGATGACGGTGACGGGGCGGTCGAGTGCGGCGAGGGCGGGCTCCGCGGCGCGCGCAGCCGCGAGGTCGTCGGCGACGAGCACCTCGGCGAGGAGGCCGCGCACGCCCGCGGGTGCGGTGACCACGGATGCCGCGGGGCGGAGTCCGTCGATCGCGGCCCCACCGGCCGCGGCGTCGCCACCACCGGGCTCGGCGACGGCGAGCGCGACCCGGCCCAGCTCGCCCTGCTCGGCGCGGTCGAGTGCGCGGTACGCGGCATCGCGGTCGTCGACGAGCACGGCGTCGGCGAGCGAGCCGAGCGCCGCGGCGATCGCGGCCTCGTACCCGGGCTCGACCTGCATCGACTCCGCGAGGAGGCCCCGCACCCCGGCGACGCCGGCGGCCACGAGGGCCGCCGAGCCGTCCTTCTGGTCGAGCGCGAGCGAGAGCGCCTGCGTGCGGGCGCCGAGCGCGCCCTGCTCGCGTTCGCGGCCGTGCAGCTCCTCGCGGATGCGCTCGATCTCGGCTTCGGCCTCGAAGACGGCGGCCTGCGCGAGCTCGTACGCCTCGTCGAGGTCGGTCTCGGCCGACTCCTCGATGTCGGCGGCCGCCTCGGCCTCGACGAGCGCGGCGGCCGCGGTCGCACGGCGACCCGCCGACGCCTCGAGGGCGTTCGCGTGGCGGAGCACCTCGCCGCGCACGGCGGCGAGCTTCGAAGCGGCCGAGTCGGCCTGGCCCGACAGCTTCGAGAGCTCGAGGTCGTAGGCCGACACCTGTGCGGACTGCCGGGCGATCTCCTGGTCGACGGCGTCGAGCTCGGCTCGCGTGCGCATGGTCGCCTCGTGCGCTTCGTCGAGCGCGGATGCCGCGGCGCCGATGCCGTCGCGGAGGCCCTCGAGCTCGGCGACGGCGGCGTCGATCATCTCGCGGGTGACGCTCGGCGCGGCATCCGTCTCGTCGGACGCCCCCTCGAGGAGGGCGATGCGCTGGCGGGCGAGCGAGTCGAGCGACCGGAGCCTGGCCTGGGCCTGCTCGAGCGCGAAGCTCGTCGAACGGGCGCGGTCGACGTCGTCGCCGCCCTGCGCCTGCTCGAGTGCGGTCACCTTCAGCTGGTGCTGTTCGAGGCGTTCCTGGAGCACGAGCCGCTCGGCGTGCCGCTCGTGCTCGCTCCTGCCGTGCTCCTCGAGCGCACGACGGAGGCCGACGACCTCGTCGGCGAGCAGGCGCGCCTTCGCGTCGCGCACGACGGCGGCGATCGTGGCGGCCTCGCGCGCGACCTCCGCCTGCCGCCCCAGCGGCTTCAGCTGCCGACGGATCTCGCCGGCGAGGTCGGAGAGCCTGGTGAGGTTCGTCTGCATCGCGTCGAGCTTGCGGAGGGTCTTCTCCTTGCGCCGGCGGTGCTTGAGGATGCCGGCGGCCTCCTCGATGAAGCCGCGCCGGTCCTCGGGCGTCGCGCGCAGCACCTGGTCGAGCTGGCCCTGCCCGACGATGACGTGCATCTCACGGCCGAGTCCCGAGTCGCTGAGCAGCTCCTGCACGTCGAGCAGTCGGCACTGGTCGCCGTTGATGGCGTACTCGCTCGTGCCGTTGCGGAAGAGCGTTCGCGAGATCGTGACCTCGGTGTACTCGATCGGCAGCGCGCCGTCGGTGTTGTCGATGGTGAGGCTCACTTCGGCGCGACCGAGCGGGCCGCGCGTCGACGTGCCCGCGAAGATGACGTCCTCCATCTTGCCGCCGCGGAGGGTCTTCGCACCCTGCTCGCCCATGACCCACGCGAGCGCGTCGACGACGTTCGACTTGCCCGAGCCGTTCGGTCCGACGATGCACGTGACGCCGGGTTCGAAGGCGAAGGTCGTCGGCTGCGCGAAGGACTTGAAGCCCTTGAGCGTCAGGCTCTTCAGGTACACGTCCCACCCTCTCCTGCTCGCGAGAACGCTGCGGACTACGGTAGCCGAGGTTCAGGGCCGAGCCGCGCACGCGCGCCGCGCTTCGGGGATCGGGGTATTGCCGCCCGTGGGCGGTCTCGATATTCTGATCGGCTGCCCGTGCCCGGCAGCAGTGCGAGCAGAGGAGCCGTCACGTGTCCGTCGAGATCCGCCCCGTGACGATCCCCGTCGCACTCGGCACGCCCGAGTCGGTCGAGTTCGAGCGCGTCGTCGACCTCGCGACCGCGTGCGAGATCGAGCGGTGGGGCGACGACCGCCTCGCCTACACGGCGACGGAGCTGCTCGCGATGTACCGCGACGAGTACCTGCCGCGGCGGGTCTTCGCCGCGTGGAGCGGCGAACGCTGCGTGGGCCGCGCGACCGTGTGGTGGGAGGCCGATCCCGCCGCCGTGCGGGGCGACATCGTGGTCGAGGTCGCGTCAGATCAGCGTCGGGCCGGCATCGGCTCGGCGCTCCTCGAGCGCGCCGAAGGCGTGATCCACGATCTCGGTCGCGACGTGTTCGGCATGTTCGTGGACCTGCCGATCGCGGCGGCCGAGGGCGCCGGTGAGCGCCTGCACGCGCCGCAGGGCGATGCCTCGATCCCCGCCGGCCTGCCCGCGGCGCGCTTCGCCATGCGGCACGGCTACACCCTGCGCCAGCTCGAACGGCAGAGCGGCCTGACCGTCGCGGGCCGCCTCGACGAGTTCCGCGCCGCATCCGAGGAGCGCGAGTCCGAGGCATCCGGCCATCGGCTCGTCGGCTGGGTCGACCGCGCACCCGACGAGCTCGTCGACGGCTATGCGGCGGCGCGGGCCAGGATGGTGCTCGACGTGCCGGCCGGCGGCCTCACGATCGACGAGGAACGCTGGGATGCCGCGCGCGTGCGCGCCCACGAGGACCGCGCGCTCGACGGCGGACGGTCGCTGCTCGTGCAGGCCGCGATCGCCGCCGACGGTTCGGTCGCCGGCTACACCGAGCTCGAGCTGCCGCCCGGCAAGACCGTCGCCTACCAGTCCGACACGCTCGTCGTCGCCGCCCATCGCGGGCACGGGCTCGGCCTGCGGATGAAGCTCGCGAACCTCGTGCGACTCGCCGAGCTCGCGCCCGAGCGCACCGAGGTGTTCACCTGGAACGCCGACGAGAACGAGCACATGCTCGCGATCAACGTCGCGCTCGGCTTCGAGGTGCGCGGCCTCTCCGCGGAGTGGCAGCGCGGGTGACGTGGCGGGCGGTCAGCCCGACGACGTCGCCGGTCGCCGCAGCCGCTGGCACCTCGGGCAGAAGTGACTCGACCGGTTCATGAAGGGCGCCCGCACGATCGGCGTGCCGCACCGCGAGCACGGCTCGCCCGTCTGCCCGTAGGCGTTGAGCGAGTGCGCGAAGTAGCCCGACGCGCCGTTCACGTTGACGTACTGCGCGTCGAAGCTCGTGCCGCCCTCGACGAGCGCGCGGCCGAGCACGTCGCGCACGGCCGCGAGCAGCTCGTTCGCACGGCGCCGGCCGAGCGACGCCGCCGGCTGATCGGGATGCAGGCGAACCGCCCACAGCGTCTCGTCGGCGTAGATGTTGCCGATGCCGCTCACGACGCCCTGATCGAGAAGGACCCGCTTGATGCCCGTGCCCCGTCGCGCGAGCTGCGCCGCGAACGTCGCGTCGGAGAAGGCGGGATCGAGCGGGTCGCGAGCGATGTGGGCGACCTGGCTCGGGATGCTGCGCGCCCACTCCCCCGTGACCGAGGCCGAGAAGCCCGCGACCTCGCCGTCGGCCGTCGGCAGCAGGCGGTCGACCGCGAGCGAGCCGAAGATGCGCTGGTCGACGAAGTCGACCCGCAGCTCGCCGTGCTCGGGATGGTCGACGTGCAGGCGCACGCGCGCGTGCCGGTCGTCGCCGGGATGGTCGGGCGTGCGGAGCAGCAGCTGCCCGCTCATGCCCAGGTGGCCGACGATCGCGCGCTCACCGGCGCCGTCGAGCGGCAGCCACAGGAACTTGCCGCGACGCACGGCCGCCGCCACCCGGGCGCCCGTGAGCAGGCGTTCGAAGTCGCCGATCGTCGGGTCGTGGCGCTTGAGCGATCGCCGGTCGAGGACGTCGACGCCGGAGATGACCGCGCCGGTCACCGCGGGCGCGAGCCCTGAGCGGACGACCTCGACCTCGGGGAGTTCGGGCACGTCAGCCCGCGGCGTTGAGGAGGGTCCAGGCCTCGAGCGCGGCGGCCATCTCGGCCTGCTTCTTGCTCGAGCCCTCGCCCGACGCCTCGACGAGGTCGCCGACCGTCACGGTCGCGACGAAGTGCTTGTTGTGGTCGGGGCCCGACTCGGCCACCGAGTACGACGGCGCGGGAGCGCTGCGACGCGCCGCGATCTCCTGCAGGCTCGTCTTCGGGTCCATCGCGGCACCGAACCGCTCGGGGTCTTGCATGAGCGGCGTGATGAGCCGCAGCACGAGGTCGGTCGCGACCTCGCCGCCGGCGTCGAGGTAGACCGCGCCGATGATCGCCTCGACGGTGTCGGCGAGGATCGACGGCTTGTCGGCGCCGCCCGTGAGCGTCTCACCGCGACCGAGGCGGATGTACCGCCCGACGCCGATCGCGCGGCCGACCTCGGCCAGCGCGACGCTCGAGACGAGGCTGGCGCGCCGCTTCGCGAGTTCGCCCTCGTCGAGGTCGGGATGGTCTCGGAAGAGCTTGACGGTGACCGCCTGGCCGAGGATCGAGTCGCCGAGGAACTCGAGGCGCTCGTTGGTCGGGATGCCGCCGTTCTCGTACGCGAACGACCGGTGCGTGAGCGCGAGGAGCAGGAGGGCGGGATCGATCTCGATCTGCAGCGTCTGCTGCAGGTCATCGAGCGTGCGTTCCTCGCTGGCCCTGCGTTCCGTTCGCGTCACGACCGGTCGTCGGTGCGTCTTCGGCCGACTAGACGTCGGCGACCTTGCGGCCCTTGTACTCGAGGAAGAGCGGGGTGCCCGCCGAGTCCTCGACGACCTTGGCGCGGTGCGGGAGGCTGTAGGTGACCTTGCCGTTCTCGACGGTCTTGACGAGCGTGGGGACCTCGGCCTTCCACTGCGAACGGCGCGCGTGGGTGTTGGCGCGTGACTTCTTCCGCTTGGGAACAGCCATGACTATCTCTCTTCTCTCTGCTGATCGGCGCCGGACGACGCATCCGGACCGTTGTCTTCGGAAGCCTGGAACCCCGCGAGCGCGGCCCAGCGAGGATCGCTGTGCTCAGGGGTGACGAGTTCCGGATGATCGGCCAGTCGGAGCCCGGTCTCAGGGTCGAGACCCGGGCAATCCGGTCGGCACACCGGCTGGAACGGCAGTGCCAGCACCACCGCATCTCGGATGAGTGGTTCAAGATCCACGTGGTCGTCTTGAACCTCATACTCGATTGCTTCCCCGCCATGATACCCGAAGAGTTCTTGGAACTCGACTCGGACGGGCAGGGCGATGTCGGTCAGGCACCGCCCGCACTCGCCCTCGGCGGTCGCGTCGACCTCGGCCGTCACGAGGATTCCCTCGTGCACCGACTCGAGCCGGAGGTCGAGCTCGAGCTCCGAACCGGCCGCGACCGCGACGAGGCCCTCGCCGAGCTGCTCGGGCGCGGGCACGGTGATGAGCGCTTCGCGCATCTCGCCGGGACGGTTGAGGAGATCGCGGACGTTCACGCTGAACGGGGACTGCTTGATGGCCACGAGCGACGATTCTACGCGCCGGCGGCCGGGCGTTCGCCGAACGACGGGCGCACCCGGTCGAGCAGCGAGCGCGGCACGAGCACCGCGCGGTACCGCTCGGCCATCGGCTCGCCGTCGGCGAGCGCGGCGCGTGCGCCCGACAGCGCGTCGAGCAGGCGATCGACGGATGCCTCGTCGGCGTGTCGCGCGGGCCCGTAACGTTCGTGCTCGACGGCGTTCCGCAGCGTGACGAGGGCGGCCGACGCCTCCGGCGGCCCGAATCCGGGGCGTGCCGCGAGCCGCGCCGCGACCGCACGCGGCGTGGCGGTCGCATCGACCCGCACCCCGAGGTCGCGAGCGCTCGCGACCAGCTCGTCCCACGCGGCATCCGCCGGTCGTTCGCCGCGGCGGATGCGGCGCAGCCGCGCCGCCCGCTGCCCGGCGCGCGATGCGGCCGGGGCGCACAGCAGGGCCGCCACGAGCAGCACGATGACGCCGCCTCGAAGCCACCAGCCGTCGCCCCCGACGCCGCCGCCGGCCGAGGCGCCGAGGCCGCGATCGGGGTCGAGCTCCGGACGACCGCTCGCCGGCCCGCTCGATGCACCCGGCGTCGGCGTCGGCGTCTCGGCGACCTCTCCGGCGTTCGGTCGCGAGTAGTCGGGCACGCTCCCGCGACCGGGCGTCGGTTCGAAGGGCACCCAGCCGACGCCCTCGAAGTAGAGCTCGGGCCACGCGTGCAGGTCGTGCGAGTCGACCTCGACCCGCTGCACGCCGCCGACGCGCTCCTGCGTGGCGGTGCCCTGGGTGTAGCCGATCGAGATGCGCGACGGGATGCCCGTCTCTCGCGCGAGCACCGCCATCGTCGAAGCGAAGTGCACGCAGTAGCCCGACTTGTTCTCGAGGAACTTCGCGATCACGTCGAATCCGCCGCCGTCGTAGCCCTCCTCGACGGGCGCCTCGGTCGAGTACTCGAACTCGTCGGAGCGGAGGAACGCCTGGATGGCGACGGCCGCGTCGTACGGCGTCGCGGCACGGCCCGCGACCGACGCCGCGGTCTCGGCGATGACCGGCGGGACGTCGCCGGGGAGCGCGAGGTACCGTTCGAGCTCGGGGTTGCGCGACACGGGAGCCGAGCGCAGCTGCGTCGGCTTCGGCTCGCGCTCGAGCCACGTCGCGCGGTACCGCTGCCCGCCCGTGTCGGCATCGACGCTGCGCACGGTGAGGGCACCCGGGTCCCAGAACCAGGAGCCGTTGAGGCCCTCGACCTTGCGAGTCGGGTACGGCAGCGGCAGCCACGTCGTGCGCACCTCGTCGACCACGATCTCGATCGGGTGCTCCTGCACCGCGACGTCGTCGTCGAGCCCGTCGGGCAGCGGCAGTGCGTCGATCGTGTTGTCGGCGTCGACGGGCGTCTCGGTGACCCCCCAGGCGGCGCCCTCGAACCGGTCGAGCGTGAGCAGTGTGAAGTACGGCCGGTCGTTGTCGCGGGCGAAGTAGTGGAACGCGGGTCGCGGATCGGGGCGCCGGAGATCGCGGCCGAGGTCGATGAACGGCGTCACCCCGCGACCGAAGATCGCGCCCTGCGAGCCGGTGCCGAGGAGGAGGCTCGTCGAGATGCTCGGCGTCGACGCGGCGAGCACGGAGGCGACGAGGATGCCCGCGGCCGTGAGGCCGAGCGTGGTCACGAGTCCCGAGGCGACCGGGGTGCGCGCCGGAGGCACGACGACGGCGGCCTGCTCGTCGTCGCTTCGCCCGGCGAGGTTCGCCCGCCGCCGCACCCGCACATCGACCCGCAGCAGCAGCAGGTACGCCGCAGCCGAGAAGACGAGCGCAGGCACCTCGGCACCCGATTCGATGATGAACCCGGGGATGAGGATCGGCACGAGCGCCGGAGCGGCGGCGAGCGCGGGCATGCGCACCGTCTGCACGAGCACGTCGACGCAGACCGCGAGCACGCCGACGCCGAGCGCGAGCACGAACGAGAGGGCCGGCACCGCGATCGCGGGCACCGCCTGCTGCTGGATCGTACGCTGCGCGCCGTCGAGGAGATCGCCGAACAGCGGGAACGTGTCGGCGGTCGGCACGATGAGTGCGAAGCTCGTCGGCCCAGCGAAGACGAGGGTCAGGAGCAGGAGGAGGATGACGAGTTCGCCGAAGGGCACGAGGACGCCCGGCACCCGCAGGGCACGCAGGCCGGCACCGCCGAACATCGTGCCGGCTGCGATGAACGCGCACAGCCACCACCACGCACTGCCCGCGATGAGCGGCCCGAGCGCCATCGACGCGACCGCGACGAGCAGGAACGACGCGGCCGTGAGCGCGAGTCGCTGCGGCCGGCTGAGGGGGCGGTCATCGGGATGCATCGCGCCCGGCCTCCCCCGTCGTCGCACGGCGCTCGGCGCGCACCGCGATGCCCGACCACGCCTCGCCGATCGCGGCGGGCCGACGCACCCGGACGACGCGCCAGTCGGCCGCCTCGAGCGCGTCGACCACGCGGGCGGTCACCGTCTCGGCGACGAACGCGATCGCCGGTTCGATCGTCTGGCGCAGACCGACGAGCGTCGCGGCGTCGCGCTCGTCGGGTTCGACGAGCACCGCGAAGCCCGGCATCCGCGCGTCGCGCGCGCGGACCTCGCCGATGACGCCCTCGCCGCGCGGCATCCGGTCGGTCGCATCGTCGCGGCGCGCGACCTCGAGTCGCGCCAGGTCCTCGAGGAGCAGGCGATCGCCGCCGGGCATGCGATACGGGCCGCCGGAGGCGGCCGATGGGGCGACGGAGCCCCGCGCCGGGTCGGCGACGGGGCCGCAGCGCACGCGGAACCCGCGTTCGAGCAGGTGCACGCCGATCGACGCGACGACCTCGATGCCGAGCTCGAAGCCGGCGTGGGCCTGGTCAGGGGCCGCGTGGGCGAACGCGCCGGTGCGCGGCCGGCCGGCGAGCGTCGTGTCGATGAGGATGCGCACCTCGGGATCGCCGCGCTGCTCCTCCTCGCGCACCATGAGCTCGCCCCGTCGGGCGGTCGCCGCCCAGTTGACGCGGCGCATCGGATCGCCGTACCGGTACTCGCGGGCGATCAGTTCGTCGGAATTGGGGTGCGTGCGGCGCTGCAACCCGTGCAGGACGCCGTCGACGCTCGCCGCCGAACCGAGCGCCCGCTCGAGCGGGGTCACCCGCGGCGTGACGACGACCTCGTGGCGGGTGCCCGCGTCGCGATCGATCCGCGCGAGCGCGAACGGGTCGAAGACGCCGACGCGCAGGGGCCCGATACCGTACACCCCGCGCCGCGGCAGGCGGAGCCGGTACTCGAGCCGGACGGTGTCGTCGCCCGAGGGCAGCACGCCCTCGTACGGGCCGATCGCGGGCAGCACCGCCTCTGCGGGGGCGTCGAGCCCCTCGGGCACGCGATCGCGCCAGTGCGCGCCGTCGAACGTGCGCCGGGAGCGGTTGCGCACCGTGATGGCGACGCTCGCACCGGAGCCCGCGCTCACGACCGGGGGCGTGAAGGTGCGGGTGACGCCGAGCCGCGGGGCGCGTACGGCGACGAAGAGCGCGGCGACCGCCGGCATCGCGATGCCGACGAACGCGAGCAGCATGATGTCGCGCAGGTCGAACCAGAGCGAGACCGCGAGCAGCACGAGCCCGACGACGAGGAGCGCACCGCCGCGCCTCGTCAACCGCGGCCATGCGGTGGCTCGGAGCAGGCGCGGGCGCTTCATCTCAGTTCCTTCGTGCGCTGCCGACCGGAACCGGCGTCTCCCCCACGATGCGTCGGACGATGGCGTCGATGAGCGGCCCGGCGTCGCGGTCGTGGGCGCCGAGCGCCCGGCTCGTCGGCACGAGGCGGTGGGCGAGCACGGGCACGGCGAGCGCGTCGACGTCGTCGGGCAGCACGAAGTCGCGCCCGTGCATGGCGGCATGCGCCTTCGCGGCGCGGATGAGCTGCAGGGTGGCGCGGGGGCTCGCCCCGAGGCGGAGCTGCCGGTCGTCGCGCGTCGCACGGGCGAGGTCGACCGCGTACTCCTTGACGGGCTGCGACGTGAAGACGTGCTGCACGGCCTCGATCATCGCGCGCAGCTCGTCGAGCGAGACCACGGGGTCGAGGTCGTCGAGCGGGCTCGAGGTCTCGCGCGTCGAGAGCATCGCGAGCTCGTCGGCCGAGGCGGGGTAGCCCATCGAGATGCGCGCCATGAATCGGTCGCGCTGCGCCTCGGGCAAGGGGTACGTGCCCTCCATCTCGACGGGGTTCTGCGTCGCGACGACGGTGAACGGCGCATCGAGTCGGTAGGTCGTGCCGTCGGCGGTGACCTGCCGCTCCTCCATGCACTCGAGCAGCGCCGACTGCGTCTTCGGGCTCGCCCGGTTGATCTCGTCGCCGATGACGAGGTTCGCGAACACGGGACCGCGCTTGAACTCGAACCGGCGGCTCGACTGGTCGAAGACCGAGACGCCCGTCACGTCGCTCGGCAGCAGGTCGGGCGTGAACTGGATGCGGTTGATGGTCGCGTCGACCGAGCGCGCGAGCGCCTTGGCGAGCATGGTCTTGCCGACGCCGGGCACGTCTTCGATGAGGAGGTGCCCCTCGGCGAGCAGCACCGTGAGCGCGGCGGTGACGGCGTCGCGCTTGCCGGCGATCACGGTCTCGACGTTGGCGACGATGCCCGCGGCGAGGGCGCCGACCTCGTCGATGGCCATCGTCTCGGGGCGCCCCGCGGCCGCCCCGCCCGACACCGCGACCGCCTCGCTCATGGGGTCATCGCCGTCTCGAGGTAGTCGGCCACGACGGTCGGCACGTAGGGGGCGACGTCGCCGCCGAGCGACGCGACCTGCCGCACGAGCGAACTGGACACGTGGGCGTTCGCCGGATCGGGCAGCAGGAAGACCGTCTCGACGCCCGCGAGATGCCGGTTCACGATCGCCATGGGCGTCTCGTAGGCCACGTCGACCTGCGACCGGATGCCCTTGACGAGCACCGTCGCGCCGACGTCGGTGCAGTAGTCCACGAGCAGGCCCATGCTCCACGAGGCGACGACGATGCGCCCTTCGATGCCGGCGTCGGCGATCGAGCGCTCGATGAGCGAGACGCGCTGCGCGATCGGCAGCAGGGCCGACTTGTCGGGGTTGTGCACCACGACGACATGCAGCTCGTCGTAGAGCCCCGCGGCCCGGGCGATCACGTCGAGGTGGCCGCGCGTGACGGGGTCGAACGATCCTGGAACGACGGCGATCCGCTGCATACGCACCAGCGTAGTGTCTCCGCAGGGCGCTGCGGCGTCGCGCCCAGAGTCTCAGCCCTTGCTCAGGTAGCCGCTCGCCTCGTCGTCGAGCCTGCGCCGGACGGCCGCGGCGAGGGCGCGGTGGTCGGCGAGGCCCGGGTCGTCCTCGAGCAGCTGCTCGGCCTCGGCGCGAGCGTCGGCGATGAGGTCTCCGTCGCGGACGACCCGCAGCAGCTTCAGCGACGAGCGGCCGCCCGACTGCGACGCCCCGAGCACGTCGCCCTCGCGCCGGAGCTCGAGGTCGACCCGCGCGAGCTCGAACCCGTCGAGCGTCGCGGCGACGGCCTCGACGCGCTGCAGGGCGAGCGAGCCCGGCGGCGCCTGCGTGACGAGCAGGCACAGCCCGGGCACCGCTCCGCGGCCGACCCGGCCGCGGAGCTGGTGCAGCTGCGAGACCCCGAAGCGATCGGCGTCGACGACGACCATGACGCTCGCGTTCGGCACGTCGACGCCGACCTCGATCACCGTCGTCGAGACGAGCACGTCGAGCTCGCCGGCGGCGAACGCCCGCATGACCCGGTCTTTCTCGTCGGCGGTCATGCGCCCGTGCAGCGGCGCGACCCTGAGGTCGGCGAACCGCGGGTGCGCGGCCAGCTCGGCGAGCACGCTCGCGACCGAGGCGATCGGCCCGGATGCCTCGGGCTCGGGCCCGCCGGCATCGGCGTCGTCGCCGCCGGGGCGCTGCGCGCCCGATGCCGTGTCGACCGGCTCGCCGTCGTCTTCGGGGATGCGCGCCTCGATCGCGGGGCATACGACGAAGCCCTGCCGCCCGAGCGCCACCTCCTCGGCGAGCCGCTCCCACACGCGCGGGCGCCAGGCGGGGCGGATCGCAAGGGGCACGACCTGCGACTCGATGCCGGCGCGCCCCGCGGGCAGCTCGGCGATGGTCGAGACGTCGAGGTCGCCGAACACGGTCATCGCGACCGTGCGCGGGATGGGCGTCGCGGTGAGCACGAGCACGTGCGGCGGCTCGGCGCCCTTCTGTCGCAGCGCCTCGCGCTGCTCGACGCCGAATCGGTGCTGCTCGTCGACGACGACGAGCCCGAGGTCGGCGAACGACACGCGGTCGCCGATGAGCGCATGGGTGCCGACGACGAGGCGCGACTGCCCGGCCGCCGCCCGCAGCAGCGCCCGCTTGCGTTCGGCCGCCGGCAGCTGGCCCGTGATGAGCGTCGGGATCAGCTCGGCCGAGAGCTCGGGCCCGAGCATCTTCACGATCGAGCGCAGGTGCTGGGCCGCGAGCACCTCGGTCGGAGCGAGCAGCGCCGACTGCCCGCCCGAGTCGGCGACCGCGAGCATCGCCCGCAGCGCCACGAGCGTCTTGCCCGAGCCGACCTCGCCCTGCACGAGCCGGTTCATCGGCACGGGCTCGCCCAGGTCGTGGGCGATCTCGGCCCCGACGAGCTGCTGGTCGCCCGTGAGCGTGAACGGCAGGGCCGCGTCGAAGCGCTCGAGCAGCCCGCCCGCGGCCGGGCGACGTGCGAGGGCCCGGGTGGAGCGCAGCGCCGCACGGCGCTCGAGGAGCGCGGTCTGCAGCACGAACGCCTCGGTGAACCGGAGGGTGCGGCGCGCCGCCTTCCACTCCGACTCGTGCTCGGGCCGGTGGACGCGCTCGAGGGCGTCGCGGTGGCCGAGGAGCCCCCGCCCCGACCGCGTCGACGCGGGCAACGGGTCGTCGACGGGGCCCAAGCCGTCGAGCAGCACGCCCATCGCCTTCGCGAGCTGCCAGCTCGCGATCGTCGACGTCGCCGGGTAGATCGGGATGGGCGACTCGGCCCAGCGCTTCGCCGCCGCATCGCCGACCGCGGCCGGCGCCAGGTCGTCGAAGAGTTCGTAATCGGGGTGGGCGAGCTGCCGGTTGCCCTTGTAGTCGCCGACCTTGCCCGCGAAGATGCCGCGCCGGCCCGGACGCAGGTCGTTCTCGCGCCAGCGCTGGTTGAAGAACGTCAGCGTGAGCACGCCGGTGCCGTCGGAGATCTTCGCCTCGACGATCGACCCGCGCCGCTGCCGCATGTCGCGCACGCGCACCTCGAGCACCTCGGCGACGATCGTGACGTTCTCGTCGAGCGGCAGCGACGCGAGCGCCGTGAGCTCGCCGCGCAGCGCGTAGCGCCGCGGATAGTGCGCGAGCATCTCGCCCACGGTCGCGTAGCCGAACGCGCGCTCGACCGCCTTGGCCGTTCGGCCGCCGAGCACGCCCGAGAGCTTCGAGTCGAGGGTGAGGCTGCCGGGTGGAACCGTGGCGATCGGCTCGCCGGCCCCGGGCTCGGCGCGTGCGGCGGTCATGCCTCGATCGTAGGCTCCGCCTCCGTCAACGCCGCGAGCTCGGCCTTGACGTAGGGGTCGTCGGGGCGCTCTGCGGCGAGCGCCCGCTGCAGTTCGAGCGCCTCGTCACGACGGCCCAGGCTGCGCAGGCACCTCGCGACCGACCACCGCGCGACGTGTCGCTGCTCGGCCGTGCCGTACGCGTCGGCGGCCTCGACGGCCTGCTCGAACTGCATGAGCGCGCCCGTCAGGCGGCCGGCATCGTGCAGGGTCCACCCGAGGTTGTTGTGCAGGGCGATGCCCCACCGCAGCACGCGCGGGTCGCGGGCGCCGTCGAGCACGTCGAAGCCCTCGGTGGCCCACTCCTCTTCGTGGCCCGCGTCGTTGAGGGCGAGCATGTGCAGGGCGTCGAGCACGAGGAACGGGGAGCCCGCCACGGCCGCCTCGCGGACGCCGCGGGTGAGCTCGGGCACCGCGTCGGCCGGCCGGTGATCGGATGCCGCGAGCCGGCCCCGTTCGATGGCGACGCGAGCCCGCAGCTCGGCGGCGTACGCCTCGGGCTCGCCGGGCACCGGCTCGAGGCCGGCGACCTCGTCGAGCGCGGCGAGCGCCTCGTCGGTGCGGCCGAGGATGCCGAGCGCACGGGCCAGCTGGGTCGTCATGACGGCACGGGTGTGGGCGGGAGCCGACGCGTCGTCTGCGGCGGCGCGGAAGCGCTCGGCGCTCGCCTCGGGATCGGAGAAGTCCCAGAGGCGGTCGATGAGCTGCTGCTCGCCCCCTCGGTGGCGGGACGGATCGGCGGGCACTCGGTCGGTCGAGCCGGTCTCTTGATCAATCGGGGCAGGCACGGTTCCATCATGGCAGTGCCGTGCGGCCATGACACCCCCTTGCCCGGCCGCGCCGGCCGTGCTCGTCGGGCGCCTCGCGGCCGCCACCGGTAGGCTGCCGGAATCATGACCCGCATCATCTCCGGGGCGGCCGGCTCGCTCGCATTGCAGGTGCCCCGCTCGGGGACCCGCCCGACGAGCGATCGCGTCCGCGAGGCCATCTTCTCGGCCCTCGAGTCGCGGGACGCGCTCGACGGCGCCCGGGTGCTCGACCTGTACGCGGGCTCGGGCGCACTCGGCCTCGAGTCGGCGAGCCGCGACGCCGCGGAGGTCGTGCTCGTCGAACGCTCCGCGCCGGCCGCCGAGGTGTGCCGCCGCAACGCCGACGCGGTGCGGCGAGCCGGTCGGGGCGCGGTCGCCGCGCGGATCCGGGTCGTCCAGCGGGCCGTGGCCGCCTACCTCGAGGGCGCGGCGCCCGGCTTCGACCTCGTGTTCATCGACCCGCCGTACGACCTCGCCGAGAGCGCGCTCGCCCACGACCTCGAGCTGCTCGCCCCGCTGCTGGCCGACGGCGCCATCGTCGTCGTCGAGCGCAGCAGCCGCTCTCCCGAGCCGACCTGGCCGGCGGCCATCGAGCCGTCGCGGCGGCGCGACTACGGCGAGACGACGCTGTGGTGGGCCGACGCGGCTCAGCCCGCCGCGCCGTCCCAGCCCGAGTAGGGGTCCCACCCGGCGGCGTCGACCGGCTCACCGTCGAGGAGGATCGCACCGGGGTCTGCGACGACCCGGCCGATCGCCTCGAAGGGCTCGGGAAGCGCTGCGCCGGCGGGGAAGGTCGCGAGGAGCCCGTGGTCTTCGGCACCCGCGAGCGCGACGCGAACGTCGGGGCCGAGCGCCGACCCGTCGAAGTCGATGCCGACCCGGCTCGCCTCGGCCAGCCGCCGGGCGTCACGGGCGAGCCCGTCGGAGACGTCGAGCATCGCCGTGGCGCCGGCGATCGCGGCAGCCCGGCCCGCCGAGACCGGTGGGCGCGGCGCGAGCTGCGCGCCGACCGGCCCCGGGTGGCGGTCGCGGAGCGCGGCGGCGATCGCCGGGTCGGGCCGGCCCGCGGCATCCACCCCCTCGGCGAAGAGCAGGGCGAGGCCGCGCGCCGCGTCGCCGCGCGCGCCGGCGTGCGCGACGACGTCGCCCACCCCGGCGCCGGAACGCACGACCGGCGAACGCCCCTCGAGGTCGCCGAACGCCGTCACCGAGATCGTGAGCACCGACGACGCCGAGAGATCACCGCCGACGACGCCGCAGCCGGGCGCGAGCGCGGCGAGCCCTTCGCGCAGGCCGTCCGCGATGCCCTCGAGCACGCCGACGGCGAGGTCGTTGGGAGCGGCGATCGCGACGACGAGCGCCGTCGGCCGCGCGCCCATCGCCGCGACGTCGGTCAGGTTCGTCGCCGCGGCCTTCCAGCCGAGGTCGAACGGCGTCGACCACGCCAGCCGGAAGTCGGGTCCGTGCACCATGAGGTCGCACGTGACGACGTACCGGCCGTCGGGTGCGGCGACGAGCGCCGCGTCGTCGCCGGCGCCGAGGAGCGCGGCGTCGCCGGGTTCGAGCCGGGGCAGGATCCTCGCGAGCACCGCCTGCTCGCCCAGTTCGCCGATCGAGCGGTCGTCGGGCGTCGCGGAACCGGTCGGTTGGGGCATCCGACCAGCGTAGACGAGCACCGATCGCGCCGATGGTGTGTAATGGATCCTTACGAACGTGGCGGCGCGCTGCCGCCGGGTTCGCACGAACCGACCCGATCGCGGTGAGACCACCCCGCTCATCGCCACCTGCAATGGAGCACGCGTGAGCCGACAGAGCGAGAGAGCCGAGCGAACCGCGATCCGTCGACGCCGCCGCCGGCTGATGATCGGCGTGGCCGCCGCCGCGACCGTCGCCGCACTCGTCGGCGGAGCCGGCGTCGCCTGGGCGAGCGGCGGATTCGACGGCTGGATGCATCCCGAGACGCCCTGCACGAGACCGGTCGAGCTGACCGTCGTGGCCGACCCCGCGATCGCGCCCACGGTCGAGGCCGTCGCCGCCGACCACGACGCCGCCGAGGACTCGTGCTCGCGCACCGAGGTCGTCGCGCAGGCCTCGGCCGACACTGCCGCGATGCTCGCGTCGGGCAACGCCTCGAACGTCGACGCCTGGATCCCCGACTCCCCCGTCTGGCTCGTCCGCATGTCGAGCATCGCGCGGTCGCTCGGGCGCCCGGTGCCCGACCTCGCCCTCGAGCGGGCGATCGCCTCGAGCCCCGTCGTCTTCGCGGCCCGTGCCGACCGCGCCGACGCCGTCAACGGCGAGGGCCTCAGCTGGGACGCCCTGCTCGACGGCGGGTTCACCGCGCTCCTGCCGGACCCCGATGCCTCGTCGGCCAGCCTCAGCGCGCTGCAGGCGATGGAGCGGCGCGCCGACATCGGCTCGCCGCGTCAGTTCCAGGAGGCCATGATCGAGCTCAACGACACGATGCCCGCCTCGACCGACGACGCGTTCGCCGCGCTCGACGGCGCCGACGGTGCGGTCGTCATCGCAAGCGAGCAGCAGATCGCCCGGCACAACCGGGGGGGCGGGTCGACGCCGCTGGTCGCGCTGTACCCGACCGACGGTACGCTCGCCCTCGGCTATCCCTTCCTGCGCGTGCTCGACGAGTCGGAGCTCGCGAAGAACCTCCCAGCCGCCGACGACGCGGCCGACGACGATCCAGAGGCACGAGCCCTCGCACTGCACGCCCGCGAGCTCGACGCGCTGAAGCTCGCGCTCTGGTCGGCGAAGGACGCGTTCGCCGCCGACGGCTTCCGCGACGGCACGGGGTCGGGCGAGCTCGAGCAGGAGGGCGTGCTCGCCGACGCCGTCACCGTCGACGCCACCGCCGCGGGCGCCCAGGTCGCCATCCTGCGCACGTGGGGCGTGCTGAGCCTCCGCTCCCGCATCCTCAGCGTCATCGACGTGTCGGGCTCGATGGAGGAGCCGACCGTCACGGGCCTGCGACGCATCGACCTGCTCACCCAGGCGGCGACGAAGACGCTCTCGCAGTTCTCCGGCGACGTCGACCTCGGCATGTGGATCTTCTCGACCGCACGCGCCGGTGACCGCGACTGGGAGCCCCTCGCACCGGTCGAGAGCCTGGGCGACGCCGAGCAGCGCGCACGCATCGACACGGCGATCGCCTCGCTGCCGGGGCGCCTGGGCGGAGCGACGGGGCTCTACGACACCGTGCTCGCCGCCGTCGCGCAGGTGCGCACGAGCTACGACGCCGATCGGGTGAACTCGGTGCTGCTGCTCACCGACGGGCGCAATGAGGACGAGGACGGCATCTCGCTCGACCGGCTGCTCGGCGAGCTGGAGGAGCTCGACGACCCGTCGAAGCCGGTGCCGGTCGTCATGGTCGGGATCGGACCCGACACCGACGTCGAGGCGATGCGCGCGATCGCGAAGGCGACGGGCGGCGCCGCCTACTCGGCCGCGAAGCCGCAGGACCTCTCGACCGTGCTCACCGACGCGCTCTCGCAGCGCGCCTGCCGACCCAACTGCTGACCGGGCGCGCAGCGGGCGTTCGGCATGCGGCGGCTACCCTGAAGGGGATGTCTCTCCCGAACGCGCGCCCCCGTCGCGCCCGCCTCGTCCTCGTCGCCGCGACCGCGGCCGCACTCGCACTCGCACTCACCGGCTGCAGCCAGCCCGTGCCGATCGACGCCGCCGACGACGCGAGCTCGCCCGACTGCGCGGCCCTCGTCGTGCGACTGCCCGACGTGCTCGCGAAGGACACCGGTGAGGAGCAGGCGGAGCGGGAGACGAACGCCCAGGGCACGGGCGCGTGGGGCTCCCCCGCGTCGGTGCTGCTGCGCTGCGGCGTCGACTCGCCGCCGCCCACGACCGACCCGTGCTACTCGGTGAACGGCGTCGACTGGCTGATGGACGAGTCGGAGGCGCCGAACTACCGGTTCACGACCTACGGACGCACCCCCGCGGTCGAGGTGCTCGTCGACAGCGACGTCGTCTCGGGCACGACGGTCATCACCGAGCTCTCGAACGCCGTCTCCGTCATCCCCGCCGAGGCGGCGTGCTCGGCGGTCGACGACGCGACCCCGCTGGCCGGCACCGACGGCTGACCGGCCCGCACACGCGCCGGCGCGCGACGCCCGCGTCGGAGCGCCCCTGCCTCCGCGCTAGCGGGCGCCGGTCGTGTGCCCGACCTCGATGAGCTCGGTGATGAGCTCGGGGTAGCTGAGCCCCGACTCCAGCCAGCACGTCGGGAACATCGAGATGGGCGTGAAGCCCGGCATCGTATTGATCTCGTTGACGACGAATCCCTCGCCCGCGAGGAACACGTCGACGCGGGCCAGCCCCTGGCCGCCGATCGCCTCGAACGCGCGGCGCGCGATGCGCTGCAGCTCGAACAGCTCGCCGTCGCCGAGGTCGGCGGGGCAGACGAGCTCGACGCCCGGCGCGTCGAGGTACTTCGCCTCGAAGTCGTAGAACTCGCGGCCGGTCATCACGATCTCACCGGCGACGCTCACCTGCGGCGCACCGTCGCGCCCCTCGAGCACGGCGCACTCGATCTCACGACCGACGACCGCCGCCTCGACGAGCACGGTGCCGTCTTCGGCGAAGGCCACGTCGAGCGCGTCGTGCAGCTTCGCCCAGTCGTCGACCTTGGTGACGCCGACCGACGAACCGGCGCGCGCCGGCTTCACGAACACGGGCAGGCCGAGGCTGTGCACGCGTCGGTGCCACAGTTCGGGGTCGCGATCGATGCCCGCACGGGTCACGGTGACCCACGGGGCCACCGGGATGCCGGCGCCCTCGAGCACCGTCTTCGTGAAGTGCTTGTCCATGCCGAGCGACGAGGCGAGCACGCCGTTGCCGACGTACGGCAGGCCGACGAGCTCGAGCAGGCCCTGGATGGTCCCGTCCTCGCCGAACCGGCCGTGCAGGATCGGGAAGACGACGTCGACGTCGCCGAGGGAGCGCGTGCCCGACGCATCCGTCACGGTGAGCTCGCGGGAGGACGCCGAGGTGGGCCAGGCCACCCGGGTGCCGTTGTCGACGACCTCGGGCAGGTGCGCCGGGTCGAGCGCGAAGCGCGCCGGGTCGTCGGCCTCGAGCACGTAGGCGCCGTCGCGCGTGATCCCGACGGGGATCACGTCGAAGCGGCTACGGTCGATCGCCCCCAGCACCCCGCCCGCCGTGGCGCAGCTGATCGAATGCTCGCTTGAGCGCCCGCCGAACAGCAGAACCACCGTGAGCTTGTCCATCTTTCGTCCTTTCGCCCTGCGGCTCGTCGTCGGTCGTGAGGTGCGGCGCGATGTCCTTCGGGTCGAGGGTGCCCGCGAGCACCTGTCGCACCTGTTCGACGATGGGCATGTCGACGCCCTTCGCCCGCGCGAGTTCGAGGATCGGTCCGACCGAGGCGAGGCCCTCGGTGGTCTGCTGCATCTGGTTCACCACGTCGTTGAGGTGGTACCCCTGCCCGAGGAGCCGCCCGGCCGTGTTGTTGCGCGACAGCGGCGACTGGCTCGTCGCGATGAGGTCGCCGAGGCCCGCGAGGCCCGACAGCGTCTCGGGGTGGGCGCCGAACGCGACCGCGAAGTCGGTCATCTCGACGAGCCCCCGCGTGATGATCGAGGCCTTCGTGTTCTCGCCGTAGCCCGCGCCGTCGACGATGCCGATGGCGACCGCGATGAGGTTCTTCAGCACGCCGCCGAACTCGGTGCCGATGACGTCGGTGTTGACGAACGAGTGGAAGTACTTGTTGCGCGCGATCGACGCGACCGCCTGCGCCGTCTCGAGGCTCGTGGACGACACGACCGCAGCGGTGGGCTGCTCCTTCGCGATCTCGAGGGCGAGGTTCGGCCCCGAGATGACGGCGATCTGCGACTCGTCGATCGGCAGCACGTCGGCGATGACCTCGCTCATGCGCAGGCCCGTCGACTTCTCGACGCCCTTCATGAGCGAGATCACCTTCGCCTCGGCGTGCAGGTGCGGCCGGATCGCGTGCAGGTTGTCGCGCAGCGACTGGCTCGGCACCGAGACGAACACCTGCTCGGCCCCCGCGAGGGCCAGGTCGAGGCGGCTCGTGGCACGCAGGCTCAGCGGCAGGTTGATGCCCGGGAGGTAGTCGCTGTTGCGCTTCGCCTCCTGGATCTCGCGGGCCATCTCGGGCCGGCGGGCCCAGAGGACCACATCGGCGCCGCCGTCGGCGAGGATCTTCGCGAACGTCGTGCCCCAGCTGCCCGCGCCGAGCACCGCGACGCGCGTGCGATGGGGCGCCCTCTGCCTAGTCTTCAAGGCGCCCCGTCTCCTTCTGGCCGTGGGCGGCCGGGTTCCAGCGCTCGGCCGGCGCGGGCTCGCCGCGCACCTCGGCGAGGAGTTCGGCGATCGCGTCCATGAGCTCTCCGGTGGCCTTGAGGAGCATCGCCTGGTCGAGCGGCTTGCCGCGGTACTCGCTGAGGTCGAACGGCTCGCCGATGATGACGTCGATCGTCTTGCGCGGGAAGAGGCTGATCTTCTTGCCGTAGCGCGGCATGACCGCCTGGGTTCCCCAGTGCGCGGCGGGGATGATCGGGATGCCGCGCTCGAGTGCGATGCGGACGGCGCCCGTCTTGCCGCGCATGGGCCAGAGGTCGGGGTCGCGGGTCAGCGAGCCCTCGGGGTAGACGATGACCATCCGCCCCTTCTCGACGAGCTCTTCGGCGGCGCGCAGAGCCTGGTGGCCGTTCGAGCCGGTGCGCTCGACGGGGATCTGGCCCGAGGTGCGCAGGAACCAGCCCAGCACGGGGTTCTTGAAGAGCGACGCCTTCGCGAGGAACCGCGGGGCACGCCCGAGCTTCCAGCTCGCGGCGCCCATCACGACCGGGTCGATCTCGCTGTAGTGGTTCGGCGCGAGCACGAACGCACCCGTCTGGGGCATGCGCTCGCGGTGGTGGAACCGGTAGCGCATGCCCAGGTTGATGATCGGCAGGATGAGGACGGCGAGCACCCAGAAGAACGACGGTCGACGGGTCTCGGACCGCGGCTTCGCAGGGGTGGGCGCCGAGGAGGTGTCGTGTGGCACTCCCCTATTATCCTTCGAGTTCGAAATCCGCCCCGAGCAGCTCGAGCTTCGTGATGAAGTCCTCGTACCCGCGGGCGATGATGCCGACGTTCGAGACCGTCGAACGCCCCTCGGCCGTGAGCGCCGCGATCAGGTGGCTGAAGCCGCCGCGCAGGTCGGGCACCTCGATGTCGGCGCCCGTGAGCGTCGCCGGCCCCGAGATCACCGCGGAGTGCTTGAAGTTGCGCTGGCCGAACCGGCAGGGCCGCCCGCCGAGGCACTCCTTGTGCACCTCGATCGACGCGCCCATCTCGACGAGCGCGTCGACGAAGCCGAACCGCTGCTCGTAGACGGTCTCGTGCACGATCGAGACGCCCTTCGCCTTCGCGAGGGCGACGACGAGGGGCTGCTGCCAGTCGGTCATGAAGCCCGGGTGCACGTCGGTCTCGATGATGACCGGCTTGAGCTCGCCACCGGGGTGGTAGAAGCGGATGCCCTCCTCCTCGATCTCGAACGCGCCGCCGACCTTGCGGAAGACGTTGAGGAAGGTGAGCATCTCGGCCTGGCGGGCGCCGCCGACGAAGATGTCGCCGTCGGTCGCGAGGGCCGCTGCGGCCCAGCTCGCGGCCTCGTTGCGGTCGAAGAGGGCGCGGTGCGTGTAGCCGTCGAGCTTGTCGACGCCCTCGATGCGGATGACGCGGTCGGTGTCGACCGTGATGATCGCGCCCATCTTCTGGAGGATGTTGATGAGATCCATGATCTCGGGCTCGATCGCGGCGCCCGAGAGCTCGGTGATGCCGTCGGCGAGCACTGCGGTCAGGAGCACCTGCTCGGTCGCGCCGACGCTCGGGTACGGCAGCGACACCTTGGCGCCGTGCAGGCCCGCGGGCGCCGACATGCGGATGCCGCTCGGCAGCTTCTCGACGATGGCGCCGAAGTTGCGGAGCACCTCGAGGTGGTAGTCGATCGGCCGGTCGCCGATGCGGCAGCCGCCGAGGTCGGGGATGAACGCCTCGCCCAGGCGGTGCAGCAGCGGTCCGCAGAACAGGATCGGGATGCGACTCGAGCCCGCATGTGCGTCGATGTCGGCCATGTGCGCGGTCGCGACACCCGACGGGTCGAGGATGAGCTCGCCCTCCTCGATGCCGTGGGTGACGCTCACGCCGTGCACCTCGAGCAGCCCGCGCACGATGCGCACGTCGCTGATGTTGGGCACGTTCTTCAACACGCTCGGGGTGTCCCCGAGGATCGCCGCGACCATCGCCTTGGTGACGAGGTTCTTGGCGCCCTTCAGTTCGATCCGGCCCCGGAGCGGCTTGCCGCCGTTGATCGTGATCTTGTCGACGTTCAACCCGACTGCCGTTCCATGGTTCTTGGCATCTTGCCCGAGTGTGTTCACAGACTCCCTGATTCCGCCGGCTCCCTGATGGGGAGCGTCTTGGGGCGCCACGCCGCTCGATGCGTCTCGAACTCGGCGATGGCGTCTTCGTCCCGGAGGGTGAGGCCGATGTCGTCCAGGCCCTCCAGAAGCCTCCATCGAGTGTAGTCGTCGATGTCGAACGGCACGGTGAGCGCACCGGCGCTCACCGTTCGTGCAACGAGATCGACCGTGACGGCTATTCCCGGATCGGCCTCGACGACCTCCCAGAGGCGCTCGACGTCCTCGTAGGCGACCTGGGCGGCGAGCAGGCCCTGCTTGCCCGAGTTGCCGCGGAAGATGTCGCCGAAGCGCGAGCTGATGACGACGTCGAAGCCGTAGTCGCGCAGCGCCCAGACGGCGTGTTCGCGGCTCGAGCCCGTGCCGAAGTCGGGCCCGGCGATGAGGACCTTCGCCCCCTCGTACGCGGGCTGGTTGAGGATGAACTCGGGGTCCTGGCGCCATGCGTGGAAGAGGGCGTCGTCGAAGCCGGTCTTGGTGACGCGCTTCAGGAACACCGCGGGGATGATCTGGTCGGTGTCGACATTGGAGCGGCGCAGCGGGACGGCGACGCCGGTGACGGTCGTGAGCTTCTGCATCAGCGGGCCTCTCCTTCGTGCTGCAGATCCCAGGGACTCGAGAGCGTGCCCCTGATGGCAGTCGCGGCGGCGACGAGCGGCGACACGAGGTGCGTGCGGCCGCCCTTGCCCTGGCGGCCCTCGAAGTTGCGGTTCGACGTCGAGGCGCACCGCTCGCCCGGGGCGAGCTGGTCGGGGTTCATGCCGAGGCACATCGAGCAGCCCGCGAAGCGCCACTCGGCGCCGAACGCCTCGAACACCTTGTCGAGTCCCTCGGCCTCGGCCTCGAGCCGCACGCGGGCCGAGCCCGGCACGACCATGACGCGCACGCCGTCGGCCTTCTGCTTGCCCTCGATGATCGAGGCGAAGGCCCGCAGGTCTTCGATGCGGCTGTTGGTGCACGAGCCCATGAAGACGGCGTCGACCTTGATGTCCTTGAGCGGGGTGCCCGGCGCGAGGTCCATGTACTCGAGCGCGCGCTCGGCGGCGGCCCGCTCGTGCTGGTCGTCGAACGAGGCGGGATCGGGCACCGACTCGGAGAGCGAGACGCCCTGGCCGGGGTTCGTGCCCCAGGTGACGAACGGCTCGAGGGCGTCGGCGTCGATGAAGACCTCGGCGTCGAATTCGGCGCCCTCGTCGGTCGGCAGCGTCTTCCAGTACTCGACCGCCGCGTCCCAGTCGTCTCCCTGCGGCGCGTGGGCGCGGCCCTTCAGGTACGCGAACGTGGTCTCGTCGGGGGCGACCATGCCCGCGCGGGCGCCGGCCTCGATCGACATGTTGCAGATCGTCATGCGGCCGTCCATCGAGAGCGACCGGATCGCCGAGCCGCGGTACTCGAGCACGTAGCCCTGCCCGCCGCCCGTGCCGATCTTCGCGATGACGGCGAGGATGATGTCCTTCGCGGTCACGCCGGGGCGCAGGGCGCCCTCGACGTTGATCGCCATGGTCTTGAACGGCTTCAGCGGCAGCGTCTGCGTCGCGAGCACGTGCTCGACCTCGCTCGTGCCGATGCCGAACGCCATCGCGCCGAAGGCGCCGTGCGTCGACGTGTGCGAGTCGCCGCAGACCACCGTGATGCCGGGCATCGTCAGGCCGAGCTGCGGGCCGACGACGTGCACGATGCCCTGCTCCTTGTCGCCGAGCGAGTGCAGGCGGATGCCGAACTCCTTCGCGTTCCTGCGGAGGGTCTCGATCTGGGTGCGGCTCGTCGGATCGGCGATCGGCCGGTCGATCTCGAGCGTCGGGGTGTTGTGGTCTTCGGTGGCGATCGTGAGGTCGGGGCGGCGCACCGGGCGGCCGGCCATGCGCAGGCCGTCGAACGCCTGCGGGCTGGTGACCTCGTGCACGAGGTGCAGGTCGATGTAGATCAGGTCGGGGGTGCCGTCTTCGCCCTGCTTGACGAGGTGGTCCGTCCAGACCTTCTCGGCCAGCGTGCGGGGACGTGCGGCGTCATCGTGCGCAGCGTTCATTCGTTCGTCTTCCTTCGGGGATCGGTTTCGGCCGACGACGGACTCCGCGACGGGGACGGCCTCAGATCGAAGCCCCGTCGCGGCGACGAAGGAGAAGTCGTGGCGCGCGCATGCCCATCAGGCTAACACCTCGCCGCCGCCGCGCCGGCCGCCGCCGGACGGTCGGCGGTCATCGGGCGTCACGTGCCGAGCGCTCATCTCGCATCGGCTCCTCGATCGCCGCCGGCGCCGCGACGAGGCATCCGGCCGTGCTTCGCGAACCGGTACCGGGCCACGAACCGGCGCAGGCCGCCGGCGACCCGGCCCATCGCATCGACGATCGCGTCGACCTCGGTCCAGCGGCGCTCGGCGACCTCGGGCACGACGTCCTCGCCGGCGAACACGTCGCGGTCGATCGTCGCGGCCAGGGTCGTGAGGTGCACGGGCTCACCGTCGACCCGGAGTTCGAGACCCTGCTCGGCGAGCTGGCGCTCGATCGCGCGCGCCGCCTGCCGGCGGGATGCCCCGTCGGGCGCCTCGACGCCGAGTTCGGAGGAACGGTCGAGCAGCTCCTCCCACGCTCCGGCCGAGCTGCGGTCGTCGAGCGTGCGTCTCCGGCGACGCCGGCGGCCGCGCTTGCGCGCGAGCACGAACAGCATCGGGAGGAAGATGATCGCGAGCGGCACGGCGAGCGACGTCGAAGCCACCCACACCCACATCGGCACCTCGAACGGGCGGTCCTTGTCGCGCTTCTTCTCGCTGTCGTCGATCTGCGTCGTCGAGAGCAGCTCGTCGGCGGCGTGCTCGGCCCGCGGGGGCTGGCGCACCTGCGGCTGCGGCACCGTCTTCGACTTCGGCGTCTCGAGCTTCGGGGCGTCGGTGCGCTCAGGCGTCGGGAAGAAGCCCACCCAACCCACGCCGTCGAACGGAACCTCGACCCACGCCGAGACGTCCGACCCGTGCACCTCGACCTTCGCCCCGTCGTCGATCTCGGGCGCGAAGCCCATGACGACCCGGGCGGGGTAGCCGAGGGAGCGTGCCATGAGGGCCATCGCGGCGGCGTACTGCTCGTCGTCGCCGATCATCTCGGAGCGCGTGAACAGCTCGATGAGCCGATCGGCGCCGTGCCCGGCGCGCGAGGGCGCTTCGTCGGAGGCGAGGCCGTGGCTCAGGAACCCGCCGTTCGCGAGGCCCTTCTCGATGGCGCGCAACTGCTCGATCGGGCTCGGCGAGTCGCCGGCGAGCTCCTTCGCCTTCGCCGCGATGACGTCGGGCGAGTCGTCGATCGCGGCGAGCTCCACCTCGGCGACCGGGGTGTTCACGAGCTCCTCGTCGTCGGGCTGGCGCTGCACCGCGGCCTCGAGGCGGTACTCCACTCCACGACTCGCACCGCCCTTCAGCACGGCGGTGCCTGCGGCCGAGTCGTAGCGCAGTTCGCCGCCGCGGTCGGATGCCTCGCCGCCGAGCTTCAGGTCGGAACCGTAGCCGACCGTCGGAAGCCAGACGTCGGCGTACCCGTCGATCACGACCTCGATGGATCGCTCACCGTCGAGGGTCGCGAGCGGCGGTTCGGGCAGCGTCTCGCCCGTGATCGCGTAGCCGCCGTCGGCGGCGCGCCCGTCGGGCCCGGCGATGTTGTAGAGCTGGCCGTCGAAGGCGTCCATGGTGGCGAGGCGCATCGTGTCGCCCGGCTGCAGGCCGGTGACGGTGAACAGCGTGTCGTCGGCCTTCGTCTTCGTGTAGCCGCGGAACCCGGCGAGGGGGCTCGGGTACTCCGTCGTGTCGAACGGCGGCACGACCTGGTCGCGCAGCACGAACCGCTCGGTGGTGGTCGGCGCGAGCGCGAACCCCGAGACGGCGCCGACGACGACCGCGCCGGCGACGACGACGATCGACCCGCGGATACGGCGATCGCGCAGCCGCTTCGCCCCATCGCCCTGTGCCTCGACGGCCGAGCCGCGGCGCCAGGCGAGCCAGGTCAGCGCGATCACCGCGAACGCGACACCGCGGACGCCCGCGAGGAACGCCTGGTCGGTGCCGAGCAGGATTCCCGAGAGGTAGAGCAGCACCGGGCCGATGAGCAGCAGGCTCGCGCGCAGCACGGTGCGCCGCTTCGGCAGCCAGCGCAGCACGAGCAACGATCCGGCGAGTGCGACGAGCCACCCCGCGAAGTACGGCACGACGGCGATGTACGCGGGCGCCTGCACGGGCGTGCCGATCGTGAGGATGTCGGCCCAGCCGTAGACCGCGCCGAGCGCGAGACCCGCGAGCGATTCGAGGCTCGGCAGCACCAGGTAGAGCGCCGAGCCGGGCATGGTGAACGGGGTGCCGAGGAGGAAGTACGCGACGATCGCGACGAGCACGGTCGTGAGCACGCCGAGGCGGAGCACGCTGCCGAGCACGGCGGCGAGCGTGCCCACGACGATGCCGGCGACGGCGGCGATGAAGAATCCGAGGCCGCCGAAGCTCGTCTCGAATCCGGCGATGCCGAGCAGCGACAGCACCGACAGCACGGCGAGGTCGGTGATCGCGGTGGCGGAGAGTCGTCTCACGGGTGCACCCTCCGCATGAGCCCGGGGAGTTCGGCGAGTCCGCCGACGGTGACGGCCGTCGTGTCGGCGACCCGGCCGATGCGGGCCGACGCTCCCCGTTCGACATGCACGGCGATGAGCTGGGTCTCGGGACCGAACACGGTCTCGGCCGCGCGGACGTCGGGCAGGGCGGCACCCGACCCCGTCACGATCATCGCCACGCTCGGCGGCGGCAGCCGGCGCGACGCCTCGCGGGCGAACTCGCGGATGCTTGCGTGCTTGCGGTCGGTCTGCACGATGCGGCAAGTGTCGTCGAGGAACGCGGTCGGCGTCGTCGTCGAGAGACGCCCCGCGTCGGTGAGCACCGCGAGCTGGGTGCGGTCGCGCACGACCTGCACGCCGATCGAGGCGAACACCGAGACGGCGAGTTCGAACTCGTCGTCGTCGGCGTAGTGCGCGCGGGCGGTCGACATGAGCAGCACGAGTTGCGAGCGCCGCGACTCCTCGTACTGGCGCACCATGAGCGTGCCGGTGCGCGCAGAGCTGCGCCAGTGCACGTTGCGCAGCGGATCGCCGGGTTCGTACGCGCGGAGGGCGTGGAACGAGATGTCGTGATCGGTGATGATCTTCGTGGTCTCGCCCTCGAGGTCGCGCACGAGGCCGGCAGCCGAGGGCTTGATGCGCGCGGTCAGCGGGTGCACGAAGAGTTCGACCGGCTCGTTCCAGCGCACGGCCCGACGCAGGAGCCCGAGCTGGTCGCCCCGGACCGACACGGCAGGACCGGCGACGATGACGGCGCGGCGGTGCGTGGGCACTGCGAACAGCTCTTCATGCGTCTGGCCGTTCGCGAGCGCGGGCACCACGAACTCGGCGACGCCTTCGCCGACGGGCAACTCGATCTTCGCGGGCGCCGTGCCGCGCGGCGCCGTGCTCGTGACCCGGAGCCGGCCGAGCGCGCGACCGCCGGCGACGACGCGGTGCGGTTCGAGGTCGACGTCGACCTCGAAGCGCATGCGGCCGAGCACGAACGGCAGTGCGACGAGGAGCGCGGCGGTGAGAGTCGTGCCGAGATAGACGAACTCGACCCAGTCGAAGACGGCTGCGATCGTGAACGACACGAGTGCTGCGGCGATCACGAACCAGCCGACGGTCGACACCGCCGAGACGGCGGGCGCGCACGCGCGGGCGACGCCGTGCCACGCGGTCCGGAGCCCCGCGCCCGCGCGACCGAACGCGCCGGCGAGCGTCGACGCGGCGAGTCGTGCGGCGATGCGCGATTGCGACGGCGGCACCGCTGCGGGTGCCG
This sequence comes from Agromyces cucurbitae, assembly GCF_058349945.1. Taxonomy (NCBI): domain Bacteria; kingdom Bacillati; phylum Actinomycetota; class Actinomycetes; order Micrococcales; family Microbacteriaceae; genus Agromyces; species Agromyces cucurbitae. Next base: position 39,891 of record NZ_JBYRES010000003.1, on the reverse strand, counting down.
CCGCCCGTTCGCTCCGGGTGGTCGTCATGCTGCGCGGTAGGCGGGCGGAGCGATCTCGACGAGCACGCGATTCACGATGTCCTCAGCGGTCGCTCCGGTGAACTCGGCCTCGGGGTCGACGATGATGCGGTGCGCGAGCACCGGCAGTGCGAGTTCGCGCACGTCGTCGGGCGTCGCGTAGCCGCGACCGTGCGCGATCGCCCACGTCTTCACCGCACGGGCGAGCGCGAGCGCGCCGCGCATGCTGACGCCGAGCGCGGAGTCCTTGTGGGCGCGGGTCGCCGCGACGATCTCGTTGAGGTACGACAGCACCGCTGCGTCGACGTGCACCTCGCTCGCGAGCTGCGACATCTGCGTGACCGACTCGGCGGCGATGATCGGGGTGACGCCTGCCGCCCGCGCCCGGTTCGCCGAGTCGAGCAGCAGCGTCACCGCCGTGTCGTGGTCGGGGTACCCGAGCGACGTCTTGATCAGGAACCGGTCGAGCTGCGCCTCGGGCAGCGAATACGTGCCCGCCTGCTCCACCGGGTTCTGCGTCGCGATCACCATGAACGGGCTGCCCACCTCGTACGAGACGCCGTCGACCGTGACCTTGCCCTCCTCCATCACCTCGAGCAGCGACGACTGCGTCTTCGGAGACGCCCGGTTGATCTCATCCGCCAGCACGATCGACGCGAAGATCGGACCCCGATGGAACTCGAACTGCCCCTTCCCCTGGTCGTAGATCGTGACACCCGTCACATCCGACGGCAGCAGGTCGGGCGTGAACTGGATCCGCGAGTTCGTCCCGTCCAACGTGTTCGCCAACGCCTTCGCGAGCACCGTCTTGCCCGTACCCGGGTAGTCCTCGAGGAGCACGTGGCCGCCGGTCAGGAGCGCCGCGACGACGAGCTCGACGACGTCGCGCTTGCCGAGGATCGCCTTGTCGACGTTGTCGACGAGCTTCGCGAAGGCATCCTGGAACCAGGCCGCCTGTTCTTGGGTCACTGCCATGTTTCGTCTCTCTCTCGGTGCGCGAGATGGGTATCTGCTCGCGTCATCACCATGCGGTGTTGCTCTGAACGCCGCCGACCACCGCGTAGGCGTTGTTGGCGCAGAAGCGGTTCGGGATGCTGCCGTTCCAGCGGCCGGTGAACCGGCCGTAGCCGTTGCCGTCGGTCCGGAGCGTCGGGCGGTCCGACCCCGCCGAGCCACCGCAGTACTGGTAGACGGTGTAGGTCGTGTTCGGGCTGAAGTTGTTGACGGTCACGTCGTAGAACCAGCAGTCACCGCCGCAATAGCCGTACTGACCGCTGTAGTAGCCGATACGGGCGCCCTTCTGCAGCGAGACCGAGGGCGGCGGCGGCGGGGCGTTCACCACGCTGACCGAGTTGCTCGTCCCGGTGTCGCTCGTCAGGCCACCGGTGTTCGTCGCTGTGACGGTCACCCGGTAGGTTCCGGCGGCCGCACCGCCCCACGACGTCGACGTGCCGGTCAGGTCCCGGCAGCTCCCGCCGTTGAGGCAGGCGCGGTAGGTCAGCGAACCGCCACCGGAGGCCGGCGCCGACCAGCTCGCCGAGATCGTCGCCGGCGCGTAGCCCGACGCGCTCGCGCTCACACCGGGTGTGCCCGGCTTGCCGTACGTCGTCACCGACCCCGACGTGCTCGAGACCGAACTCGACCCGACGACGTTCGTCGCGCTCACGCGGAACGTGTACGCCGTGCCGTTCGTGAGCCCCGTGATGGTCTGCGTCACACCGGCGGCGCTCGGCGAGAACTGCTTGCTCGTGCCGCCGTAGAAGAGCGTGTAGGACTCGATCGCCGCGTTGTTGTCGGCAGGTGCCTGCCACGTCACATGCGCCGTCTGCGACCCGGCCGCCGAGGCCACCGGGGCGTTCGGCTGATCGGGTTTGTCGCGCACGGTCACGATGACGTACCCCGACGACCGTCGGTTCGGGTCTTCGGTCGCGTCCTCGATCGTGTAGCGCACGCTGAGCGTGCCGGTGAATGCCGCCCCCGTCGTCACGGTGACCTCGTTCTCGGTGAAGCTCACCGACGCGTTCGTGCCGACGCTCTGCTGGTCGATCTCGGCCGCGACGACGCGCAGCGGCTTTCCGTCTTGTGCGAACGGGTTGAAGTCGTTCGCGAGCACGGGTACCGCACGGGTCTCGCCGCGCACCATGATGATCGAGTCGTCGTCGTTCGCCTTGGGGGCTGCACGCGTCGACGAGACGACCTTCACGTCGACGTAGCCGGGCACCGTGAACTCGTTGAACTTCAGGTCGAAGCTGATGCGGCTGTCTTCACCCGGCTGCACACCCAGTTCGGCCGACATGCGCAGCAGGTGCCCGTCGACGAGTTCGGCCCTGATGAGCGGGTTGGAGCTCTCGATGCCGACGTACTGCACTTTCTCGATGTTGTCGGGGTTCGGCTGTCCGGTCGACTGACGCAGGTCGACCTCGCGCGGCGTCTCGCCCGCCTCGATCGTCTCCTGGCGCGGCGTGAACGTCGGCGGGGTGTCGTCGTAGTTCGCGTCGCCGACCGTGATCGGCAGCGTGAGCATCGCCTTGCGGCCGACCGGGTCGTCGGCGTCCTCGCCGTCGGTGACCTCGAAGGTCAGCGACGCGGGTCCGCGGTAGTCCTGCTCGGGCTTGAACTGCAGGTGGGTGCCGTCGACGAACGGCGCCTCGCGCGTCTTCGCAGCCGTCGCCGAGAGGATGAGCGCCGGCTGCCCGCTCGGCACCTCGACGAGGTCGTCGACGCTCCACTCGATCGAGCCGTTCATCGGCACGACGATGGGCTCGAGGTCCTTCAGGTGCGGCGCGGGGTACTTGTCGCGCTCCTCCTTGTCGAGCTCCTCCTGCGTCTTCTGCCGCTCGGTCGGCGTCGGCGGAGCCGTCTCACCGGGCTTCGGCGTCGGCGTCGCCTCGAGCGAGCGCGGCCGGTCTTCGAGCGGGATGTCGCTGCCCGGCACGGGCGGCACGACGACGAACGCCATCGCCGAGAGCTCGTCGAGCTCGTTCGTCACCCGGTAGGCGACCGCGTAGCGCTCGGCACCGGGAGTCACCTCGATCGAGCCGTCCTTCGTCACTCGGGCATCGTCGGCGTGCGGGCCCTCGACGGTGACGACGAGGTCGTCGACGAGCCCGCCGGGGTTCGTCGCGTCGTCGAGCGGGGTCACCGTGACGGCCTCGCCGTCGGCGACCTCCTCGGGCTCGAGGATCTGGTCCTCGGCGGTCGGCGGCAGGATCTTCGCGTCTTTCGTGACGGCGATCTGCAGGAACGCCGAGTCGACGCCGCCGTGCCCGTTCGAGATCTCGTAGCGGATCGTGTAGCCGCCCTCCTGCTTCGGGGCGGTGACGACGACGCGGCGCTGGTCGTCGATCTCGGCCTCGAGCCCCTCACTCACCTCGGGGATCCCCGAGACCTGCAGCGCATAGCCGCTCGGGTCGGTGTCGTTGAGCAGCACTTCGGCGGAGCCGGTGCGACCGGGCCGCATCTCGATCGAGTCGTCAACCGCCTTCGGCGGCAGCTGGACAGCCGGACGCGGGATGACGCCGACCCGGATCGTGCCCGTGGCGGTGTCGCCGAACGGGTCGCTCAGGGTGTAGCTGAACGAGTCGGTGCCCGTCGAGCCGGGGAACGCCTCGTACGAGATCGTATGGCTCGTGCGCTCGACGACGCGGCCGAGCATCGGCGGGTTCTCGAGCTCGGTGAGCGTCACCGAGTCGCCGTCGGGGTCGAGCCCGTCGAGCGGCACCTCGATCTTCACGACCGACCCCTCGAACACGCGCGCGGTGAGCGGCTCGGGCAGCGGCGCCCGGTTCGTGCCGCCGGCCTTCGCCGTGACGTCGAACGTGACCTTCGCACGAGAGACCTGCCCGTAGTCGTCGGTCAGCGTGTACACGAGGCGGTACGTGCCCGGCTCGTCGGGGGCCTGGTAGCGCACCTCGTCACGGCTGACGAAGGCGAGGCCCACGCTCTGCAGTTCGCGCACGTCGAGCTCGTCGGCGACGTGCATCGTCGCGCCGTCGGGGTGGAAGTCGTTGTCGAGCACGGGCACCGTGACGATGTCGCCCGCACGCACGGTTGCGCGGTCGTCGACCGCGACGGGCGGCTGGTGCTTCACGAGCGGCGGCACCGGCACGACCGTGACCGTCGACGTCGAGCTCTGCGCACCGTCGGAGACGGTGTACGAGAACTGCACCTGCTTCTCGAGCGCCTCGGAGCTCGACACCCGGATCGCGGTGTTCGAGAGCATCTCGACCGAGACGCTGCCCTGCACGGAGGCGTCGTCGGCGCCCTGCACCGCGAGCACCGCGCCCGTCGGCGACACGTCGTTGGCGAGCACGGGAACCGTCACGGGCTCACCGGGTCGCAGGTACGCCGTGTCGCGCACCGCGATCGGCGGCTCGGGGGTCTCGCTGCCGGGAGGCGGATCGACGTGGACGCGGATGAGCCCCTTGCTCGTGGTCTCGCCCGAGCCGAGCTCGTACATGAACTGCGCGTCGCCCGGCTCGGTCGCGACGAACGTGATGAGCCCGCGCTCGAGATTGGGCGTGAGCGTGAACCAGTCGGGCTGGTCGTCGGCGTCGACGACGCCGAGCAGGCGCAGCGCGGCCCCCGACGGCGAGACGTCGTTCTCGAGCGGTGCCACCTGCACGGTCTCGCCGACGAAGGCGCGGGTGTAGTCGGGCGTGCCGATCGGATTCAGCGAGCCCGCCGGCTTGACCTCGACGACGAGGGTTCCGGTGGCGGTCGTCGTGCCGTCGGAGACCGTGTACTGCACCTCCTTCTGCCCGAGCTCGGCCGACTTGTGCTCGAACGTGAGGTAGCCGTCGGGGCTCGTGCGTACGGCGTCGGCAGACGTCGGCGATGCGGTCACGAGGTACAGGTCGTCGCCGTCGGGGTCGCGCCAGTCGGCCAGCAGGTTGTACGTGACTTTCTGGCCCTGCTCGACGCTCAGCGCCGTCTTGCGCAGCGACTCGGGCGCGGCATTGACGGTCTCGGGGCTGAGCTTCACGTTCACGGACGCCTCGGCGACGCCGTCGCGACCGTCATCGACGCCGTACCGGAACGAGACCGTGCCGGTGAGGCCCTCGGCCGGCGTGAACTGCAGCGCGCGCCCGCCGTCGATCGCTTCGAGCCGCCCGGCCGACTCGCCGACCTCGCTCGTGTCGGAGATGACGAGCACGTCGCCGTCGACGTCGCTGTCGTTCGAGAGCACGTCGAGCACGGTCGCGCGGCCGGCACGCACGCCGTACGCATCGTCGTTCGCGACCGGTGGGCGGTTCTGCTCGCTGCGCTGGGCGAGCGTGTCCTCGAAGGTCTGCTTCGAGATCTCCTCCTCGCCGTCTTCGTCGGACTCGCCGTCTTTCGGCGGGGTCACCTCGTCCCAGTTGTCGATGACGGTGAGCTCGTCGTCGGCGAGCCAGGCGTTGCCGTTGCGCAGGTCGTTGAGCGCGATGACGTCGCGATTGACCCGGAACTCGAGCCGCGCACCGGCCGAGACGCCGGCGATGTCGACACCGGCGGGGTCGTCGCCGTCGCACACGCGGACGTACCGCGCGTTGTCGGCCCACGCCCCGTGCACGCACGTGCCGAGCCGCACGGGCGCCGCGATGCGCTCGGGATTCTCGTCGACCGCGCCCGCCCCGTGCGGGAAGGACTCGACGTCGCCCTCGCCGAGCGGCACCGCGACGAGGCCCTCGGCCGTCGCGACGATCGCGCTGTCGGCATCGGGCCCGGACTGCTGCAGGCGCACGCCGGGCGTGTCGAGCTCGCGAGTGCCGTCGGCGGTGAGCAGGCGGTCGCCGTCGAGGTCGAGCACGACCGGCTGCTCGCCGACCGCGGCGAGCTGGTGCGGGGCGCCGAACCCGGGCAGCGCCGTTCGCGCCGGATCGAACGCGTCGGCCGCGAGTGAGAGCACGTCGTGCTTCTTGACCGAGGTCGCGAAGACGGTCCCCTTCGAGCTCACGGCGACCTGCGCGTCGGCGCCGAGCTTCGCGACCGGGTCGGTGCCCCGCCAGTCGAAGGCGAGTTCGCCGGTCGCGGGGACCCGCCACAGCTCGCCGTCGGGCGACAGGACGGCGAGCACTCCTCCGCCGTAGGCGACCTGCGACGCGGGCGGCACATCGATGCGCTGCACGAGCGTCGTGTAGGCGCGATCGATGCGTTCGATCGAGCCCGCGCCCGGATCGTAGAGGAAGACGTCATCGCCGTCCTGCAGCACATCGGCCTCGCTCGACGCCGTGGCGACTGCGGCGTTGAGCTCTTCGATCTGCCGGTTCAGCCGGCCGGCGAGCAGCTTCTCGCCGTTCGTGACCCAGACGTTGCGCGCCTGGAGGTCGGGATCGGTGACCGGGAACCCCTGGTGCGTGACGGCGATGGTCACCGGCACGCTCGCGACGAGCGCGAGCACGATCGCGGTGGTGGCCGACCGGTGCGCGCGCACCCACGCGGCGATTCCCCTCACGCCCACTCCTCGGAACTCGGCAACCAGCACCGACGAGCGCGGCCCATTCGGTCGCTGCGAGGCTAACACGCACTCGGTGGCACCCCGAATGGGGAGGACTCCCCATCAGCGCGGCGATCGCGCCCGCGCTCGAATCGATTCAGGCCCGGCGTGCGACGCCGTCGACCCGCAGGCCGAACTCACCCAGGTAGAGGGCCGCGCCCGCCTCGACGACCGTCGGCTCGCCGGCCGCGAGTTCGCGCATCACCCCACCGGGCGGCTCGACCCGCAGCCCGTTCGTCGACCGCAGGTCGGTGACCCGCAGGCCCTCTGCGATCGGCTCGGCGAACGCGTGGGTCTTCGACACGGTGCGAGCGGGATCGTCGACCGCGATCGGGCGGGCACCCGGCACCGCGGTCGGCTGCGGATCGCGACCGAGCACGACGGGGCCGTCGATGACGACCTCGAACCCGGATGCCGCGACGAGGCGCCACGCGGGCGCGTCGGCGGCCTGGGCCCGGGCGCCGGCCGGGGACCGGTCGGCGAGCGTCTCCGCCGACCCCGTCGGCGTCGGCGCCGCGGGCGCCGTGCCCGTGGTCGGGGGCTTCGGGAGGGGCGCGCCCGGCGCACCGATCAGCGGCCCGCCGGGGGCGAACGTCGGCAACGTGCGCGGGACGGCCCGCACCGTGCGGTCGGGTGCGTGCGGCTGCGGCGCCTGAGGCACGAGCCCCGGCGGCGGAACGATGAAGTCCTGTTCGCCCACGACGCCAGCCTAGCGACGCCGACGAACGCGGTACCGGCTGATGAACCGTCGGGCGCCGCCGACCGCCGCGGTGACCGCGGCCGTCGCCGCGTCGGCCTCCGTCCACCGACGTGCGACGACCTCGTCGGCGACGGCGCTGCCGGCGAACACGTCCCGGTCGATCGTCGCGGCGAGCGCCGACAGCGGCACCGACTCCCCCGAGGCATCCGGGCCGCGCATCGCCTCGCCGAGCCCCTGCTCGGCGATCTGGTGCTCGAGCGATCTCGCCGACTGCAACCGGGTCGCGCGCGACGGCGGTTCGAAGCCGAGCTCGGCGTAGCGGTCGACGAGCTCCTCCCAGGCCGCGGCGGCCTGTCGGTCGTTCGGCCCCGAGCGCCGGCGTCGCCGACGGGCGGCCTTGACGATCGCGGCCGCGAGCATCGGCAGGAACACGAGGGCCGCCGGGATGGCGATGGATCCGAGGGCGACCCATACCCAGCCCGGGATCTGGAAGGGTTTGTCCTTGTCGTCGTCGTCGGTGTCGTCGATCTCGACCGTCGAGAGCAGCTCGTCCTCGGTGTGCTCGGCGCGCGGAGGCTGCCGCACCTGCGGCTGCGGCTCGGACTTCGGCTTCGGCGTCTCCTCCTTGGGAACGTCGACCTGGTCGGGCGTCGGGTGGAAGGCCACCCAGCCCACGCCGTCGAACGCGACCTCGACCCAGGCGGTGACGTCGTCGCCGACGACCTCGACCTCCTCCTGACCCTCGGCGACCTCGGGCGCGAAGCCCATGACGACCCGGGCGGGGTAGCCGAGGTCGCGCGCCATGAGCGCCATCGCCGCCGCGTACTGCTCGGCGTCGCCGACCATCTGCGCGCGGGTGAAGAGCTCGGTGATGCGGTCGGCACCGTGGCCGGCGCGCGATGCGACCTCGTCGGAGGCGAGGCCGTGGCTCAGGAATCCGTTGGTCTTGAGCGCCTTCTCGATCGCGCGGAGCTGCTCGATGGGGCTCGCCGCGTCTCCCGCGAGCTCCTGCGCCTTCGCATCGGCGACGTCGGGCGAATTCTCGACGATCGGCAGGGTGAGGTCGGCGACCGGCACGTCGACGAGCGCCTCGGCGTCGGGCTCGCGCTGCACCCGCGCCGTCAGTTCGTATCGGGTGCCCTCGCCGATGCCGCTCGTCAGCACCGCCGTGCCGGCGTCGGGGTTGTACCGCAGGTCGCCCGCCCGTGCCGAGCTGTCGGCGTCAGCGAGGCGCAGTGTGCTGCCGTATCCCACCGTCGGCAGCCACACGTCGGAGTAGGCGCCGATCTCGATCTCGACGTCGCGAGACGAACCGAGGTCGGCGAGATCGGGCTTCGGCAGCGACTCCCCGACGATGCCGTAGCCGGCGTCGGAGCCCGCGTCCTCGGGGCCGGCGACGTTCCAGAGGCGGCCGGTGTACGAGTCCATCGTTGCGAGCCGAAGCGTGTCACCTGGCTCGAGGCCGCGCACCGTGAAGAGGGTCTCCTCGGCCAGGTCCTTCGTGTACTTGCGGAACCCCGACAGCGGGCTCGGGAACTCGAGCGGGTCGAACGGCGGCACGACCTCTTCGCGCAGCACGAAGCGTTCGGGGCTCACGGGCGCGAACGCGACGCCGGCGAGGGCTCCGATCGTGACCGCGCCGGCGACGACCGCGGCCGTACCGGTGACCTTCTGGCGCCGGAGCCGCTTCGCGCCCTCGCCGGATGCCTCGACGGTGGCGCCTCGATGCCACGCGATCCACACGAGGGCGATGACCGCGAACGCGACGCCGCGCACGCCGGCGAAGTACGGCTCGTCGGTGCCGAGCAGGATGCCCGAGAGGTAGAGCAGCGCAGGTCCGATGACGAGCACGCTCGCGCGCAGCGCGGTGCGGCGCTTCGGCAGCCACCGCGTCGCGAGCATGGTGCCGACGAGCGACACGAGCCAGGCGGCGAAGTACGGCAGCGCCGCGATGTAGTACGGCGCCTCGACAGGGGTGCCGATCGTCACGATGTCGGCCCAGCCGAACACGGCGCCGTACGCGAGCCCCGCGAGCGACGCGAGGCTCGGCAGCACGCCGAAGAGGCCCGACTCGGGCATGGTGAACGGGGTGCCGAGCACGAAGTAGGCGGCGAGTGCGACGAGCACGGTCGTGAGCACGCCGAGCCGCCAGATCGCGCCGGCGACGGCGGCGAGCGTGCCGACGACGAGGCCGGCGATCGCCGCGACGAGGAAGTTGAGGTCGCCGAAGCTCGTCTCGTAGCCGACGATGCCGAGCAGCGACAGCAGGCTGAGTACGAGCAGGTCGCTCACGACGTTGCGGGGAAGTCGTCTCACGGGCGAACCCTCCGCATCAGGCGGGGCAGGTCGCCGAGCTCGCCGACCGTCGCGACGGTCATGCCCGCGATCTTCGTGAGGGTCGACGCGGCACCGAGCTCGACGCGCACCGCGATCGTCTGGGTGTCGTTGCCGAACACCGTCTCGACCGCGCGGAACTCGGCGAGCGGGAGCGCCGAGCCGCCGACCGCGATGACGACGCTCGGAGCGGGCAGCCGCTTCGTCGCCTCGCGCACGAAGTCGCGCAGGGTCGGGTAGGCGCCTTCGACCGGGTCGATCCGGCACGAATCGTCGAGCAGGGTGGTCGGCGTCGCCGTTCGCAGACTGACGCGCTCGGTCACGACGGAGAGCCGGGTCTGATCGCGGATGACCTGCACGCCGATCGAGGCGAGCACCGAGACGCCGAGTTCGAACTCGTCGTCGGACGCGTAGTGGGAGCGCTCGGTCGACTGCACGAGGGCGAGTTGCGACCGGCGCGTCTCCTCGTACTGGCGCACCATGAGTCGTCCGGTCCGCGCCGACGTGCGCCAGTGCACGTTGCGCAGCGGGTCGCCGGGCTCGTAGGCGCGGAGCGCGTGGAACGAGATGTCGTTGTTCGTGATCACCTTCGTGACCTCGCCCTCGAGGTCGCGCACGAGTCCCGCGGCCGACGGCAGGAGACGCGCGGTCACGGGGTGCACGAAGAGTTCGACGGGGTCGGTCCAGCGCACGGTTCGGCGCAGCATTCCGAGCTGGTCGCCGCGCACCGAGACCGCGGGGCCCGCGACGATGACGGCGCGCCGGTTCGTCGGCACTGCGAAGAGCTCGTCGTGCTCCTCCCCCGGCGCCAGGTGCGGCACGACGAATTCGGCCAGGCCCGCGCCGACCGGCAGCTCGATGCGCGCCGGCGCCGACGCCGCGCTGCCGGCGTTGCGCACGGCGAGCCGGCCGAGCGCCCGCTCGCCGGCGACGACTCGCGCGGGCTGCAGCTCGATGCCGACGTCGAAGTGCATGCGTCCGAAGACGAACGCGATCGACACGACGACGGCCGCGAGCAGGGTGAAGCCGAGGAACGCGAACTCGATCCAGCCGAACGTCCACGCCACGACGAGCGACACGGCCGCCGCGGCGAGCACGAGCCAGCCGGTCGTCGAGATGATGCCGGTCACGGGCTCGCAGAACGCCGCCACCGCGCGCGCGGCGCGCACGACGGCACGCCGGGCGGCCCGCAGGGATGCCTCGAGCGAACGCCCCACGGCCCGGACTGCGATGCGCGTCTGCGAGGGCGCGGGCGACGGCGCCTGCCCGGGGTTCGGAGCGGGCGTCGTTCGCGTGCCGGCGGGTGCGGTCATGCCGCCCGGTACGCCGGCGGAGCGACCTCGACCAGCACCCGATTCACGATGTCGACCGCGGACACCCCCGCGAACTCCGACTCCGGATCCACGATGATGCGGTGCGCCAGCACCGGCACCGCCAACTCGCGCACATCATCCGGCGTCGCGAACGTGCGGCCCTGCGAGATCGCCCGCGTCTTCACCGCACGGGCCAACGCCAACGCGCCGCGCATGCTGACGCCGAGCGCCGAGTCCTTGTCGTCCCGGGTCGCCGCGACCAACTCGTTCAGATACGACAGCACCGCCGCATCCACATACACCTCGCTCGCGAGCGCCGCCATCGTCGTGATCGACTCGGGCGCGATGATCGGCGACACCTTCGACGCCCGCGCCCGGTTCGCCGAGTCGAGCAGCAGCGTCACCGCCGTGTCGTGGTCGGGGTACCCGAGCGACGTCTTGATCAGGAACCGGTCGAGCTGCGCCTCGGGCAGCGAATACGTGCCCGCCTGCTCCACCGGGTTCTGCGTCGCGATCACCATGAACGGGCTGCCCACCTCGTACGAGACGCCGTCGACCGTGACCTTGCCCTCCTCCATCACCTCGAGCAGCGACGACTGCGTCTTCGGAGACGCCCGGTTGATCTCATCCGCCAGCACGATCGACGCGAAGATCGGACCCCGATGGAACTCGAACTGCCCCTTCCCCTGGTCGTAGATCGTGACACCCGTCACATCCGACGGCAGCAGGTCGGGCGTGAACTGGATCCGCGAGTTCGTCCCGTCCAACGTGTTCGCCAACGCCTTCGCGAGCACCGTCTTGCCCGTACCCGGGAAGTCCTCCAGCAGCACATGCCCGTCCGACAGCAACGCCGTCACGACGAGCTCGATCACCTCGCGCTTGCCGAGGATCGCGCGATCCACGTTGTCGACCAACTTCGAGAACGCATCCTGAAACCACAGGGCCTGATCTTGCGTCACTGACATGAGGTGTTCGTCTTCCTTCCGAGGTTCAACGGCTGCACTGGCCGGGCGAGAGCGCGTTCCATTCGGCTCCCGAGATGTGGTTGGTCTCGTTCGGGTCGGCCGGCCCCTCGACCTCGACCCAGATCGCCGCGTCACGGCGGATGCCGAGCCAGTTCTGCAGCCGCTGCTGTCCGCTGCCGCTCAGGCTGAACGTCTCCTTGTAGAACGCGCTCGAGTCACCGCCGATCGACGTGTACATCCGGTAGCTGCCGCCTGGGAAGTTCTCGTACTTCACGACGACCGCGTTGCCTCCACCCTCGCTACTGCCCTTGCAGATCGTCGCGCGCTGCGGCGGCGGCGGGCGGTTCTCGACGCTGAACCTGATCGAGTTCGCCGGCCCGATGTTGCCGCTGCCGTTGTTCATCGCCCGCACGTCGACCGTGTAGCTGCCGGCACCGAGGTTGTTGAAAGTCCGCGATCGGGCGGTGGACCACCCCGACCAACTGCCGCCGTTGATACGGCTCTGGTACTGGACGCCGCCGCCGCCGGTGTCGGTCGGCGGATTCCAGCTGACGGCGACATCGGCATTCGCGTACCCGATGCTGCCGTGCGAGAGCCCGGTCGGCGCCGTCGGCGTGCCGTACGGCGTCTGGGCGGCCGCGTTCGACGCGTCCGAGAGGCCGATCGCGTTCTCGGCGCGCACCGTGAACGTGTACGTCGTGCCGTTGTTGAGACCGCTGATCGTCTGGGCAGACCCGGCCGCCGTCTCATCGAACGTCCACGGCCCGCCCGCGGCCGGCGTCGACGACACCACGTACTTCGTGATGGGCGAGTTGTTCGTCGCGTTCGCCCGCCACGTGATCGTGACCCTGCCATCGCCGCTCGTGGTGCCCGTGATCGTGGGCGCGTCGGGCCGGTCGCGCACGATCACGGTGACGCGGCCCTGCACTTCGCGGGCCGGGTCCATCGTCGCGTCGCCGACGCGGTAGATGACGCTCAGCTCGCCCGTGAACGACGCCCCGGTGCGCACCGTGAGGTCGGACTCGGTGTGGCTGACCGACGCGTTCGCACCGACGTTCTGCGAGTCGATCTCGGCCGCGACCACGCGCAGCTTCTCGCCCTCGGCGTTGAACGGGTTGAAGTCGTTCGCGAGCACGTCGATCGTCTTCGTGTCGCTCCGCACCATCTCGACGGGGCCGTCGTCCTTCGCGATGGGCTTCGCCCGCGTCGAGGAGACCACCTTCACGTCGACGTAGCCCGGCACCGTGAACGACTCGAACCGCAGGTCGAACGTCAGTCGCGTCGACGTGCCGGGCTGCACGCCGAGCTCCGACGAGACCGTCAGGGTGCCGCCGTCGATCGACGCCTGGATCTCGTCGGTGACGCCCTCGAGGTTCGTGTACTCGACGCGCTCGATGTTGTCGGGGTTCGGCTGGTACGTCGACGACCGCAGGTCGACCTGGAGCGGCTGCTCGCCCGCCTCGATGGTCTCGGTGCGGGGGGTGAACGTCGGCGGGGTGTCGTTGTAGTTCGGGTCGCCGACCGTGATCGGGATCGTGAGGATCGCCGTGCGACCGACGGGATCGGCGGCGCTCTCGCCGTCGGTCACCTCGAACGTCAGTGCCGCGGAGCCGCGATAGTCCTGCTCGGGGACGTACTGCAGCGTCCGGCCGTCGACCATCGGCGCCTCGCGCGCGTTCGTCGCCGACGCCGAGAGGACGAGCGGCGGCTTGCCCGACGGCACCACGACGATGTCGTCGACGTCCCACGTGATGCTGCCGTTCATCGGCACGATGACGGGCTCCATGTCGGCCAGGTGCGGCGCGGGGAACTTCGCCTTCTCCTCGGCCGCGAGCTCTTCGGGGGTCTTCGGCCGCTGGGTCTCCTCGGGCGGCGCCTCTTCGCCGGGGATCGCCGGCACGATGACGAACGCCATCGCCGAGAGGTCGTCGAGCTCGTTCGTCAGGCGGTAGGCGACGGCGAAGCGCTCGCGACCGGGGTTCACGTCGATGCTGCCGTCGGAGAGCACCTCGGCGCGCCCCGCGTTCGGGCCCTCGACGGTGACCGCCAGGTCTTCGACGAGCCCGCCCGGGTTCGTCGCATCGGCGAGCGGACGCACGTTGACGCTGTCGACGTCGACGACCTCTTCGGGTTCGATCACCTGGTCTTCGGCGGTCGGCGGCGGGATGACGGCGTCGTCGGTCACCGCGATCTGCAGGAACGCGGCGTCGGCGCCGCCGTGCCCGTTCGAGATCTCGTAGCGCACCGTGTAGGCGCCCTCGGTGTCGGGTGCCGTGACGACGACGCGACGGCGGTCGCGGACCTCGGCCTCGATGCCCTCGTCGACGTCGGGGAGCCCGGCCACGTGCAACTGGTACCCCGACGGATCGGAGTCGTTGAGCAGCACTTCGACGCCGACCGTGCGCCCGGGCTTCATCTCGATCGTGTCGTCGACGGCCTTGGGCGGCAGTTGCACCGCGGGCCGCGGAATGACGCCGATGCGCACGACCCCCTTCGACTTCGCGCCGCCGGTGTCCTCGACCTCGTACTCGAACGTGTCGGTGCCCGCCGAGCCGGTGAGCGCCTCGTAGGTGATCGAGGTGCTCGTGCGATCGATGATGCGTCCGAGCGCGGGCGCCGAGGCGATGCCCGTGAGTGCGACCGAATCGCCGTCGGGATCGATGCCGTCGAGCGGCACGTCGATCTTGACCGTCGATCCCTCGAACGTGCGCGAGGTGAGCGGGGTCGGCAGCGGGGCGCGGTTGTTCTCGGGGTCCGGTCCGATCACGGTGAAGTGCACGGTCGCCCGCGCCGTCTGCTCGAAGTCGTCGCCGATCGTGTAGACGGCGCTGTAGCTGCCCGGCGTCTTCGGCGCCTGGAAGCGCACGCGGTCGCCGCTCACGAAGGCGAGTCCGCCCTCGGCGGAGACCTTGGAGAGCTCGGGCAGCACGTGGATGGCCGCCGCGTCGGGGTGGTAGTCGTTCGCGAGCACGGGCACCGTGACGATGTCGCCGGCGCGCACGTTGACGCTGTCGTCGGCGGCGACCGGCGGCTGGTGCTTCACGAGCGGCGGCACCGGCACGACCGTGACGGAGGCCGTCGCGGTGTCGACCCCGTCGGAGATCGTGTACTCGAACTGCAGCTGCCGGTCGAGCGCCTCCGACGCCGTGACGCGCGCGGCCGTGTTGGTGAGGATCTCGACGGAGACGAGGTCGTCGGTGGCGGCGTCGTCGACCGATTGCACCGCGAGCACCCGGCCCGACGGCGAGACGTCGTTCGCGAGCACGGGCACGGTCGTGGGTTCGCCGGGTCGCAGGTAGGCGGTGTCCTTCACGGCGATGGGGTCGGGCGCGTCATCGGGCGCCTCGGTGACCTGCACCCTGATGAGCCCGATGCTCGTCGCCGTGTCGGCCGCGAGGTCGTAGAGGAAGACGTACTCCCCCGGTTCGTCCGCCGAGAACGTGATGGTGCCGCGCTCGAGGTTGGGCGTCACCTCGACCCCGTCGGGCACCTCTTCGACGCCCGCGAGTTCGAGCGGCGCCCCCGACGGCGTGAGGTCGTTGGCGAGCGGCTCGATCGCGACCGACTCGCCGACGAACACCTGCGCGAAGTCGGGCGTGCCGACGGGGTTCAGGGTTCCGGTGGGCTCGACCTCGACCTCGAGGGTGCCGGCCGCCTCGGTCTGCCCGTCGGAGACGACGTACTGCACCTCCTTGGTGCCGAGCTCGCCCGAGCGGTGCGCGAACGTGATGAGCCCGTCGGGGCTGAACCGCACCGAGTCGCCGCTCGTCGGCGACGCGTTCACGAGGTAGACGTCGTCGCCGTCGGGGTCGTTCCAGTCGGCGAGCACGTTGTACGAGATCTGCCGGTTCTGCTCGACGGCCGTCGCGCCGTTGCGCATCGAGACCGGCGCCTGGTTCTCGCTCTCGGGTGTGATGCGCACGTTCACGGATGCCTCGGCCACCCCGCCGCGCCCGTCGTCGACGCCGTACCGGAACGAGGCGGTGCCAGCCGCGCCCTCCTCGGGCGTGAACTGCAGCGCGCGCCCGCCATCGATGAGTTCGAGCCGGCCCTTCGCACCGCTCACGGCGGGGAGTTCGGCGACGGTCAGCACGTCGCCGTCGGGGTCGGTGTCGTTCTCGAGCACCTCGAGGATCGTCGTGCGTTCGGGGCGAACGCCGAACTCGTCGTCTCGCGCGACGGGCGGGCGGTTCACCGGCCCCCGCTCGGCGAGCGTGTCCTCGAAGTTCTGGCGGGAGCTCTTCTCCTCGCCCTCCTCGTCCTCGGACTCCTCGGGGGGCGTGACCTCCTCCCAGTTGTCGACGAGCCGCAGGTCGGCGTCGACGAGCCAGGCGTTGCCGTTCGAGAGGTTGTTGAGCACGATCACGTTGCGGTTCACGCGGAACTCGAGTCGGCCGCCGGCGGTCTTCTGCTCGATCTCCTGCGACCGCGGCTCTGAGCCGTCGCACGCGGCGAGGTACCTCGACGAAATCGCCCAGGCGGCGTGGGCGCACCCGTTCAGCCAGACCGGTGCCGCGACCTGCGACGCCTTCTCGGCGGGGGCGTCGCCGCCCGAGGGGATGTCGCGGACGCTGCCGCCCGACAGCGGGACTTCGAGCAGCGAGTCGGCCGCGGCCACGAGCGCGACGTCGTGCTCGGCACCCGACTGCTGCAGCCGGAGACCCTGCTCGGGCAGCTCGACGATCGTGTCGCCCGAAATCACGCGGTTCTCGTCGTCGTCGAGGATGACGGGCCGCTCGCCGATCGCCGCGAGCTGGTGGGCACCGAGCTTCGGTGTGCTGCGCTTCTGCGGGTCGCCGTCGACGGCGACCGTGTACAGCGCGCGCTTGCCGGGCCGCGTCGCGAACACGGTGCCCTCGCTCGAGACGGCGACCTGGGCGCCGTCGCCGAGCTTCAACAGCGGATCGGTGCCGGCGGCGTCGAACGAGAGCGCCGATCCGGCGTGCACCGTCCAGAGCTCGCCCTTCGGCGAGAGGACGGCGATGATGTCGCCGCCGTAGGCGACCGTCGACCCCGGTGGCACGTCGATGCGCTCGGTGAGCGTCGTGAACGACGAGTCGATGCGCTCGATCGAGCCGATGCTGCGGTCGTAGAGGAAGGCGTCGTCGCCGTTCTGCAGGACGTCGAACTCGTTCGTCGCGGTGTTGACGGCCGCGTCGAGCTCACCGATCGGCTTGTTGAGGCGCCCTGCCAGCAGGTCTTTGCCGTTGAGGACCCAGACGTCCCGGGCATCGAGGTCGGGGTCGGTGACGGGGAAGCCCTGGTGGAGCACCGCGAAGGTCAGCGGCACGCCGGCGATGAGCGTCAGGGCGACCGCGGTCGCCGTCGCCTTGCGCGCGCGCACCCACGACGCGAAGGTTCCCACGATGACTCCCCGGGCTCACTGCGGACTTGGACTGGGCCGACCGACCCCCACAACGGGGTACACGCTAACACGGGCCGTCCGACGATCACATGGGGAGCGATCCCCATGGCCGACCGCGCGACGGCCGTCAGGATTTCGCGGCGTCGTCGACGTCGGGAGTCGCCCGATCGAGGAGGGGAAGATCGTCGGCGCTCACGAGACGAGTCGCGACGGCGTACTCCACGAGCCGCGCCCGCCGGTTCGTCGCGAGCTTGCCGCGACCGCCGCGGAGGCCGTCGACGCCGATGCGGTCGAGCTTCTCGCACACGTTGTCGAGCTTGCGGTTGAACGTCGTCATGCTCCAGCCGAGCCGGGCGGCCGCCTCGGCCGAGGTCGGCACCGCAGCACGCCCGGCGGCCGGCTGGGCGAGCACGTGCTCGGCGAGCGCCACGACGAGCAGGCGCTGGCTCGTCGTGAGGGTCACCGGCATCACCGTCGTGCCGCCGTCGGCCGGCGTCGCCGTGAGCGACGTGTTGTAGAAGTCCTCCTCGGCGTGCACCGTGAAGTCGTACGTCGTCGCGCCCGCGCTGAACATGACGTGCACGGTCTGGAAGACGAGCGGCAGCTTCGCCCCCGGCGCGACCCAGGCCTGCACGCTGCCCGTGGCGTCGGAGACGGTCGCCGAGAGCAGCTGGCCCACGTTCGACAACCACCAGAGGCCGTACTCGCTCGACAACGTCAGGAACGTGCGGTGCAGGTACGGGTTCTCGTCGATCGTGAGGTCGGAGTCACGGCCGATCGTGAACGGATCTCCCCCGGCCTCGACGGTGTACCACTCCCCGCAGTATTCGACGCGCAACGGCCTCATTCCGAGCATCCCCTCACTGGCTCCGACGTCTTGCTGCCGCGCTGCACCTCGACATCGATGCAGACGACACCCCCACCCGCATTCTCGACCGTGATCGGCGACCGGTCGGTGACCTGGGTGTCGCCGGCGCCGTCGACGCGCTCCCATCGGTAGAGGTCGCCCTCTTCTGCGCGATCGTGCGAAACCTCGAAGACCGCAGAGGCGCCCTCCGACCCCGCGTACTCGACCTTCGGCGCGGGCACCGTCTGCTCGATGAGGGCGCCCTGCTCGTCGGTATCGGGCGTCGGCTCGGTCTCGGGCGCCGCGAAGGTGCCCGCGAGCGCGATCGCGATGCCCACGACGGCGACGATGACGACCCCGGCGGCTGCGGCGATGATCGCCCCGACCCGTCCTCTCCGCGGCGCACGCGTCTCGGTCGCCGCGGCCCCGGGCGCCTCGGCGACGTTCGAGCGCGGGCGGACGATCGTCGCGTCAGCGGGAGCGGCCGGCGCCGCGGACGTCGCACCGCGGATCACGGTCGCGTCGTCGACGACGGCCGCGGGGCGCTGCGGCTGCGCAACGACCTGCTGCGGCATCCGGGCGCGCGTCCGGTCGTCGTCGACCGGGGCCGCCTGCGCCGGGGCGGATGCCGCGACGGGCGGCGCTGCGGGCGGCGCGCCGATCGCGGTCGGCGCGGGCCGGGGCGCCTGGGCCTCGACCGTCTGCACGGTGCGCGCGCGCGTGGCGTCGGCGTCGTCGTCGACGGGCGCGACCGCGCGGTCGGCACCGAGGTTCGGCACCTCGATCGTCGTCGCGGCGTAGCCGAGCTCGAGCTCGACCCGCTGCAGGGCGCGGGCGAACTCGACCGCGCTCGGATAGCGGTCGGCGCGATGCACGGCCATGCCCTTGGCGAGCACTGCGACGAGGCTCGCCGGCACGTCGGGCCGCCCGATCGGCGTGATCGCGCCGCGTTCGATCCGGCCCATGAGATCGAGCGAGCCGTTCGACCGGCCGGGGATCTCGAACGGGGTGCGCCCCGCGAGCAGCGTGTGCACGGTCGCCGCGAGCGAAAAGACGTCGCTGCGGGTGTCGGGCTTCGGGTCGTCCTCGAACATCTCAGCGGGCGACCACGGCACGCTCAGCCCGACGGCCGACTGGCCGGAGCCCGAGCCGGTCGCACCGAGCTCCGCCGCCGTGACCGTGTGCACCGGCAGCTCGCCCTCGAGGTTCGACGAGATGCCGAAGTCGGTGAGCGCGGGCCATCCGTAGTCGTTCGTCAGCACGTTCGCGGGCTTGATGTCGCGGTGCAGGATGCCGGCGGCGTGCGCGGTCGCGATGGCTCCCGCGAGGCGCACGCCCGTGCGCAGCGCGTCTTCGACCGAGAAGGGCTCGCGCTTGTAGCGTTCGGCGAGGCTCGGCCCCGAGCAGTACTCCATGACGAAGTACGGCCGGCCGTCGGCCGAGACGTCGGCGTGGAAGATCGTCACGATGAACGGGTGCGCCGACAGCTGCGCCATGAGGTTCGCCTCGGCGACGAACTGCGCCCGCGTGTCGCGCCCGAGCTCTTCGGTGAGCAGCACCTTCACCGCGACCTTGCGGCGGGGAAGCTTCTGCTCGTAGAGGAAGACGTCGGCGAACCCGCCCGAGCCGAGCAGGCCGAGCGACGAGTAGCCCGGCAGGTCGGGCGGGGTCGACGGAGCGCGGCGCATCATTCGCCGACCACCTGGATGGTCCAGCCGCCGCCGAGGTCGACGACGGTGCCGATGAGCACGGGAGTGGGGTCGCCCGCGCGCAGCTTGACGGGCGGCTTGCCGGGCGCGACGACGAGCGTGCCGTTGCGCGAGTGCAGGTCGGTCACGACGACCGTGCCGCCCTCGAGCGCGAGCCGCACGTGGCTGCGCGAGATGTCGGCGTCGCCCTGGCCGATCGTGACGATGCGCGGCAGGCGCCCGCCGGCGACCTTGCTGACGCTCGGCGCGCGTCCGAGCACGATCTCGTGCACGAGCGGCTCGAAGCTGCCGTCGGGCATGCGCAGCCGCACCTCGGGGGCGGCCTCGGGTGCGACGGGCGCGGGCGCGGGCGAGGGGCGGGATGCGTCGCGCTCGGCGCGCAGGCGCCGGATGTCGGCGCTCGCGACCGTCAGGCCGTCGTGGTCGCCGTCGCCGATCGGGGGCGAGACGATCTCGCCGCCGGCCGGGCGTGCGATGGTCTCGTCGAGGTCGGTCTCGGCGTCGGCGTGGGCGTGGGCGTGGGTCGCCGCGGGCGGCGTGATGAACTCCGAGGCGCCCACGATCGTCTCCTCGACGATCGTGTCTTCGACGGGGGCGATCGTGTGCTCGGGCGCCGGCGACTCCGCGGCGGCCGATGCGGACGGCTCGGGCACGGCGACCGGCTCGGCGGCGAGCAGTGCGCCGGGCGCCGCGCCCTCGGCGGCCGGCACGACGGCCGACGGTGCGGGGGCGAGCACGGTCGGTGCGGTCTTCGGCGCCTCGGCCGCGGATGCGTCGGGCGCGACCCGGCCGACGGGCCGCCCGGCGCCGGCCGTGGCCGACGTCTCGGCGCCGCGCACCGACGCCGCGCCCGACCCGTCGGCGTGCGGCACCGCGATCGCCGCGGTCGGCACGACGCCGTCGAGGATCGGCAGCCACGCGGCATCCGCGCCGACGCCCGCCGCCGTCACGACGATGCGCTCGGCGCCGTCGACGACTCGCTCGGCCCAGGTCGACACGGCCGCCCCGGAGACGACCGCGTCGCCCGCGACGACCTCGAAGGCGCCGCGCACGATGATGCGGACGGTGCCGAGCGCGCCGGCCTCGCCCGTCCAGGTCGCGAGCGCGAAGTCGGGCGTGCGCCCCAGCCCGTCGGCCGTCAGCCGCTCGAGCACCTCGGTCGACGAGTCGGGCGCGAGCGCCGGCCAGAGGTCGGTCGCGATCGACGGGGCCGACGGACCCGACACGATGAGCGCGGCCCCCGCCCGCACCGCCGCGACCGCGTCGCCCTGCACGTCTGCGCGATACTCAGGCATCGCGACCCCCCTCTTCTCGTGGTCTCGTCTCCTCGACCGCCTCGATCGCCCGATCGCGCGTCGCGTCGTCGTCGTCGGCCTCCCCGCCGATCGACGACTCCACGACGACGACGCTCACGTTGTCGCGGCCGCCGTGGGCGAGCGCGGCCTCGACCAGTTCGCCGGCCATGCCCGACGGATGCGCGGCGTCGCCGGCGAGGATCGCGGCGATGCGATCGTCGGCGAGCTCCTTCGTGAGGCCGTCGGAGCAGATGAGGAAGACCTGGCGGCCCGCGGCCGGCACAAGCCAGACGTCGGGCTCGACGAGGTCGTCGGCGCCGAGCGCACGAGTGATGACGTTGCGCTCGGGGTGGCGCTCGGCGTCCTGGGGGCTGATCAGCCCGGCGTCGACGAGTTCTTGCACCGCCGAGTGGTCGACGCTCATCTGCTGGAGCGAGCGGCCGTCCCACGAGTAGATGCGGGAGTCGCCGATGTTGAAGGCCATCCAGTGGAACCCGCCGGCGTCGCCCGCGTCGACGAGCGCGACCCCGGCGAGTGTCGTGCCGGCCACGGCCGTGCCCTCGTCGCCGTCGTCGCTGAGCGCGCGCACCGCGTCGTTCGAGCTGTGGATCGCGTCGAGCACCTGCTCGGGCGAGGGCGGCGTGCCCGGCTCGATGTGCCGGCGGAACGTCTCGACCACCGCCTGGCTCGCCGCGTCGCCGCGGGCGTGACCGCCCATGCCGTCGGCCACGAGGTACACGGGCGCCTCGGCGAAGACCGCGTCCTCGTTGACGCTGCGGACGTTGCCGATGTCGGTGCGGGCCGAGTGCGCGATGAGCGCTGAGCCGCGAGTCAGGGCGACGACGCCCTCGGCATCACCTGGCACGGAACTCCTCGGTAGGGCGGGGGCGGTCGGGACGGCAGCCCGAGCGACGCGCCGAGGCGTCGCCCGACAACGGTAGCAAGTCCGCGGGCCGGACGCCTGCTCCTGTGGAGAATGCGACCGGCCCGCGAGCCTCGGCGACCGGGCTCAGCGCCCGGTGCGCTCGGCGTCGTCGGTGAAGTGCGGCACTTCCTCCATCAGGGTGTGGCCGCGGCGCTTCGCGTCGACGCGGGCCTTCACGAGGCTCGCGACCGTCGCCACGAGCATCGCGAGCACGATGACGCCGAGCGACATCCAGGTCGAGATCTCGGGCGCCCATTCGATCGGCTCGCCGCCGTTGAGGAACGGCAGCTCGTTCACGTGCATCGCGTGGAAGACGAGCTTCACGCCGATGAACGCGAGGATGAACGCGATGCCGTACTTGAGGTACTCGAGGCGCTCGAGCAGGCCGCCGAGCATGAAGTAGAGCTGGCGCAGGCCCATGAGCGCGAAGACGTTCGCGGTGAAGACGATGAACGCCGACTGCGTGATGCCGAAGATCGCGGGGATCGAGTCGAGCGCGAACAGCAGGTCGGTCGTGCCGATCGCGATGAACACGATCAGCATGGGCGTGAAGAAGCGCTTGCCGTCGATCGTCGTGCGGAGCTTCACCCCGTCGTACTCGTCGGTGAGGCGGACGCGCTTGCGCAGCATCCGCACGACGAAGGTCTCGGAGTCGTCGTCCTCGTGGTCGCCGCGCACCTGCTGGATCGCCGTCCACACGAGCCAGGCGCCGAAGATGTAGAAGATCCAGCTGAAGTTCTCGATGAGCGAGGCGCCGAGCAGGATGAAGACGCCGCGCAGGACGAGCGCGATGATGATGCCCACCATGAGCACCTCCTGCTGCAGCTTCCGCGGCACCGAGAACCTCGCCATGATGATGACGAACACGAAGAGGTTGTCGATCGAGAGGCTGTACTCGGTCAGCCAGCCGGCGAGGAACTGCCCGGCGAACTCACCGCCCGCGAAGAGGTACATGAGCCCGGCGAAGACGAGCGCGAGCACGACGTAGAAGACGACCCACAGGGTCGACTCCTTCATCGAGGGCACGTGCGGGCGCTTGAGCACGAGCAGCAGGTCGGCGAGGAGGATGAGGGTCAGCACGACGAGCGAGCCGACTTCGAACCAGATGGGGAGTTCGAGCACGTTCAGCCTTTCGGGGATTCAGGGTACGACAGGGCCCGAAAGTCTCTCCCTCGCGGCTGTCGCCGCGCCCACGACCGGAGCGGCTGCATCGGCGCTCGTACTGACGATCGTGGACCGGGGCGCTCGCCCCGCGGGATACTCCCCTTCGCTCAGGCGAGTCTAGCGGACGGGACGCCCACGTAGACTCGAACCCCGCGAACCGAGGAGAGCACTTGAGCGCCCGAACGACGCCCGTCAACCCCGATCCGTACTCCACCACCCCCGGCTCCGCCGTGATCGGCTACGCGATCTTCGCCAGCCGATGGCTGCAGGCTCCCCTGTACCTCGGCCTCATCGTCGCCCAGGCGGTCTACGTGTGGGTGTTCCTCAAGGAGCTCTGGCACCTCGTCGACGGCGTGTTCATCGACCAGAGCCACGTGCTGGACGAGGCCGACGTCATGCTCATCGTGCTCGGCCTCATCGACGTCGTCATGATCGCGAACCTGCTCATCATGGTGATCATCGGCGGCTACGAGACGTTCGTCTCCCGCATCCGGGTCGACGGCCACCCCGACCAGCCCGAGTGGCTCTCGCACGTCAACGCGAACGTGCTCAAGGTGAAGCTCGCGATGGCCATCATCGGCATCTCGTCGATCCACCTGCTGAAGACCTTCATCGAGGTCGGCGACCTCGGCAGCCCCGACGCCGAGAGCACGACCGGCGACACGTACACGGGCGAGGGCGTCATGTGGCAGGTGCTCATCCACCTGACGTTCATCCTCTCGGCGGTCGCGCTCGCCTGGATCGACCGCATGTCGTACCACAAGGTCACCGCCGGCGAGACGCACGACGGCGTCGCCGTGCCGAACCCGCCGGCCCCCGTGGACGGCGGCGCAGCGCGCGCGGCCGACGGCTCCTCACCCGACCAGCGGCTCGAGCCCGTGCGCTGACGCGCCCGGACCCGGCCGTACGACGCGGATGCCTCGGAGCGCACACGCTCCGAGGCATCCGCCGTCTCCGGGGCCGGCGCGATGGCGGCCCCGGAAACGACGAACGCCCCCGCTTTCGCGAGGGCGTTCTGTCGTGTTGCCGATCGTGACCCCAGCGGGATTTGAACCCGCGCTACCGCCGTGAGAGGGCGGCGTCCTAGGCCGCTAAACGATGGGGCCGTTGTGCAGAGGAGATCCTTTCGGCTTCTCGCTCCGTTTCCGGCAACTCGAAGAGTATGACACACGTTTCGGGCGGTTTCCAAATCGAGGCGCGCGAGGGTCGCGACGGGCTTGCGGGGGCGCTCCGCACGGGTGTTGGCTCGAGGCATGCGCCTCACCAAACTCGAACACGCCGCCCTCGTCATCGAGGACTCGGGCGACAAGCTCTACATCGATCCGGGCGTGTTCACGACGCCCGTCACGGAGTCGGCGGGCGCGGTCGCCGTCGTCATCACCCACGAGCACGACGACCACTGGTCGCCCGACCAGCTCGATCGCATCATCGACCAGAATCCCGAGGTGCGGATCTTCGGCCCCGCCGGTGTCGCGGCCACGGCCGAGCAGTACCCCGTCGAGGTCGTCGACGCGGGCGACGAGGTCGAGGTCGGTCCGTTCCGGCTGCGGTTCTTCGGCGGCGAGCACGCCCTCATCCACCGTTCGATCCCGATCATCGACAACGTCGGCGTGCTCGTGAACGACGCGCTCTACTACGCCGGCGACTCGTTCGCCGTACCCGAGGGGGTCGCGGTCGACGTGCTCGCCGCACCGGCGGGGGCGCCGTGGATGAAGCTCGCCGACTCGATGGACTACGTCGAGGCGGTCGCACCGCGCCGCGCCTTCCCGACCCACGAGATGCTGCTCTCGCGAGCGGGCAAGGCGCTCGCGAACACCCGCCTGACCTGGGCGGTCGAACAGCACGGCGGCGAGTTCCTGCCGCTCGAGCCGGGCGACACGCTCGACTTCTGAGCGGCGGCCGCCGCACGCGGCTCAGTCGTCCTCGTCGTCGTCGGGTTCGTCGGTACTGCCCGAGCCGTCCTCGTCGCCGACGCCCGGGGGCGGCTCGATGACGGGCCCCGGTCCAGCCTCGGTGAAGACGCCTCCGCCGTACTTCGCGGCCGCGACCGACATCACCATCGGCCACATGCGATGGCGCGCCTCCGCCGCACGACCCGAGTCGAACCAGATGCCGCGCTGGTTGGCGTCGCCGTTCACGCTCACGACGGCCGCGACCGTCGCCACCTTCGTGCTCGCACCCGCCATCCACGTGTCCTTCGCACCGTCGGTCGTGCCGGTCTTGCCGATCATGGGCACGTGCGGCACGGTGTTGTTGTTCGACTCCCGCGCAGTGCCGTCGGTCATGACCCGCGAGAGCGCGTAGTGCATTCCGGCCGCCACCTCCGGGGCCACCGCCTGCGTGCACGTGCTCTTCGGCGGCGTCAGGTCCTTGCCGTCGCGGCCGACGATGCGATCGATCGCGATCGGGGTGCACGTGACGCCGTTGTTCGCGATGCCCGCGAACGCGACGGCGAGGCTGAGCGGTGCGATCTCGTTCGTGCCGATGACCGTCGACGGGCTCTCCTGCAGCGGGGTGCCGTCGGCCCGGTGCATCCCGAACGCCTCGGCGGCCTTGCGGATGCCGCAGAGGTCGAGCTCCTTCGCCATGCCGAGGTAGCCCGTGTTGATCGAATTGATCGTCGACTGCAGGGCGGTGTAGCCGCCGCCCGACTCGTTGTCGTCGTTCTTCGGGTTCCAGTTCTCGCCCGAGACGTCGTAGTCGCCGAGGCAGCTGTCGCGGAACACGCCCCAGTTCGACCGGGGGCGGGAGTCGACGCGCTCCGAGAGTCCGTGCCCCTCCTGCAGCCAGCGCGCGAGGGTGAAGACCTTGTACGTCGACCCTGGCTGGAAGCCGCTCGAGCCGCCCTGCGCGTAGTCGGTGTTGTAGTTGATGCTCGTGTACTGGGGTCCCGAGGCGAGCACCTCCGGATCCTGGCTGTACCGCTTGTTCTGCGCCATCGCGAGCACGCGGCCCGTGCCGACCTCGACGCTCACGACCACGCCGCCGAGATCCCAGCCGGGGTAGGTCATCGGCACGTTCTCGGCGATCGCCCGCACCGCGGCCGCCTGGACGTCGACGTCGAGCGTCGTGTAGATGTCGTAGCCGCCCCGGCGGAAGTTCATCATGCGGGTGTCGGCGTCGTCGCCGAACGTCGGATCGGTCTGCAGGATGTTCTTGACGTAGTCGCAGAAGTAGGCGCCCGTCTTGGCGGTCTGGCAGCCCGTGCTCGGCTCGGTGATCTTCGGCTCGACGGGCGTCGCGATCGCCTCGTCGTAGCGGTCGCGGGTGATCTTGCCCAGGTGCAGCATCCGCTTCAGGATGTAGTCGCGCCGCGTGTGGTTCGCGGCGTAGCCGTTCTCGGCGCCGTTGGTCTCGCTCGACGGCCGATCGAGCCGGAACTTCTCGGGGTTGTTCACGATCGCGACGAGCGAGGCCGCCTGCGGCAGGCTGAGCTGCGACGCCGGGGTGCCGAAGTAGTAGTTCGCGGCGGCCTCGATGCCGTACACGGTGCCGCCGAAGCCGGCGATGTTGAGGTAGCCCAGCAGGATCTCGTCTTTGCTGTAGCGCTTCTCGACGCCGATCGCGAGGCGCATCTCCTTCACCTTGCGGTCGATCGTCGTCTCGGTGACGGTGTCGTAGCAACCGTCGCGCGCCGCCTCGTCGAGCTCGAGCTCGCACTGCTGCACCCTGACGTTCTTCACGTACTGCTGCGCGATCGACGAGCCGCCCTGCGTCTCGCGTCCGCTCGCCGTCGTGACGGCCGCACGCAGGGTGCCCTGCAGGTCGATGCCGCCGTGATCGTAGAACCGCGGATCCTCGCTCGCGATCGTCGCGTCCTTGACGTCCTGGTCGATCGCGTCCCACCCGACCTCGACCCGGTTCTGGTCGTAGAAGGAGGCCATGAGGCTCGGCCGCCCGTCGGCGCGCACGACGTAGATGTTGCTCTTCTCGCTCAGCTCGCCGATCTGCAGGTAGCTCGGCAGGCTGTCGAACATGCCGATCGTGCCGCTCGCGGCCAGGCCGACCATGGCGATCGCGGGCGTGGCCGCGACGACCACGAGCGCAGCGGCGGCGGCACTGGCTGCGACGAGTCCGACGAGCCCGCCGAGGACGCCGGCGGGCGTGCGCGTCTCGGCGAAATCACGGTTGCGCATGTTGCGCGGCTTCGACGACTGCACCCCGACGCACCCCCAAGCAATGCGTTCACCGTGGCGGATGCGAGCGGAACCGATCCGCGCTGTCACTCAATGACACCGCAGCCGGCCGGGCTGGTCAAGCACTGGCCGGCCGCGTGTCGGACGGGGTACGGCGGCGCCTACGAGGCGAGTCGTTCGCGACGCACCGGCCGCCAACCCGGCCGCGGGACGGCGGCCCGCAGGGAGCGGGTGTACGGGTGCACGGGGTTCGCGAGGAGGGCCGCCGTCTCGCCGGCGTCGACCACGAGGCCGTGCTCCATCACGATCATCCGGTCCGAGATCTGGTTGACGACGGCGAGGTCGTGCGAGATGAACAGGTAGCTGATCTCGCGCTGGGCGCGAATGTCGGCGAGGAGGTTCAGGATCTGCGCCTGGATCGACACGTCGAGCGCGGCGACCGCCTCGTCGAGCACGATCACCGCGGGGTCCGCGGCGAGCGCGCGGGCGATCGCGACGCGCTGCCGCTGGCCGCCCGACAGCTGGTGCGGGTACTTCGACGCGAACTGCTCGCCGAGGCCGACGCTCTCGAGGATCTCGAGCGCGGTCGTGCGCGCGGCACCGCGCCGGCCCGAACCGCTCCCCGCGTGCAGGGCGACGCTCGTCTCGATGATGTCGCCGATCCGCTGCCGCCCGTTCAGCGACGAGTACGGGTCCTGGAACACGTACTGCACCTCCCGCGCCCACCGGCGGCGGTCGGCGAGCCGCTTCACTCCCCCGGCGCGCGACTCGCCGCGCACCGAGAGTTCGCCGGCGGTGAGCTTCTCGAGTCCGACGAGCATGCGCGCGACGGTCGTCTTGCCCGACCCCGACTCGCCGACGATGGCGAGGCACTCGTTCGGATGGAGCTCGAACGACACCTCGTCGACGGCGACGATGGGCTCGTCCTTCGTGGGCCCCGGGTACACCTTTCGCAGCCCGCGTGCGACGACGATGGGCTCGGTCCGGTCGGTCATGCTTCCGCCTTCAGGAGTTCGTGGGTCTGACGGTTGTAGCGCAGCACCGGGAGCCGGTCGACGCGCTCCTCGATGCTCGGCCGCGCGCCGAGCAGCTCGACGGTGTACGGGTGGGTCGGCGCGTCGTAGACGTGCGAGCCCTGCTCGACGATCTCGCCGGCGTACATGACCGCGAGCCGGTCGCAGCAGGCGGCCGCGAGCTCGAGGTCGTGCGTGATGAACAGGAGCGCGAGCCCGCGGGCGCGGCGCTGCTCGTCGAGGATGGCCATGACGTCGGACTGCGCGGTCACGTCGAGCGCGGTGGTCGGCTCGTCCGCGAGGATGAGCCGCGGCTCGGCGAGCAGCACGCTCGCGATCATGACGCGCTGCAGCAGCCCGCCCGACAACTCGTGCGGGTACTGGCGCAGCCGGTGCTCGGGGTTGCGCACCCCGACCTCGTCGAGCAGCACGACCGCACGGCGCTCGGCCTCGCGCCGGTCGACCCCGCGCTCCTGCACGAGCGCCTCGGTGAGGAAGTCGCCGACCCGGTGCACCGGGTTCACGTGGGCGCGCGGGTCCTGGAAGATCATGCCGACGTCGCGAGACCGGTACTTGCGCAGCTTCGCGGTGTTCATGCCGAGCACGGATGCGCCGTCGAAGTCGATCTCGCCGGCGACGGCGAACTCGGGGCCGAGCATGCGGGTGATCGCGCGCGTGGTGAGGGACTTGCCCGAGCCCGACTCGCCGACGAGGCCGAGGGCCTCGCCCTCGCCGATCTCGAACGAGACGCCGTCGAGGAGGGTCTGCTCGACGCCCTTGAGCCGGAGCGTCGTGCGAACGCCGTCGAGGCGCAGCAGCGGTGTGGTCATCGAAGGCTCCTTGCACTGGAGGTGAGTCGGTCGCCGATGACGGTGACGCACCAGACGATGAGGACGATGAGCGCACCGGCCGAGATGGCCTCGATCGGGTGGCCGCGCAGCATCGAGTCGAAGCCGCTCTTGACCATGAGGCCGAGGTCGGCGGTCGGCGGCTGGACGCCGAGCCCGAGGAACGAGACGGCCGCGAGGTCGATGACCGCGAACCCGAGCGACGACACCGCCTGCGCGACCACGATCGGCTGCACGTTCGGCAGGACCTGGGTGAAGGTGATCCCCGTGCCCGACTGGCCCTGCAGCCACGCCGCCGAGACGTAGGGCATGTTCCGCTCGCGGAGCGCCGCGCCGCGCACGACACGGGCGACGTACGGGATGTAGGCGATCGAGAGGCCGGCCACGACCGTGCCGAGGCCCGGTCCCCAGATCGCGACCGCGATGAGCCCGAACACGATGCCGGGCACCGCGAACAGCACGTCGAGGAGCCACGTGATGACCGTGTCGGTGCGGCCTCCCCGCCAGGCGGCGAGGAGCGCGAGCAGCACGCCGACGACGGTCGCGATGAGGATCACGAGGCCCGGGCCCGCGAGCGTGATGCGCGCGCCCCAGATCAGCCGCGACAGGATGTCCCGGCCGAGTGCGTCGGTGCCGAGCAGGTGCGCCGGCGACGGTGCGCCGAGCGCCGCCAGCAGGTCGGGGAAGTCGGGATCGTACGGCGCGACGACGGGGGCGAGCGCCGCGGCGACGATGATGACGACGAGGATGGCCGCCGCCGTGCAGCCGAGGGCGCCGAGCCGGTCGCGCGTCGAGGTGACGAGGCCCGATCGGCGTCGCACCCGCGTCACGCGCGCGACGGCGAGGCTCGTGGTGGATGGGGTGGTCATTGCCGGCTCCCGAGCGCGATGCGCGGATCGATGAACGTGTAGAGGAAGTCGACGACCGCGTTCACGACGACGAACGCGACGACGAGGACGAGGATGACCGCCTGGACGACCGCGAAGTCCCGCTGCAGGATCGCGCGGACCAGCAGCGATCCGAGCCCGTCGAGCGCGAACACGTTCTCGACGACGACCGCGCCGGCGATGAGCGTCGCGATCGTGAGCCCGAGCACCGTGACGATCGGCACGAGCGAGTTGCGCAGCACGTGGTGCTGGACGATGTACCTGGGCGTGAGCCCGCGCACCGTCGCCGTCTGCACGTGCTCGCGCCCGCTCTCCTCGAGTACCGCCGCCCGCGTGATGCGGGCGAGGTACGCCGCGCTCGCGACCGACAGCGCGATCGCGGGCAGTGTGAGGTGGTACAGCGTGTCGATCCCGCCGGTTCCCGACCCGAAGGTCGGGAACCAGCCGAGGGTGACCGCGAAGATGCTGATCAGCGCCACACCGACCACGAACGACGGCGTCGAGAGCCCGATCGCGGCGAGCGACGAGGTGAGCTGGTCGCCCCATCCCCGACGCAGTGCCGCGTAGGTTCCGGCGAGCACGCCCACGACCGCGATGATCACGGCGGCCATCGACACGAGCACGAGCGTCGTGGGGACCCGGCCGGAGATCAGGGTCGAGACGTCCTGCCGGTACACGATCGAGTACCCCAGGTCGCCGCGGAGGATGTCGCCGAGCCAGGCCACGTAGCGCACCAGGAACGGGTCGTTCAGGTGGTACTGCTCGGTCACGGCGGCGATCTGCTCCGGCGTTCCGCCGCGCGGCCCGAGGATGAACGCCAGCGGGCTCCCCGGAGCGAGGTACAGCAGCCCGAAGACGAGGAAGGAGGTCACGAGCAGGACGAGTATGAGCCCGCCCACGCGTCGCAACATGTAGGCGCCGACCGACATGGGTTACTCCACGCCGCCGAGCGTCGCCGCCCACGGCGCGTAGAGGTACGCGAACGAGGCGGTCGCACCCGAGATGCGGTCGTTCTGCACGAGGGTCACCGGCTCGTAGGCGAGCGGCAGCCAGGGCAGTTCGTCGGTGATGGTCTGCTGCGCGTCGATCACGTGGTCGGCACGGGCGGCCTCGTCGGTCTCGGCGCGCGCGGCGAAGATCGCCTCGTCGGCGTGGTCCCATCCGGCGTAGTTGTGGCTGTCGGTGCTCGCGAACATCTGGTAGACGTCGGTCGGGTCGGCGAAGCTGCCGTACTGGGTCGTGAAGAAGCCGTCGATGCCCTCGCGCGCGGCCGGGTCGAAGTAGAGGTTGCCGAACTGCTCGACCGGGATCACCTTGGTCTGGATGTCGAGGCCGATGGCCTGGCCGGCGGCCTGGATGACATTCGCGGTCTGCTCGTGCACGGCGGAGCTGCCCTGCACGGCGAGCACGATCGGGGCGACCGTGCCGACCTCGGCGACGAGCTGCTTCGCCTCCTCGATGTCGGGGTCGGCCGAGAACTCGTCGAACGCCTTCGAGAACTTCTCCTCCTCGTAGCCCCAGTACGCGGGGCCGGCGAGGGTGGCGGCGGGGATCCCGGCGCCCTGGAAGACGACCTTCGTGAGCGCCTCGCGATCGATCGCGAGCGAGAGCGCCTGGCGGATGCGGTCGTCGCCGAGGCCGCCGTCGAAGTTCGTCGTCATCATGGTCCAGAACACGAGCGAGTCGCCGAACGTGACGGTCACGTCGTCGCTGTCCGTGAGCTGGCTGAGCCCGGCCGGCGGCAGGTAGAAGTACTGGCCGTCGACCTCACCGGTGCGCAGCGCGTTGACCGCGGTCGACTCGTCGGCGATGAAGCTGAAGCTGAGGCTCGAGGCGAGCGGGGCCCCGCCGTCCCAGTAGCCGGGGTTCGCCGCGAGGTCGATGCTCTTGCCCGAGTTCCACGCCTCGAGCGAGAACGGGCCGGTGCACTGCAGCCCGCCGTCGGGCGTGCCGAACGCCTCGCCCTGCGCCTCGGCCGCGGCCTTCTGCACGATCGCGCCGGCGGCGGTCGCCATGGCCTGGGTGAACAGCACGTCGGGCTGGGTGAGCTTCACGGTCACCTCGTTCGGGCCCGTCGCCTCGACCGACTCGACGTTCTGGAAGTAGCTCGAGAAGTAGCTCGTCGCGGTCTCGCCGACCTGGCGGTCGAGCGAGTACACGACGTCGTCGACCGTCAGCGGGGTGCCGTCCCAGAAGGTGACGCCGTCGCGGATCGTGTACACGACGGTCGTGTCGTCGGGCTGCGTGACGCCCGAGGCGAGGCCCGGTTCGACCGAGAAGTCGGGCTTCATGCGCAGCAGGCTCTCGCAGAGGTTCGCGGTGACCGTGTTCTCGGCGTAGTTGTAGCCGAACTGCGGGTCGAGCGACATCGGCTCGTACGGGAGGTTCCACTTCAGGTCGTCGACCGGCGCGGTGCCGGCCTCGGTGGTGGTGGCGAGGTTGTCGAGGTCGACGCTGAGCGTCGCCTCGTCGCTCTCGGTCGACTGCGCGGTGCAGCCGGCCAGGGTGAGGCTCGCGGCCGCCAGGGCGGCGGCCGTGAGGGTGATACGGCGTCGGAACACGGGGGAACTCCTTTGTCGTCGTGTCGGATTGCGGGTGGTGCGGATGGTGCGTCGGGTGGGCTGGGAGGTGGTGGAGCGGTGCCCGGCCGGCTCAGGGCCGGTCGAGCCGGCGCCCGTCGCGGAACACCGCGGCGGGGCCCGGGCGGTCGACCACGATCTGCGCGATCGACTCGCCGGAGAATTCGAGACGGGTCGGATGCTCCGGTCCGGAGTATCCGGCGAGGTCGGGCAGGCCGATCAGGCTCGCCCCCTCGGTCGAGCAGATGCGGTAGCACCGCTCGAGCTCTGCGTCGGTCATGGCGCCCGTGCGGTAGGCCAGCAGGTGCGCGCGGTCGACCATGCTGCCCGAGCCGAACGGCGTCCACGAGTCGCGGACCCCGTCGCTGCCGGCGACGAGCCGCACGCCGTGGCGCTCGAGCAGGTCGAGGTCGGGCACGGGGTCGTCGCCGAGGGCGCAGTTCGCGATCCACACGCCGGCCTCGGCGACGGCGTCGAGCGTCGCACCGAGCGTCGGCAGCGCGTCGTCGCCGAGGGCGAACGCGTGGCTCACGGTGACGCGGCCCTGCATGCCGGCCGCGCGGGCACGCCTCGCGATCTCGCGGATCTGCGCGAGGCCCGGCTCGCCGCGATCGTGCAGGTGGATGTCGACGTCGCGGCCCGTGCGCTCGGCGAGTCCGAAGACCGCGTCGAGGTGGCCGTCGACGTCGCCTTCGAGCCCCAGCGGGTCGATCCCGCCGACGAGGTCGGCTCCCGTCTGGAGCGCCGCGGCCATCGCGTCGATCGTGCCGGGGTTCGTCAGCAGTCCGAACTGCGGGAAGGCGACGATCTGCACGGTCAGCCAGGGGGCGAGGCGCTCGGCCGCGGCGCGCACGCCCTCGACGTTCATGGTGCCGAGTTCGCTCGAGACGTCGACGTGGGCGCGCATCGCGAGGGTGCCCTGCTCGACCGCGGTCGAGAGGAGGGCGTGGGCCCGCTCCTCGACGCTGCGGGTGTACGAGCGCTGCGTCGCGAGGTCGTTCGCGATGAACTCGGGCAGCGAGGCGGCACGGCGGCGCGACATCCACGGACCGCCCCAGCTCGACTTGTCGGGGTGGATGTGGGCGTCGACGAGCGCCGGGGCGGCGACGATGCCCGTCGCCGTGCGGTGGACGTCGACGGCTTCGGCCGTCGTCGCGGTCGCGTCGGTCATGCGAACGAACTCCTTTGTCCGTGGGGCGGACGGAAGCTTCCGAGCCGCGTGGGATTTGTAAGATGTATGATAACCATACATTCCCCCGGAAGCGGAAGATCGAGAGAATGGAAATCGTGAAACCCATCCAGCGAAGGTCCATCGTCGACTCGGTCGTCGATCGCCTGCAGTCCGAGATCGCGACCGGGGCATGGCCCGTCGGCACCCGCATCCCGACCGAGGCCGAGCTCACCGAGACCTTCGGCGTGAGCCGCCCCTCGGTGCGCGAGGCGGTGCGTTCGGTCGCACAGCTGGGCCTGCTCGAGACGCGGCAGGGCGACGGCACGTACGTCATCGCGAGCGACGCCACCGAGGTGGCGCTGCGCCGCGCGCTCGGCGACGCCGACGCTCGCGAGGTGCTCGCCGTGCGTCGCGCCCTCGACGTGCTCGCCGCGGCCGAAGCGGCGACGCACCGCGACGACGACGACATCGCGGCCCTGCGCGAAGAGCTCGTGCTCCGTCGCACGGCGATCGACCGCAACGACGTCGATGCGTTCGCCGACCACGACGTCGCCTTCCACGTCGGCGTCGCCGCGGCTTCGCACAATCGCCTGCTCGTCGGCATCTACGCGAGCTTCGACGCCTCGCTGCGGCATTCGGTCGCGCAGAACTCGTGCCTGTCGAACAACGCCGACCCGAGCGCGGTCGACCTGCACGAGCAGCTGCTCCGCGCGATCGAGGCCGCCGACGCCGAGGCGGCGACGGCCGCGGCGCTCGGCGTGCTCGACCAGACCGAGCGCTCGCTCGATGGCTGACGTCCGACGCGTACCGCTCGTCGCCGTCGCCCTGCTCGTCGTCACGGGCACGCTCGCGGGCTGCGCAGCAGGTTCCGCCCCGCCCGCGCCGGTGACCGCATCGTCCACGCCGCGCGCCACTGCCCCGACCGCAGAGGAGACCGCAGTGCCCACCCCCGAGATGACCGTCGACGAGGCGACCGCCCTCGTCGTCTCCGCGACCGCCGCGCGCGACCTCGCGGGCGTCGAGCGCGCGATCGCGAACGGCGCCGACGTCGACGCGCGTGACGGCGAGGGTCGCCCCGTGCTCGTCACCGCGACGCGCGCGAACGACGTCGCGGTGGCGCGCGCGCTCCTCGAGGCGGGCGCCGACCCGAACGCGAAGGACGGGATCGAGGACTCGGCGTTCCTCTACGCGGGCGCCGAGGGGCTGAACGACCTCCTCCGCCTCACGATCGAGCACGGCGCCGACCCGACGAGCACCAATCGCTACGGCGGCACGGCGCTCATCCCGGCGAGCGAGCACGCGCACGTCGAGACGGTGGGCATCCTCCTCGAGGCGGGCGTGCCCGTGAACCACGTCAACAACCTCGCGTGGACGGCGCTGCACGAGGCGATCGTGCTCGGCAACGGCGACGACGCGCACGTCGAGACGGTGCGGCTGCTGCTCGCGGCCGGTGCCGACCCGTCGATCCCCGACGGCGACGGCGTGCTCCCCCGTCGGCTCGCCGAGCTGCGCGGCTACGACGCGATCGTCGCGGAGATCGATTCAGCGGGCTGATCCCGCTCGGCGCGGCTCCTGGGGCGGATGCCTCGTGGCCGGCGCCCGCCTCCCGCGAACCCCCGCCGAACGTGCACTCCTGGCCCCGATTCCGGGCGACGAGTGCACGCTCGACGCAACGCGCCCCGAAGGCGCGCCTCGCCCTGCCCGCGAAAGTGCACTAATGGCCCGATTCCGGGCGACGAGTGCACGCTCGACGAACGAGATGGGCGATCGGCGCGCCCCGCGTCAGCCCCGGGTCGCGCTGCGCGCCGGCGCGGCGGGGGCCTGCGGCATCCGCCTGACCTGACCGAACCGCTCGGCGACGGGCGCGAGCAGGAGGGGCTTCGCGAGCACCCACGCCCCGACCATCACGGCGAGCGACACGGCGAACACCGCGAAGCCGACCCAGTCGTCGCCCTCGCGGGCGGCGTACATGTGGTTGAGGTTGCGCAGCGCGCCGGTCGTCAGCACGAGCACGACGTGCACGGCCGTGAAGAGCAGGAAGAACAGCATCACGGGGTAGTGCAGCGCCCGCGCGAAGCGCTCGGGCGGCGCCTTCGAGAGGGCGCCCCGCATCGGCCAGACCGGCGAGAGGCGGAGCCCCGTGACGATCGCGAGCGGCGACGCGACGAACACGACCGCGAAGTAGGCGAGCACCTGCGCGTCGTTGTACGACACCCACGAGTTCTCGACGGGCCACTCGAGCGACAGGTACTGCAGCACGACCGAGATCGAGTTCGGCACGACCTCCCAGCTGGTCGGCACGATGCGCACCCACTGCCCGGTCGCGAAGAGCAGCACGATGTAGACGAGGCCGTTGAGCACCCAGAACGCATCGACGACGAGGTGCAGCCAGACCGAGATGCCCATCCGGCGGGGCGCGCCGTCGGTGCGCGGCCAGCGGGTGTTGTCACGGGTCCAGAACGCGGGCGGGCGGGCCTTCGACCGGATGATGAGCCCGGTGCGAACGAGCATCACGAGGAAGAACGCGTTGAAGAAGTGCTGCCACGCGAGCCAGGCCGGGATGCCGACCGGCGCCCCCTCGGGCAGCGGGCTGTGCCCCGGGTACTCGGCGATGAAGTCCTGCACGCCCGGGAGCGTGCGCAGGGCGCGGGCGACGAGCACGGCGACGACGAAGAGGACGACGGCGCCCCCGGCGTACAGGAGCGCGCGCTTCACGGACAGGCCCCGTGACCCGGAGCGCGAGGATGAGGGCACGCCTCTCAGCGTGACAAAGGCCCGCGGGCCGCGCAACTTCGCGCCGTCACGTGACGTTCGACGGCACGGATTCGGCCGATGACGGCGATGAATGCCCGCCCGGGCGGCCTCAGGACGCCAGAGTGAGGACATGTTCGAAGCCGATGTGCGTGATGTCGCCCAGCAGAGCTCGACCGGGTCGCTGCCGTCGACGGCCGACGTCGACGAGCTCGTCGCGACCGCGCACGCCCGGTACGCGCGACTCGACGAGGGCGTCGTCGCCGACTACATCCCGATCCTCGCCGAGGCCGACCCGGCGTGGTTCGGGCTCGCCGTCGTCGGCGCGAACGGCAGCGAGCACCTCGCGGGCGACGTCGAGGTCGCGTTCTCGATCCAGTCGATCTCGAAGGCGTTCGTGTTCGCGCTCGTCTGCGACCTGATCGGACACGAGGCGATCCACGAGGTGATCGGGGTGAACAACACGGGCCTCGCCTTCAATTCGGTCGTCGCGATCGAGCTCAACGGCGGCAGCCCGATGAACCCCATGGTGAACGCGGGAGCGATCGCGACGACCGCACTCGTGCCCGCCGGCCACGCCGACGAGCGCTGGCAGCTCGTGCGCGACGGGCTCAGCCGCTTCGCCGGCCGGCCGCTCGCGCTCGACGGCGAGGTCTACCGGTCGGAGTCATTCACGAACCACCGCAACCAGTCGATCGCCCGGCTGCTGCAGAGCTACGACCGACTCGCGATCGACCCCGCGGAGGCGGTCGACGTCTACACCCGGCAATGCTCGCTCGCCGTGACCGCCCGCGATCTCGCCGTCATGGGGGCGACGCTCGCCGACGGCGGCGTCAACCCGATCACGGGCGAACGGGTCGTCTCGGCCGGGACGGCGCGCGACACCCTCGCCCTGCTCGCATCGTGCGGCATGTACGAGCGTTCGGGCGAGTGGCTCTTCGAGATCGGCCTGCCGGCCAAGTCGGGCGTCGCGGGCGGCATCGTCGCCGTCGCACCCGGCAAGGGCGCGGTCGGCGCGTTCTCGCCACGGCTCGACCCGGCGGGCAACAGCGTGCGCGGCCAGCGCGCCTGCGCCTTCCTGTCGCGCGCACTCGGCCTCAACCTATTCGCCTCGGATCCGCGACCCTCGGTCGCGCTGCCCGTCTCAACCGACGAAGGAGCCCCGCGATGACCAGCTCTGCACACCCCACCGGCGCGCCCGAGATGAATACGAACGGGGCGGATGCCTCGGGGCCGGCGCCGCACGCGGGCGAGCGCCGCTCGTGGGCGCCGATGGTCGGGCTCTTCCTCGCCCAGGTGCTCATGTCGTTCAACGTCGCCGCGCTCCCGATCTCACTCGGCGGCATGGTCGAGGACTTCGGAGTGCCGCCGACCGTCGCGTCGACGACGATCGTCGTCTACGGCCTCGCCGTCGCCGCGCTCGTCATGACGGGTGCGAAGCTCGGCCAGCGCGTCGGCTGGGTGCTCATCTTCCGCATCGTCGTGGCGGTGTTCGCCGTCTCGTCGATCATGATGATCCTGTCGACGTCGATCGGCTGGGCCATCGCAGGACAGGTGCTCGCCGGAGCATCCGCCGCCATCATCGTGCCCGCGCTCGTCGCCCTCATCGCCGAGAACTACCGCGGCGACCAGCAGGCGACGGCGGTCGGTTCGCTCGGTTCGGCACGGGCGTTCTCGGGCATCAGCGCGTTCCTCATCGGCGGCACGCTCGGCACGCTCGTCGGGTGGCGCCCCGTCTTCTTCATCACGCTCGGGCTGGCGATCGCCGTCTTCGCGCTGAGCTTCCGGTTGCGCGGCGACCGGGGCGACAAGGGCATCCGCATCGACCTCGTCGCGTCGGCGCTCATCGGCGCGGCGATCGTGCTGCTCACGCTCGGCTTCAACAACCTCAACTCGTGGGGCATCCTGCTCGCCGGGCCGGGGGCGCCGTTCTCGGTGCTCGGCCTCTCCCCCGCGCCCGTCTTCGTCGTCGTCGGCCTCATCCTCGGCCAGGGGTTCTTCATGTGGACCAAACGCCGGATGCGACTGGGCCGGGTGCCGCTCGTCGATCTCAGCGTGCTCTCCGAACCGACCGAGCGGGCCGCGGTCTACGCGATGTTCATCATCGTGGCGATGGAGGCCGCGGTGAACTTCACCGTGCCGACGTACATCCAGGTCGTGCAGGGCCGCACCCCGTTCGACACGTCGCTCGCGATGATGCCGTTCAACCTCACGGTGTTCGTCACCGCGACGCTCATCGTGCGCTTCTACCGTCGCCACAGCCCGCGCACGATCGCCCTGTTCGCGTTCGGGCTCACGACGGCGGCGCTCGTCTGGCTCGCGTTCGTCGTGACGAACAACTGGGAGACGGTGCCCACGATCGCAGGCCTCATCGTGTTCGGCATCGGCCAGGGCGCGCTCGTGACGCTCGTGTTCAACGTGCTCGTGACCGCGGCGCCGAAGGAGCTCGCGGGCGACGTCGGCTCCATCCGCGGCACGACGCAGAACCTCGCGAGCGCGGTGGGCACCGCGCTCATGGGGGCGCTCCTCGTCACGATGCTCACGCTCAACTTCACGCAGGCGGCGGTCGAGCACCCCGAGATCCCCGACGAGCTGAAGGCCGAGGTCGGGCTCAGCCAGGTGAACTTCGTCAGCAACGACGACCTGCGCGCGACGTTCGAGGAGACGAGCGCGACGCCCGAGCAGGTCGACGCGGCCGTCGCCATCAACGAGGAGGAGCGGCTCAACACCCTGCGCCTCGGGTTCCTCGTGCTCGCGGGCCTCAGCGCGCTCGCGGCGCTGCCCGCCTCGCGCCTGCCGAAGTACAAGCCGGAGGAGATCCCCGACCCGATGGCGGCCGTCGGCGGCGACGACTGACGCCGGGACTCAGAGGCGGGCGGTGTAGTCGATGAGCCAGTGCTTGAGGTCTCGGCCGAGGTCGTCGCGGTCGACGGCGAGCTGGATCACGGCCTTGATGTAGTCGAGCTTGTCGCCCGTGTCGTACCGGCGACCCCGGAACACGACCCCGTACACCCCACCCGTGCCCGCGACGTCCTCCGCCATCGTCATCAACGCGTCGGTCAACTGGATCTCACCACCCTTGCCCGGCGCCGTCTCTGCCAGCACCCCGAACACCTCGGGCTTGAGCACGTACCGGCCGATCACCGCGTAGTTCGACGGCGCGACCTCACGAGCGGGCTTCTCCACCAGGCCCGTGATCCGCACCACATCGGGGTCATCGGTCGCCTCGACCTGCGCCGCCCCGTACAAATGGATCTGATCCGGATCCACCTCCAACAACGCCACGATCGACGCATCCCGCTTCTGCTGCTCGTCCAGCATCCGCGTCAGCAACTCATCACGGGCGTCGATGATGTCATCACCCAGCAGCACCGCGAACGGCTCATCACCCAC